>CALVEK010000045.1 GCA_944326555.1 Candidatus Gastranaerophilales bacterium | reverse complement strand
TTCCGACTAAAAAAATCAAGATATATTTGAAACACACCCCTATTAGTTCAAAAAAATCAAATTCCTGCAATGTCTGTGTAAAGAAACACATTAAATGATTATTTGTAACAGTAATAATGAGTATTAGATTATATATATTACTATTGTAGATGTTTGATTTTACATAAACAGTAAAAGTTTATATTTTATTATGTTGCAATAATAACGAAAAAACTAAAAAATTAACCAAATTGATTTTTCTCTTTATCTGGCAACATCCAAAGAAAAGTGTTCATGTTTATCTTGTTTTGTATAATATAAAACACTTATTTCCAACTGTCAAAACTCAAATACAAAGCCACAAATGCCGATATATTATGTGTATTCTAACATATAGAACAAGATGGAAATAATTATGAGATGAAGATTTTATGGTATTTTGTAATATTGAAAAATTATCTAATTTAACAAATTTTAATAAATTAAATTTTGAAATATTTACATGATAACATGACAAAATAGTGTTCCTAAAAATTTTGAGGCAATTTGACAGAAGAATCCTTATATGAATTTGAATGTAGCGATATTTCAGAACAAAAGATGCTTGAATCTTTTGAACCAAATGAGTATGAAGAGGTCATAGAAGATTGGGTTAATGGTTATTTAAAATCTAAAAGAAAATATGTTGATGTTGAAAGGCTAGGAGGGAAAGGAGATAAAGGACGAGATGTATGCGCCTTTTATACAACAGATAGACAAACTTGGGATAACTATCAATGTAAACATTATGATTGCCCTATTAATTTATCCACATTAAAACAAGAAATCTCTAAATTGTGTTATTACACTTTTAAAAATGCTTATCCGCTACCAAAAGAATATTATTTTGTGGCTCCTAAGAGTTTATCCGTAGAAGCACACGACACTTTGTATTACCATAAAAAAGAATTAAAAAAGGCTATAATCGACGAATGGACTTTTATGGCAAATAAGATGAAGCTTGACGAAAAAAATAAATTGTTCGAATATATTAGAAATTCTGTTGATTTTAGTATCTTTAAACACATTTCACCTACTGAATTTATTGAGCAATTTAAAAAGACAAATTATTTTAGTTTTAGATTCAAGCAACATATTAAACTGAAGTCCAAATTGGCTGTTCCAGAAAATATAGATACTTTTGAAAATACTTATATAAATCATATTTTAGATACATATTCAGAAATAGAAAATACTAATATAAATAAAGAAAATATTCCAGACAAATATATTGACCATTTCAAAAGACAACGTAAACACTATTATTCTGCTTTTACTTTAGAAAAGATTACACGAGATGCTTGTAAAAATGAAAGACCTTTTCTTGATATAAAAGAGGATATATATGATTCTATTATAGATACAGTCGAAGATACGTCTATTGAAACAGGTTATCAAAGATTAAATAATAGTTTACAAGAAGCTCGACATTGTCAAATATCAGATTCTAATGAATTAAGTAAAGCTGTTGATAGTTCAAGTAAACAAGGTATATGCCATTATCTTGCTAATGAAAATAAAGTTAAATGGGTGATTAAGAATGACAAATAATATAAATATATTTAATAATCCTCTAGAAATAAGTTTAAGAATTTTGATATTATTAAATATTGATATTAACAATGAATACAACATTGAAAAATTAACTTATTTTGATTATTTGATGATGCATTCTGGAGATATAGACAATGCACCTGATAGTGTTTTACCTAATTCCCCTTATAGATTTTTTGAATTTCATGTTAATAAAGAAACCATATCACAATCTGTAGAATTTTTATGGAGAAAAGGCTTGGTTGATGTAAGTTATCATGCAAATGGTATTTTTTATAAAGCCAACAGATTAACTAATTTATTTGTTAAAAGCCTTCAGAATGATTTGTGTGAGCAATTAAAATGTACAGCATTATGGGTTGTAGATAATTTTTATAAATATTCCGAAGATGAGTTAAAAGAATTATTTTATACAAAACTAAAATCAAAAAGCATTGATTTTAGTAAAATAGGAGCAATTTAAACAGATGGAAAGTAGATTTTATATTTCAAAAATTAAAATTGAAGGTGAAAATAAAAAAACTGTAAATATTAAGCTCACCAAAGGATTAAATGTGATATTAGGCAGTTCTGACTGTGGGAAATCACATCTGTATAAAATTATTTATTTTGTGTTAGGAGGTTCAAAAGCTCCAGATGAAGAGCAAACAATACCAGAGAGTAGAGGCTACAATACATATTATTTAGAAATAACCGGGGAAAACAAAGTTTATACCCTCAAGAGAAATCGTATTTCGAAATCCACATTATATATTTATGATACAAATATTATTAACATTAATGATAAAACTAAAGTAAAGGATATTATTAATTCTAAGATTTCATCTGAATTACTTAAAAAATTAGGAATAAAAGAACGTAAGATTTTACACCGTCTTGATAAAATTGGTAATTTGACTATTTCAAATTATAAAAAATTGTTTTTTGTAAATGAAGATGATGTATCTGCGGAAAATCAATCTCCCATATTATCTATGCAACATACGGAAGCTGCTCGAGGAAGAAGTATCTTTAAATGTTTTTTAGATAATTCTGATTATTCTGCTTTTAATAATCAAACAAGTAATGAAATTTTAAAAACCAGTCAACAATATACAAAAGAATATATCAAAACACTATTAAATGAAGCTGAAAAACGACAAAAAGTATTTGAAGAAGAAATTAAAGAACTAGATACTTACAGTTTAAATATTACAAAAGTATATAAACGGAGAGATGAAATAAAAAATATTATTACAAATTTTGAAATAGAAATAAACAGTCTAACTGAAGAAAAGAAAAAATTAAATGATAAACTTCAACAAAATCAAATTTTGTATAACCGTTTTCTCTTATTAAAAGAATACTGTGATAATGATTTAAAAAGAATAGATTTTATTAATGAAGGAAACAAACATTTTAATAATTTAAAAAATTTAAATTGCCCACTTTGTGGTTGTACAACTGAAAAAAAAGAAATTGTAAATTATGAAGCTGTAGAACAAGCTGTTAATTACGAAAGAAATAAAATCCTTGCTAACCTTAATGATTTAAATAAAAGCATTGATGATGTTATATCAGATGTAGGGTTATTGAAAAAAGAACTAACTATTATAGATAATAAAATAAATGAACAATTTGATAATTATAAATTTAATATAGAGCCTGAATTGATAAAAAATGAAGCAATTATCGCAAAATACATTGATACTCAAATTTTAATTAAAAATAAAGAGAATAACGAACAATTAATTAAAAAATTTAAACATGATATAAACAACATTAAAGATATTATTCCAGAAGATGACCAAGCTAATAAATTAACTTTAAAAGATATACTTTCATCTGAAGAAACTACAAATAAAATTTCATTATTGGAAAAAGAAATACAAAGTTTAATTAAAGAATGGGGAATTAAGCTCGATAAAGATTCCAAGTTGCAAAAAGAATTAGTTGTAGAATTTGATACAGATATATGTGATATAAAAGTAAATGACAGACCTCGTAGTTCTTTTGGACAGGGTGTTAGAGCAATTTTATATACAGCATTTTTAGTTGGTTTTTTAAAATATTGTATAAAAAATAATTTACAACATCCTGGATTTACAGTAATAGACTCACCGCTTACAACCTATAAAAAACATAAAATTAAAAATAGTAAAAATGAAGACTTAAAGAAAGAAACTCATCAATTATTCTATGAGTCACTTTCTAAACTTATTGATGAGCAAATTATTATCATTGAAAACTCAGATAAATATCCAAAAAACATTTCTAATATTAATATTGTTGATTTAGAAGATGGTTTATTTCCTACAAGTAAAAATAGTTAAACCTATTTGTACAAAAATTAAATTGTTACATTGTACAATAGAACCTTTTATATTACATACACAATAATTTTTTTTATCATATAATTAACCAATGCAAAAGTTTTTTGAAAAAGGCGATATAACTTTATTTCAAGGTGATTGTATTGAAATTCTAAATAAAGCAGCACCAGAATCCGTTGATATGATTTTTGCAGATCCCCCGTATATGTTATCTAATGGTGGCATTACATGCCAATCTGGAAAGGTTGTTTCAGTCAATAAAGGCAAATGGGATGAGAGTAAAGGGATTGATGAGGATTTTGAATTCCATCAAAAATGGATAAAAGCCTGCAAAAGAGTTTTGAAGCCTAACGGAACAATCTGGATTTCGGGAACTTATCATTCTATTTATGCTTGTGGGTTTGCCTTACAAAAGAATGGATTTAAAATTCTAAATGATATTTGTTGGTTTAAACCAAATGCTTCGCCTAATATGTCTTGCAGGTATTTTACAGCAAGCCATGAAACACTTTTGTGGGCAAAAATAGATAATAAAGAAAAACATACATTTAATTATGAGCTTATGAAAAATGGCGATTGGGGTGAAGATTTTATTAAAAAGCCAGAAAAACAAATGCGTTCAGTTTGGGCAATAGGAACTCCAAAAAGTTATGAAAAAGAATTTGGTAAACATCCAACACAAAAACCTTTAGAATTGTTAAGGCGTATAATCCTTGCATCAACGAATGTTGGAGATTTGATTCTTGATCCTTTTACAGGAAGCTCAACAACTGGTATAATGGCTTTAGAATTAGATAGGAAATTTATTGGTATAGACTTGGAAAAAGAATATTTAGACCTTTCAATCAAAAGGTTTGAACAAGCATTTTCAAAGAAAGAAAAAGTATGGCAGTAGTTTTAGAACAATTGAAAAATGAAACATATCCGATTGTTAAATGGGTTGGCGGAAAACGTCAGCTAATATTTGAACTGCTCAAAAATATGCCAAAGTCTTACAACAGATATTTTGAACCTTTTATCGGTGGAGGTGCCCTGTTTTTTGAACTGCAACCACAAAATGGCTATATTTCAGATATGAACGAAGAGTTAATAAATTTATATTTAACTGTTCGAGATAATGTTTATGAATTGATTGCAGATCTAAGTAAGCATGAAGTTTCAAAAGAATATTTTTTAGAAATAAGAAATTTGGATCGAACTGAAAAATATTCAACACTTTCAAATGTAGAAAAGGCAAGTCGTTTTATATACTTAAATAGGACTTGTTTTAACGGTTTATACAGAGTAAATTCTCAAGGACAATTTAATGTCCCGTTTGGAAATTATAAAAATCCAAGAATAGTTGATGCGGATAATTTAATAAACTGTTCAAAATTACTTAAAGATACAGAAGTTAAATGTGCAGATTTTTCAGCGATTTTAGAGAAAGTCCAAAAAGGTGATTTTGTCTATTTTGACCCTCCTTATGTTCCATTAAATGAAACATCCAGTTTTACTTCATACACAAAAAATGGTTTTGATTTGGATATGCAGTTTAAGTTGAGAGAGGTTTGTGATGAGTTAGATGCAATGGGTGTAATGTTCATGCTTTCCAATTCTGATACTAAATTAGTAAATGAATTATATGCCAATTATGAAATAAAAAAAGTTTTTGCTTCTCGTGCTGTAAATGCTAATGCTAATGGTAGAGGCAAAATTACAGAAGTTTTAGTGAGGAATTATGACTAGAAATTTTAAAGAATGGTTATCTACTTTTAGACCTTGTATTGCAGATTATGGCTATTATGCAGATTTTGATAAAATTACTAAGAATATAGATAACTTAAAAGTTGAGTTAAATATTTTAAACTCTTTAGTTGGTTCAAAAAATATTGAACAAGATTTTGAAAATATTATAAAAAAATATCCGGAAACTTTAAAATGTATTCCTTTACTTTTAGCTGTCAGAGCTAATGAAATTTATACTATAGATAAAGATGGAGAATATAATTTTTCATTCAAGAAAATGAATTATTCTATTGAAGAATACAAAATGTTTATGAGAAAAACAAAGCTTTTTGACTTGCTACAAAACCATATTGTAAATAATTTAGTAGATTATGCAACAGGTGTTGAAACGGGTTTAGATTCTAATGCTCGTAAAAATCGTGGCGGACATTTAATGGAAAATCTTGTTGAAAGTTATATTCAAAAAGCAGGTTTTATTAAGGGACAAAATTACTTTAAAGAAATGCATATTCATGAAATTGAGCAAAAATGGAATATAAATTTATCCGCAATTTCTAATCAGGGTAAAATGGAAAAACGTTTTGATTTTGTAATTAAAACAGATAAACAAATTTATGTAATTGAAACTAATTTTTATGCTAGTGGAGGCTCAAAGTTAAACGAAACAGCAAGAAGTTATAAAACACTTGCTCAAGAAGTTGCAACAATAGATGGAGTAACCTTCATATGGTTTACAGATGGTTGTGGTTGGAACAGTGCCAAAAACAATCTTGAAGAAACCTTTGATGTTTTAGATACAATTTACAACATTCAAGATTTAGAAAAAGAGATTTTAAACATACTTATTTAGTAGGAAATTCATTTTTCAACATTTTATATAAACTTGCAGCTCCAGCAGCACCTAGTTTATTAGAATCAGCATCTATATCTACATTTTGTAAATTTTTAAGCATAATATTCATATAAAAATCTTTATTAATTAATGTATTAAAATCACCATTGCAATAATTATAAAAATCTCTAAATAATCTCATAAAAGCATCATATCCAGAGGTTTTACATAATATTGAGGTTGGATTACACCACTTATTTGGGAAAACATCTTTTAATGAATTAAAATAAGCTTCTAAAATTTTATATATTTTTTCTTCTTCTGAATTTTTATAATAATTCCAAAAAATAAATTCTTCTATATTTATTTTAATACTTTCTAATTTTAATCTATTATTCTTACTATCTATTAATATATTTCTAATAGCTGTTGAATTGTTACTATTGTATATATATCTTAAAATACTTTTATTAAAAGAATATTGAGAAATAATACCATTTGATGATGTTATATCTTTTTTACCTAACATTTTTATTGAATTACGCCATGGACTATTTATCCTATTATTAAATACTTTGGCAATAGAATGTACACAGTTTTCTGGTGTTGTAATTTTTGATAATTCTGTTAAATCGGAAACTAATGATGGTTCTAATTTAGTTTGTGTTGTATTAATAATAGAAAATATATAAGCTTGATCTTCAACATCTGCATTTAGAAAAAATGAAACTAATAAGTCAAAATCTTCGGCAACTGGACTATCTTGAAAAGCCCATAATCTATGTTGTCCATCAATTACTTGAAAAGCTTTTTCATCAATATCATCGCTAACAACAATTTCTAGAACACCATTAGTATAATCATATAAAGATGCATCTGACAATGTTCCAATAATAGTATTTGGAAATGTTGCATCTCTAGTTTCTATAAATTCTTTGATACTCTTTAATTTACTTGGTTTTAATGACCTCTGGGTTCCTGTATATCTTGATAAATCTTTATTAAATGTTCTCTCATCCCGATATGAAATTTTTAAAAGTTCTGAAGCTTTCATTTTGGCAACCAAAAAAGTTCCTAAAGGTTGCTCAACCTCAATTACATTATTTATTTTTATTGTTGGACGGTTTTCTATCATAATTTAGACTCCCAATCATCATCATTATTATCTTGTTGTTCTCTATTATTTGCAAAAGCACTTGGATGAATATTTGCCGAATCTGAATCTTCACTATATTCAGAGTAAATTGACATTGATATATACAAAAGCAAGAGCAGAAATATTGATACAAATAAGAGATACAGCAATGAAATAGTTTTTAATACAAATGTCAAATAAACTTGAATGCCGTAAAAAACTGCAATAATAACTAACATGGAAACACTTATCCAAAAATCCATATTATGATACGAATCGCTGTCTTTTTCATTATATTTCATTATATTTTGAATAATAGATAAAAAGGTAAGAATAGAAAGATACATAAATTGCAAAGCTGTATTTATTACAATTCCTTTTAACGTACTAGGAACTAACGCACCACCAACCCAAGCAGATATAAAGGCCAAAAATATTACAAGGAGAGGAATAGCTATTGGTAATAATATATTAACTCCATAAAATTTTATTCCAGCTTTTTTGAAACTATTAAATTTTTTTGAAAACCAATATTTTATATTATTCACAGTATAATTACACCATAAATATTATTTAATTTCAATTTAATAAATGTATTTTTCTACTTGATTTTTTATTATTATTAAGTGATGAATACGACACCTAAAAAAGGAGGTCGTATGAGTAAAAATAAGAAATACAAGATTAAACAAAAAGATTTTAGAAAGTTAGAAAAATTAGCTGAACGAATTTATAACACAGCTACTGTAATTTATTATTTTTGCAGGACTCAACAAGAAATTGAAGAGCTGTACAATCTTACTCCAATCGTCGAAAATTTAAGGCAAGATACTGATACTGTAAATGCTTATTTTATAAATTATCCGGAAGGTAATATTCAAAAAAGATTTTAATACCGTTCAAAAAGTGTTCAAAAAGCTCTGTATTGAATTTTATACTCATAGGAGATAGTAAATCATATCTTACTTAAAAAATTTGCTTAAAAAGCCTGTTATCCATTTTTATATAATTGCTCATTACAAAAATACTTTTTATGTCTAAATGATTCGTTTTCCAAGAATTGACTTGATATTTAACCCATTGAGAGTGATATATATCATTACTGGCAAGGGGTAGCAATGATTGAATTAGGGGAAAAATACAAACTTAAAAAGATTAGAGGTTTTGAGAACTCTGATAATGAGTATTACAAAGTAATTGGCTTTTATAACTTTGAAACAGTAATTTGTGAAAACTCCTACGGAGAAAGATTTGTATTTATGAAAGAGTTTTTAATAGACCCACAAAAGCCTGATGATATTTATTCAGATTTAATACTTGAAAGGAAAGAATGATGACAGAAAAAGACTATGCACTTTATGGAACAAAGGTTTTGAATTTAAAAACACAAGAAATCGGCTTATTGATTTGTATTTGGAAAAACAAGTTTGCTGATGCTGAAATAGATTACGCAACTTGTGTTGACAAGCAAGGCAAAAGGTACAATATAGAACTTGACAATATAAGAGGGTTTGAAGATGATTTTGAAAAATAAGCTAACAAGAGAAACCTTAGAAATAACATATCCTGAATTTAGAAAAAAGTTTGCAAAAGAAATCCGGACTGCTTTTGAAAGTTATCTCAGAACACAATTAAATAAGTATTCTTATAATTTTAAAGATGATAACTCTATGGAATACAATTTCTACTTCCAATTACAATGGAACTTGCGGCTTGTCGGCAAAGGGCTGAAGCGTAGCGTGCCCGTTTAACGCCGACAAACAAGAGAAATCATTTTGGAATTTCTAATTGGTATATTGAAAAGTTATAGATGATTAATCACTATCCGTCAAATTATCCACAATTTTATCAATAATGTCTTTGTCTATATTTGTCCTTTTTTCTATTGTTCGAATAAAACTTTCAATATTCATCGG
>CALVEK010000044.1 GCA_944326555.1 Candidatus Gastranaerophilales bacterium | reverse complement strand
GAAAGGAGAGAAAACATGCTCTGGTACAAAGTTCCTGCTAAAGTATACTTCAAGAGAGGAGCTTTGGATTTGGCTCTTAGAGAATTACAAGGCAAAAAACGTGCATTTATCGTTACTGATAGATTCTTATTCAATTCCGGTATGACAAATGCTATTACAAATACATTGGACGAAATTGGTGTTGATTACCAAATATTCTTTGATGTTAAACCTGACCCAACATTGTCTACAATCAACGATGCAATGATGATGGTTAAAGCATATGAACCTGATGTATTTATTGCTCTTGGTGGCGGTTCTTCTATGGATGCTGCAAAAATATTGTGGTTAATGTATGAACAACCTGATACAGTTTTCGAAGATATCGCAATGAGATTCATGGATATCAGAAAGAGAATCTGTATGATACCTGAACTTGGTAAAAAGGCAGAAATGGTTTGCGTTCCAACAACTTCAGGTACAGGTTCAGAAGTTACTCCGTTTGCTATCATCACAGATGATCAATCAGGCGTTAAATATGCAATTGCAGATTACGCATTGACTCCAAACGTAGCAATTATCGATCCAAACCTTGTTGACTCTATGCCTAAAGGTTTGACAGCTGTTTCAGGTTACGATGCTATTACTCACGCTATTGAAGCATACGTATCAGCTATGGCAACAAACTTTACAAATTCTAATTCATTAGAAGCATTGAAGTTGTTATTCAGATACCTAAAACGTTCTTACGACAACGGAGCAAAAGATCCTCAAGCAAGAGAAAAAGTTCACTATGCTTCAACAATTGCAGGTATGGCATTTGCTAACGCATTCTTAGGTGTGTGCCACTCTATGGCTCACAAACTTGGTGCAATGTTCCACGTACCACACGGTATGGCAAACGCATTGCTAATCAACCAAGTTGTTAAGTTCAACGCAACAGACAAGCCTGTTAAACAAACAGCATTCCCTCAATACAAGTTCCCGAATGCTAAAGCTAAATACGGTCAAATTGCTGATGAATTAGGTTTGGGCGGTAAAAACGACGATGAAAAAGTTGAATTGTTGCAACAAGCACTAGTTCAAATGAAGAAAGATCTTGGTTTACCAATGTCAATCAAAGAATTTGGTATTGATGAACAAGAATTCCTTTCAAAACTTGATGAAATGGTCGAACTTGCATTTGACGACCAATGTACAGGTGCTAACCCAAGATATCCGTTGTTTGAAGAAATCAAGCAAATGTACTTGGATGCATACTACGGAAGAATATAATTTGGAAATAGAATCCATAAAGAAAGACCTGTTGTCTAATACAACAGGTCTTTTATTTTACGTTAATTTTATATGAATAGTTAATAAAAAGAATTTAAATAAATTACATACATATATAAATATAAAATAGTAGGTTGCACCGTATTGCAAAGGAATAACACAAAAACCATTAAAATATAATAAGCTAATGTTTTATTTATAAATAGTGAAGAAAATTCATATACAAAAAGAGGACTCTTAATGAGTCCTCTTTTTGTAAAAAAATTCAATTAACCTTCATACTTTTTAAACAAGATAGAAGCATTATGACCGCCAAAGCCGAAAGAGTTTGTTAAAGCGTATTTAACATCAGCTTTTTGAGGTTTATGAGGAACATAATTTAAGTCTGCAACAGCCTCATCCTGATTGTCTAAGTTGATAGTCGGAGGAATTATTCCGTTATTAATAACTTCTATACAAACAATCGACTCAGCTGCGCCTGTAGCACCTAACATATGTCCATGCATTGATTTAGTAGAACTTACTTTTAAGTTTGGATTTTTCTTAAGGTCGCCAAACACTCTTGCAATAGCCTGAGATTCTGCAATATCACCCAAACCTGTACTTGTACCGTGAGCATTTACATAATCTACATCTTCAGGTTTAATACCAGCATCTTTAACAGCAAGAGTCATTGCCATAGCAGCACCAGCTCCGTCAGCAGCGGGAGCAACAATATCATAAGCATCAGCTGTTTGACCATAACCAACAATTTCTGCATAAATCTTGGCGCCACGTTTTTTAGCGTGTTCTAATTCTTCAAGTATAAGAACAGCTGCACCCTCAGCCATGATAAATCCGTCTCTATCTTTGTCATATGGTCTTGAAGCCTTTTCTGGTTCATCATTATGTTTAGATAGAGTTCTTGCACTTGTAAATGCACCTATACCGAGCTTTGTAATAACAGCCTCAGCGCCACCTGCAACTATAACATCAGCATCATCCCATTGAATAGAGCGGAAAGCATCACCAACAGAATGAGCAGAAGTAGCACAAGCTGTAACTACAGATTTGTTTACACCCTTTGCACCATGCTTAATAGAGATTCTACCTGCACCCATATCAGCAATAATCATCGGTACTGTGAAAGGTGAACACTTAGTAGGACCTTTTGCAGTTATAATATCGTGTTGTTTTTCAAAAGTATCAAAACCACCTGCTGCAGAACCAACAATTACACCATATCTGTATGGATCAACGTTTTCTCCAGCAACAATTCCAGAATCAGCAATAGCCTCGTCAGCAGCAACCATTGCAAACTGAGTATATCTATCCATTCTTCTTGCATCTTTGGGGTCAAGATATTCTTCAGGCTTAAAATTTTTTACTTCACCGGCAATATGTACGGTATGACCCTCAAGCGAAATATTTTCTATAGTAGAAATACCGCTCTTTCCTTCCAAAAGACTGTTCCAAAATTTATCAATACCTACACCAAAAGGTGAAACAATCCCAATACCTGTAACAACAACTCTTCTTTTACTCATCATGTAAACCTTTTCTTAAACTCTGACAGCATGGTCAAATACCATCTCTTTTAATACTTACGGGGAGTATTTTCATGCTCCCCGCAAATAAAAATCTATAGAGCTATAAACTATGAATGAGATTCAATATAGTTTACTGCATCTTGAACTGTAGCGATTTTTTCAGCTTCTTCATCAGGAATTTCGCAACCGAATTCTTCTTCAAAAGCCATTACTAATTCAACTGTATCCAAAGAATCAGCACCCAAATCTGCTGTAAAGCTAGCTTCTGGAGTAACTAAGTTTTCATCTACACTTAATTGTTCAACAACTACTTTTTTTACTCTCTCAAGAACTGTACTCATGTTTTTTCATCCTCTTTTTAATTAACTACGTATGTTTTACATTATCATTATACTATTTCAATATAAATATGCAATTTTGTAAAGCATAAATACAGACTTTTAAAGATTTTTTACACTTTAAACCAATAATCATTTGATAATGAGAAGACTGAATATAAATGATCGAATATTAATCATATTTATTATGTAAAAACAGAAAATAATAAAAATGAAATAATTTTGAATATGATTGATATTAAACAGGGGGTACGGGGGCAGTATGCCCCTGTTGTAATCCTTGCGTCGGTTTTCTTTTCTTTGCTTCGTTTCTTTTCTTTTGCCTACGCAACTCAAAAGAAAAGAAATGAAGATATAAAAAAGCAAAATAGAATTCTTTTTTCATTGATACTTTTCTTTCTTTTTTGCGA
>CALVEK010000043.1 GCA_944326555.1 Candidatus Gastranaerophilales bacterium | reverse complement strand
TGCTTGCATCATCTGCATTTAGATGGTCTAGCTGGGTGAGTACAAATTGGCCATTTATTAAACTTGCTTTGACTTTTGTTGTTGAGGCTTGAGCATTAATTTGATTAATTGCTTCTTGGATTGTGATATGTCCGTTTCCGTCTGAATCGGAGAAGTTAATAGTTACAGCACGAGACAACAAGTCTCCTGTTCCTGTTTGTGTATCTTGACCTGTATATGAATTTTCTCGTATCATCCATATTGTTATACTGTTGGAGCCCATTATTTCGTCAGTGAGTTTTAAGCCTGTTGTTCCACCAACTATTTTTGCAGGGTCTTTACGTTGTTGAGACGGGTCATTTTTTAGTGTTGTCATTGTTGCCATTCCAACTACACGACCAAAGTCGCCTGTCGTTCCGTCCGGATTTGTTAACATCTGAATGCTCAAATCGAAAGGACCAACCGCACGTGATGTAAAGACAAATTTGCCGTCTATTATATCAGCTCGAACATACCAATTCGAATTATTTACTGTATTAATGACATCTTGCAATGTTTGACCTGTTTTGAAACTATAAACTTGTGATGTAACATTAACACCAGCATCGTTTACATAAGATAGTGTAAACTGAGTATCAGTTATTTGCGTAGACGCTGATACATTGTTTGTACCTGTTATTTTACTGAAAGTCTGTTGTGAAACAGTTCCGTCCGAGTTAGTTCCTGTTATTGTATAATTGCCCAAACCTGTTGTTCTGCCAAGGTCGCCTGTTCCACCTATTTCAACTCCGACAGTACGGATTTTATCACTCAAAGCCGTTAATTGGAGTGCCCCGTCTTCTGTCAATTTTGCTGTTACGCTCGTTTTTGATGACTGCGAATTGATTTTTGTAATCAAATCACCGATAGTTGTAACTCCATCAATATTTATAGCTGTTTTGGACACATTACCTGTTGCAACATCAGTTGTAACAATAGAAAGTGTACTGCCATTGAGGATTTGAGAATACTCATCCAATCCTGTTACACCGCCTGTAACACTGGCATATATTTTTTCTACTTGAGAACCGTTTCCATCTACGGTTGTATATGTTCCCATGCCAATAACACGGCCCAAATCACCTGATGTAATCTGCGCAGTAATAGTAGTCTCACCGTAGTTTATTGAACGGAATGTAAATTGGTTTTCTGTATTGATATAAGCCTCAACACCTGTTTGCGCACTAAACGCATTAATTGTTTGGATTGCATCGTGAATTGTTCCTGATACATTTATATTTGTTCCATTAATGTTTATTGTTGATGCTGATATTTGAGTAGAGTTATTTACTTCTCTACCTGTTACAACCATTGTACGAGTTGCCCCGTATTTTTCTTCTTCTCCTGCTGTAACTGTGTAACCGATAATACCTGTAACGGCACCAAAATTACCGCTCATATCTTCTACACTTATTGGTAAAGCACCATTTCTTTTTTCTGTTAAAACCAATTTTCCATTTTTGATAGATGCTGTTACGTTTGTATATTCGGTTGCTGCATTTATATTTTCAATAGCACTTTCAAGTGTGCCTTCTGCTATGTTTACAATAGTACCGTTTATTTTGATTGCAGAAGCAGATACTTGAGTATTTAAATCAACATTTTCTGTACCGGTCATTGTAGAAGCAGAACCTACACTACCAACAGTAGATGTTGCTGAATTTATACTATCAGTTGTCAAACCTGTTACTGAGCCAAAGTTGCTCGTACCACCCTCTATATAAAGAGGTGTTGTACCTGTCAATCTGTTTCTTAGAACAACTTTTCCGTCTTTTAGTTCTGCAACAACGTTCAATTCTTCACTGTATTGATTAATCTCGGCAATAGCAGCATTTATGCTGCCTCCGCTTAAATTAATTGTTTTACCGTTAATTTTGAAAGAGCCTGCTGTTACAACACTTGCATCATTAGCATCAGCTATGTTTTTCGTTCCATTAATATGTGTAAAATAATCAGCATCTAGCCCTGGAGACAATATACCTGTAGACTGTGTAGCATCGGTCAATCCAACTTTTGACGTAAAGTCGCTTGTGCCTCCTTCTACAACTATGTCATACCCGCTACCTACTTGATTTTGCGCAAGCTGCAACTTTCCATTAACTATAGAAGCATTGATATCTAAATCGCTATCATTAATCTTTTGAATAATGTCTTCGAGAGTATCACCTGCATTAACAGTTATTTCTGCAATCTTTGAACTACCGTTATGAGTTGATGTAATTTTGAAAGAACCTGCTGCAAAACCTGTCATAGACGCTGTTACATCTGCTGTTCCCGTCAAGGTTTGAACTCTTCCTCCGGAACCTATAACAAGATTATCTGTACGCATTACACCGCCCGATGTAAAGCCTACTGCATTCGTAAAGTTACTTGAACCTTTACCTATCTCTATCAAGACGTTGCCTGTTTGGTTCGCAATAAGCTGAATTTTGTTGTCAACCAAAGAGGCTCCAACTCCGTATTTTTCATCAGAATTGATTGTATTCAACAAATCACCAACTGTTGTTGAATCTGTTATATATATTTCTTGACCATTGATAGTAAATGTGCCCTTGGAAATAGTCAAACCCATTGCTTCTGCAAAGTTTGTATTTTGATTTCTTATTGCCAAAGACTCTG
The DNA here is from genome assembly GCA_944326555.1 of Candidatus Gastranaerophilales bacterium. Taxonomy (GTDB): domain Bacteria; phylum Cyanobacteriota; class Vampirovibrionia; order Gastranaerophilales; family Gastranaerophilaceae; genus Limenecus. The sequence continues at coordinate 19,832 of CALVEK010000043.1, read as the reverse complement.
TTTCAGATGAAATATAAAATTTGTTATCCGCTGTAAATCCTGCCTCATAGCCTTTCATCTGTAATTTTGCAATAACATCATCAACAGTATCAGAACTATTTATTGATATCTGGTTACCACCTATCTCAAATGTTCCTGTTGTTACTCCAAGCTGTGCCATCGTAGTGGCACCATTTATATCTGTACGAATCCCTGTTATTTGCTTATCTGTATAGTTGCCGGCAAACAAGTCAACAATCTTCGAATCTTTATTTACGCTAACCCCTTTTAGAATGTTACTTGTTGCAGTAGTAGCTGTAGCGGCTTGTATAATATTATAGTCAATCCTTTGTGAGGTAGTATTATTATTAAATAAATCTACATTTATCGCATTACCGTTCGTATTTGTATAATCAAAAATCGAATTAGCAGAAGAATTCTTTATGCTATTAATAAATGCATCAAGAGTTGTTGCTGTTTTATTATACGAACTCTTCAAAGATGTCATATCAGACAATTTTGTCGTTACACTCGCTGCGCGATTATTTAAAGAATCTATAGTGCTTTGTAAATCATTAATATATGAACTGTAAGACGTATCAATCTTGTTATTATTAGCTACTGCCTGCAATGTAGACAAAGAACTGTTTTGTATTGCAGAGTTATTGTTAGTGCTTACACCACTTTTCTTATAAATCATATTATTTATAAGAGAAGACAATGATTGCATTCTGTTTATATCTGAACCGTTGACAAAAATATTACTCATGCAAAAACCCCCATTCCATAAGTCATGGGTACAGACAAAACACTTAAATTGTTTCGGTAGCAATAATTATTCATGGGGATCCTAAAATTTTACTGTACAGCTCTATATTTAGTATATCATATTGATATAAATTTGCAACGAAAACTTAAACATTCTTAAACAAATGTTAATTTTACACTACTAAAAAAGAGTTTGCTTAAGGCAAACTCTTTAAAAACTTTGAACTATGAACTACCCATATCAACACCAATTGAGGCAAGTTGCTGTTGCATTGTCGAAAACTGAGAGTTTAACTGAGCAATCATCTGGTCCATATAGTTAAACTGTTTTGTAAGTCTTTCTCTATAGACTTCAAGAGCATCCTCTTTTTTGGTTATTTTATCAGATAAGTTAGTCATCTCGCTGTTTAAGGATGTTTTTCTCGCTGTAAAATAGCCGTTTTGATAATCTAAAGCAGTTTCCAAATTTTCTTGCACCTGCTGCATTATACCTGTTCTGGCAGCAGAGCCTTCTGCCGCAGTAGAATCACCAATCAACAAAGCTTTTACAGCAGCAGGATTGGCAGTAAAAGCCTCATAAAATTTATCTTCGTCTATAACTAACTGCGTCGTATCAGCAGACACATCCAAACCAGGTTTACCTGAAGATATACCAATATCTGCCAATGACTTATAGATACCTGTCGAAGAAACCTGAGAAGTAATCATCGTCCTCATTCTGTTTCTTATTGAAACAAGAGAATTCTCCGCATACAACTTCCCTGTAACATCCGTTTCTTTATCAGTGTCGGTTATAGCTTTGTTAAAGTTGGTAACAAAAGTTTGCAATGCTTCCAATACGCTTTCCGCATCAGCATCTCTGGTTATGTTAATAGTTACAGGATCTTCGCCCTCAGTTACTGATAATAATTCCAAGGACAGACCTAAAATACCTGTTTGATCACTGGTCAGCTTATTAGAACTTGCTTCTTTTTCTACACCGTTTATAGAAAACTTTGCATTTTGCCCTAAAGTTTGGTAGTTATCATCATGCAAACCGGCAAGGTTTACAAAGTTAGAATTAACTTCTTCAACTACAATAGGATCAGTACCTTCTTTTGTGCTAACCAAAACCAACTGTCCATCTTCAACGTGAGCCTTTACACCGGCAGTTGTAGAGTTGTTTATTGTATAAACAAGTGAGTCAACAGTCATTTCCGGATTAACATTTATTACCGCACCATTTATTTTAAAACTTCCGGTCTTTACATCACCCAACTCTGAAAGTTTTTTTGATGTATCCGTAAATATATCAGCAGGTAATTTGTCAGAGCCATAACTTCTTCTCTCTGTTGCGGTCGCTAACTGAGAAACTTTAAGTTTTATTACAGCAGGAGTTGATGACTGTGTTACGCTTGCCGTTACTATACTTGAGTCAGATGTAGTAACAGACACCTTAGTAAAAATATCAGCTGCAGAACCATGCAATGCATCCGTAAAAACAGTAGTTGCAGACTTAACAGCACTATATGTTGAATTTAATGTATTTAAAGTCGAAGACTTTTCCTGTAAAGCCTTTTGTTTTTCCGTTAGTGTATCAATCTTTGCCTGTTCAACTTCAACAAGAGCATCTATCCAATCACTGATTGGTAAACCGGAACCTACACCTGAAAATGATATTGACATAATACATCTCCTTACGGATATTTTAATTGAGGAGCAACAAAATTAGAATAGTACATTTATATTATATTTAGTACCCAAAAGTTGAATTAATTATGCATTTATTGACGAAAATCTAACAAATTACCCTGTTTCGTTTCCACATTTGAATATGCACTTATCAATTTTGACTTTTTATTTGTATCTTTCATTTCTTTTTTTATTTCGTCTCGATACAAAGACAATGATGAAATATTCATTGCCTCTTGTTCTTTTATTTTAGAACAAATATCAACAAATTCAGACAAATCAGCATCCTTACCTATCTTTTTTAACAATTCTTCTGCTTCCTTATACAGTTCTTCTTTTGCATCCAGAAAGTTTTCAAGATTAAAGCATTGCTTTCTATCTATCAATTGACCAACCATGATAGATATCTCATATATTTGACCATATACGGTATTCAGTTTTTCTATATCTTCTGCCGACATACTTTAAATTTAGCATATCAAAATCACTAAGTCCAGACATATTGATATATAGACAAATAATAAAAATAGACGATATATTTTTTTGTGTAATCTATTAAATTATTACTGTACACGAGAAGAGAAATGCAATGAACAACCCATTAACTAGTCATATCGATAAAGCACTTGGGATATCAGGCTTTAAAACCAATGATATTGAAACAGGAATATTTCACTACGAAAAATATATTAAATACCTTCAAAATCAAATTGAGCAAAACTCAGATAATGAAAAATATACAATAGAAAAAAACAATACAATCAGTGAGTATAAAAAAGAACTCTTGTCCACAGCACAAAGAGCATTCAGTGAAAAAGACTGGATAATGTGCCTAAAGTTATGTCAACTTCTTATCAAATATAACACTGAAGACAACTCTGTTTATAAACATGCAAGTTTTTGTCTTAAAGAACTAAAGCAATTTGATACTGCTCTTGAACTGATTAAAATATATGCAAAAAAAGAACCAGATGACAAAAAAACACCTATGTATATGGGAGACATCTGCTCAGGAATAAGAACAGAAGAATACGGAGAAAAAGCTGTAGAATATTACAAAGAATATTTAAAATCAGATCCGGACAATCCTGCCGTCTATAATGCAATAGGTAGTTTATACGCAGCGATAATTGACACAAAATCATCTGATATAGACAGACAAATGCAATATTTTAACAAAGCACTTGAGCTCTCACCGGATAACAAAATTGTCCTAAAAAATATACAGCTAAGTTACTCAAAAAAAGGAGACATAAAGAAAGCTACAGAAATTTGTAACAGAATATACTCACTGTACAAAGATAGTTTTTCCAATGACGACTATTATGATTATGCAGCTTTTCAAATCAGAACAGGCAACTTTTTAAAAGGATGGAAATTATTGGAACATCGTTTCGAAAAAGAGACATCTCCTACCTATTATCCGACAATAAATAAACCTAAATGGGACGGAATAAAAAACATATCAAATAAAACACTTTTAATTCACTGTGAGCAAGGTTTTGGTGATGTCATAATGTTTAGTCGTTTTACTGAACAAATGAAAAAATATGCCAAAAGAATCGTTGCAGTTGTTCAAGATGAGCTAATAGATTTATTCAAAGAAAGTAAGTTTGATTTTTCTATTTATCCAAGAAGCTATAATCTTGATAATATTGATTTTGATTATCATATTCCGTTAATCAGCTTACCAAGAATTTTAAAACTCACACCAAACAGCATCCCAAAAACTAACGGATATCTTTCAGCCTCAACAGAAAGATTCAATTTTTGGAAAAACAAGATGTCTGATTCAAAAAAATTCAAAATAGGAATATGCTTTGCCGGAGCGGATTCCGGAAAAAAAGAGCAAAGAGATATAGATTGGAAGTATATAAAAAACATTGCAGATATCAACAATGTAGAACTGTATTGTCTAAAAAAAGACTTAACAGAAGATGATTTTAGAGCAATAGACCCATCTATAAAAATTACTTGCTTCAATGACAAAATCAAAAATTTTGCTGATACAGCTGCCATAATAAAAAATCTGGACTTGGTTATTTCGACAGACAATGTAATATTAAACTTGTCTGGCGCACTTGGGGTTAAAACCTTTGGATTATTTAACGTTGACAGAGAGTACAGATGGTATGGCGTAGAAGAAGGCAAAGTAATTTGGTATGACAGCGTAACTCCATTCCAAGCAAAAAGACAAAACGACTGGGAAGAACTTATTAATAGAATTTGTCCGGAAATAAAGGCTTTGGCAAAATAACCTATCCAGTAAATGATGGATTATTTTTATTCATAACAAGAACAGAAAGAGATTGAGTATATTGTTTATTTAACTTGTAAATCAAATCATTAACAGTCTTATACTGTTCTTCAATACTTTTAAGGAAATTTTCAAGCTCTTCTTTATTTTTTGCAGCAGCAGAATCACCTGTTTGAACTTCTAATTCTGCTTTCAATTGAGCAAGTTCACCTTTCGCAATCGTTAATTCTTTTTGCATAGCTCTTTTTTGAGCATCAAGAATTCTTGCATTGGATTTAAAGTATCCGCTAATTGGATCCAAAGAATCGTCAATTGCAGCTTTCAGTCTTACAAAAGAGCCGGCAACAGTCGGATCTATAGGGTCTGATGTATCATCACCTATCAACAAATCTTTTACTTTATCTGTTTCATTAATATATGCATCAACAAACTTATCTCTATTTAAAGAAATAGATATCTTTGTTGAACCTGAAGCTGTAGGAGTAGAATACAGAACAATACCTATATCCGCAAGTTCTTTTTCTACCTTTGTTATAGAGCCTACATCGTTCACCAATGCACTTTTAATAGCACTCAAAAATGCTTTAAAACCGGCATCTTCAACCAATGCAGAACTGTGAGACAAAGACATTGATGCATTAAACTTGCTTGCAAACACAGCTAATTTATTAAACGCATCTTCAACTGACTGTTTGCCTATATCTATAATACCTGAACCTATAGCTTTAATAGTAAGTCTTATAGCTTCTTCTGCCGAGTCAACATCAACAATATTACCATTTCCATCCAAGGCAATTGTATTGATATGAGATTCATAATCTTTACCGTTTAATGTATAAATAGCATTCAATCCTTCTTCTTGTGCGGCGTTATTCAACGTAACACCGTTTGTAAAGCCCAATACATCAGCAACATTAGAAGAGCCCGCCTCTATCATAATTCTTGAATTATCAGCTGCTTCATTTGCTGTTAATATTATTCTGTTGTCTTTGAACTCTGCTCTCACTCCGTTTGGATCATTAACAGCAAAAGCATTGTTTATCTTGTTAACAAATGAAGCTATTGTTTCAGAATCAGAAACATTTATTATGACATTGTTAATTCTAAATGTTCCGCTATTAATACCCAAAGCGCCAAGTTTCATTGAATAATCAGCTGTAGCTAATACAGAGCCCTTAATTGCAGCCTTTGTTGCCTCTGTACCTGATGTAATAATTGCAGAGTCAGACTGTTCACCACCTGAAGTAAATCCGATTTTATTAGTAAAATCAGATGTACCTTTAGTAACAACTATACCGCCGGTTGTTAATGAAGAAGTTCGTGTCAAAACCATTCTTCCATCAGCATCAATTTCTGCTCGAATACCAATTCCTGAATCAGAAATTTTTTGAGCAATTTGTTCAACAGTATCAGTTGAATTAATCGTAATTTTTTGAGTGTTTGTAATATTACCATTATCATCTGTAAGAGAAATAAAGAATGTTCCCGAAGTGTAGCCGAGAAGAGATGCATTTTCTGCAGTCTTAACAGAAGTCAATGTTGCAAGACTTCCTTTTGTTGCAGGTTGAATTTGAGAATTGTTCTTTGTCATGCCTGTAACTTCTGCAAAATTAGAAGTACCATCAGTAACAGATATAGTATAAGCGCCTGATGTCTTTGACGTAAATACAAGCTGTCCTGTTCCTGAATCTATAGAAGCAGTTATACCAAGTGTTGAGTTGGATATAGTTGCAGCAATTGTAGATAATGTTTCGGTACCATTCAAGGTGAATGTCTTTGATGTTACACTACCGTCAGGTTTTGTTACAGAAATTGTAAAATCACCTGCAGAAAATTTTGAACTGCTATCCAAACCTGTTGTAGAACCGGTTAATGTTGAATATTTATCAGCCTTACCTGTATATGATATAGAGGCATTGCCAATAGTTCCCGAGGTCAAGCCAACTATTTGAGCAAAGTTTGATGAACCATCTTTTACCTGTATAGTTGCACCATTTGCAATTTTCGTATTTATAACAAGTTGTCCAGTTGTAGCATTTAGCTCTGCATGAAAATCGCTCGAAGCATTATTATTTATATAATCTATGACATCTTGTATAGTTGTAACACCTGCGGTAACAGAAACAGTTAAAGTTCTATGTCCGGCTGCAGAAATGGTAAAATCGCCTGTTGTCATGTTATTAAACTTCTGACTTGCACTCAAACCTGTCGCCGAGCCTGTAATTTTTGAATATCCGTATGAACCCTGAGTATGGGTTGCATTAGCAGACCAGCTGCCAGCATTTATTCCCACTAATTTGTAGAAATCACTTGTTCCTGAGACAGTAATATCAGCGGCATTTTCACCTGTAGTTTTAATATAAAAACTGCCATTTTCATCAAGGCCGGCTTCAAACTGACCACCTTGTGATATTTTATCCGCAATATTTTGTATTGAGTCAGTTGCGGCAATATTAATAGTTTTAGATACAGAGCCAGCTGTAATAATCATTGTTCCTGTCTGCATATTGCCAAAAATGTGAGAGTCTTTCAAATTAGTCATTGAACCGACAACAACAGACTTACCATAAGACCTGTCGACCTCTGTATAATTAGGATCAGTGGTTGCTCCTGTATTAGAAAGACCTGCCATTGTAACAAAGCCGGATGTATCATTACTAAATACAATTTCCGAAGCATCTTTGCCTGACATTTTTATATAGACTCTACCTTTATTGGTTGTGTCATCAACTTCTACAGTAAACTCCATTGCTGATTGGTCAACATTACCACCGGCTATTATTGCCTGTTTCATCTTATTCAATATTGTCTGTACCGAATCTGAAGAAGAAACATTTACAGTATAAGTTGTTCTCGGATGGTATATAAGTTTACCATCAGGGGTAGTAATACTGGTTTCGCCCAAAGTAAAGTTAAACGAACCGTTACGCAAACCAGCAAAGACGGTTGAACCTTTCATTCCATCAATACCGGAGCCACCGGAGCCACCTGCACCACGGAAGATAAATTCCCCGTGAGATCCGGTTTCGGTTTGAGTATTAGCGCCTTCTGTTGTATTTGATGCAACTAGTCCGACTCTTCTTGTAAAATCAGTAGAAGAAACACTAACAGCTGAAGAAGATTGATTTGTTGCTTGTATATAGAAACGACCCTCAGCATCTATATTTGCAATATATTTACCACCGGATTGAGTGTTAATAGTAGAAATAATATCACTCAATGATTGTCCTGCGGTAACAGAAATATTCACATTACCGTTTGCACCACTGATAGTAAAGGTTTCGGATTTTAAATTACCCAAAATATGTGTACCATGTAGATTTTTAACAGAACCTGTAAGTCTTGTTTCACCATCAGTTTCTTTAGTATTTACACCATTTTTTGTAGTCGTTGCATCACTTGTACCAAGTCCAAGTCTGTTAATAAGCTCAGTACCCTTGGCGTCTAAGCCAGTAAATGTAATCTGTTCAGCCTGATTTCCCGAAACAGAAATCTTAACCTGATGGGAAGAACTATCAAAAGATATATTAAATCCTGTAACCCCAGCATTTACTGCAGCGGTTCTTATTGCCGTCATTATATCATCTACGGTCATATCTTTTGTGATTGACACATCAAAAGATTTTGATGCAACATTTACAGTATCTGCATTTTTATCACTCAAAGTAACTCTAAATGAACCGTCGCCTGCGCCTGCTAAACTGCTATCTATTGTAATGTTTGACGAACCTGTAAGTCCTGCGACAGAGGCTCCATTATAATTCATGGTACCAAAAGAACCAATGGTTAAAGAACCGTTGCCCAACAGTTCTGTATCTCCTGCAAGACCAACAATCCTTGCAAAATTTGAATCAGAAACAGAAATAACCTGATCAGAATCTGTTGTGGATTTTATCCAGAATTTTCCATTTGTGATACCTGCGTCGTAAGCGCCCGTATCTTTGATTTTTTGTATTATAGAATCGAGACTTTCATCATCGGATATAGCAATATTTACAGAACCGGAACCGCTGCTGATTGTAACAGACTCAACCGCACCATTAACACCGCCTTGAATATTTCCGAGAATATGATCTGCATGTAAATTGTCTACAGTACCCCAAATTTTGGAATGACCAAGAGATTCTTTCTCATTTGTATAATTTTCATCAATAACGACATTACCTGTACCAAGACCCGCTCTTTGAACAAAACCAGAAGTATCACCTGTAATTGTAATTGATGTAAGAGCATTATCTGTAGAAGTAATTGTAATCTTGTGATTTAATTCATCAAAAGAAGCATTAATGCTGGCATTAAGAGCATTTATACGATCCAAAACATCATTAACCGTATCTCCTGCATTAACAGTAATCCATTTATTTCCATCAGTTGTTGACAAATAGAAACCGCCATCTTTAATACCTGTCAAAGCAGTATCACCTGTTAGTCCGTTAATAGACGCACCTGAAAAAGTAAATTTACCATGTGAACCATCTGCAGAATAAGTTGTAACAATATAATCAGTGCCATCCACAACTATTCCTGGAGTTTGTGATGGTTGGACATTACCTGTACCGCCCGTGTAATTATCAGGAGCCGTTGCAATACCTGTTAATCTGGCAAAATTACCTGATATATCTGTAATAACTAACTTGTCGCCGGTTCTTGACTCTACACCGCCGGTAATTACTATTTGCCCATCAGAATTAATTGTATAAGACAATCTGTCTTCGGTTAACGGCAACAAATTACTGCCCAAATCACCGTTATAAGCAAACAAACCGCTTCCATCTGTTTGGTTAGCCTGTTCTATGAGTCTGCTCATAATGACAGAAATGGACTCTGTATTTGTATAGTTAATTACAACTGTTTTTCCATTTAAAGAAACGCTGAATGAACCTGATTGTAGAGAACCGACAACACTGTTTTCAGTATATCCTTTAGAAGATCCTGTTACTGTAGATTTTCCTACTTCATCAGGATATGGTCTTTCTTCAAAAGAGGTTGAAGAATTTTGTCCCCAAGATTGAGAAGAATCTGTCAAACCATAATATTGAGCAAATCCACTTGTATCTTGGATTCTTACAGCACCTTGCTGACCTCCGTACGTAATCTGTATACGACCATCTGCAGTAAATGATGCTTTAAAACCGTCAATTTTGTTTATCTCTATGCCATCAGGAGTTATTGCATCAACAGCTTTCATGTTATTGATTTTGTTCATCACGTCATCTAACGTATCAGTTACCAATATTTCAACATTACCGACTGCTAATGTTTTTCCGTCAATAGTAGAAACAAAAGTTAAAACCCCGTTCTTTTGACCGGAGAAAGGCCCTACATTTGTACCACCTACAGTTAAAGAACCAGTAGACAACATATCTTTTACATCGACAGAACCTGTTATACTTCCGTTTGAATATATGTACACATCTTTTTCGTTCTTAATATTTGTTGCTGTAGACCTGTCAGCAAGGACAGTCTCTGTAGAACCTAAGCCATAAAAATATACAAAAGAACTTGTACCTGATACACGCAAATCTTGCATGCCTGCGCCATATTTCAGTTGAATTTTTCCATCAACAATACTTGCATCAATAGTATTGTCAAAATCAATATTAAAACTGTTTGATGGAGGATCATAATCTACTACCATTGAATTTATCTTTGCAAGTACAGCATTCAAATCATCCCCTGCATCAACAGTAATAGAACCTATCTTTGTATCCCCGTTATAGAAATCTATTGTACCGGCCTGACCATAGATAGCCTGTCCATTTACCGTACTTACATCCAAAGAGCCCGTCAATGTACCATCTTTGTGATAAGTAACAATATCTTTCATTGGTTTAATAGAAAAATCATAATCTCCGTCAAAACCTGTCAGAGTTGCAACATTTCCGGTTGCAGAAATATCATGACTTTCACCGTAGGTTTCTATAACTATTTTACCCGTTTGAGAGTTAAAACTTATATACGGACGAGATGTGATATAACCGTCTTTTGAAGTCTCTGCATAATAATTGTTGGCCTGAGCCTGTAAATCAGCAACAACCTGAGCAACCGTTTTACCCGCTGCATTAGTACTTATTGTCTTCGTTCCGTTTGAACCGTTTTCAAACGTAATACTTAAAATACCATCTGTAAAAGTAGTCGTATCAGACAAAACAGATTTATTTTGACTTTGATATCTCAAAGTTCCTGTTTCTGTAGATGTCGAAGCTCCAACATTTGTCGCAGAACCTGAACGATATTCAGAAAAGCCTGTAACTCTGGCAAAATCACCTGTTGCTGATATAGTGTGAGAAGTATCGTTTGTTTTTATTACAATCTGTTCATTTTCAAAAGAAGCATATACGTAGTTCAAACTATATCCGTCAGGACTGTTTATACTCGGACCTGATTGACCGACAGCATTTATTTCATCAATAACCTGCTGCATAGTTTTACCTGTTGTATCTATTGTAAATGAAGCCGTTCCACCATAACCGTCATTATGATTTATTGTAATACTGCCTCCGACAAATTTAGTCGAAAGATTCATACCCATAGCACTTTTGGTAACGTAAGATGGCGTACCGTCAGATACTGTATAAGAACCATCAACATAAGTTGCTGAGCCTACAGTATATGAACCCAATCCCGTTAATCTCGCAAAATCACCTGTAGCTTCTATGTTGTATGGGTTATTTGCATCAGTTTCCATCATTTTTATACGGAAATAACCTGTTTCAACATCTGCAGTAACACCCGCCAATTTGAGATTATTAACCTCTTCTGCTATTTGACCTATTGTTTTATTAACGGTAGAGATTGTATAGTTTCCTATTTTCAACGTACCACTAATAACATTTATGTCCTCAGTTACTTCATTACCACCTGTTAGAACAGGGTGCTGTTCATACTTAGATTGACCTGAAGTAACTGTTCCATAGTCCATTGAATAATTAGCAACACCTGTAATCCTTGCAAAATCACTATCTTGTACAGATATTGAAATTTCGTCAGGACCATAAGAAGTAGATTTAATTGTAAGTCTTCCTGTTGCATCATCAATATATGCTTCCAATGACAAGCCCAACTGCTGAGCTTTTGCCGTAATTTGTTGCGCTGCACTTTCTACAGTTCCGCTTATATCGACGGTAAATGTTGTTTTTAAAGGATTATCCCAACTGCTTGTATTATCCGTAAATGTTATTGTAGCTTTACCGGCAGTAATCTGCTCTGTACCTTTAAGATTGTCAACAACACCTGCAATGTAGGAATACTTTTGACCGGTAGTTGAACCAGGATCATTTTGACCGTATGAGATATAGGTACTTAAACCTGTTATTGCGCCAAAATCACCAGTTCCGGAAACAGAGAAAGATATAGTATCAAACTCATTTTCCGTATTTTGGTTTGTTTGTTCTAAAATAAAGCGGCCTTGAGCATCCAGATAAGCCTTAATTTGAGTAACACTTGTTTGAGCATTTATAGCATCAATTGCATCACCTATTGTACCTGATAATGTAATCGTTTTTATAGCAGATGCAACGTTATTTGTACCGCCTTCTGTATTTACTCCCGTTGTTGTTCTTGTAACAAGTCCCTGCAAAGTTAATTGGACTTCTCCTGTGATTTGAGAATCAAGTGTAAGGCCCGTAACACCACCAGTAACTTTTGCTGCTGTTTTTTCAACATAAGTGGTGCTTCCGTCATAAGTCGTATGTGAACCAATACCAACAACACGACCAATATCACTGTTGTCCATATTAACTGATATATTGTAATCGCCAGCTATATCAGACTTAAATTGCAATTTTCCATCAGTAATTGAAGCACTGACAGCTATACCAGCTGCAGCCAACTGACTGTTTATAGAATTAATTGCATTTTGTAATGTACCATCTGCAACAGTTATTTTTACAGACAAATCAACTGCTGCAGAGTTTGCAGATGCAGCTTTTTTTACACTTAAAGTAAAACTGCCTGACAAAACTTCATTGTTTGCACTAACATCTCTTGAACCTGTCAGTGTACTGAAAGATTGACCTGTAACCGTACCTGTATTAGATTGTCCAATCGTTGTATAAGTACCATATCCTGCAACTCTTGCAAAATCACCATCACCTGAAAGAGTAAAGTTTATTGTATCACCCTCACCGGCTGTATTCGCGTCAGTTTGACGAAGAACAAATTGTCCGTTAACAAGAAGAGCCTCTATTTTTGTAATACTTTTAACATCATTTATGCTATCAATAGCATCCTGAATTGTAATTTTACCATCGCCATCTTTATCAGAAAAAGTAACTGTTTGTGCAACAGAAGCCAAAGCACCCGAACCGCCGGCAGTACTTGAGCCGGTATTAGCTTTTGTTCTGGACATCCAAAGTTTTATAGTATTAGTACCGATAAGTTCATCGCTGGCATTCAAACCGCTTGTTGCACCAACATAAGTTGCAGGATTTTTACTCAAATGGGAAGTCGAACCTGATGCAGTGGTACTGCTTGCCATACCAACAACACGTCCAAAATCGCCGGTAACACCTTCTATGGCATTTACGCTTAATCCGATTTGGAAAGGTCCGGTTGTTCTCGATACAAATTGTAATTTATTATTAACAATCTCAGCTTTTACATACCAATTTGCATCATTTATGGTTTTCATTGCTTCTTCAAGTGTTCCGTCTTTCAACGAAAAAGTCTTTGATACATTAACTCCAAGATCATTGACATAACTCAAAGTAATGTTAGAGGCAGTAATTTGAGTAGAAGCAGTAACATTATTTACACCGGTCAATTTGCTGTATGAAGCATTTGTAATTTCACCGTTTGATTCGGATGCACCAACAGTATAAGAACCCAAGCCTGTTACACGACCAAAGTCGCCTACACCAATAACTTTGAATTCTATGCTTTCCATTTCATCACTGGTAGCACGAAGTACAAATTGGCCTGATGAATTTAAATAAGCCTCTACACCTGTAATATCTTTGTTATTATTAATTGCCAATAAAGCAGCACCGACACTGGCGCCAAGATCAATAATCGTGGTTCCAAACTGTATTTTTGAACCGGCAAGCACTTGGGTAAACTCGTTGAGACCACCGTTAGCACCAGTTACAGTCGCCATCTGTTTATCAGAGTGATAGGTGGTTCCGCCAACTGTTGTATATGATCCGGTACCGACAACTCTTCCAAAATCGCCTGACACAACGGAAAAAGATATTCCTGTAGAACCTGTATTGACATTTCTCAATACGAATTTATTATTGTTGTCAATAAACGCCTCTACACCTGTTAGCGAAGAATAAGAATTTATAGTTTGAATAGCATCAGCCATTGTACCGCTAACTAAAATTTCATGACCGTTCAAATTTAATGTGCTATCCAATATTTGCGTGTTGTTAGACACATTTTTTGTTGTTGTATATAAAGTCTTTGAACTTCCGTATTTTTCTTCTGTACCGGCTTTCATCTGATATCCTGCAATACCGGTCAACTGAGTAAAATTACCTGATACATCGGTTACTGTTATAGGAAGCTCGCCATTTCTCTTTTCTGTAATAACAAGTTTATTATTTGCACCAATTGCAAATGTAACATTTAAAGAGTCAGAATAATTAGCATTCAAATTACTTATGACATCACTTAGTTTACCGGCAGCAATATTAACCTCTGTACCATTAATTTTAATAACAGAAGCCTCTATCATTAAATTTCCGTTAACGGTCTCAGCGCCTGTCAAAGTAGACTTAGAACCAACTTGTCCTATTGTTGAAACTGCTGTATTTATACTTGCAGTAGTAAAGCCCGCTACTTCACCAAAATTACTTGTACCACCTTCAACATAGATATTTGTATCACCGGTGTATTCATTTCTAAGAACTATATTCGTTCCGTTAAACTCAGCAATTACCCCTGTTGTATTTTTATAAGTATTAATTTTTGCAATTGCATCTGTCAAAGAGCCTGCTGCCAAGTTTATTGTAGTATTGTTAATCTTAAAGGAACCTGCCGATATCATTATATTGTCAGGATCAGCAATGTTAGTTATACCGGTTAATTTGGTATATGAAGAACCTTCTGTTGAAACACCCGTAGAAATAACAGGATTAGTAAAACCTAATTTCTGAGTAAAATCAGATTCACCTGCTTCAACACTAATCTCATAGCCAGCACCTTTGTCGTTGTTTTTGATTACAAACCTGTCATTTTCTACAACGGCAGTAATACCCAATGAAGATGCATTAATCTGGTCAATAACATTGTTTAGTGTTTCTGTAAGATTTGCCCCCGGAGTAACTTGAATAGTTGCTTTTTGAACTGTTCCGTTAAAAGTCTTTGTAATAGTAAATTCTCCAGCAGACAAATTGCCGGTTATGGAAGAGATATTCTCACTTCCTGTTAACATCTGAACAGAACCGTCACTACCTAGAACAAGATTGTCCGTAATCATTTTACCGCCAAGAGTAAACCCTGCAACGTTGGTAAAATTACTTGTACCTTTATCAATTTCTATAAGTACATTCCCTGTTCTGTTTGCAACCAAAGTTAACTGGTTGTTCTCAAAAATTGCGCCAACCCCATAAGCCTCATCGTTGTTGATAGTATCTAATAAATCTTGAATTGTTGTATCGTCATCAATTACAACTTCTTTACCGTTAATACTAAAATTGCCTGTAGAAACGGTTAATCCGACAACTTCGCCAAAATTGGTTCCTCTGTTGTGTATATCTAATGATTTAACATTTTTGGAATCAATATAAAATTGACCATTCTGAATACCTGCAGCGTATCCGTCTTGTTTTAATCTGTTTGCAATGTCGCCAAGTGTATCATTTTCACTGACATATATGGTAGTATCACCAACGTCAAGGTAACCCTCTTTTATACCCAATTGTTTCATCGTCATTGATTCGGTCAAATCATTTCTTGTTCCGGTCAATCTCGACGTATCATAACGACCTGCAAAAAGATCCTTTACCAAAGTACTCTTACTGATGTTGTAGCCGTTTAGGATATTACTTATAGCCTTTGTTGCTGTAGCTACTTGGGTTACATTATATTCAATTCTTTGTGTAGTAATGGTTTTGTCAGGCTTTAACTCAACATCCATTACAGATTCATTTGTGTTAGAAAAGTCAATTTCTGAAGATGTATTGGAAGATTTTCTAACACTTTCCAAAAAATCATCCAAAGATGTAACTGTAGTTTTGAAAGAACTATGCAAAGAATTAAGAGAAGATATCTTTGACTCAGTAACTTTAATCTGCGCCTGTAGTGTATTAATAGTGGAATTTTGCGCAAGTATTTGAGAGTTGTAGTAATTGTTAAGCTGGTAAATTGTGTTGTTTGTAGTAAATAAACCCGAAGCCACATTATTGTACATCTCTTCAATAGCAGCTTTTTGCTGGTATAAACTTTGAAGAGTTTGCTGTTTTTTGCTTATGTAATTACTTATCATAGAGCTTAAGTTGCCGTTACGAGAAGTAAGAGAGCCATCCACAATTATAGACATAAGAACACCTCCAACTCTAAAGTTGAAGCATCAAAAAATGAATGCATATCGACTATGCCTATTTGTACATGGGGATACAAATGCATATAAAAACCTTATTAGATATTTATACTACAACAACATATAAATAGTATATCATACCAATATCTTTTATGCAACACAAAACACAAAAATTAAGTGATAATTTTACAATTATTAGAATTATTTATAAAGCCTATACTCTAAAACTTATCGTCTTTGAGCATATTTAGTGCTTTATTTAAACTTATTTTTTCAGGTTTTGGCTTCATGTACTTTTCAAAATGTGTTCTTAAATCAAAAAATACAATTTTCTTAGTCAAATCAATAAATTTGTCAAAGTGCTTTCCGCTTATAAGGTATAATGAAGCCTTATCATTCTTTTTCTTTACACATAATGTTAAATATTTATCACTTTTATTTTGAAGTTTATATCTAAACTCCTGTATTTTATCTCTTTGTCCGTTAATTTTTATAAATTTACCAAAAGAGCAATTTTGTTGGTTATTACAATTTGAAACTTTCATAAAATCTCCATTTTTACGCTATAAAAATAAAACATAAAATAATTTGCTAAAACTAAAAACAGTTATTAAAAATTTTCTCTTTAGCCTTTTCTACACTCAAATATCTTGGCTTTGAACCCATATAAAATTCAATATCCTTCTTTAAATCTTTAAAAAATATTTGCCCCATCAATTTAACAAAACGTTCAAAATGAACACCATTCATAATATACAAAGAATCTTTTGCGCCTTTTTTCTTTACATAAAGTGTCAGATATCTTTCATTTTTTGCTTTTAACAGCTCACTAAACTGCTTAAGATTTTTTTGATTTCCTTTTACACGAACAAAATTGCCGAAAGAAGAATTATTTTTATTATCTCTAAAATTACTAATATGCATGAACTCACCGCAAATATAATAAAGAAACAGAATAAAAAAGACGACCATAAAGTCGTCTTTTTAAATCTGGGGCGGAAGGATTCGAACCTCCGGAATGCCTGGACCAAAACCAGGTGCCTTACCACTTGGCGACGCCCCAACACGTCTGTATATATTATAGTATAAGGCACATACTTTCATGTCAAGAAAAATTTTTACACATTTCTTAACAGATTAAAAAATTTTAGCAATTTTAAAAAATATATATTTTTTATATATACATAGAGCTATGGATAAAAATCAAAAATAAGAAAAAGGAGAGTTATAAATGGATACATCTATTAATGCTATTAATTCTGTAAGTAATGCATCAACCGTAAAAAGCACTGAAGCTAGCGAAAAACAAACAGAAAAACTAAAAGAAATGGCTGCAAAATATGATTTTGATTACTTTGACGTAGATAATGACGGAAAAATATCAGGTATTGAAGCAACAAGACTAAAAATGATTTTTAATTCTGTTGACTTTGATAAAGATGATGAGGATGCAATAGACGAGTCCTCATTTGAAAGTGCAATTTCTGACTATAAAACAGAAGAAGAATAAGTAAAAATTAATTAAACAAACCAAGCTGCTTTCCAAAGCAGCTTTTTTTATATATTTCGTAATCAAAACAGCCAATATCATTGTACGCAACAGGGTTATTTGCAAGATCTTGTATTCTACCTTGTCCAACACTACAGCGTTTTATATATTTACAAAAGCTGCACACTTTCCATTTGTCATCCAAGTTTTTGTTTTTCTTCATAAATTAATTCTATAACAAAAGACGGATGAATAATCATCCGTCTTTTTATTGTCAAAAGTTTAAAGCAAACCCTATTTTTTTGCTTCAGTTTCCAACTTAAGAGTTTGTGTTGTAATATCACAAACTTCTGATGGACCCCAGTATTGAATAGAACCAGGGAAGATATATCTATCATTCATAGCCCAATCTTCTCTGTTTGCTTCAAGTTTTTTGAAAACAGGGCCGTCTAGTCTTACTAATGCTTTTTGAATAACGGGTTTCATATGACCATGACGTTTTTCCATGTTCATCATCATAGTAAGAGGAACACCGCCTGCAACCCATTCTGTAGATGGAGCAGTCAAGTTTCTTACAGAAGAAAGGTAACCTGTCATTCCTGATTGCATAAGAGCATAAGCATTAAAGCCAAGTGCATAGCAATAATTTGCATCAAAATTAGACGGGAATGCACATCTGCCTTCGTAACCAAAGAAGTGGCACTGATCAGAGAATTTACCCATAAACTCGCCTTGTGATTTCATTTGATCAAGTTTTACCTTAATCATTTCAATGAGTAATTTTTCTGTTTCAATTTTAGAAACCTGAACGTTACCGTGAGGGTCTCTATCCATAAGCAACTGAGCTTTAATCAATGCAGGCAATGATTCAAAAACTTTAGCATTAGCAGGTTCAAGTCTGCTTTCGATAAAATCAAATTTATCTGCAGGAACAGTCAGCTTGTTGTAAGAAGCATCCTGTTCAAGTGTAGACATAACATCATTCAAGTTAGCAATCATTGTTTTCATCTCTGGAATGAATTCAATTAAGCCCTCAGGGATTAATGCTACACCAAAATTTTTGCCATCATTTGCACGTTTTGCGATAATATCAGCCATATAATCAACAATTTGCTTTAATGACATTTTCTTTTCTTCAACTTCTTCAGAAATCAAAGTAATATTAGGTTGAGTTTGCAAAGCAACTTCCAAAGCAACGTGAGTAGCGCTTCTACCCATAACCTTAACAAAGTGCCAGTATTTCTTTGCGGAATTAACGTCTCTTTGGATATTACCGACTAATTCTGCATAAGTTTTTGTAGCAGTATCGAAACCAAAAGAAATTTCAATCTGTTCGTTTTTAAGGTCTCCGTCAATAGTTTTTGGACAACCTATTACCTGAATACCTGCATTGTTTTGAACAAACCATTCTGCAAGCATAGCAGCATTTGTATTTGAATCATCACCACCGATAATTACGATACCGGTAATACCGAGTTTTTTGCAGTTAGCAAGTGATTTTTGGAACTGTTCTTCTGTTTCAAGTTTAGTTCTACCTGAACCAATGATATCAAAACCACCTGTATTTCTATAGGCATCGATAATTTCATCAGTAAATTCGATATATTCACCATCGATAATACCGGATGGACCACCCAAGAAACCGTATAATTTGCTATCAGGATTAGCTTG
This sequence comes from Candidatus Gastranaerophilales bacterium, assembly GCA_944326555.1. Taxonomy (GTDB): domain Bacteria; phylum Cyanobacteriota; class Vampirovibrionia; order Gastranaerophilales; family Gastranaerophilaceae; genus Limenecus. The sequence goes on along the minus strand of CALVEK010000043.1, from coordinate 512 downwards.
TTTTAGGGCATCATAAAGACCTGCAACAACATTGTGTCCACCGGGAGCTTGTCCGCCTGAAAGAATAACACCAACGTTTTTAGCTGCAAAATCTTTCGCAGAACCTGATTTAAAAGTTACAGTGCATTTACCGTATGTGTTTGGAAACAATTTTTTGATTTGTTCCTGATCTTTAACACATTCTGTTTTACCACCTTCAACGACTTCAACATTTTTGATACCAGCTGCCAAAGTAGATGGCAATACAGGTTTAAAAGTCAATCTTGCCTTTTGTAAAGGTGAAAGTTCATTTGCTGTCATAATTCTATAACCTCATGTTTGTACTAATTTCACAAGCATGATTTTATCATAAAAAGAATTTTGTCCGAGAAAATTTCAATAAAAGCAGTAAAACAAACAGACAAAAAGCAATGTTTCAATAAAAAAGGGCTTTTAAAAAAGCCCTAAGGTTAGTAATTTCTAGTTGCACTTAATTTACTTGTTGGAAAATATTTTTTAACGACCCTCACCCT
>CALVEK010000042.1 GCA_944326555.1 Candidatus Gastranaerophilales bacterium | reverse complement strand
CATTGAGGAAATATTATCAAAAAGATTTATTAAAAAGTTTCTTTTTAGACAATAAAGACTACATTTTTGTTTTTATACTTTTTTTAGTATTAATTTTTTTATTTTGTACTTCTTTTTCTATGTATCACTTTAGTTGTGACAGGTCTTTGGGTGTTTGTAATTTTAGTTTAATTAGTGATTCAAAATATCAGGAGGTAGATTTTCCAATAGATAGTATAAAAGATATTTCTGTTAAGCAATCGAGACATGTTAGTTTTGTTGTAATAAATCTTGATAAGTTCAATGTCGATGGCGATAACCAATTGATCATTAACTTTGATTCTATTTTCGTTTCTGATAATTTTGTAAAAAAATTAAATAATTTGAAATATGGTTATGCTAAAGAATTTAAGTATGACTATATCCCTTACTTTTACATTTTTTCGTTTTGGTTTATTCTCTTGTTGCCTTTTGTTTTCTTTCGTTACAAGGGGTCATTGATTGTTTTGTTATCTTCTACTTTTTTATTGGCTTCTTTGCTTTATTATATTTTTATAACTAATTGTGCTAGTATTATAACTTTTTTAAATAAGTTTGTTTTTGCACATATGTTTTGAGGAAGTTAGAATAATAGGGTACAAACAATGAAAAATTTTAATGAGAAGTTGTCATACTGTTTTTTTATTTTATGTATTCTTTTTGTTGCAGTTATATCTTTTTCAAAAGTCAGTTGTACTTGTAGTAGAACAAATGGTATTTGTACAGTGAGGTCTTATGCTTATTTTATTAAGCAACAAGATTCGTTTAATATAAAGGATTTAAAAAAAGTTGACATAGTATACAGTGGAGTGAAAGGCTTGTCCTACGGAATTGTATTTTGTACTGACTATAATGGTATAGAGTATTCAATCAAGCATAATGCAGCTTTTTTTGCTCCTTGGGGACCAAATATATTTGCAAAAAAACTGTTGGCATATAAAAATAATGTGGATAAAGATTTTTCTTATATTGTTTTTACAATTTTTATATTTCCATTTATTTTTATTTTTTTGTATAGCTTTACTTGTTTTCTCCCGAGCGGATCAAATAATATGTCTATTAGAATTCTTATTGCTTTAATATTTACTCTAATTTTAGGATATTTTTTGCTTACTTTTTAGGATTTTAGCAATTTATTGTTCAAAAAATTCTTTATATATGTATCGGGTAATTAAGGGGAACAAGTTTTGACTGATTTTGATAAAAAAGTTTCGATACAATCATTTCAACAATGTGATGGCTCAAACTTTTCAACTGCAGGAGTGGATTTTTCAAAAAAATTTGACAAGATATCTTTGGGTAGCTATTTAGGATTTGGTACCTCTTACAAAAAAGGTTCGACAGGGGTCGTTTTTGATGTTAAAGGCTCTGTCCCCTATGGGAATAGCCCTGTAAGTGGTGGATTCAGAGTAAGAAACAATATTACTCCTGACTCGAAGTCCGTACAGCTGAGATTGCAACCTGCAACATTAACGATACCGCTAAGTGATAAGACAAATTTGTACTCTACTCCATATGTAGCAACAAAGATAAATTATAAAAATGGTGATGCAAACACTACATTTGGAAATTTTAGCGGAATCTCTACAAAAATTGGCAAAGTTAACATGTTTGTTGAAGGGCAGCTGTATGATTTGACGAAAATAAATCCCTCTACTACAAGCGTTAATTTGGGATTTTCTGTTAGTTTTTAACGTTAGAATATTGTTTTTCTGTGGCTGTCTGTACCTCCGGTAACAAACATTTTAAAGTCGCTTATTAGCTCGTTTAATAATGGTTTTACAGCATTAACATATTCTTTGTCCCACTTGCTATATTGGTAATTCCCTTCAACTCCATTTATTTTGTGTTCTTTTAAAAATTTGAAAAAATCAATGTTTATTTTTTCTGGAAATATAATGGGGTGTGCCCAAGATAGGATACCCCCTGCTTTTATCACTTTTGCTGTTTCAGAAACGTGGTTTTTAGATTCAAAACCTTTCATTAAATGTTGAATATCTTTGTCAAAAGGATTAAAGCCTAGTCCTACAGCCTCAAATGCTGTATATGGCTCTTTGTATCCGTTAAATAAAAATTCGCAACCTGTTACAAATTTAAAATTCTTATATTTATCAGGATTCTGTGATATAAGAGCAATTATCTTTTTGACACTTTCTATTCTATCGTGATCTGTTACTGCTGCAGAAAATGCAGGGAGTCCGTCTTTCGCTTTTCCTGATTTTAAAATATGGTTAGCCCAATCGCAACACTGTTCAAGAAATTCTTGAGGGGTTAGACTTCCATCAGACGCTGTTGTGTGTATATGAAAATTTGCTCTGAAATTTTCTCCTACTTCATATTGATTTGGCTTTAGCCGATTTATAATGTCTTTTAGCTCTCTTGGGGTTGCAATACTTTCAAGGTCTTGAATTTTGCAGCTTATATTAAATGTATCTTTTAAGCCTTGTTTTAAAGATAGTTTATATGCAGTATCGGTAACAAATGCACTTTTGCTTTTAAATCTTGGAGAATTGTTCCTGTAACATTTATTGTTTGTTTTTATACTGCTTATTTTCATGTGTTTTTTGCATCAAATTAATACAAAACATCTATAAAGTTTGTTTTGCTTCTCTTTTGTATTTTAAGATTCTGTCGAAATCCGGCGCCAATGAAATTTCAAAGCTGAATCTTGGGTTTCTGTAGTAAGTTTCATGAGAGTTGTGCATTAAAGGACAGCCCCAATATAATCTTGCACTTGCATCTCCGGGTAGTGCTATTCTTAGACCCAAACCCATACTCATAAGATAGTCGCTTTGATTATAACTTTGTGCTCCCGGGCCCTCTCCCTTAAATGGGTATACTCCAGCATGATCAACAAATACAATACCTTTTACATATCTACCAATAAAAGGAACAACTCTTTTTTCGGATTTTCTTTTTATTGTAACTTGTTGCGGAGCTATAGGAAACATCATTTCCGCACTAATTATGTAACCTGAACGACCTATTAAAAGACCTTCTGAGTAGCCTCTTATTGTTGCAATACCACCGGCTTGAAATTGGTCGATGTAGGGAATTACATCTTGAGGTGAAAATTGATACATGCCTCTTAGTTGTCCTACTATACCGTGCCCAAAATCATGCAGTCTGATTAAACTACCTGTGTATTTGAAATATTTTGATGTGTCATCAATGATCGGAAATGCTTGGTAAACACCCTGATTAAGATACCATATACCTTTTTTTGTGTCATATCTTGCGTTCAAGGCTGCTTCAGCACTTGTTATTTTATCTTTGTTGATTGTGTATCCGCCAAAGGATGTTGCTGCTGTTTTGTAGTTTATGCCAACGTAACTTGTAAGTTCGAAGTTTGGTTTTCTTATAAGCGGATGTGTGTAGTATAAAGAGTAGTTGAAAGAACGGCTTTCTATGTCAAATATTTTGTAAGGACCTTCTCCTATCTGTGCATAACTTGATGAGAATAAAAATCCGACTCTTCCGTCATGTTTGTTTACGGGGATGTTGTAATCAGCAAAAGGCGTAACAGAATGTCTGCTGGCATAAGAACCGAGTGTTAGTTTATCTCTTTGGTGGAAAAGACTGTCTGCTTGTAGCATAAGTCCTCCCCTGAGTTCTCCGATTGTTTTTCTTCCGGCATTATCCATCAAAGCTGTTACATGAAAAGGAAATTTCTCTTCTGCTTGAATATTTATGTCTGTTGTTCCTACCTCTTTGCCTTTATTAAGATTTGCTTTTAATTTTATTCCAGGATTGTATTTGTTGAATTTTAGTATGTCTTGTTCAAGTTCAACTATTTCAAAAACATTTCCTTTTTTGGCGGAGATTCTTTTCTTTATATAGTTTTCGCTTGTGTACTTGTTGTCTGAAACTGTTATTTCACCAACGGTACCTTCTATAAGATTTATCTTTACTACTCCGTCTGATATTGTTTGTGGAGGGAGAAATGCCCTTGCTGTAACATAACCTTTAGAGGCGTATATATAGTTAAAATCTACGACTAGTTTTTCTAAGTCTTCAAAGGTAACATACTTGCCTATTACAGTGTCAGTAAGTGATTGAATTTCCATATCTGACAATATTTGCGAATTTGTTACCGCAACAGCACGGATGTAGACCTTTCCGTCTTGCATTGGGAATTTGTCAACTTTGGCTTTTATAGTTGTTGTTGTGTCGGTTTTTTCAATTATTTCTGAATTTTCATTATTATTTTCTAGTTCAGATTTGTTTTTTTGTTTCTTTTTAAAAAAAAATTTTTTTTGTTTTTTTTCTTTTTTTAATTGTTCTTGTTCTTCTTTTAATTTTTTAGAAGATTCTTCATCAAATATTTTTTCTTCGTTAGTTGAAGTGTTATTTATAACATTTTCTTGTTTTTTATCCTTATTCTTTTTACGTTCCTGAAAATTTTTAAAATCCTCTGCTTCTTCTTTTAAGCGTTGTTTTTCTCTTAGCATCATCATGTCGTGATTCATAAGGGCACCGCTGCTGTAGTTCAAATCTGCAGGAACGTAGCCTCCAAAAGGCTCTGCTTGAACAGACGAAGAAATAATTATCAGTGTAAGTATTCCTATAATCGTGTTTTTTATTGTGATTTTGTACATCTAATTTCCCAACTGATATCTCGTAAATTGATTGATAACTATTGTACACGATTTTGTTTTAAATCGTGATAGTGTGTAACGTTTTTTAAAGAAATTGTTAGTATTCGTATAAATATACTGAAAGAAATTGTAATTTATTTTAAACTTGATAAATATACTAATGCTAAAGATAAGGATTTTATATGGGAAAGTTAGGTGTGAAAAGATTAGTCTCTGTATGTCTGATTTTTTTGTTTTCGCTGCAACAATTAATGATTGTTCCTGTTTTTGCGACTGATATAACAAATGTTAATCCGACGCCGGGGACAGGACATTATGATATTCATCCGGATTTTGCAAGTGGAAGCATGGGGTTCAAACATTATAACAACTTTAACCTCAGCGAAGGAGACGTTGCAAACCTTATTTTTGCCCTTAAAAACGGAAATATTTCGCTTGATAGATTTGTAAACCTTGTTGATAGCCAAATTGTAATAAATGGTATTTTGAATACAATAAAAGCCGGTGGTATTGGCGGGCATGCCATTTTTGTTTCACCGAACGGCATGGTGGTGGGATCTTCCGGTGTTTTAAATGTTGGTTCTATGACTGCTATTGCCCCTACAGCGCAGGCTTATAACAAATTTATTCTTGATTCTGCTATAAGCAGTGGTTTAAATCATGGATATGACTATGAAAATAACCTTGCCGTTTTAAAAGCCTCAGATATGGGCGCAAATATTGATATTAACGGTAAAATAATAGCCAGAGGAAATGTTGAGTTAGTCGGTAAACAAGTAAATATCGGTAATGCCCTGAATAACGATAAAGCTGCCGTTATTGCAGGAGTTAATAAAGATTTTGCAGGTGCTAACAAAAAATTGGTAACAGTTAATGCTGCAGGAAAATTATTTGATGCACTGGTCAATGCTGATGTTAAAAGTGGTACTGCTTTTGTAAAAGACGGTAGCGGCAAAATTACAATACAGGCTCAATCAGTTAAACAGGCTGTTAATCCTGGGTTAGTTGAAAAAATTACTGTAAAGGGTAAAGAATACATTATTAATGATTTATTAGATGAAAATACAGGTAATTGGCTTGATGATAATTTGCTCCCATTGGAATTAAGAAATGCTGGTGTTGATGGTGAGTATTTAACAGGTGTTTTAAGGACTGCTATTGAATCTACAATCCCGACAGATGCTACAAATCCGAATGCGCATAATGATACAAATTATGCGATAGTTAACGTGAATAATGCACTGTTAAAATCTGCAAACGATATTAACATCGATGCGACAAGCAAGGTGGATTATATTGCTGCAAACTCTTTAAGAATATATAACTCTGCGATTGGTCAAATATTGGAATCTGCTATCTCAGGTAGCGCATTTGATTTTGAGGGTGCAAGAGCTAAAGCAGAGGTTAATATTGGGTCAGGTGCTGACTTAATTTCAGGAAATAATGTTAATCTGAGTTCAAACGCTATAGCAAATACCATATATAAAGCATCAAGCAGATTTGCTCCTATGCTTGATACGTCGGAGGAACTTTATTATGCTTTGGGATCAAAAACAGTGTCAAAGGTCAACGTTGGTGATGGAGCAAATATTCAAGCAAAAGGCGATGTTAAATTACATGCTCAATCTCAAAATTCACACAGTATAAAAATTAAAAATCCGACTTCAACCATTGGTTCAAAGGTTGAGGCTTCTACAGGTTTACCAAGCATTCAGGTTGTTGTTTTAGCTACGGAAATGGATGCTGATACATCAGCAGTCGTTCACTCAGGGGCTGTTGTTAAAGCGGCCAATGTTGAGGTTGATGCTGTTAATCACTCTAGTTTGTCTTCAATTACTCAAGCAATTGCAAATATTGATGCTTCTAAAAATACAGGTGTTGCTGTATCTGTTAATATTAATAATTCAAATATAAACACTGAAGCCAAAATAGATGGTACTGTTAATACTAATAATTCCGGTAATGTTTCAGTAAATGCACAAAATTTACATATGAGTACAACTTTGGCTAAGACAGAAGTTACCACTGACCCTCCAAAAACATTACTAACAACGTTGAAACTTAACGGATTGTTGGATAAAGTTATTGCCAAATTTTCGGGTCTGCTTGATTTAGGTGGAAACAGTATTATTGATACATCTGGCTTACCAAAGGCTAGTATTGCAACAACTGTTAATGATTCAAATATTAATACAAATGCCATAATAGGCAAGAATGCGTCTATTCATGCTGACAATGTTAATGTAAACGCAAATACTATTGATTTAACAGTGAATAATGCACTGGCTGATGTAAAAACAAATAAAGTTTCCGGTAGCTCTTCATATGTACCAAATCCCGGAGTCGCGGTTATTGTTAACAATCAAAATAATGACACAAATGCACTAATCGAATCTGGTTCAGAATCTCAACACGCTAACGTTTCCGCTAACAATGCTTTATCTGTTAATGCAACAACGGAACTTCCAAGAAACAGTGCAACAATAGAGTTTTTGTTGAATATATTGCAAACAGGTTATGATGTTGGAAATATGCCTTCAGATATAGAAGGTAATCTGAAAGCTGAGCTTGGTGAAGATTGGGATATTCGTCTCTTACTGCAGGGAATAACTAACCCTGTGGGTGAGGTTACAGCAGATATCAGTAACTTGTATAACGAATTTCAGACGAGTTTTAAAGATTCTTTTGGTTTGCAAGGCTTTTTCAATAATTGGGCTTCTACGACGTCAACTGTTGCTGACGGAACTGGAATCGCTGCGTCTGTTATTTCCTCAAGTGTTGTAAATAACACAAATGCAATAATAGGCGATTATGCAAATGTTTCAGGTGGTAATGTTATAGTAAATGCCGCAAATAAAACGATACAGTACAACGCTGCCGGACAGATAGCTGATTTGTTTATTCCTACAGGTGTTGGCGGTGCTAACGGCGTGGGTGGAAATGTTATTGTAGAAAATGTTACCAACAATACAAAAGCTAAAATTGGCAACAATTCTGATGTAATCGTTAGTGGTGATGTTGATGTTTTATCCGGTACTGAAAATCAGTTTTTAACTGTCGTCTCTACAGGCAGTAATGCTTCCGGCGATAATGGTGTTGCTGTATCAGGCAGCGTAACGGTACAAGAAGTCGGAGGAGACACAGAATCTTCTGTTGGAAATTCGACAATTAATGCTAACAACTTAAATGTTAAAGTCGGCGATGCAAAGCTAAAAGAATTGGCCAAGGCTGATGACGTTTTATTCAGCTTTGGTGATGAAATTTGGAAAGATTTGCCTACAGACAGTCAATATGATGTAGGATTTGATCCTGATTTGACATCTCCGACAATTAGCAGTTTTGGAGGTATTAATTCTGATACAGGTCTTTTAACTTTTAATGATGCTCCTGTAACAATTAAGGATGGTATATCTAATATACTTGTTTCTGGTGCTTTATCTCAGCAAAAACAAGCAGGAGCTTCAGGAAGTTCATCAGGTGCAGCTGTTGGCGCTTCTGTTAATGTTAGTGAATTTAACAGAAATGTTGCTGCAATAATTAATAATGGAGCTGATATTACACTTAAGGATAGTCTAAATGTTACAGCAGACAGCAAAATCCAATCCATGAATATTGCATTGGCAGGAGCTTTTGCAGGTGGTGTAACTCTTGCAGGCTCAAGCGGTGGACTTTTAGGTGCTGCTAAATCCAAAGCTAATGGCGTTTTAGATAAATTAAAAAATAAACTTACTCCATCTTTGATAACTAATTTGACAGCTGATGATACTAAACTTTCTGTTGGTGGTCAAGATTATAATATTGGTTCAGACGGAAGTATAAAGAACAGTGAGGGAACTTCATTAAAAGATGCTAATGGAAATGATGTTAAATTCCAAGGCTCAATTGGCAAAGAAGCTGCTTCTTTGGATAATTTAGATTCTTCAAAAGGGGGAACTAAGAATATATCTGTAGCTGCAGCAGGTTCTGTTAATACACAAATTAATGAATCAACCGTTAAAGCTGAAATTGGTGATGCAACGATTAAAGTTGGTAACAACGTCAATGTTGAAGCCAACCAAACAACAAAATCATTGAATATTGGTGGAGGAGTTGCTAACGGTTCTACTGTTGGTGCTGGTGCTGCTGTTAATTTTATTCAAAATTCTAACCAAACATTTGCAAATGTTGATGATGCGGATATAACTTTTAGAAATAAATTATCTGACAATAATAAATTGAATGTTAAGGCTAATGAAAACAATGATAACATTCAAGTTGCAATAGGAGTCGGTGTTACAACCACTGATGCTGGCGACGCAAATACTGCAGTTTCTGCTGGCGGCTCGTTTAATGCTGATGTATTAGAAAATTCAGTTAAAGCATCAATTAAAGACGTAACTGTTTCCAATATTGCAGATGGCAAGGTTGATGTTGATGTTAACGCAGAAAACCATTCTACTGCGTATAAAGGCGCGGGAGGCCTTGCTGTTAATGTCGGTACAACAGGCAATAATTCTGTCGGTGCAGGCATGGGTGGAAACTTAAACCTTATAACCAAAACAACTGAAGCAAAAATTCAAAATTCTACATTGAATGATGCAAATAATGTTTCTGTTTCTGCAAACAAAGATTCTTCTAAGTTGACTGAGGATATTGTATCAGTTGGTGTTGGCGGTACTGTAATAGCAGGTGCTCAAAACGGTTATACATTCTCAGGTGCTATGGCTACTGATGTAATAGAAAATACTGTTTCTTCCATTGTTGATAGTTCAACAATTAATGCATCAGGAGATTTTGATGTCGTTGCCAATAACAACTTTAGAAACATTAATACGGCGGGTGCTTTAGGATTCTCTACCGCTTCAAATGGTTTAGGAATCGGTGTTGGTGCTATTGTAAGCGTTATTAATAACGCAGTAACTGCTGCAATTCAAAATAACTCTATCGTTAGTGCAAATTCTGTAGATGTTAATGCGAAGAATAACGAAGACTTATACTTCTTGGCTGCAAATATGGGCATACAGACAGGCTCCAGAATTCCTGTTTCTGCAAATGGTATCGTAAATGTTATCCAAAATAATGTAAATTCTTCAATCGTTTCTTCTAATGTAACAAGTAACGGAACAAGTAACGGAACAACAAACGTTATAACGGATTATGATAATTCTATTCAAGGCGTTACAGTCGTTGGCGCAGGTTCAAATTCAGGTGTAGCAACAGTTGGTGCTAATGTATTATCCAATACATTGTTAAGCCAAAATAATGCTCAAGTATTAGGCTCAGACGTTGTTTCATCAGGTAAATTAACTGTAAAATCTACTTCTGATGAAAAAATTGATGTTATTCCTGTTGCCGCTGCAATTTCAGGAACAGGTACTGTTGCAGCTGCAGCAAATGTTGGAGTTAATGTTGTTTCTAATACTACAATTGCCAAAATTGATAAGGATAATTCAAACAAAAAATCAACCGTTTCTGCAGACGGTGTTGACATAGTTGCTTCTGATAATACAAATTCAAGAAGCAGAGGTGGAACTGTTGCTGCAACAGGTGGTAATGCCGGTGTTGGCGGTTCTATTCTTGCCGATGTTTATACAAAAGATGTAGACGCTCATATCGATAATACAACCGTTACTAAAGGTGGAAACATAAAAGTTGAAAGCAGTGCTAAAAATATCTTTGGAACAGAAAATCCAAATGAAATTACATTGGGGTCATTAACTGATAAAGTTCAAAATGGTGAAGATATCTCAACTTCTGATGGCTTTGAAAATTGGGATATGACGTTTGACGTGGCAGGTTCAAACACTGCTGGGGTATCCGGTTCTTTAATTTCTAAGAACGTTGTAAACAGTGTAAACTCATACATAGGTTCGGGTGTTGAAATTCAAAACGCAGGAACTATTGATGTATTAGCTTCAAATAAAACTGTTGCTGATGTAATTGTTGGCAATGTTACTGGTGCAGGAACAGCAGCAGTGGGCGGTTCCGTATTCTCTAATGTTAATGTAAGCGATGTTAATGCTTATATTGCAAATGGAACCAAGATTGGTAGTGCTTCAAAAGTAGGTAATATCAAAGTAGATGCTGATTCATCTCAACTTTATAAATCGATTATGTTTATAATCGGTGGTTCAGGCTCTGCCTCTGTAAATGGTTCTGTTAACTCAAATATCGTTGCAAATGCAACTAATGCCTATATTGGTAACGGTGTAAATATAAATTCAAACGGAACGTTAACCGTTGATTCATCAGATTCTATGGATATAGAATCAGTAAACATTGGTGTCGGCGGTTCAGGTGGAGCCAGCATAGGCGGTGTAGTCTATGTTGATGTATTGGCTAATAAAGTCAATGCCATTGTAGGAAAAGACGGTGTTAACGGCACAAAAGCAGGAGAAATTAACGTCGGTAACGATGTTGTTATTTCTGCAAATAATGCTCAAAATTTTAAAGCTAACATTGCTCTGATTACAGGTAGTGGAGGTGCATCAGTAGATGGTGTTGCTATATCCAATACTATGGCATCAGAAGTTAAAGCTGGTGTTGAAAATACGACGTTAAAAACTTCTAACGGAAAAATTGATGTAAAAGCAAATAACGACTTTAACAAAGGCAAAGATACAAATGGTATAGGTTCGTTATTTGGCAAAGATTCTATAAATTCTTCAGATATAACAGCTTTATTACCGTTAGTCGGTATAGCAAATGTTGCTGGCTCAGGCGGTTTTGGTGTTGGTGCAAACGTTATTGCTAATGTTGTATCAACAGCAGTAAATGCATACGTCGATAATGCAACAGTTTCCTCTACAACAGGTTTGAACGTTGGTGCAACTTCTTCAATGAATACGTACGATGCTGTAATAAGCACAACGTTTGGTACTGCTGCAGGAGTTGGAATTACCGGTGTAAATAATATTTACTCGGGAACAACAAGTGCTGTTGTGGTGGAAAATTCAATAGTAGAAAACGGTAATGTTAGTGTTGCTGCAAATGATGTATTTAATCTAAATACTGTTGTATTCAGTATTGCTGGTGCAATAGCAGGCGGTGCCGTTAGCGGCGTTGAAAATGCTAATGTTATTGAAAATAATGTTATAGCTAATGTAATAGATACAGATATCAATAATGCCTCAACAGTGTTAGTAAATGCTCAAAATTCTGTTTATATCAACGATATTTTGGCTGCTGCCTCTATCGCCGTAACAGGTGCAGGGGTTAATTTAATTCCTGTTGTGAACCAGTTTACCGGAAAAACCGAAGCAAAAATTGAAGGCGGTTCAGTAAACGGTGCAGCTACTACCGTTGCTGCAAAAACAATAGCCAATGTTAATGCCGGCATTGTAGGTGCAACAGGCGCTGGAACAGGAGCTTCTGTTGGGGGATATACAGTTACAAATATTTTTGACAATGATATTAGTGCAAAAATTGATGGAACAACTGTTACAAATGCTAAATCAACAGCTGTAAGTGCTGAATCTGATATAGATATCCTAAACGGTCTTGCTTCAGGCGGGCTTTCAGCTATTGGCGGAAACGTTTTAGCCAATGTACTTGTTAATATTATTAATAACAATGTAACTGCTTATATCGCCAATTCTTCTATACAAGGGGGTAGTGTGTCCTCTTTGGCTAAGCAGGATTCCAATATAAATAACAATGCATACTCAGGTGGCGGTGCTGGTATTGGTGCATCTGCCGTGATTAATACCGCTGTGAATGTCTTTGGAAACAATTTACTTTCATACATTGATAATACTTCTGCAAGCGGAGTTACAACGATTACTGTAACTGCTGACAGCGATGAAAACCTTACAAATACAAATATGGGTGTAGCTATTGCGGGTCTTGGTGCTTCAATTGGGGCAAATGCGATAGTTAATGACATTGAAAATACAACTAAGGCATACATCAATGCTAAAGATAAGACAATGAACGCATCAGGTGCAGTTAATGTTTCTGCTAATGATCAAATATTAGTGGATAATAAATTAGGCTTGGTTTCTGCTGCAGCCGGTGCTGTTGGTGCAAGTGTTGATGTAAATGTCATAAATAATGCAGTAGTAGCTGAATTGTTGACAAATACAAACGGTCAAATAAATGCAGGTTCAGTTCAAGTCCTTGCTGATTCAATTATTGGCATGGATAATGCTGTTGCAACCGCAGCAGCCGGTATTGGAGGAATTGCTGCTAATGTTATAGTCAATTCAATTGGTGACAAAGTTGATTTCTCAAATGCTTCCGAATTGAATTCTGCTAATATTAACGATTCTATTGCAAAAATTGACGGAAATTCAAATAACATCAAGTATGACAAAGATGGTCAAACAAAAACTGCTTCTTATAATTTAACATCAGGAACAATTAAAGAAGGTACAAAAGCAAATATAAACGGGAATATCACTGCAACAGGTAAAAATTCGGACGGTGATGCAATAAAAGTTGCTGCTACAAACACTTTAAAAGGCTACAACGATGATACATTCAGCTTGAAAAATACCGGTGTTGGAGCAGGGCTTGCTGCTGTTGGCGGTAATGTTTTAGTTACTAATATGAAATATAAAACAGATGCTGAAATTTCAGGCGGCAAATTAAATGCATCTTCCGGTAATGTCAAGGTTAATGCTGATTCCAGCGTAAAAGCTGAAGTAGATGTATCTGAAGTTACTTTAGGTGCTGTTGGCATTAAAGGCGGTGTCGGCTACTTTAACAATGCGTCTGAAACTATTGCTAAAGTTGCAAATGCTACAATAAATACTAATAATTTGAATATCAATGCTGATTCAAATGACAATATTAACGTCGATGTATTGAGTGTTTTAGGTGCTATTGCCGGTGCTAATGTGTCTGTTGCAATTGCAGATACCGCGAACAATGTTAAATCATTAGTTTCTGGTAATGTTGCTATTGATACAAATGATGTTAGTATTAATGCTTCAAACACAAGCAATTTAACTTCTAAATTAGACACTAAAGCTGCCGGTGGCTTAACTGTTGATGTTACTGTGAACAGAACTAAATCTGATGCTATTACTAATGCTTTGATTAACGCAACGGGTACAATAGATGCGAACAATATGGATATAATTGCATCATCTGACGGTTTAAACGCTACAACAACAATGAGTCTTGGCTCTTATGCATTAATCGGAGTGGATGTTTCAAATCAGGGTGCAGTTGTCGATTCTGAGTTCTTAGCTGGAATTGATAATTCTAAAATAACAGTAAATAACAAAGGCACAACGAACATCTTGTCAGGTGTTAAAAAATCAAATAACAGTGAGGCTACGTCAATAAAAGCAGAGGTTAAGTCTCAAAAATCAAGTGTTTCACTTGCTGATGTGAGTGTTACTAATCTCAATGCAGCAGTTAATTCAAAAACAGAAGCTAAATTAAACACCGGTAATTTTACAACAAATAACCTCAATATTAAATCCAAAGCTGACAGAGATGCTGTTGTTGGTTCAACTAATGGCAATATTGGCGCAATAAGTGTTGAAACTTTGAACATGAATGCAACTGCTAAAGGCACTAATACAATTAATATTGCTGGAAATAATACTATTATTGGTAATGCTTTTGTTGAATTAACAGATGATGCTGACACAAATTCTCAAATTACAAATATGCAATTAAGCCTTATCGGTACGGGCATAAATGAGTCAGTTTCAGCAGTTGATACTGATACAACAATTAACATAGGCGGTACTCTTGCAATGGGGGATATGGATGTTAGATCAACCGTAAACAGAGATACGTATAATTCAATTGAATCAGATACAGGTTCACTTGTTAAGGTAGATGTGTTCAAAATAACTACCTCAACGACCGGTGATTCAAACGTTAATATAACAGCTAATGCTACAAACGAAAATTATAACAACGGATTATCGGTTATTGCTAATGCTGTTAATACTGCAGAATCAGTAACAGGTGAAAAGAATGCAGCGTTGCTTGCAATTTCTAAAAATACTTCAGGTAACACTGTAAATGCTTCAAACAACATAAATGTAGATGGTGCCAAAATAGATTCAAAAGGTGAATTTAAACTTGCTGCGACAAATGAAAACAAAGTTTTGATGAAACGTAAATCAACCCAAAGCGGAGTATATGTAAATTCAGGCGGTAGCTTGTATAATGACATTACATCGAATTCTAAAGTAAATATTCAAAACGGTTCAAATATCAATGCAAAAGATGTTGATATTTCATCAACTGCAAAAATTGGTACAAAAAATAATGAAAACATTGCTTACACAATAAGATCTGCAGGTGGTATTGTTGAAACTACCACAAGAATTAATAATTCCGTTTCACAAACATCAGAGGTTACTGTTGATAATTCAACTGTAAATGCCACTTCTAACATGGATATTGATGTAGATACCAATTCAACTTTCAGTCAAAGTGTTGATGCAAGCGGTTCCGGCTTTGTTGCTAATGTTAACGGTTTTTCTGATTTAACTGTAACAAATAACAACAACTTTAATGTTTTAAATAATGCAACTGTTAGTGCAGATTCTCTAAATATTGCACTTGATTCCTCAAATAATCTTAAAAATAAAGTTGATCTGGATGCAAGTCACTTTGGATTTAGAGATATTGATGGTACGGCAAATATTACTCTAAATGTCAATAACAAGATAAATAATGAAGGTCATATAAAAGCAGATAGTCTTGCGCAGTTTGACTTTATGAAGAATTCAACAAATATTTTAGATCAAGATGTTAAAATTACTGTTGATGCTGCTATTCCGACTTCTTCAGTTGACGGTGCAGTTACATATACGGTTAATAACAATATGAACGTTGCTAAAAATGCTGATATAATTTCAGGTAAAGATGTTATAGTAAACTATTCAACAGGCGGCAATACTATCACATCAGATATGGTGGAAGATTTAACTTGCAGAATTTTATTCGGTATTCCTATCCACACCGTTAACAGATACAAAAGAATTTCTCAAAATACAAGTAATTCTCTTAAATTAGATGGATTGATTAAAGCCGGAGATTCTGCTCAAAGATATATGTATATCGATAAAGACGGAAATATCGATATGCAAAAATTAAAAGGCTTTATAGAAGATGAGTACAAGGTTGTCGACGCTGCTAATATATCAGGAGAACAGTTAACGCAAGATACAATAAAAGGTCTTCAAAATGAGGCTAAAAATTTGGAAGAAAAAATTGCTCAACTTGATGACCAAATTTCGGCTAACAAAACAGCAATAGAAACTTATAAAGCTCAACTTACTGAAATTACAAATTTATTAAACAGTGTTAATAATGCAATTTCTGTTGCAGACGCTCAAAACCAATTTAAATCTGAAGTTCAAACAGCTGTTGTAGGTTCGGGTGATAGCCAGATATCTCAGGATTTGTTTAATAAAATTTGGGAAAATGCAAATCCTAATGAAGCAACTGGTGCTGAAAATACAACAAGCATAACTGATATTGCAAAAGAAGTTTTAAAAGACGAAGATAATTTAGATGCAAAAGTAAAAGCTATCGAAAATGCATATGATACAGCAAAAAACAAATTTACTGAAACAACAAGCGGCGATTATAAATATTCTTTATATGACGGTAGAGTTGTTTTAGGTAATACAGATACAGATAAAACTAATGCAATAAATGATTTAAAAATCAATAAAAATAATTTGGAATCAATTATTTCTCAGTTTGAATCTGTAAATAAAGGATATCAAGACAGTAGAAATTCATTAAATTCTTCACTCACTTCTGTAAATGATCAGATTACCTACTTAAATAATAACCCGTTGTCTGATGTGAACATTGAAAAGGCTGCAATTGAGTTTGCTAATCTTACTGTGCCTAATGCAAAAATTGAATTGAACGGTATTAAAAAAGACGATGTAAAGGGTAGAGGGGAGTTCAGACTTGTTACAGCAGGTCTTGGAATCGATAACTATTCAAATAGAGATTTAATCTTCAAAAATATCAGTCTTGACGGATACGGTCCTACTGGTCTTATCATTGGTGGAACTAACTATAATTATTTGGCTAATTCATCAACGCCTGTAAATGATAATGTTTATTTAAAAACAGAGGGTGATATAGATGGTATAGTTATTAATAACTACTACGATCACATGAATCCTACTTTGAAAGATTCTATTGCCTCTAATATAATTTTCAATGGCTCTATCACGGCTAGTGGCGATTTGCTTGATTTATGGAATGAAAGTGGCAATATTGAGTTTAATGCTCCTTTGTCAGTCAATTCAAAAGATATTGTTGCAACTCAGGGTAATGTTAAATACAACAATGCCAATTCATCATTTGAATTGAAATCAGGTGATAGAATTATTGCGGGTCAAAATATTGATATTAATGCTGAAAATATAAAAATTGACGGCACTTTAAAAGCCGGTTATGGGGATAGAAATTTGACCATAACTGATGATATGTTGAATAACTTGATAGTTGACCCGAACACAGGTGAAAAGAATATGGTTAATCTTGGCGGCAGCGACAAGTCACCATATTTGAATCCAACAAATAATATCAAAGTTCTATACAAAGACGGTAAACTTCTTGTGTTTAATACTAAGCAAGAAGGCGGAAATATTAAGTTGACAGGTACTGTAACAGGTAACGGCAGTGTTACTTATACTGACGGCTATGCGACAGTTTCTATTGACAACCAAACTAACAAAGATCTTGTCATAAACGGTCTTGAAAATAACAGAATGAACGGTTCTTTTACAACAAGTAGTGGAACAATTACAAATGTTACAAAACAAGGTAATCTTTTAGCAGATACAACAGTTACATCAAATGGACTTATAACAATTCTCGGGGCTGTGAAAAACGGACTCGGCTATAAGGCAGGAGATTCAACCTCTGTTTTGAATATAAACGGTCAAAATGGTGTTACTGTTTCTAAAAAACTTTTAGAAACAGGAGAGAATATTCCTGTAATCGAAGCTAATGGAAATATTAATATTACAAACGCTAATACAAATTCAGGAATTATAGTTGATGGTATTATTAGTGCTTCTAACGGAGATACAACGATAACAAACGAAGGTTCTCAGGGTGTGTCTGTTGCAGGAACAATTGACAGTGAAGTCGGTAACGTTTCTGTAACTAACAAAGGTACTAAAGGTATTACAATTAGTGGAGTTATAAATAATACTGAAGAAAATATCTCTGTAACAAATGAAGCAGGAAAACTTTCTATTTCCGGTATGGTTGAAAACCAAGGAAAAGATATTCTTGTAACAAATAACGGTACAGGAGGGACAGAAATAAATGGTACTGTAATAAATTCAGGTACAGACTCAGTTGTTTCTATCACCAATACAAATGGCGCATTAAACATTACAGAAAATGCAACAGTCCAAAATACGTCCGAAACAGCTGATGTTGATAATATGAAAATATCCAATAGCGGTGAGGGATTACTATCGATATTGGGTAATGTATTCAACCTTGGAAAAGGTAACACAAAAGTAGATAATACGAATGCTGCAAGCGGTGTTGTTATTGCTGGTACTGTAAAAAACGCATCTGGTAATACATCCATACTTAATGATGGCAGCCAAGGCTCTACAATATCAGGCAATGTTGAAAATTCACAAGGCAGCATATCTGTTACAAATAATGGTGGAAAACTTTATCTTACAAATACAGGTTCAATAAATAACGAAACTGAAAATATAAATATTATAAATACCGGTGATGGTGGAGCTGATTTGGCTGGTAGTATAACTAATACAGGTGAAAATATTGTTATAACTAATGAAACAGCTAAATTGTCAATTTCCGGCACTGTTCAAAATCAAACAAATGATATTCTTATAACAAACAATGGTTCTGATGGTGCAGAAATAAGTGGTACTGTAATAAATTCAGGTACAGACTCAGTTGTTTCTATCACCAATACAAATGGCGCATTAAACATTACAGAAAATGCAACAGTCCAAAATACGTCCGAAACAGCTGATGTTGATAATATGAAAATATCCAATAGCGGTGAGGGATTACTATCGATATTGGGTAATGTATTCAACCTTGGAAAAGGTAACACAAAAGTAGATAATACGAATGCTGCAAGCGGTGTTGTTATTGCTGGTACTGTAAAAAATAATCAGGGTAATCTGTCTATAGATAATGACGGGGATAACGGTATTACCTTGAGAGGTACTGCACTTGTTGAAAATGCAGGCGGCAGCCTTTCCATAGATAATCAGAATATCAAATCCGGAATCATAACCGAAGAAGGTTCAAAAGTTATAAACAGTAATGGAACACTTACTGTAAGTAATGAAGGTGCTAAGGGAATGTCTTTGGCAGGAAGTATCGAAAACAAAGAAGGTATAACTAATATAACAAATAACAATACTTCCGATACATCTTCAATTATGCTTGCTACTACGGGTAGAATTACCAATGGTAACGGTAACATATATGTATTGAATAAAGGTACAAAAGATGTTGGTATTTTGGTAGAAGGTATTATTTCTGCTATAAAACAAGATATTGAAATAGTTAACGAAAATTCTGATATTTCAATAGGTGAGTATGGCAGTGATAATGATTTTTATATAAATACTAAAGATGGCTCTATAAAATTAACGCAAACTAACGGCAACATAATTAATGGTATAGTTGATACTGATACTCAAAATAAAAATCAAAACTATGATTTAGGTAATCCTGATAAGGCTTATAAAACACTAATTTCTACATCAGACAATTTAGATATTAATGTTACTGATGGTAACATTGGTTCTGATACTCATGCTCTATCAGGCAAAGAATCAGGATTCGGCATTAATGCTTCAACTCGTGATTATACAGAGTCAATTAATGTTAATGTTGGTGGAGTAATTAATGCTCAGGCAACTAATAATGACAATGCATTAATCAATATTAGAGCTAAAAACTCTGATTTAAAAGTTGATAATATTACATCAGATGGAAATGTTATGTTAACTGTAGTTGATTGGAAACAAGCTGATCAAAATCCGACACCTGCTGATGAAGCGTATTTCCATGGATATTCTATAGTGAATGCTGCTTCTGATAAATCAAAAGCAAATGTTATTGGTAGAAACATTTCGTTAATCAGTAGTGATAATGTTGGTGTTAAAGACAACAAGTTTACATACTATCAGCTTGATGGCGGATCTATAAGTGCAATGGCGGAAAATGATCTTTATATAAGCGGTATGGGAGATAATGACAATTTCTGGCAGCTTATTACAAAACGCGGTAATATGGGGCTTGAATTTAGCGGCGATGCTATTATAAGAGAAATTACAGCAGGTAAACATCTTGAAATTGTTTCAAAAGGTGCAAATCTGACTATATACGATTTGGGTAAAATAACAAATATGGCACCTAATGATGATATATTGTTTCCGCATGATCAAATCGGTATTACTTCTGTATCCCCTGAAACAATTGATATAAGGGTTCTTGATATCAATCCGGATACAAGAGTAAATCCTGATGATGCTAATTCTACGTTAAATATTTATAACGCTTATGTCAAAGGTCAGAGTAACGGTACACCTGATATAACTTTGCGTGCTGACAATATTATTGCTCATGCATATGATGCTGCAAGTTCAGTAGTTTCGAATGTTGCAAGACCAACCGGATTTGATGCTACTGATGGTAGAACATATGCAAACGATTATACTGATCCTGATGCAGTAAAAGATCTTAAAGCGACAGGATTCAACACTGTAGGTGAAGGTGAAAAACTTGTATTTGATATACAGGGCGTTTCTCCGGATGATGTTGTTAATGCAGGCGGTGTAGAGTCTGATAGAAACTATAAACCTCAAGATGTTGTCCAAACAATACATATATTTGATAATCCTTTGGGCTTTAAAGATACTGTTTACAAATCTAAGGATGTTACACTATCTTTGAATTCTTCTGATAATGCTCCTTTGGATAATCGTGGTATGGAATTGTTAAAACTCTATACGGATAATGCTTATATAGATACAAAAGATCTGAATTTGCACATTTCTGATGCTTTTATAACTAATTATGCAGAATTTAGAAATGGCAACAGAGGCGGAGAGGGCGGTGGTCACTTTGTCGACCCTATAAACGGATACAGATGGTTGACTATTGTTGACAATGATTATTATAGAAATATTTCTAATGATTTTGGTATTCCTGTTACCTCTCAACTATACACGAAACTTACAGGTTCTTATGCCTTAAACATGGGCAATGTAATTGCTCTGGAGACAAAAGCTCCTGTTGTTCATTACAATCCGTATGAGGTAATAATATTGCCAAGAACAGAAAATAGTTTTTATAGATTGACTTACAAGGATGATAAAATTCAAAAGACGACAACAACACCTGAATTTGCTGATATTGATAAGTCTACATACAAACCAACAAAACGCGATTCTATAAGGTTTGCTGTTGTTCAAGGTGATGGTTATGTAAATATTTCTAATAAAAAAGAAGATAAAAAACAAAAACACAAACGTATTATTGCTATAGAAAATATTTCGAGAGGCGGATTAGCTGTTGTTCATGATGGTACGCTTAAGAAAGGTGAGAAATTTATAATAGATCTGGATTATCACAATATAAAAGCATCACCTGAGGTTGAAGTTGTTAGGGTAGAAGCCAACAGAGCCGGGTTAAAGTTTATAAATATGGATAAAGCTACTGCAAATAAAATACTATATATGAATATGTTCATGGCAAATACTGTCCCTGAAAAAATGTCTAAGTATTGATAATGTTTTTAGACTAAAAAAGATTGACTATTCCTTTGTCTATAGTCAATCTTTTTTTGTTGTCAAATTTTATATTTACGAGTTTTGTAATCATATGATAAAAATTGATAAAATTGCAAAATATCCGCTTTCATTTACAAAAGGAACTCCAAATCAAAGAAGAGAGTTAGCTAGTTGCCTTAATTTTAAATTTTTTAAGGATATTTCTACAAAGTTTAAGTCAAAAGATGTTAGTTTTGATGTTTTTCAAAAAACTCTTGATGAAGCAATACCGTTTCCTCATAATATAACTGTAATTAAAAATGATGAAAAAAAAGGCTTTTTAACAGCATGTGTTAATGATGAATGTAATATTGTGAATGGCTATAATATGGGGATTCCTCCTAATTCTTTCTCCGGAGAAATTCCTCTCACAACAGCAGATATTTTTATGCACGAGTCTGCGCATTACTTCTCTTTTATGACTAATCCTAAAATGGTTGCTCGTATTGCAAAAATGTTTGAATCAGGTACTTATTTAAAAACACAAAATTTCTATAATACGGTCTTGTATTCAAAAAACAAGTTATCATCTTTTGAAATATCCCAAAAGCTGGATGAGTTTTTACAAACTCTGACAGTTAAGGAAAGAATAGATTTTTTGCAAAATTCAAGATATCGTCTAACTGATGAGATTTTTGCATATAAAGAGGGAGCTAAGTATCAGGATTTAATACAAAAAATTCATTCAGATAAAATTTGTTGCAAAGTGGATGCAGTTGATTATTGTGATTACGATTTTGAAACGAAAATAAAAATTGTTGAACAGAAGTTAATAAAAGAATTAAAAAACGCCAGAGCTGTTAAATCATAATTGTTTGTTTAAGCATTCCAAAAAATTTTTTACACAAAGCAGTCTTATGCTGTAGTATACATTCAATCCTATTTTTCTTTGTTTTATTATTCCTGCTTTCATTAGAATCTTAAGACCTTTTGATATATGTGGTTGTGCATAGTTTAATTTTTCAACAATTTCACACACACATTTTTCTCCACTATACAAAAATTCAATGATTTCCAGTCTAAAAAACCGACCAAAGTTGCTCTGGTCGGTTTCCCTGTAAATGGATTAATTACTTGAAAGTTTA
>CALVEK010000041.1 GCA_944326555.1 Candidatus Gastranaerophilales bacterium | reverse complement strand
GGTCAAGCAAAGGCTTGGTTTACATCCAGATATACAACAGAATATCGAGAAAAATACCAAGAATCTACGGTAACAGATACAACAAAAACTCAATACAGAGAAGTCTATACTTCATATACATCTTGGGGTTCGTCAAGTTCTCTAACACATGGTGGTGTGCTGGAAACACAGTACCGAGAAAAATATGACTACAGAACCCAAGAAGCAAAATACGAAACACGTTCCACAGGATATTCTTCAAATATGTGGACAAACTTAACAGTTTCCGAAGCAGACATGAGTCGTGTGTCCAATATCCAAACCATATCAAGAACATGGTACTATGAAACATTCTTTAAGCAAGTAGCAGGAACAAGCGGAACAAACAACAAAAATGGAACAATTACTCCATCAATAGCCCAATCTTCGGGTACAAATAGAGCATTCATTGGACAAGTTGGAGGTACCCTCAAATTTAAATCTTCAATTACAGGTGATTATATCAAAGATGTCAACGGTAATGTTATTAGCCTTACATATTCAGCGACAGAGTCATTGGATAGTATCCTAAGTAAATTAGAGAACCTTACGAAGGGGAAAACCCAAAGCGGCAGACTTGCAAGCATATTCCATGATGCAACGGCATCTTTGCTAAAGACCAATGCAGCATTTGGTTCGATAACAATAGAAGATAGCGGAAACGTGATGAAATTGGGTGGATTCACAACCACAGCCTATAGCACAACATCATCCAAAAAGGACTATACCAATGCAGATTATAACGGAATTGGTAAAGGAACGGCATCATTAACAGGATCTGTTGGAGGACTTTCCGGTAGTACAGTTAGACCATTCCAGTCATCTTCATCAGGCAAAGCAAATGAATCAGGAAACGATACGTTTGATGTTTATGTAGGAGGCGTTAAAGTTGGAACAGTAACGTATAACGCAACATCAACAATCCAGTCTGTACTTAACCAGATAGAAGCCATGCAATATGACTATGCAACAGGCAAGTATGTATCAGGACCATACGCAAACGACGATAACTCATTCTTTGAATACTCAGAGGGTGGTCAAGTAGGATACGTAGACGGATCAGGGCAAGTTCACTATACAGCTAAATTGCAAGCCAAATTAGATTCATCAGGCAGAATTGTAATTACATCTGACGTGTATAATACAACAGCGCAAGCAATAAGCATAAAAAATGATACAGGCTCGTTTGCAAAATTAACAGGTCTTAACTCAGCATCTATTACAAACTCAGGAACCCAAGTTAAGGGTGATGAGGGAGTGTATACATATACCGGTGCAACAATAGCAGGTATGACAGGATCTACAGACTTGACATTTGTTGGCCCCGGTAAATTTACGGTTACAATAGATGATGGTTCTCGTTCAGATACAAACTCTACAGTTAACCTTAAACAAATACAATTTGATGTTAATGTTCTTGAAAATGATTCAGTTCAAGATGTATTGGATAAAATAGTTTCTCAAGCGAAATCACAAATAGCCTCAAAATATGGTGTGTCAACTTCCTCTATATATATGGAAGCCTCAGTTGTTAATAACAAAATTGTTATAAAAATGGATGGTAAATATGGAGAAAATATAACATTCACAAATGATACGTCTAATTTTGTCCAAAGAACCGGATTGTCAACGGTTTCGAAGACATATAACGAGAATAATACGCAAATAAAGGAAACATCAGGTTATGACAGAATAACAGGATCTGTAGATACAATAACAAAAGACTTGATTATGGGTAACCTGACATCAGGCTCCTTTACAATATCAGGCGGAAACGGAACATATACTGTTAATATCCAAAACGGATGGTCAATACAGAAGATTATCGATGAAATATATTCACAAACAAATGGACATTATAAGGCTGGAATATTTAATGCATCAATATTTAACCAAAACCATCAACAAAACGTAAATAACTATGATAATGCCGCAAAAGGTTCGTTCTATATAGAATCAACTGTTCAAACAGCTGTAGATACAACAGTGAGCGATACGGATTTAACCAGACGTCTTGGCTTGGTTTCATCAAACTTGACAACAGGACCGTCAGAGGAGACATTTAAAGGCGACCACGGCTACTTTAACTACTATTCAAATGATATAAAGGGATTGAAACCGAACTCTATCATCACAGGAATACAAGATGGTAAATTGACATTCACATTGCATTCAACATTGGCAACCGGAGAGACCGGAAGTATAACATATCGACCTGATATGACATATACAATAGATGTTGTGTATAACGATACAATTACATCAATATTGAATAAAATGAAGCAAGCAATATTGAAAGAAGAAGATGACAGACAGGAACATTCAGACGTAACTGGCGATGATCGTTTGGATAGACTGGATTTCCATGTAGACTATGATGCAGCAACAGATACAGGAAGAATTTCGTTGCAATTGATAGGGAACTACGCATCAGCAATAACCTTTGATTCAGATACATCAGGAATAGTGCAGGCACTTGGTCTGGATAAGATGAATCATACATATTCGTCTAACTATACATCTAAAGATGTATCATCTGGTAAGGCAATGCTGACAGGATCTGTAAAAAATCTTACAGAGTCTAAGATATTTGGAAACATGCAAGCGGGAACGCTTGTGTTAACCGCAGGCAATACGACATCGACAATAAATGTTTTATCTACAGACAGAATAAAAGATGTAATAGATAAGATTAATGCCGGTGGACAATTTAGCGCTGGAATAGATGAGCAAGGCAGATTTTATGTCAAAACGAATGAGCAGAACGCTTCAGCAATAACAGTATCCGGCACATCTGATTTTGCACAGTTGACGGGATTAAAAGGAGGTAGTTGGTCATATAACACAACTACGACAAAAGGTAATGCGGATTATGCAAAGATAACCGGCTCTGTATACGGATTGTCATCTGATCAGACATTTAATAATATGACATCGGGTACTTTCTACGTAAAATCTGCAGGATTAACAACTGTTGCAGTAAATGTAACACAGGGAATAACAAAAATATCTGATGTAATTAACCAAATCAATGCATCTGCTGATTTTTCCGCAACATTGGACGAAGCAGGCAGATTGGTAATTTCCACTAAAAAGGCATCAGGGGCAGATGTAGTAATTGATGGCGGAACAACAAATTATACGTCAGTAGTGGGATTAACATCAGGAACACTTGGCGGTAATGCAGCATTTAATTCAGGCGCCAAGGATGTATATTCAACTCTTAAAGGCTCTGTAACAGGCTTGGATATGTCATCAAGAGTATCAGCAGGGGACTTTAAAATAGAAGTAATAGGCCCGGACGGTAAAAAAGTAACCCAAACATTTACATTAACAGGAAATGAAACCCTGTCCGATGTTGCTTCTCTTATATCTAACTCTTCTCTTGGTATATCAGCAGTAATAGATTCATCAGATAATTCACTTGTTTTGAAATCAAAACAATCAGGTGCGTATACAATTTCTTTAACAGATGGAACTTCAAATTTTGCAGAAACAACAGGTTTCACTAAAAACGGAGCACAGGCAACTGCGTCCATAACAGGATCATTGTCAACATTAACATCTTCAAAAACAGTACAAAACGCAGAGGCATTGGGCTTTAGTGAGGGCGATTTTACAATATCATTAATAGATACAAACGGAAATATAACCGACTCAAGAAAAATATTAATATCTAAAAATGATACAGTAGATACAATAATATCAAAAATTAACAATTCAGGATTAGGTATTTCAGCCGTTATAAACGCAACAGGAAATCTTGTATTGGTAAGAAATGCAACAACCTCTGCAGGTGGCATTGCAATATCCAAAGGAACATCAGATTTTACAAACAAGATAGGATTTACATCAGGCGGAAATCAAACCGTAACATCCGTAGCAGGTGCCGATGCAACAAGAACAGTGCTTAAAAGTAATGCACTTTCAGCTTCTTCTGCATCAGATACTCTTGCTTCCCTCGGTATAACAGACGGTAATTTCAAAATTAACGGACAAAATATATCTGTAAAAGCTAATGAATCGATAGCTTCATTGTTGTCAAAAATTAACGCATCTTTCTCAGCAAATGATGCAAACGGTGTTTATGCAGAATATACTGGCTCCAGAATTGTATTAACATCTAATTCCGCATCAGACAATGCGACTATAAATATAGAAGCAGGAACATCAAATATTACAGATATCTTAGGCTTTACAAATGCATCATCCTTGAATGAATCAGCTCAAGTTAAAGGTGATAATGCTATTTATACAATTAACGGCAAACGTTATGAGTCAACAAGCAATGTAATATCATTAACAGACTCTGCTGATATTACAACAGAAGGCGCAGCAGATGAGGCTATACGCTTTACTATTAAAGATTTGGGCTCAGGTACAGTCGATATCGGTAAAAAATCATTAACCGATGCTGCTAACAAATTGGCCGCCTTTGTAAATGCATTTAACTCATCAACTGCATTATCTACAACTGCAAAACTTGCATCTGATCCGGAGTTCGCAGCTATATCCAATGCAATAAAGAATGCATTAATGAATAATGTAGGAACATACAAACAAGTAACCAAAGAACTTGCTGCTATGGGTATAAATATTTATACAACTTCATCATCCAATTCATCAGCAGAAAAATTAACTATTTCCTTTAACAAAGATAAGTTTATTAATGCATATCTTAAAGATCCTAACAAAGTGCTGGATATACTTATTGGAGACGATTCTAAGCCTATAGATTCATCAAAAGCAGGCTCTTTCACAAGACTGTCAGATACATTACAAAATTCTGTATCTCCGTATTTCTCCTCAACAATATCTAATTTAGAAAATCAGGCAAAAAATATTGCCTTACAGATAGCACAAAATACATCTGAGTTGAATAATATAACCAATACATTGGCATTGGGTTCATCGGTGTCATCATTTGATGATATGTCGCAATATTTAAAACAATTAGAGGAACAATACAATCAGGTTAACGATTTAATCAAGAAGATGAGAAACAATTACAATCAATCGATAACCCGTTTGGCCTTGAATCCTTTCTAATAGAGATAATTTGAAGTAAAACAATAGTTAATTATTAAATAATTAATGTGTTTTTTATGATAATATGATTTTTTGATTTGTGCTTGTTTTTTATAAGTTTAGAGGATTGTATAATGTTTTTCTTTGATACTTTTCTTTCTTTTTTGCGAGAAAAGAAAGAAAAGTATCTCAAAAGAAAGAAATACGCATATTAAAAGAGATTTTACATCTCAGAAACAAAAATTTCAGCCAATTCAGGCTGTAAATTTTTATTTCTTCGCTAAAAATCTCTAACCCATGCTACGCCATCAGGGCTCCGCCCCGAACCCCTTCATTCTACAAGTAACAGGGGGTACGGGGGCTGTAAGCCCCTGTCGTAATCCAGCGTCGGTTTTCTTTTCTTTGCTTCGTTTCTTTTCTTTTGCCTACGCAATTCAAAAGAAAAGAAATGAAGATATAAAAAATTTAAATATAAATTTCCAAAAAATATTTTATTGTAGACATAATCCCATTAGCCAAGATAAATTTTGGCAAATTAAACAATATATAATATTTTAATGGCTATAAACAAATCATCTCTATTAGAAAGGATTCAAGGCCAAACGGGTTATCGATTGATTGTAATTGTTTCTCATCTTCTTGATTAAATCG
>CALVEK010000040.1 GCA_944326555.1 Candidatus Gastranaerophilales bacterium | reverse complement strand
CAACAAAAGGCTTGTGATACTGAAATAGATTCAGTTAAAAAAGTTATGGAAAAAAACATTGAAAGAACTTTCAAAGTTTTCTCTTAATCACTAATTAATTGATTTTTGATGCTAAACCATATAAATATATTCAACCTGCTATAAATAGCAGGTTTTTATTTTTTGCAAGTGATAAATACAGTACAAATCACAAAAGATAATAAATACTGTAATTGCATGGTTTACTTTATACAAAAAAACATTAAACTGAACATGCAAAGATGTAAAAAATAAAGGAGACCCCAACATGTCCTCACTAAAAAACGGAAACGCAATTTTTGCTAATGCACTAAGCGGATTAACAAATACATACTCAATACTTGCAAGCAATAGCAGTAACAAAAACGGAATAACAATTGATGATTTAACAAATCCCTCAAGTACAGTTCTTCAGCAATTGGGTGGAAACATGACATTTGCTCAATTTTTGTCATCAAATTTTGCAGCAATTGACAAAGATGGAGATGGAGCAATAAGTTCTACAGATATGAGCAACCTTACAAACAAACTCTCACAAAATGGACTTACATATCAAGAAATATGTCAACTTTGTTCCAGCGGACTCGGTAGCTCTGATGTATTAAGCAATGTTTTGACTTATTTTAACCAAATCGATACAAACAAAGATGGAAGAGTTACAAACGCAGAAATACAGGCATTTAGCCTAAAAGCTGATGAAGAAAAACTAAAAACTGAATATCAATCATTTAAACCAAGTTCAATGAGTGTATTTTACGGTGATGATAGCTCTGATGACAAGGCATCGAGCTTAGTTGACAATTTGTACCCTCAAGATGAAAATTCATAACTAAATTAAATATAAAAAAACAGACCCAAGTTTTGGGTCTGTTTTTTTCATACAGATTTATCAATTATTTTTTTACATCATCTTTTATAACAATGTAATTATTCATAATTTTCATTGCAGTTGTTGGTAAAACAACATCATTAAGACCATTTGCAATACTGATAATAGAACCTGCCTTGAGCACAACTTCTTCTCCTTTGTACATAAAAGTGTAATCATCGGCTCTGTCAGATCTGATTGTAATTTTGTCTTTTGCCTCGTCCATAAATTATCCCCTTTGAACATTGATATGACACTTGTTAATTATAACAAAAAAGTATAGAATATTAATACTCTATACAGGTATTAATTTTGTTCCTACATTATTTACTATCGGGAGAGGCGACTCGAAAACTTTGAAGTATACCTACCATAGCCAGCTATGCCAGTAGGAAACGGATAAGTCAAGGCACTCACCCACCTGCGAGCCACGCAGGTAACAAAATCGTACTTGTATAGGGTTTTTTATTATAGGGAATAAAAAAACAGCCTCGATAACGAGGCTGTTTTTTAAACTTATATCAACAAAAACTATTTCTGATACAATACGTTACTCAAAGTATTGTTAGCAGGGAATGCTTTTTGTGGATAAACAGCGATAGTAAAGATGTCATATACTCTTGTAGTTGATTGTGTAGGTTTGTTAGGACCTTTCATACCGTTAACGTCAACTTGTACAACAGAGCAAATGTTACCTTGAGTAGCAGCATCGTTTACGTTACAAGCCATAGGAGCACCAGCTGCACCCATCTGTGAACCAGAAGCCTTAAACCACATACCGTCAGCTGTATACATTTCACTAGAAGCAGCTACAGAAGACAAAACGTTTAATCTTTGAGACATAATATCAAAGAAATCTTCACCTGTGTAATCAGTAGCATCCATACCGTCTAATGCGTAGTTCAAAGTAACAGCTTGGTTAATCATTGATACAGCTTTTTTAAATGCAGCTCTAAATTCTTGTTGAGCAGTACTTTGCATCAATGAAGGAATTGTCATAGCGGCAATTACACCGATAATCATCAAGGTAACTAAAACTTCCGCTAAAGTAAAACCAGATTTTTTGTTCATAAGATCCTCTTCTTTCTTATTTTAATCTTTTTATGCTTTATTTAAGTGTAATGTATATACTTGAATACTATAAAACATTACACCAAAAATTGCAATACCGTTATTATTAGAAATACCCCAAAAGTATGGTAATTAAACATAATTTTAACTTTTGTTTTATAATTAATTTATGTTTAATTATGATTTAATAGTTGTAGGTTCAGGTCATGCCGGTTGTGAGGCAGTACTTTCAGCTGCAAAACTAGGCTTGAAGTGTCTTTTAATGACATTAAACCTTGAACATATTGCGCTCATGCCATGCAATCCTGCTGTGGGAGGTCCTGCAAAATCTTGTTTGGTTAGAGAAATTGATGCACTGGGCGGAGTCATGGGCATCGTTACGGATGCCACCTATATTCAAATGAAAATATTAAATTCCTCAAAAGGCCCTGCCGTAAGGGCTTTGAGAGCACAATCCGACAAGAAAGAATACATGACATTCATGAGGAATTTAATAGAGTGTAATTGTAACATTTCTTTAAAACAAGCAATGGCAACAGAATTGATTGTTGAAGATAACGTTGTTAAGGGAGTTAAAGATGAGTTCGGATTGGAATACCATGCTCCGACAGTAATTCTCACAACAGGTACATCTCTTGAGGGTAAATGTTATATCGGACTGCAATCAGTAAGTGCCGGCAGAATGGGGGAAAGAGCAGCTACAGGGCTAT
This sequence comes from Candidatus Gastranaerophilales bacterium, assembly GCA_944326555.1. GTDB lineage: Bacteria > Cyanobacteriota > Vampirovibrionia > Gastranaerophilales > Gastranaerophilaceae > Limenecus. Next base: position 1,953 of record CALVEK010000040.1, on the reverse strand, counting down.
CAGCTTCTCTTTTGAAGAATGGCCTTGAATTAAAAAGGCTAAAAACAGGAACTCCTGCCAGAGTTGACTCGAGAACAATTGATTACTCAAAAATGACTATTCAACCCGGTGATGAAGAACTCCACTTCTTCTCATTTGAGCCAAACAGACCTGTAAGAAAGCAATATCCTTGCTATTTGACAAGAACAACAGAAAAAACTCATGAAATTATAAAAGCCAATCTTGATAAATCTCCTATGTACTCGGGGATGATTCATGGAGTAGGACCAAGATATTGCCCATCGATAGAAGATAAAGTCATAAGGTTTGCCCATAATCCATCACACCACATTTTTATTGAACCTGAAGGTAAAGATACTTACGAAATATATGTACAAGGTTTTTCAACAAGTTTGCCTGCGGATGTACAGATTCAAATGCTGCATTCTCTACCGGGTTTAGAAAATGTTCACATCATAAAACCTGCTTATGCGGTTGAATACGACGCAGTACCTGCATTACAACTTGAACACTCTCTTATGACAAAGAAGATCAAAGGTCTATTCTGTGCAGGACAAATTAACGGAACAAGCGGTTATGAAGAAGCCGCTGCGCAAGGTCTTGTTGCCGGTATCAATGCTTATAACTACCTTAACAACAAAGACATGCTCATATTATCAAGAAGTAATTCATACATAGGAACTCTTATTGATGACCTTGTTACAAAGGATATTCAAGAACCTTACAGGATGCTTACTTCACGTTCCGAATACAGATTACTTTTAAGACAAGATAATGCTGACGAAAGACTCACACCAATAGGACACAAAATTGGTCTTATAAGCGAAGAAAGGTATCAAAGATTTTTAAACAAACAAGATGCAATTTCTGCTGAAATTGAAAGAATGAAAACTACAAAAGTTTCACCGACACAAAACGTTAACGATGTTCTTGCAAAATATAATGAAAACATAGAAAAAGGCATGAAACTTGCAGAACTGATTAAAAGACCAAATATTGATTACAATGTTTTAAAAAAAATCGACGAAGAAACAAAAAATCTCAATCTAAGCCCGGAAATATATGAAGAGGCAGAAATAAAAATCAAATATGACGGATACATAAAACGCCAAAACCAACAGGTAGAAACGCTTGATCGTCTTGAAAGAATTAAAATCCCTGCCGACATAGACTACAATACAATCGGACATATATCAACAGAAACCAAAGAAAAACTTGCAAAAGTTCGTCCTGCAACACTTGCTCAAGCATCCAGAATTGGTGGTGTTAAACCTGCTGATATTTCTGTTTTGATGGTTATGTTAAGCAGATAATATGTGAGAGCATTGTCTGTTTAATACATTTTTGTTATTTCTTTTGCCTACGCAATTCAAAAGAAAAGAAATAAAGATGTAAAAAAGTAATCTTGTTTTTTTTGATACTTTTCTTTCTTTTTTGCGAAATAAAAAATAATAAGTAAAATATATTCCACCCATTCTTTAGCGTAAAGAACGGGTTTAAAAATAATGTTTCATTCTGATACTTTTCTTTCTTTTTTGCAAGTAAAGAAAGAAAAGTATCTCAAAAGAAAGAAATACGCATATCAAAAGAGATTTTATCTCTCAGAAACAAAAATTTCAGCCATTTCAGGCTGTAAATTTTTATTTCTTCGTTAAAAATCTCTAACCCATGCTACGCCATCAGGGCTCCGCCCCGAACCTCGAGGAAATTCATTCTTAAATAACACAGGGGCAGTATGCCCCTGTTGTATCTTTAGCTAGAAACAGTTATGTTTTAAGGGATTTTTTACAGCTGCTTGTCGCTGAAAAAATTCCGCAAAAACATTTTACTGTTTCTTTTAATAAGCGTCGGTTTTCTTTTCTTTGCTTCGTTTCTTTTCTTTTGCCTACGCAACTCAAAAGAAAAGAAATGAAGGTATAAAAAAATAATCATAAAAAACAGGGGCTTACAGCC
>CALVEK010000039.1 GCA_944326555.1 Candidatus Gastranaerophilales bacterium | reverse complement strand
CAACAAAAGGCTTGTGATACTGAAATAGATTCAGTTAAAAAAGTTATGGAAAAAAACATTGAAAGAACTTTCAAAGTCTTCTCCTAATCACTAATTAATTGATTTTTGATGCTAAACCATAACAAACAAAGACTCACGTATTATGCAACCCACAATAAAAATCCGCTTCTGTCTCTTAGAAGCGGATTAATTATTAATAAGAGAATAGGTATTTAACGGGCTAAAGCATCAAGCTCGTTAATTTTTTTCAAAATAATATCAATTTCATTTTTTAACACTTCCAGCAATGTTTTTAACTCTGTTTTAAAACTATAAGCACCGGGCCAAAAGCAATTTTCCATAAGAATACTCCTTATTATCATTCCCTATGGTTTAGATATCGGCTAAAAAATAGAAAACTTAAAATATTCAATACAAAAGTTCAAAAAAGTTTACAAAGAAAGAGCATAAGCAAAAATCTCACCAACCTGATGATTATAAATTCGAGCGTCTTCATCTGCAAAAAGATTTTTCCAGTGGCTTTTACAACTTCCATCTAAAGAATATGACGGATTTGTCATCATAAGATGATGTGTACTTGTATCATATCTTAACGGGAACAAATCTTCCATTTGCATAAAACTCGGTAATTTATCACTTGCATACTCAAATGCAAACAGTGCATTTTTTATACGATTCAATCGAACATCATAACTTGTACCACCTTCGTCATTATCGTTTGAGACCTCGACTCCCGGGGCGTAATTTCGATTATATTTTAAATTGTTGGACCAATACTTTACCGTATCAAAATCATCGACAGAAACAAACGCAGTGCCTGCATTAAGTCCCATTTTTTGATATCTTTTAAAATCGTCAGAGCTTTTTTCGCCAACAAAACTCAACGTAAATTTTCCGCTTCGTCGTCTTATTTCATTGGTAATATACTGCATTTGTTCATATTCAGGTAAAGCCCCTACTCCTGTATAATTTTCGCAATCATAACCGCCTATATGCTTTGCGGAATCAAAAAATATTGCTTCAAATCCTGTATTTATAACATTTACCATCTCATTGATGTACAGTTCAACATGTTCAGGATTATTCCATCTAAAATTTTCATCAGGAGCATTATAATGAGCAACTTTTAGTTGATCTTCGGATATTATTGTTCTAAAACCTGTTTTTATACCTCTAAAATGAGCCAAATCATTAAACGCCTTAAACTGTTCCATAGCGGTAAATTTATCGACAACATCATAATCGACAATGTTAATACTGTATCCTGTATTTAACCTTATTCCGTACAGAGAATTCTCTTCAAACGGGCCTTTATTAAAGCCATCTCCGTATATATTGGGCCATATTTGAGAGAGAATAACACAATTTGCCCAGCTTTTTGCTGATGGTGGGATTGCAGGCAACATCTTTATTGCAGAATAAATTCCTTTACGACAAAGATTAGCCTCCATCATTGCAATAGCTCTGTTATTTATTTCAATATAATTTGCAAAACGCCCCCAATTATCACCATAATCAGGTGTTTTAATTTCATCAGGAAATTTTGTATAAAAATTATCACATTCACACAAAGACACAATTGAACAAACAGATTCTTTTAAAGAGCGTGTTAAAAGCTCCACAGGCAAAATGTTTGCTATCCATTTCTTAAGATGAGAATTACCAACAGCATTATATTTATGCTCATCAGTCCATTTGTCATAGAACAAGGAACAATCACCAAATAAAATCTCAAGCATTTTATTAACTGTATTTTCTGTATCGTTCATAAACTAAATATAGTTGATGAAAAACAAAAAATCATTAGACTAAAAGACTATTATCAACGTCAAAACAAATTCATAAATTAAGCAGCCTCTATCTGCATACGTCTTTGCATACGTACACTTGCGTGTGCTTTCTTTACTATTTTAAAGAGGTTAAGATAATATCCGGCAGCAAGTATCACCCCTGCCGTAACCCAAGCAATAGGCCCTGAGTAAAAAACACCATAATAACCGAATTTGACAGCAAGGTATACAGCGGCGAAAGAACGAACCAAAAGCTCTCCAATACTGGCAACCAATGGTAAAAACGCTTCTCCCATACCTTGAAGAGCATTCCTGAAAATAAAAATTTGTCCCAAGAAGAAGTAAAACATTGTACTAATTAGCAAATAGCTTCTTGCTATAGATATAATATGAGTTTCAGACTTACCAATAAAAATTCCTACAATATCGCTTCCGTAAAAATGCATAAGCAATGTCATTACTATACTCAATCCGATATTTATCAAAGAGCTTCGACTTACCCCCACTCTTATTCTTGAAAAATTATTTGCACCAAAATTCTGAGCAGTATATGCGGCCAGAGCCACCCCAAATGAAATCATAGGCAATGTTGCTATCTGCTCTATTCTTAATGCAGCTGTAACAGCAGCGATTACATCAGGTCCAAAAGTATTACAAACACTTTGAATAATTAATATTCCAATCCCCAATACAGAAAACTGTAAGGCCATTGGTATGCCTACACGCAAATGTTCCAAAGCAAAATCAGTACAATCTTTTGAAAAAGCAAACTTCCAATCATCTTTGGTCAAATGAAGTATAGGAAATCTCTTTTTGACATAAAAAACACACATAACAGCAGATACCGCCTGTGAAAGGACAACAGCCACAGCAGAGCCCGGCACACCCCAATGAAATTTTAATATAAACAAAAGGGCCAAAAATATATTTAGGACAGAAGAAAATATCAAAAAATACAAAGGTGTTTTACTGTCTCCTAATGCCCTAACAACGCTAGCAAGCAAATTGTACAAATTAACAACAATCAAACCTGCAATAACAATCTGTATGTACCAAAAAGCATCCTTATATATCACAGACGGAACATTCATCCAAACAAGAATGTTTTTCATCAACAGAGAAAGAACAACAGAGAAAAACAGAGTAAAAGAAACGCTCAATACACTCGAAACAGTAACAGAACGCCTTACACCATCAGTATCTTTAGCACCGAATCTTTGTCCCGTAATAACGGCAAAGCCGTTTGTTAAGCCAACAACAACAAACATTAAAAAGAAAAATATCGGAGAAATTGCACCAACAGAAGCCAATGCGTTCATCCCAAGAGTTCTTCCAACAATTACAATATCTGCAATATTATATAGCTGCTGAAATACATTACCTATCAATAAAGGAACCGAAAACCAAAACAAGAGCTTTACGGGAGCACCCTTTGTCATATCGTTAATCATGATAAAAACCTTGTTGTTATTAACGTTATTTTACTATACAAATATAATAAGATAAATTAATACTAAACATCAAGAAAGTACAAAAATGATTAAACTGATAGCCTCTGATTTAGACGGAACACTTGTTAATAACCAAAAGAACTTTGCTCCTGATTTCTACGAAATTTTGAAACAACTTAAAAAACAAGGAATAGAATTTGTCATTGCAAGTGGAAGAAGCCAATACGGCATTGCTAAAAAATTAAAATACTGTACAGAAGATATTACATATATCTCAGACAACGGTGGATACATAAAAGGCAAGAATATAGAAAAAATAATTCTGCCGCTTAGTAAAGAACAGGCTCTATCGACAGTAGAAGAATGTCTGGCAATACCGGAAGCACAGGTTATTATGTGTGCAAAAAATATATCTTACTTTATTTCACCTAATCCTAAATATATTCCTGAAATTACAAAATACTATACAGACTACAAAATCATAGATGACTACAAAAAAGTAGAAGAGCAAATTTTAAAAATAGCCGTTTACGACCCAATAAGTGCGAAAGAGAACAGTTATAAACAAGTCAATGATAAATTAAATAAGGAGTTACGGGCTGTTGTGTCCTCCTATGACTGGATGGACATCATGAATAAAAATCTCAATAAAGGATATGCTCTTAAAATTCTACAAACACACCTTGGTATAACAAAAGATGAAACTATGGTATTCGGCGATTTTAATAACGATATAGAAATGTTAAAAGAGGCAAAATATTCATACGCAATGGAAAATAGTAATGACGAAGTAAAAAAAGCAGCAAACTTTGTCGCCCCATCCAATGACAATTTCGGAGTGGCAAAAGTAATTAAAGAGCAAGTCTTAGAAAAGGAGTAAAAATATGACACAGAATACAAACATTAAAATAAGAAATGAAAAACTTGCCAATAAAGTTATAAACGCACTCCAAAAAAGACATTTTGATGCATACTATTGTGAAACACAACAAGACGTCATAAAAAAGATGGAAGAACTTATTGAAAAGACACAAACAATATCAACAGGCGGTTCAACTACCCTAAATGAATTGGGAATAATTGATAACTTTATAAAAAAAGGCTATAACATAACAGCTCGAGACAAAGCCAAAACACCTGAAGAAAAAGAAGAAATTTCAAAAAAAGCAATGACATGTGATGTGTTTTTGATGAGTACAAATGCAATTAGCGAAGACGGAGAACTTGTAAATATTGACGGTCTTGGCAACAGAGTTGCAGCTTTAATATACGGTCCCAAAAATGTAATTGTTATAGCAGGCATGAACAAGATTTCAAAGGACTTAAAAACCGCATACGATAGAGCAAGAAATACAGCTGCACCAATTAACCTGCAAAGAATCGCATCAATAAACTCTAAAACAGAAACCCCATGCCTGCACACAGGCAGCTGTGCCGATTGCAAAAGCGAAACATCAATTTGTGCACAGATTGTAACAACGAGACTTTGCAGACCAAAAGGAAGAATAAAAGTTATACTTGTTAATCAAGATTTAGGATTTTAATTAACTAATCATTCTAATAAACAATGAGCCAATGCATTTTTTATAAATAAATGCCAATATTTGGTATGCGAAATTTTGGATGGTACTATGCACTAAAAAAACCTTTTTTAAATCCTCCAAGCTGGATATTCGGACCGGTGTGGAGCGTTTTGTACGTGCTTATAATACTTTCATTTTTTATATTCATAAAAAGTGAAAGTACGTTTGACAAAAAAATAGCAATATCCGTATTCTTCATACAACTACTGTTGAATCTTAGCTGGACACCAGTGTTTTTTGGGCTTAAAAAGATTTTTTTAGCACTTTTAATTTGCACTCTGTTATGGCTCTCGATAATCTGCTTAATCTTACTGTTTTACAAACATTCCAAACTTGCCTCTTTACTTTTAGTACCATATTTTCTTTGGACATCTTTTGCATTGTATCTTAATTTTTCACTGTGGATTTTAAACAAAAATTAAATCATAAAATTTTAAAATTAGTACTTGAAATAATTATTTTACGGCATAGACTTATTATGTAAATAGCAGTTTAACATTAATAACAGATAGCGTAATAGTATGTCATTTATACATAGATTGTGTGAAAGTCTTGGAGAAAACAACAAGCCGATTTATACCGTTCTTGCAATTGCCTGCGGGAAAGGTACAGTAAGACCTATTTTAAGCATCACAGATAAAAAAGAGTCTCCTGATGCTAGAAAATATGCCGCATTGAGAGAATTAATGACGGAATTTATCGGAGTCCCAACAACAATGGCTCTTGGGATACTCGGTGAAACTTGTGCAAATTTTATTGCAGGTAAAGGTTCAACAAAACACAAAAACGCAAGTTCTATATTATCGTTCTTGGGTATATGCCTTGCCGCAGGTTATTTTGTTCCAAAATTCTGCAATATAGGAATGCCACCCGTTATGAAAAAATTGATGCCATACTATGACCCTAACGCAACAAGCAGATACGATAATGCAGTAGAATTGACAAATGCTGTTAATAAACCTCAAAACATCCAAAATACAACACAAATAAATTATTCAGTCTATAAAGTAAGCAAAAATACACCGTATTTTCGCGCAGGAATGAGAGTGTAAATTATGCAAATCACACCACTACAAAAAACATTAATAAACATAAGAAAAACAGCAACAAATCCTAAATTTGCAGAATTTGCCAGAAATACAGTCTGTGCTATTTCAGTAGAAACAACACTAAAAGCAACAGGCAGACCTGCTTTTATTTACTACGACAAACATGCAAACAAACAATCAAAAAAATACGCTGCAACAAAAGAATTTTTATACCAATCATTTTGTCTCGGTTTATATTTAAGCCTTATTAACAAGTTTAAAAACAAAACTTACAAAATATTAAGCAAACATTTTGCAGACAAAAACCCCGAAGATAAAAGGAAACTTGAACTTTATGATAATTTCCAAGCAAAAATAAAAGGGGCCAAAGACAAAGAAGCAAAAGCTCTATTGGAAAAACAGTTCAACAGACTTTTACACACAAACAAAGACTACCACTTTGGAAAAGGAGTAAAAGAAGTTAGCTCAATTATATCAACAGTGATAATCCTTGCTTTGTGCGCACCGATATCATCACAAATCATATTACACCCTGTTATGGATATGATATTTAAAAAGCCATCTAAAAATCAAAAGCAACAAAACAATATCAAAACAGAAGCATAATAATCTGCTAAAAATTTTGAGATATGTATTTTTTGTAGTAAAATCAAAGAAAGAGGAGAGGTGTCCGAGTGGCTTAAGGTGCGGATCTCGAAAGTCTGTGTACAGCAATGTACCGTGGGTTCAAATCCC
>CALVEK010000038.1 GCA_944326555.1 Candidatus Gastranaerophilales bacterium | reverse complement strand
AAAACAATACTCAATTGTTTTTGCTTGCTTTTTCCGCTTTCGGGTTCCTGCCACATCGGCATATTTAGTTTTCAATTTTCTATCCTTTGTGGCGAAGCAGCTCCGCTGCGTTCTGACCCCCTCGGCAAAAACAATACTCAATTGTTTTTGCTTGCTTTTTCCGCTTTCGGGTTCCTGCCACATCGGCATATTTAGTTTTCAATTCGCTATCAACAAAATTATAATAGCACAACTATAATTATAGCAATATTTTTTTTATTTATGATTTAATTTAATAACCAAAGGAGAATATAAATGATAAAAATAAAAAATATAAATATTACACAAACAATTAGAACTGCTGCAAAAAAAGCAGAAACAATAGCTAAAGAAGCAAAAGAATACACCTCTGACTTTGCTCAAAAAGCCGAACAAAAGGCAGAATCGCTAAAACAAGGCTACATGCGCGTTTTTGAAAAATCAAAAGTAGAAAAACTTAATACAGAAACCAATCTCCTAAAACTCCGCATTGCTTTAAAACAAAATAAAATAAAAAAACTAAACACAGAAAATCCGGAAGAACTCCAAAAATATTATGAACTTCAAAAGGAACTGTTAAAATTAAACAATAAACTCAACAAAAAAACAGAAGAATACAACAAATTTGTCGCCCAACAAAATGCATGCCAAGCTGCCAGTGATAGACTTAACAATCAATAGTATTTATACTCATCACTTTCTTTAATTTGTGCTATTCTATAAGTTATGATTGAACTTCTTATCTTATACAGCCTTACAAAAAGAGAAAGAACTTTGTATTCTCTTCGTTCTGACATAACAGAAAAATTCGGATACTTCACAAAACCAAGTGTAGGTACGATTCATCCTGCACTCAAAAGACTTCTTCAATCAAACGTTGTAACGATAAGAAATACTTTCTCCCAAGGAGGCAAAAAATCCACCTACTATTCACTTGGACTTCATTGGCAAAAAAAATTCACAGATTTATTCTTCACTCCTCTTAGTGAGAACCCGACAAATTTCTTTACTGAATTACAAACCCGCATAGCAGTTATGTCGTTGTTAGACAATGACCTTAAACAAACATTCATCGAAGATATTAAACTAAAGCTGGAATCTTACGGACTGGATTTAAAAAATGCACTCGAAGACGAATATATCACCTACGACATGTATCAAACAGCACTTCTCAAAAAAAATATAGAAGATGTTCAAAGCTACAAAAACCTCATAAATGAGCTGGAGAAATCACTATGAGCGCCATTATTTCTGACATAATAAAAGACTCAATTGCAGAAGAACTTGAATTTCAAAAAGGCGAAATAATTTTATCGATAAATGGTGAAAAACCAAAAGATATGATTGATTATCGATATATGATTTGCTCAGAAGAAATTGAAATTGAAATACAAAAACTCAACAATGAAATAGAAGTCTATGAAATAGAAAAAGACTTTGACGAAGATTTGGGCATCATTTTCGAATCAGCAGTTTTTGACAGAATAAAACCTTGTACAAACCACTGTATATTTTGTTTTGTTGACCAACAACCGGAAGGCTTGAGAAAATCACTTTATATAAAAGATGATGATTACAGACTTTCATACTTACAAGGTACGTATATTACTCTCACTAACCTGACATCAAAAGACAAAGAGAGAATAGAAAAACTTCATCTTGGACCTTTGTATGTGTCAGTACACACAACAAACCCCGAGCTTAGAGTCAAAATGCTTAGTAATCCTAAGGCAGCAAACATTATTAAAGACCTTGAATGGCTAAAAAAAACAGATATTCCAATTCATGCCCAAATAGTCCTTTGCCCCGGATACAATGACAAAGAAGAACTCGAAAGAACCCTAAATGACTTTGAAAAATTCAAGTCAATAATTCAATCAATAGCAATTGTGCCTGTAGGTATTACAAAATTTCATAAAAATAACCTCAAAACACTTACAAAAGAAAATGCTCTGCATGTAATAAAACAAGTAGAAAACTTTAATAAAAAAGTCAAAAAAAATCTTGCAATGGCAAGTGATGAATTCTTTATAAAAGCGGATTATCCTATACCGCCTAAAAAATACTATGCAAACTTTTCTCAAATAGAAGATGGTGTCGGCGCACTAAGACTCTTGGCAGACGATTTTGAAAAAATAAAAAAGAAATTGCCCCAAAAGATTAAAACGAAAAAAAACTTTCTTTTTGCAACAACATCAAGTGCTTCAAAACTTATTGGAGAAATCGTTTCCGAACTAAATAAAATAGAAAACCTAAGCTGTGAAATTCTCGAACTAAAAAACAACTTTTTTGGAAAAAACGTAACAGTTGCAGGACTAATCACAGGTAAAGACCTTATTAAACAAATAAAAGAAACTACTCTCCCCAAAAATTTCAACAAGGTAATAATCCCGTCAATAATGTTAAAACCGTACAGTCAGGACTTTTTGGATAATATTACAGTTGATGATGTCGAAAAAGAAACAGGCTGTAAAATCTTGACAATAAAAGATATATACTCGGCTAAAGAGATTATTGATATCATAAAATCCTAAGTTTTTACAAAAAAATATTACAATTAGTTAATTTTTTAAGAAAAACATGACAAAAAAAACTATTCTCGATATTTAAAGCCAAAATAAAGACTACATAGAGAGAATGGAAATTACTATTATGATTCAAAAAATTGGCTTAAACCTTAATGCAAAAAGCACACAACACAAAAATACAAAATCACATAACACGAACATTGAACAACAATATAATACAAATACAAATACAAATACAAATATAAAAATACCGTCATCGCAGCTTCTTCACAGCTATTTTGTAAGTTTTGGCGGCAAAAAACAAAATGATATAGATGCAGACGGATTTGAAGAAAGAGTTGTACACAAAAACAGTCCTCTAAGGGGAAAAAGTAAAATGTCCGAGCTTGAAAATAACGTTTCATATTACGGACAAAAACTTTTAAATGATTCAAGACAACTTGCAAAAAAATACGGACACCCCGAAATAACACAAATCCATGTTTTGAGAGTAGGACTTGAAAATATCAAAAATTACATTGACAACTTAGATTCAGGCGAAACAGCATACGAAGACGAATCCTCTTTCAGTACACACACTATTCTTGAAGATGACCTCGGTAAAAGTGTATTTAAAGAAAAAGAAAAAAGAGACAAAATCAAACCTATCATAGAAGAAGAAATAAAAATCCTTGATAAAAAACTTGCAGAAATACCTAAAGACAACAATGCAACTAACAACAAAAAAATAGAGTTTTCAAAAGACTTTTTAAACGATGTATACAGCTTGTATCATCAAGACAACGACGAAGATATGGGCGGAGACGGACTTGTTCACGATGCAACAATATTTGATGCAGCATTGTTCCCAAATAATGACCAGATGAAAAAAGAAATCATGGTCCCATTTAGAACTGCTATGAAAGATGAAATACAAATAGACAAAAGACCTTTATCCAAAAGAATACATCTTTCATTCTATGATGACAAAGCTCTTAATATCTGGAAAAATCTGGCTGTAGGCACAAACATGGTAATTTTGCATGACAAAGATACAGCACCGTCCTACCTTGTGAACAGCTTCTTACACGTTTTTGAAAACAGTGAAAAAGGATTTGGAAACCTAAATAAAAATAACACAGAGATTGTTAATTTTAACGATAACGGTGAGCTCGACAACTACTATCTGACAAAAAAAATCCATGAATTCGGAAAAAACAAAGACAAAAATTACATAATGATAATGTCTATCATGGATAAGGATTTAACAACACTTGCCGTTGATGAAACAAACGTAGAAATATTCAAAAAAGCCCCTAAAAACGTTAAATTTGTGATGGTTGCAGACAAAGACCAATACTACAAAGACAGTACAGGCGGTGATGTTAAAGACTTTTTCTGTAATTTTGGTGAAATCTCAATGCCATTAATGAACATGAACCAAGCCAAAAAGATGTTCAAAGAGCAACCGATGTTAATGGAAAAAACAAAAAAACCTTTCTCCTCTCAAGCAATAGACAAATGTATTGAAGCCGCAAACCAATTACAAGGTAACTATCCTGAAAAAGCACAAAAGGTAATGGATTTGGTATCTGCATATTATATTGATAAAGACAAAATAAGTGTTGCAGATGTTCAAAATTACATAAAAGAAGCAAAAGAAATCTTTAAACCTGTAGAAAATGACAGCTCAATAAAACTTGTTTTTGATACAGAAGTAAAACTCAAAGATATGGTTGGTTCACCATCAACTAAAAAAGAAGCAAAATCAATAGTTGAAAGAATCAAAGATAAATCTATAGGTACAAAAGGTTTTATTATATACTCTCAAGACGGTTCTGTCGGTGCAGGTCGAAAATATACAGCACAAGCAATCGCAGGTGAAGCAAAAATCCCTTACGTAGAAATAAATGCTGTAGACTTCGGAACAAAAGAAGTTGACCTTTTTGGAGGCGGAAACCTCAGCCCCGAAGCATCTATGAAAAAATTGTTCTCTCTTGTAAAAGCACAAGCGGAAACTAACCCATCAAAATCTGCCGTCGTGTTTATTGAAAACTTTGACTATTTTTCATACGGCGAATTTGTTTCCGAATACCACGAAAAAGCGATGTCTCAGCTCATTAGAGAGATGAACAAAGCCCAAGAACAAGGACTTAACATAGTAGTAATCGGCTCTATGGCAAATCCGGAATACATAGGAGAAGCAACATCAAAATCATTCAAATTCAACGACAAAATTGAAATAGAATGTCCCGGATATAACGGTGAAGCAAGAAATGAAATAATTGATTACTACCTAAAGAAAAAAGGTATAAAACTTGCAGGAGATGATGCCCAAAAAGCAGCAATAAAAGAACATATTAATCTCTTGACCGAATATTCATCATACATAGAAATTCTTACATTGTTGGATAAAGCTAAAAACGTAGCAAGAGAAAGAAAACATAAACTTGTAGAAAAAGGTGATTTCACAGAGGCTTTGTTGCAACTCAGCAGCGGAAGACCCTCATCTAACAAAGACCCTGAATACAGAAAAGAACTTGTAACCTCTCACGAATGCGGACACGCATTAAATGCAACAATTATGGAAGAACTTGCTGAAAAGCAAAACCAACCGTCGCATAAAGGAACAATAGTAAACTTTATTACGCTTGATCCAAGAGGTAGTTTTGGAGGAGCTGTATTTACAGCTGACTCAATAAACCCTGAACACTCTTTCGAACACACTTTCTCGGATATCGTATGTGATTTTGGAGGCAACTCTTGTGAAAAATATTTCTACGGCCAAGACGGAAGCTGGGGAATCACCTGTGATATGGAAATGGCAACAAGAAGCGCATCTATGGCATCCGCAATAATGGGTCAAGGCAAACACTTCGGTAAAAAATCAGTAAACGGCATGTGGGTAATGTCAGAAAAGGATAAAGACAATATCAACAAAGACATTGACGTAATGCTAAAAAATGCTCAACTTGTATCTGATGCAATTACAGAAGTTTACGAAGACTTCAACAAAGAATTTGTTAAAAAATATGCTTCAAGAGTCGGTACAGGTGAATGCATTATTCAAAGAGAAGAATTCCTTAAAATGCTAAACGAATGGAGAGCTAAACAATCCCCCGAAAAGCAAAAGGAATTTGAACTTCTTGATCAAACAATTCTTGATGTAATTGCAGCAACAAAACGTGGTGTAAAATGTTTAAAAGAGGGTGAATAATTTCACTTTTGTCCTGAACTTTTTACAGATAACATATTAAACAAAGAGCACAGTATAATTGAATTTTCAAAACAAAGTTTTTGAAAAAAACAAATAAATATTGTGCTCTTTTGTATTGTAAAATCTTTTTTTTCGTACGATAATTTAGTCAAAGAGACATTAATGTTTAGGCAAAAAATAAAAGGAGAAAATTATGCCAACAACTATCGAAGACGTAAAAGCAAGACAGATTCTTGACTCAAGAGGAAACCCAACTGTAGAAGTTGATGTAACACTTTCATGCGGCGTTGTAGGTCGTGCAGCTGTTCCATCAGGTGCTTCAACAGGTATTTTTGAAGCTCTTGAAATGAGAGATGGAGACAAATCAATTTACTGCGGAAAAAGCGTATTAAAAGCAGTAGAAAACGTAAATACAATTATTGCACCTGAACTTATCGGTGAAAATGCTGCTGATCAACAAGCAATCGATAAACTTATGCTTGAACTTGACGGCACTGAAAACAAATCTAAATTGGGTGCTAACGCTATATTGGGCGTATCTTTGGCTTGTGCAAAAGCATCTGCATTGGCTTTTGAAATGCCTTTATACAGATACTTGGGCGGTATCAACGCAACTACATTGCCTGTTCCTATGATGAACGTATTAAACGGTGGTGCTCACGCTGACAACAACGTTGACTTCCAAGAATTCATGATTACACCTGTTGGTGCTTCTTCTTTCGCAGAAGCTATCAGAATGGGTGCTGAAGTATTCCACAACCTTAAATCAGTTCTTAAAGCTAAAGGCATGGTTACTTCTGTAGGTGATGAAGGTGGATTCGCTCCTAACCTTTCTTCTAACGAAGAAGCTCTTAAAGTTATCGTTGAAGCTATCGAAAAAGCAGGATACACAACTGAACAAGTTAAAATTTGCTTAGACGTTGCTTCTTCTGAATTCTATGAAGACGGAAAATACAACCTTGCAGGTGAAGGCAAAGTTCTTTCTCGTGAAGAAATGGTTGACTTCCTTGCTAACTGGGTTGACAAATATCCTATCATCTCTATCGAAGACGGTATGGCTGAAGAAGACTGGGAAGGCTGGAAAATGCTTACAGACAGAATCGGTTCTCACTGTCAATTAGTAGGTGATGACTTGTTCGTTACAAATACTAAGAGATTGGCTAAAGGTATCGAAACAGGTACTGCTAACTCTATTCTTATCAAAGTTAACCAAATCGGTACTTTGACAGAAACATTAAATGCTATGAACATGGCATTTAAAGCAGGCTATACAGCAATTGCTTCTCACAGATCTGGTGAAACTGAAGATACATTCATAGCAGACTTAGCTGTTGCTACTAACTGCGGTCAAATCAAAACAGGTTCTGCTTCAAGAACAGACAGAATCTGCAAATACAATCAATTAATCAGAATTGAAGAAGAACTTGGTTCTGCTGCTAAATACATGGGATTGAAAGCATTTAACGGTCAATCTTGCAAAAAAGCAGTTTGCTGCAATGCATAATTGATTTTGTATAATAAAAAAACAGGTTTTGATTTATTTCAAGACCTGTTTTTTTTTGCAAAAATTCCATTTTATTTTTATATATGTTCATTTCTTTTCTTTTTTTGCGATAAAAAAGAAAAGAAACGGAACCAAAGAAAAGAAAAAGAACGCAAGATTAAAAGAGCTTTTACGGTCTTTGAGCAGAAATTTCATCTCACAAGGAGTTGTAAATTTCTACTCAAATCCCTAAAATCTCTAACAAAAGGCTTCGCCCGACAGGGGCTTACAGCCCCCGTACCCCCTGTTACTTTTAGAAGAAATTTTCTCGGGGTTCGGGGCAAAGCCCTGATGGCGTAGCATGGGTTAGAGATTTTTAACGAAGAAATAAAAATTTACAGCCTGAAATGGCTGAAATTTT
>CALVEK010000037.1 GCA_944326555.1 Candidatus Gastranaerophilales bacterium | reverse complement strand
CCGAACCGCCAATAATCCGAAAAAAGGATTTTGGCTAGTGCGCCGTGTTACGAAGTAACCCAGCACGTCAGGTGAGGCATTATGTTATGAACAATTATGCCACAAACTATTCCAGCTTACGTCCTTCTTCTTTGATATTTGCTTGAATTTCTGCCTTGTCATTAAACTCGTTGATAAAGTGAGAATATCTTTCCATCCTCAACTTTAGCCAAGAAAGCATAGTTTCAGAGCCATACACCTCAATTGTCCTCGTTCTTGTAAATTGTTTGTGAGAACGATTGTACGATTCGTCAATGTAAGTCTGGCATCTGCAATTTAACTCTTCAATTAAATCATAAAGAGTCTTGAGCCATGCCGGCTGCACCTGTGCTTCATTTACAGAGTATTCGAGAATCATTTTCTTCCCTGACTTTCTTCTTAGCTACACTACTTTATAAAATACCCACTTTCATGAGAATTCTATCAATTGAGATGACGGTACGTTAAAAAATTTATCCCTGTTATGGTAGGCCGAGCCTCGTACATGTTCTCTATCGGCTTGCATAGACAAAACTTAAATATTTTTACTATATTCGTAACATTTATTAACAATAAGAGAACTAACCGCCGATTTTAATTCGCACTGCTTTGCTCTATAATCATGTTTGTACAGCATAAAGAGATTTTTAAAGTGATAAATACAAAAGAAAATTCAATAAAAGAAATAGTAAAAACAACCAATTTACAACACATAGCAATAATCATGGACGGTAATCGCAGATGGGCAAAAGAAAAAATGCTTCCATCCGCAGTAGGACACCAAAAAGGAGTCGAGTCTTTGAAAAAAACAATGAGACTCTTTGATGAATTTGGCATAAAGTATTTGACAGTATACGCTTTTTCTACAGAAAATTGGAACAGAAAAAAAGAAGAAGTAGAGTTTTTAATGACCCTGCTTGCAAAAACTCTCTCAAATGAACTTGATGAAATGCATAAGGAAAATGTAAAAATAAAATTCCTTGGCAATATAAACGAATTAAACGAAAACTTAATAAAAATAGTTAAAAATGCAGAAAAAAAGACAGAAAATAATACAGGAGTAAATCTTAATATAGCTTTTAACTACGGCTCCAGAGACGAAATTAAAAATGCGCTAAAAGCAATAATAAACGAGGGAATAAAAGCAGAAGATATAACAGAAGAAACCATCTCACAACATCTGTACTCAAAAGATATTCCTGATCCTGACCTTTTGATAAGAACAGGCGGAGAAAAAAGAATAAGCAACTATCTTCTGTGGCAGCTTGCCTACTCTGAATTATACGTAACAGACGCATTTTGGCCGGATTTTGACAGAGAAGAATTAACAAAAGCTATCTTGGAATTTGAAAAAAGAAATCGCAGATTCGGAAAGTAATACAAAAATAAGAGCTTAAACTTTACGGTTTAAAACGAAACTTTCTTGAAAAAGCATTTTTTAAACGTTTTAAATTGAAAAAACTTTCAGGCGGTGCAATAGCACAACCGGGGTCAATAAGGTATATTTTTCCATCTTTAGCTCTGCCAAACTGACTTTTACGGATGGTATTATTCTCTTTAGTTTCATCATAATGAACAAGATAATCTTTTAGCGTATAACCCTTATCCTTGATAGATCTGACAAAGTCTCTCAACTCTTTTTGAGTTAAGTTGTCCTGTGAAACTTTTTCTTCTAAATAATAATGTGTATATCCGCTTTTACCTTGTTTTAGGATAGGCAAGTCAAAAAAATCAGGTTTTCTGCCATAAGGAAAATGTTCATTTGCAGTAATTTTGAGAATTTGTCCGTCCTCAGTTTCAAAAGCCAATGCAAAAACACCGAAAGAAAAAAGTTTGTCTACTTTATATTTTGAAAGCTCCGGCAGCTTTTTTAAATCACTGCCCATCTGCATCAATTCATCCATTGTATGATAAGATTCCAAAAACTTTTCCTGCAAAAGAGTATTATCACAATTTGCAATAGATTTAAGGGCATCAGCAACATGCAACGGTTCTGTAAAGTTTACTCGTTTTAATTTTAGAGTTTTATTATCCAATACATAATTTGAAATTTTTGAATCCGAAAACCTGCAGGAATCTTCACTTTCTGCCAACTTAATTTTCCAATTTCCGCAGAATGTTTGGTTTATATTGCTTTTTGCGACTGTATTCGGATAATTTGCTAAAATTTTCATACACAGATAAAATTGCTGAATAACAAAATTTGCTATAATTTTATTGTAATTAATAAACCGAAAGAGAGAATAAAGTGATAAAAATAGCTTTGGGAACAACAAATCCGCACAAACTGGAAGAAATCAATGCAATGTTAAAAGAAATACACCCCGATAGTGTAGAGTTCGTGTTGGTTAAAGGTAATTTTGACCCGATAGAAAACGGAAAAACTTTTGAAGAAAATTCATACATAAAAGCAGCAGAAGCATCAAAAATAATGGGAATTCCTGCACTTGCAGACGACACAGGCTTGTGCGTTGATGCACTAAACGGACGCCCCGGACTTTATTCCGCAAGATATGCACCTGATCAACAATCCAAAATTAAAAAACTCCTTGGAGAAATGGAAAACATTGAAAAAGATAAAAGAACTGCACATTTTGTCTGCACAATGACACTTGTTGCCCCTGATGGAAGCAAATTGCATACAAGCGTGGGGAAAATAAACGGAAATATTACTTATGCTCCCTCAGGAGAACACGGTTTTGGATATGACCCTTTATTTTTTATTCCCGAGCTTAATAAAACAATGGCTGACATGACTTTAGAAGAAAAAAATACCCTCTCACACAGAGCAAGAGCCCTAAAACCCATGGTAAAATGGATAATCGAAAATTTGGCATAAACAAATCATGATTGAACTAAATCACGCTAAATCATGACATCAAGAGAAATATAAGAACAAGATTTTTAAGAAACTATAGCAACACCAGAGCTTGTGCCTAATCTGTCAGCCCCGGCTTTTATCATTGCAACAGCTTTTTCCTTATCTCTGATACCTGCAGAAGCCTTAACTCCAAGACCGTGAGGTTTTACAATTGATGCCATTAACTCGACATCCTCAACTTTTGCACCTACTCCGTTTTTAACAAACCCTGTAGATGTTTTGACAAAATCTGCACCTGCTTTAACACAAATTTCACATGCTTTTTTTATCTCATCTTTTTCCAGCAAATCTGTTTCCAAAATAACTTTTAGAGGTTTATCCCCACAAGCAGCCTTAACCGTTTGAATATCATTTTGTACAAAATCGTAGTCTTTATCTTTAATTTTAGAGACATTAATGACCATATCAATTTCGTCTGCACCGTCTTCAACAGCCTTTTGAGCTTCGTAAGCGACTACATCTCTTTTACTTGAACCAAGAGGGAAACCAACTACTGTAACAATTTTTACATTAGTATCATTTAGATACTTTTTAGCTGTTTCCACATTAACAGGGTTTACACATACACCCAAAAAGTTATGTTCTTTAGCTTCATCAAACAATTTTATCAACTCTTCTTTTGTTGCATTCTGTTTTAAAAGAGTATGTTCAATATATTTTGACAATTCAGACATTTTATTCACCTTATCTAGTTATCTCTAATATTTGCCCAGATTTAATCTTCTTGGGCGAAAATTGCTGCACGTACTGACTTAACAAACCAAAGCATAAATCGCAAATTTTTTGAGTAGCCAACTCATCGTACCTGCTTTTAGCATCAAAATCGAGCTGCAGCAATGTATTTAAAAAATCTCTTATTTTATAATGGAGTTTTACCGTTCTTAATGAGTGATTACGACATTCCTTACAGACAGTGCCCCCATTTTGCGCAGAAAAATATATATTCTCCTTATCCAAAGAACCGCCACAGCAGGCACAAGTTTCCAATTCCAAAGAATATCCCGCAATATGCATCATTTTGAGCTGAAATTTTATAACAGACAACATCAAAGAAACTTTATTCTCGGCTTTAGAAATCGAATCTAACGTCTTATAAAAAAGTTCATAAATTTCTTCGCTGTTTGGGTCATTTTCTACACCAAAGCTGTTAACAATCTCTGAACAATAAATTGAATAAAAGAGTTTATCCATATCACTTCTTGTATTCTTAAAAGTGTTCAAAGCCTGAGCCTGACAAATTGTATTGAGAGATTTCCCCTGATGCAACAAAAGCCTGTTTGCAATCAGCATATCCATTCTGCCGCCAAGTTTGCTGGTTGTTTTTTTAGCACCCTTAGCAACACCTTTTATTATGCCTTTATCTTTTGAATACATAACTACAATCTTGTCAGTTTCTGACAAGTTATAAGATTTTAGATTTATTGCATTTGTGGTGAAGTTTTGCATTCAATATAACGGGTACACTACCCGAATCTCCTCTAAAAAGTCCTAGAACTGAATGTCAAATCTGTCAACAGTTCCGTGATAAGCTCCTCTTAACATCTGTTCGATTTCAACCTTGTTATCAGAAACTTCTACAGCAGTTTCTTTGGAAATAAGCCCCTCTTTTATAAGCTGCAATAAAGACATGTTCATTGTAATCATATCATTGTAAGAACCTTTTTTAACAAGGTCATAAATTTGTTCAAGTTCATCTTTAATAATAAAGTCTTTAATAGTAGGCGTTACAACCATAATTTCACAAGCAGGGATACGACCATGACCTGTTTTTAGAGGTAAAAGTTTTTGAGCAACACACGCTCTTAAGGTTTCTGCCAATTGTTTACGAACATTTTCTCTATCCTTAGGATCATACATGCCTACAATTCTGTTTACAGTTTGAATTGCATCGTTTGTGTGCAAAGATGCAATAACAAGGTGTCCTGTTTCTGCAGCTTTCATAGCACTTGTCAATGTTTCCAAATCTCTTATCTCACCAATAAGAATGACATCAGGGTCTTGTCTTAGGGCATATTTTACACCATCAGGGAAAGATAATGTATCAATTTCTACCTGTCTTTGAGTAATAATACAATTCTTATTTGAATAAATAAACTCAATAGGATCTTCTATTGTAATAATATGCTTACGCTCATTTTTGTTAATCAAATCTATTAAAGAAGCAATTGTTGTAGATTTACCGGAACCTGTAGGACCAGTAACCAAAACAATACCGCTGTGGAATTTAGCTAAAATATTCAAAGCAGGAGGTAACTTAAGTTTTTCAAAAGACGGTATCTCATAAGGAATAATACGAAAAACCAAAGAAGTATTACCCATCTGCCTTGCAAGATTTATTCTGAATCTGGAAATGCCTTTGATTTCATATGAAAAATCCAAATCAAATGCAGATTGAACCTTTGTCCTCAAATATTTAGGCAAAACAACATTGAGAACATGAGAAATGTCCTTTTCTGTAATAGGCGGATAATTGGTTTTTACAATTTTTCCGTCCTTTCTTACAACAGGAACCTCGTCTATACGCAAATGTACATCAGAGACATTCTCTTCTACAGCTTTTTTCAAAAAAACATTTATATCAAAAATAGATTCATTCTTTTCCACAGCAATCTCCTCTGACAACATTTTAACCTATTTTGGCCTCGAGATAAACTATTTTATATTAATTAATACAAATAAACGATACCTTAATGTAACAGATTATAAAGAATGTTCAAATATTTCTAAAGTTATGAATAAAAAAACCGTATATAGATAATGTGAAGACCGGAAGAATAACTTTACGGCATGTACCAGTTAAATTGGAGGCGTATTCGTGATTACAAAAAACATGTATTTGGACATGGAATCTGACATGGCACTTGAAGAACTGCAGGAAGAATTAAATGACATCAAACTCATGTTCAATGAAAAAAAATGTTTTAAAGCAAGAAAGAAGGAGAAAAAGTTTAAAAATAAATTCTGCTGGGAATAAATGGCCCGCCAACAATAAAAACTGAATAAAATTTAAAACCGCCTTATCTAGGCGGTTTTTTTCATTGACAAATCGTAAAAAAAACAGGAAAATACTATTAATAAAGCTATATTCTTTGTAGAGTAACAAATTGTTAAGAGCATGGCTAAAATTAGTAAATTCTCATTTTGAGTTCACTTTATTATGGTGTGTGAAACTACCATAACCGAAAATCATCAAAATTAATGGGGTAAATTATGTTTAATTTTAAAAATCTGAAAATAGTGAAACAGCTTAATTCTATTAAGCCGAGATTAAAGTGGTTAATGTTCTCTCAAATGCAAGACTACAAAGTCAACTCAAAATACATTGATATGATTTGTAACGACAGCAATGCCAAGTCTGCTGACGAAAAACTTGAGGATATGGTTAGAGCCTCTTTGATAAGAGAATTTACTCCCGAAATTCAAAAAATGAAATCTTACGATTTCCTCGTAGATGCGGTTGTACATAACCTTAAGAAAAAACAACTCGCAAAGTTTGATGCCTACATAGAAGAATAATTCACAGTTATAAAAAGATTTTTAAATATTCGATAAACTTAAAAGCTGCTACATCAAATAGCAGCTTTTATTAAGTTTTGTAAAGCACCAAAACACCTTGTTTGTCTGAGTTTCGCAAATTTGTATATATTTTTTCTATAAAAATTAGCAATAATTTATTGAAGATTTACTTTATATAAGAGTAAGGCAAATACAAACAAGCCGAAACACAAACCACAAAAGAGATAACAAGATTTATAATTGGAGGAATCAACTATGGCAAGAGTTTTAATTTCAATGCCCGAAGAATTTTTGAACAAAATCGATGGAGTTGCAGAAGTAGAAAATCGTACAAGAAGCGAACTTATCAGAGAAGCACTCAGAACATACATTCACAAACAAAAAGTTAGAGAAAATTCTCTGGCAACAAAAAATGCAAACATTCTGGAAGCATTGTTGGACTAGAATAAACATTTCAGGCAAAGGCTACTGATTCGGGGAAAAGAAATAAAACAGACTAATAGTTATAAAGCAAAACTGGCTAATAGGGAAATAAAGCAATACTGGCGAAATAGATTTTGGGGAAATAAAAAAACTGACAGATATCACTGTCAGTTTTTTTATTGAGCACGCTAAGACTTAAATATTTGGTTATTAATAACCAATGCCGCAGACAACAACGGGTCAACTGCTGTCGAAAAAGGCGGAGCATAAGTCATATCCAAGTGCAGAAATTCATCAATAGTTTGGTCAGCCATAATTGCCGAAGCTACAGTATTCACACGTTTGTCTGCATCTCCACTGCCAAAAGCCTGTGCACCGAGTATTTTGCGCAAACGTTTATCAACTACCAATTTAATTGTAATATTCTCCGCATCCGGCATATAGCCTGCTTTATCTTTTTTGGTCATGGTGGAAGTAATAACCTCAAAGCCGTATTTTTTAGCATCTGTTTCGGTCAAACCTGTTAAAGACATGGTAAGACCGTCATATCTTGTTACGGCAGAACCCAATACTCCGGGGAATGCATCATATTGACCCGATATATTTATCGCGGCACATCTGCCCTCCTTATTTGCAGAAGACCCAAGAGGAATCCAACAATAATTTTTGGATACAAGGTGAAAATTTTCTATACAATCACCTGCAGCATAAATATCTTTTATATTTGTTTGCATCCTATTGTTAACCCTAATAGCATTTTTAAAACCAAGCTCTATACCGGCATCCTTTGCTATTTCGGAATTTGGAATTACACCAACAGCAATAACCACCAAATCCGTATCAATAATCTGGCCTTTAGAGGTTATCACTCTTTCAACTTTGTCTTTGCCCTCAAAAGAAACAACCGAATCATCAGTAATTATATGGACTTTACCATTACTTATATCAACAATGGATTCTTTAATCATATCGCTTATTTCAGGGTCAAAAATAGGCAATATATGAGGATTTTGTTCAATCATAAAAACTTCAAGGTCATTTTTATAAAACGCCTCAAGTATTTCAATACCAATATACCCGCCACCTATAATGACAGCTTTTTTCGTCTCTTTTTCTTTAATTTTGTTTTTAATATTTATACCATCTTGTAATTTTCTTAGGGTAAAAATATTCTTTAAATGAACGTTTTCTATTGGTGGTATTATGGGTCTTGCACCTGTTGTTATAGCTAATTTATCGTAAAAAACTTCTTTTATGATTCCTGATTTTGTATCCTGTATCAAAACTTTTTTTTCTTCTGGAATAATTTTAGTACATCTTTTATTGAGATGGATCTTTGCACCCTTTTCTTCAAATTGCTCCGGACGTCTGACTATTAATCTTTGCGGGTCTTCAATCAATCCTTCTATAAAATACGGTAACCCGCAAGATGAATAAGATATCATATCTTCTTCCGTATACAGGTCAATTTGACAAGCAAAATTTGAACGCAAAAGTTTTGCGGTAATTTTAGGCCCTGCTGCAACACCGCCGATTATCACTATTTTTTGCAAATCATTTTTAGAATTTTCAGCAATATTATTGTCCATAGACACATTTTAAAAAGTAACAAAATTTTTTGTATTACCTCCGTGTATATTGCAAAGAATTAAACTTTCCATCTTATTTTTCTATTACAAAATCAAATAGGTTTAGAATAAACTTAAATCGAATGAATCCGCCCCCGTATCCCTGTTACTTTTAGAAGAAATTTCCTTGGGGTTCGGGGCGGAGCCCTGACAGCGTAGCATGGGTTAGAGATTTTTAGCGAAGAAATAAAAATTTACAGCCTGAATTGGCTGAAATTTTTGTTTCTGAGAGAT
>CALVEK010000036.1 GCA_944326555.1 Candidatus Gastranaerophilales bacterium | reverse complement strand
TAACCCTGCAGTAGTCGCCCCAAGCGTAGCAACCCAAGCAGGTGCATATACAACCCAAGTGCAAACATTTAACTACGCATTCCAACACGCAGATACCTTCATGAATATCCCGTATCTTGAAAGAGTATCAATAATAAATCAAAATAAATATGCCCTCTCCCCTACAGCAGATGCAACAGACGTAGGAGTGTTCTCCCCGCTAATGACAAAAGAACCGACAGCAGGCTTCTGGGTAAAACCTTATGCATCATTCGAAAATATTCCTCTCAAAAACGGCCCGAAAGTTTCTAATATAAACTATGGAACATTAGTAGGCTATGACTCGGCATTAACCTCAATAAAAAACGGCTGGGAAAGAGTCCTCACAGGATATATAGGATATAACGGAGCAAGCCAAAGATTCTCTGGAGTAGACTCATATCAAAACGGAGGATTAATAGGCGGAACAACAACCTTGTATAAAGGAAATTTCTTTAATGCAACAACATTGTCAGTAGGAGCAACAGTAGGCGACTCAACAAATATGTATGGCTCAGAAAACTATACAATGCTTCTTGCAGGAATAGGAAATAAAACAGGATATAACTTTGAATTTAAAGATGGCAGATATATAATCCAACCGGCAATGTTGTTGTCATATACGTTCATAAATACTTTTGACTATAACAATGCAGCAGGAGTAAGAATCGAAAGCGACCCGTTGCATGCAATCCAATTGTCTCCCGGAATAAAATTCATAATGAATACGAAAAACGGCTGGCAACCGTATTTGGGAGTAAATATGGTATGGAACTTGCTGGATGACAGTAAAGTACGAGCAAATGACGTAAGATTGCCAGAAATGAGTATAAAACCTTATGTACAATACGGATTAGGCATCCAAAGAAGATTTAATGACAGTATCTTGGCATTTGGTCAGGCAATGATAAGTAACGGAGGCAGAAACGGAATATCATTGAACTTTGGCTTAAGATTCAAATTAGGCAAAAAGTAAATTGTAATATCCGCCAAACCCTCAATCCCCTCGCCTTGACAGAGTGCAAGGGTGAGGGTCGTAAAAATTAATATCAGATTTTGTTTGATACTTGTTCCCTCTCCTCGGGAGAGGGTTAGGGTGAGGGTCGTTAAAAAATATTTTCCAACAAGTAAATTAAGTGCAACTAGAAATTACTAACCTTAGGGCTTTTTAAAAGCCCTTTTTTATATTGTTTGCATTGTACTCTACTTGCAGAAGGATTTTGTTCAACCAGTCATGTTTTTTCTTGGAATATGTTTAGGAAGAGATTCTTTTACTATTTTGATTCTCTTAATTCTTTAAAGTTTTCTTTTGCGTATTTATATAAATCATTCAAGGCTGTTTCAACTTTTTGTCTGTATATTTCAGCATCTTCTTTACTACAATCAGATGGAACATATATTGGTTCACCGTATACAGCAATTGTTTTTACGCCTAGTATAGGGAATCTGAATTCATCCCAAGTATCAAATTTTAAAAGCCATTTTGATGGTGAGTACCAAGTCATTGGGATAATGGGAACCTGAGCTAGTTTTGCGATATTTATTACACCATCTTTTACAACACCTTTGGGACCTCTAGGACCATCTATTGTTATTGCAGCATTTTCTCCCTGTTCGAGTTTTTCTATCATGTTCAAGGTTGCAGATGCTCCGGCTCTTTTGTGTGAGCCTCTAATTACTTTTATTCCCATTTCTTCTGTGGCTGCAGCTATAATTTCTCCATCATTTGACTTTGAAATCATTACATTTAGATTTCCTCTGTCCTCATTTGCGTATAACGCACATTGATGTGCATGCCAAAGTGCAAAAATTACAGGCTTATCCTTAGGATAGTTTATATTTTTGCAATTGTAGAACCAGCTTTCAAATGTATAAAACTTTCTTATCAAAAACGACAAGATAGCTATTTTATATTTATTGTTAATTTTAAACATCTTCTTTATTGTACATAAAACAAAAAAAATGTCATTCCCTATATTTTGTATTTGCAACCATGAAAAAATCCGTAAAATATTTTATTTTTGCGGACGAGAATTTGTGATATCATTTCAACAAGAGTTTATGTAGGTTAGCAGGAGTTTTGAATGTTTGAAAAGGGCTTTAATAATTCAGGTTTGGAATGTTTAAAAAAAATATTCTCAAAAAAAGAACAAGCAACTTATAAGTTTTTGAATTCTGTATATAAAAAATTAAGGGATTTGTACTTGTATGAGAATATTTCAGAAGAAAGAAAAAAATATTTAAAAAGTCTTATCGAATTAAACGGGTACTTGCCCTATCCTTACGTAAAGGCAGTAGAAGAAATATCGCCTGCTGAAGTATTATATGGACTTGAAATAAAGTGGAAGAAAAATGGTGTAATGAATGAGCAGGGTGATTTTTCCTTTAGTGATGATAAAATTTCTCCTGCGCAAAGAGCAAACTATAAAAACGGAAGCTGGTTAATAAAAGAGCAACATAATATTAAATTGGTCAATCTTGCAGGTTTAGGCGATGGTAACAAAACACAGGAAACCGGTAAATTGATTGATTGGCTTCGACAGGTTTTGATTTTACCATCAGGTGATGAAAATTCGGGGGTACTTGGTACAACTGTTTATCTTATACCTTTCCATCCAAGGGAGTTTGGGTGTGCTTATTTACCAATCAGCTCTGAGATAAGCCCTCATCTTGAAGACCCTGAAATTACTGAAAAACTATGCCTAAATACAAAAGAACAGGTGCAACTGTTTGTAAAACTTGCTCAGTTAGCAGGTCATTGCGTAATATATGATGTACTTCCTCAAACAGGAAGGTTTTCAAAGATGGTTTTGGCAAATCCTTCTGTTGCCAGATGGTTTGATGTTAATGAGTTGATGCAAGAAATCAAGAATGAAGTTGATATCACATCGGAAATCCTTAAGAAAGAGGATAATTTTGATGGTGAAGATATCGATATAGTTGCTGATATTTATAAAAACACACTTAAAAGTGGTTCAAATACACTTTCTGAACATTATCAGGCAATTTACGATAGTTTCGATGAATTAATTCTGCCAAAGAAAAAAGAATTTTCTGATGAGATGATGAAAAAAGAATCTCAGGAAAAGATACAAAAAAGAGCAACTGATTTGATTGCAGAGGTTAACGGATTTAAGTCTTCGCAAGTAGTTACAGAAGATGATATTAATAAACAAGGTGAAACTATTCAATTGTTGATAAAAGAAGGCCTGTGGCCTGCTCCTGGTGGTGCTTGGTGTTCTGCGGGAACTCCTGTTTTTGACAGAATGTCTGAGACAGGTGATTATCCTGTTTTCAAACATTTTGATTATAAAGGAGAGGATGTTACGCATTTTGCCAATCTCGATTGTCAGACTCCTTATTATTTTGTTTATTTGGAAAATGGTGAATATAACAAGCCAGTTATTGAGACATATATTGAGCATCTTAAAAAATTACAAAAAGATTACAATTTTGACGGCTTTAGAGTTGACCATATAGATCATGTTGTTGACAATGTTTCTGAAAAAGACGGTATTCCGATAAGTTATCGTGCTCCAAGAAAAGTTTTGGGCAGGGCGAATAAAGAATTAAAAGAAATGGTGCCATATTTTGCAACTTTAGCAGAGTACATGTTGTGGGATAAATTTTATAAAGAGTACCATGAGGATATGAATTTCGATATTCTTTGGGGTAATGATATTATTTCGCAATTTTCTAAAAATCCTCAGGAAATTGTTAATAATAACCAAGACTTAGAACTATATAATACTCAATCCGGTTGTAAAGAACCTTTGTCTATATTGAAAAGCTACAATAACCAAGATGGGGAATTTAGAGCAATTGATCAATACCCGGGGCAGTTAGGTGAAGACGGTGCTATATTTAAATGGTTTAAATATAAGTTCCTCCCCGGTGGAAAAAATGCACAAAGACCGGTAATGTTTATCGATGGTGATGAGTCATTTACCAAAACAGGTATTGAAAGTGTCATTGGCGCAGAGGTTGCTATGCCTCGTGAAAAGAATTATCAGTTCTTCAATAAATTTAATGCAATTAATAAATTTGCATTGGAAAATGAATTAACAAGAGAGGGCGAAGCTCAAATAATTCGTCAGGACGATGATGGTTTTGTTTGTTGGATGGTATCAAAAGATCCTCTTAAAGAATCTCTCTTGATTGTGGCTAATTATCAGGCTCCGACTGAAAAAATAACAGAGACTCAAGATGACGGTTACTCCAATACATACGTTAAGGAGGGGTGCACCGTATATGACAAAACTGTGCAAATGCCATGTGATTATGAGATTGTCTCTGAATATGTTTATAAAGATGGCGATATTGGTGAAGCTGCGTTTGAAGAAGTTGAATTCGAAAAACCTGAAACTTCGATGCACTTTGGTGATATAAAGCCTTCAGAATTCAAAATCTACAAAATTAAGAAGTAAAAACAGTGGATGAAAATCACTCATTATCTTGTTTTGTAAACAAATGTTAATAAGTGTCAAAACATGCAAATCATGTCATAGCTTGCATATTCATGATTGTAAAAAAAATGTTACTTTTTACACTTATTAAAACTATATACAAATGAGTTCTTAAATGATTTAATTGTATCAACGTGTTTGTTTTTTAATTGAATTTGTAAAATATATTGGGAGGAGATTTGGGTTTTGCCAAATCAAGAAAGACCGGATTTAAAAAACGGTCTTTTTTATTTTGTGTATTCAAAATTTCTGTGTGTGGTCAATTAAAGTATCAATCGCACGCAAATTATTTTTGTAGTAAAATCTGGCTATGAAGTAATTAATGAAAAGGAATGAGTAGTATGTCAGAAACGCAACATAATGTTCTTACAGGTGCACAAATAAGAGAAGCATTTTTGAAATTTTTTGAAGAAAAACATCAGTCTACAAGAGTAAAAAGCTCTTCTCTTGTTCCGGATAATCCAACGGTATTGTTGACAACAGCGGGTATGTTGCAATTCGTTCCTTATTTTTTGGGTTATGAAGAATGCCCATACACTCCTGCAAGAATTACCTCTTGTCAAAAGTGTGCAAGAGCCGGCGGTAAAGATTCTGATATCGAAAACGTTGGAAGAACACCAAGACATCATACTTTCTTTGAAATGTTGGGTAACTTTTCTTTCGGAGATTATTACAAGGATGAAGTTATTCCATGGGCTTGGGATTTTGTTACCAACTATTTGCACTTGGATCCAAACAGACTGTACATAACAATATACAAAGATGACGATGAAGCCTTTGATATTTGGCACAACAAAGTAGGCATACCTGCTGAAAAAATATTCAGAAAAGGCAAAAAAGATAATTTCTGGGGACCTGTTTCTGATGTTGGTTCCTGCGGTCCTTGCTCAGAAATTCACTATGACCTTGGTGAAGAATTAAAATGCTGTGATGACTGTTCTGTTGCAACGTGCGAATGCGACAGATGGGTCGAAATTTGGAACCTTGTTTTTACAGAATTATTTAAGGATAAAGAGGGTAACTATACACCTCTTGAAAAGAAAAACGTGGATACAGGCATGGGGCTTGAAAGAATCGCAATGGTTGTTCAAGGCAAAACTTCAACTTTTGAAACAGATTTGCTCACTCCAATACTTGATAAAGTTTGCGAAATGACTGGTAAAAAATACAAGGAAAATGACAAAACAGATATTTCATTAAGAATCATTACAGACCATGCAAGATGTGTATCTTTTATGATTTCTGACGGAATTGTTCCGGGTAATGAGGGAAGAAATTATGTTCTTCGTATGATTATGCGTAGAGCCCTAAGACACGGTAAAATGTTGGGCTTAGAATTGCCGTTCCTCTATAATATTGTCGATACGGTAGTTGATAATTATATGTCGGCATATCCTGAGTTGAACGAAAATCGTCAAAAGATTAAAGACGTTATAAGAAAAGAAGAAGAAAAGTTTAAACAAACTCTTGATAGAGGACAAAAACTTTTGGATGACTTGCTTTCTGACGGCTCAAAAGAAATAAGCGGAGAAGATGCCTTTAAACTTTATGATACATTTGGATTCCCTCTTGAATTAACGGTTGAAATAGCTCAAGAGAAAGGTGTATCTGTAGACGAATCAGGCTTTAAACAATGTATGCAAGAGCAAAAGGAAAGAGCAAAGGCTGCTGCTCAAAAAATAATTTTGACAGATGATCTTGTTTATATAGATATCGAAAAAGAAAAAGGCGAAACAAATTTTGTGGGATATGATAAAACATGTTCTGAAGCCAAGGTTGTTGCCTTAGTAAAAGATGCACAAAAAATTGATTCTGCAGACGAAGGTGAAATTGTAGATATTGTTCTTGATACTACACCGTTTTACGCTGAATGCGGCGGTCAAGTCGGTGATAGTGGTGTTATCGAAGGTAAAAACTTTAAAGCAAAGGTATTAAATACCTTTAAGGTTGACAATCTCTATGGACATAGAGCAGAAATAACCGAGGGGTCTGTTACTTGTAACGATGATGTATGCGCAGCTATAGATGTTCAAAGAAGAAAACAAACAACCGCTCATCACAGTGCTACTCACTTGTTACAGGCAGCTTTGATAAAGGTTCTTGGTAACGGGGTAAAACAGGCAGGTTCTCAGGTTGAGCCAGACAAGGCACGTTTTGATTTTTCTTTTGACAGAGCGATGACTGCTGCTGAAATTGAACAGGTTGAAGAAATTCTTAATAATTGGATTTCTGCAGGGTATGAGCAACACACTGACATAATGGAAGCCGAAGATGCTAAAAAATGTGGAGCAATGGCGTTGTTCGGTGAAAAATACGGAGATAAGGTTAGAGTTGTCGGTATAAAAGATGAAGCAGGAAATTATATTTCTCGCGAGCTTTGTGGTGGTACACACGTTGGCAATACTTCTCAGATAAGATTGGCTAAAGTTGTCCAGGAAGCGGCAATTTCTGCAGGTTCAAGACGTATAGAAATAGCTGTTTCTGATGCTGCATTTGACTTTTTAAATGAAAGAGCAAAAGAAGCAGAAAAGTTGGCTCACTTGTTCAAGTCTCAAGTTAATGAAATTGGTGAACGTGTGGATAAACTTATCGAAACTAATAAAACGCTTACTAAACGTACTGTAGAGTTGCAAAGAGAAATTGCTAACGCTAAATTCTCTACTTTCTTGAGTAAAACACAAGAAATTCCTGACGGAAAGCTCTTTATTTCCAAAATAGAAGATTTTGAACCGGCTATGGTGAAAGAGTTTGTAGAAAAACTGTCTGATAAATTGGGTAACAGTATAATAGTTGTTGCTTCTCTTAAGAAAGACGGTGGAATATTTATAATGGTCAAAGTCTCTGACAATTTTGTTCAAAAAGGTGTAAACGCAGGTAAAATTGTTGGAGAAATTGCTTCTGCAACAGGCGGCAAAGGCGGCGGAAGACAAAACTTTGCACAAGGAGCAGGCTCAAATTCCGATAATATTGATAATGTTCTTTCTATGGTTGAGAAAGAGCTCAAGACTTTGTAATTGCTTTTATATTTATGATTTAATAAATGCCTACTTAAAAATAAAGCAGGCATTTGTTTTTATTTATTATTTGTCTTTATTTTTTAAAAAGGTAGTCTTCCCTTGCCGCCAAAACCTTTTGGAAGTTTAGGCATTTTTAATTTGCCGGATTTAACTTTGTCTGAGATTTTAGAAAAACCTTTCATCATTTGTCTCATTTGATCAAATTGAGAGATAAATTGATTTATTTCTGTTAATTCCATCCCGCAACCTTTTGCAATACGTTTTTTTCTGCTGGTATTTATTAACGATGGATTATCTCTTTCTTCCGGTGTCATGCTTTGTATGAATGCTTCTATTTTTTTGAGTTGTTTTTCTCCCTCGTGAGCAATGAGTTGTTTGTCGTCCTTTTTTAGGCCGGGGATTGGCAGCATACCAAGAATTTGGTCTATAGAACCAAGGTTTTTCATTTGTTTTTGCATATTCAAAAAGTCGTTATAAGAAAATTCGGCTTTTCTCATTTTCTTTTCAAGCTCTTGTGCTTGTTTAGCATCAAAATTTTCTTGAGCTTTTTCTACCAAAGAGACAATATCTCCCATTCCGAGAATTCTTGTTGCCATTCTGTCAGGATGAAAATCTTGAAGTGCATCAAGTTTTTCACCAATACCCGTTAATTTGATAGGCTTTTGTGTGCAATACACGACGCTTAGTGCCGCACCACCTCTTGAATCACCGTCAAGTTTTGTTAGTACTAGCCCTGTGATGTCAAGTTGTTCATTGAAGTTTTCTGCAACATTGACCGCCTCTTGACCTGTCATTGCATCTATTACCAATAATTTTTCTTGCGGATGGAAAACTCTGTCAAGTATTAAAAGTTCTGCCATCATCTGGGTATCAATTTGCAAACGACCTGCGGTGTCGAGTATTACAACATTGTGGCCGTTGTTTTTTGCGTAATCAATAGCCTCTGTTGCAATTCTTTGTACATCATTACATCCGTCAATTGTAAATACTTGAGTTTTTGTTTGTTCGCCAAGTGTTTTTAATTGGGCAATTGCTGCAGGTCTGTATACATCACAAGCTACAAGCAGCGGGTTCTTTCCATCTTTTTTAAGTTTCAATGCTAATTTTGCGCTTGATGTGGTCTTACCGGAACCCTGAAGCCCCAGCATCATAATAATAGTTGGGTGTCCATCAAGTTTTAGCGGCTCATTATGTCCTCCAAGAAGTTTTACAAGCTCATCATTGACTATCTTAATAAGTTGTTGTGCAGGGTCTACACCTTGAACAACCTTTTCGCCCTCGGCACGTTCCCTTATAGATGATACAAAAGCCTTTACAACACGTAAGTTTACATCAGCTTCTAAAAGTGCACGTCTTATTTCTCTAAGTGCATCAGACATATTGTCATCTGTAAGTTTATCTGTGCCTGATGTCTTTCTTATTATTTCTTGTAATTTATCTGATAAAGAGTCGAACATAGTCCCCAATACCTATCTAATCTCATTAATCTAATTTTCTTATGTAAACAAGATAGAGTCAAGCGTAATATTAACCAGATGGTCTATAAAATAATATATTTTATTTAACCCCGTGATTGATGTTTTTATCATGCCGAATAGATATCATTGAGGTACGAAAGCTATTAAAGAGTATCAAATACAGAGTATCTGAAAAATCTTGGGGAGTATTGGAAAAACAAATGAGAAGTATCGTAAAATTGAGCACAGTATTATCTTTGTCGGCTATGACATTACTTGTTTGTGCATCTGGAGTTCTTGCAAATACCTTGTCAGAAGTTGAGATTAATTCTCTTGGCGATGGTTACGGCATTGTTTTGAAAACAGATGAAGCTGCACAAATGAAAAAAGTAGTTTCTTCTAATGACAGAATGTATATTGAGCTCAAGGATGTAAATGTCTCTGAAAATATTGAGACTATTTACAATAACGTTGCCAATTTGGACAACGTAACTATTCAGCCTGCTTCCAAAAATGATGTAAAAATAGTTTTTAAGGGAAAAGACATTTCAAATAGCAAAGTTTCTTTTGAAACAATCAAAACAGACTTGCCAATGACATCAGAACTCCCTAAACAATCTATACAGCTCAACGCTCCTGTATCAAGTTATACTCCGGTTTATAATCCTGATGCTTTTGCTGTTGAAGAAACTTCTCAGACAGCAAATCCTGAGTTGAATGAAATTTTAACCAAAATGCACGTTTCAAGAGAAATGCTGTTGACTGTTAAGCACTACGCAAAAGCAGTAGTAAGAAAAGTTAATGCGGCTGCTCATGGCGATATAAACTTTGCTACTGTTTTGGGTATTTTATTGGTAGTTGGCGCTTTCTTGTTTAAGCCTAAGTCAAACAGAGGCTCTGTTAAACAGGAAAGAACAATCGGACTTGCTTCAAGAAGTAACCTGGAAAGAGAAATTGGAATTAACAGAAATCTTGCAGAGAATATGAATTTGCGTTCAAATTCTGTTCCTGCTTCAAAAGTTGGTTATGGAATGAGAGCCTATCAGCAAAGTCAAAAAAATCCGTATATGACAGCAAACAATGCAACAAACGGAATATCAGGAATTGCAAGAAGAAAACCTCTTGCCGGTTCACCTGCAAGAAAAACTTCAGTCAATGCAAAACCTATAACAAGAGAATCTGCTCCTCTAAAAGACAATTTGAGACGTCCGGTTGTAAATTCACCAATTAAATCTCAAATGCCAAAAATGTCAGCTACGTCTTCAAATGCATTGTTAACTAAATCACAAACTCAAAAATTAACTGTTAATAACTCTCAATCAGATTTAGACAGTATGAAATTTTTAGAGTCTATAACAAAGATTTATGAAAAAAATGGCAGAGCAGATTTGGCAAAAGGTTTAAAAGATAATTTAAGAAAAGCTCAAATGTCCAGAGCATAGCTTGGGCAGGAAGGCTAATTGAGAGAGGGAACTAACCAGTCAAAATATAGACGATACTCAACAATATATGGAGTACTTTGTACTCCTTTTTTTTATGCAAAAAAAAGCTCTAATTGGTTAATTAGAGCAATACTTTTAATAGGAAGGGAAGGTTAGGAAGTTAGGTA
>CALVEK010000035.1 GCA_944326555.1 Candidatus Gastranaerophilales bacterium | reverse complement strand
TACGCATATCAAAAGAGCTTTTAACACTCAGAAACAAAAATTTCAGCCAATTCAGGCTGTAAATTTTCATTTCTTCGCTAAAAATCTCTAACCCATGCTGCGCCATCAGGGCTCCGCCCCGAACCCAGAATGACTCTTTGTTGCTTTTAAAAATGCCTCAAAACACATTTTAACCAAGATAGTACATCTGTTTTAGCTGATGCGAGCTATTTTAATTTGTATTCAAAATGCTATGTGTGTGGTAAAATCATTTTGCGATAAGGTTTAAAATCTTAGATAAGAAATAAGAGACTTAGGGGAATTTTATTATAATGATTGATTTACTTTTAAAACTGTTGGGCGATCCGAATGCAAACAAAGTTAAAAAGATGATGCCGATAGTTGAACATATAAACAAGTTAGAGCCTGAAATGGAGGCTTTGACTGATGAACAGTTAAGGGCTAAAACACAAGAGTTTAAAGAACATCTTGCAAAAAGAGAAACATCTTCTGACTTTAAAAAGGATAGAGCTCTCGAAAAAAAAGCGTTAGATGAAATTCTCCCTGAAGCCTTTGCTGTTGTTAGGGAAGCAGGTAAACGTGTCTTAAATATGAGGCATTTTGATGTACAGCTTATAGGCGGTATATTTTTGCATAACGGACATATTGCCGAGATGAGAACAGGTGAAGGTAAAACTCTTGTGGCTACACTCCCTGCTTATTTGAATGCATTGACAGGCAAGGGTGTGCATGTAATTACCGTTAATGATTATCTTGCAAAACGTGATAGTGAGTGGATGGGCCGTATTTATAAGTTTTTGGGCTTGTCTGTGGGTGTAATCCTCTCTAATAACAGAGATGCTGAAGAGTTTGAACGTAAAAAAGCTGCTTATGCCTGTGATATTACGTATGGTACGAACAACGAATTTGGGTTTGACTATTTAAGGGATAATATGGCAGGCAGTATGGATATGCTTGTTCAACGTCCTTATAACTATGCGATTATTGACGAAGTTGACTCAATTTTGATTGATGAAGCGAGAACTCCTTTGATTATTTCAGGAAGATTGGAACAGTCTGCTCAGCTTTATCAAGTTATGGCAAAAGTTGCTCCTCAGCTCAAAAAAGATGTTGATTATGAGGTTGATGAAAAAAATAAAAACGTTATTCTTTCAGAAGAAGGTATTGACCGTGCTCAGGAACTTTTGGGTATAGAAGATTTGTTTGATGTGCATAATCAATACGCTCATCATCTTTTGCAAGCCTTAAAAGCTAAGGAATTGTATCAAAAAGACACCGATTATGTTATTAAAAACGGTGAAGTTATAATTGTTGACGAGTTTACAGGTCGTTTGATGGAGGGCAGACGTTGGTCTGACGGTTTACATCAGGCTGTTGAAGCTAAAGAGGGTGTGAAAATTCAAGATGAAACGCAAACCCTTGCAAGTATTACTTTCCAAAATTTATTCAGGTTGTATCCGAAATTGTCGGGTATGACAGGTACTGCAATGACAGAGGAAGCTGAGTTTGGCAAGATTTATAATCTTGAAGTAACTACTATTCCTACAAATAAACCTGATATTAGAATTAATCTTCCTGATGTGGTTTATAAATCACAAAAGCAAAAATACCTTGCTGTTGTTGAAGAAATCGTTAAAATGCACGAGCTTGGCAGACCTGTTCTTGTTGGTACTATAAGTATCGATAAATCTGAATATTTGTCAGAACTTTTGAAGAAAAGAGGAATAAAACATAACGTCCTTAACGCTAAACACCATGAAAAAGAAGCGTATATAATTGCGCAAGCTGGCAGATATGGTGCGGTTACGATTGCTACTAACATGGCGGGTCGTGGTACAGATATTTTGCTTGGCGGTAATGCTGAATACCTTGCAAAAGATGTGCTTGATGCAAAAGGCATTACGGAAGATTCTCCAAACTATGAGGCCGAAAAAGAGGCTGCTTTAAAAGAAGCAAAATCTATTACGGAAGCAGAACATGACAAGGTAGTTCAAGCAGGCGGTTTGCACGTTATAGGTACGGAAAGACACGAATCCAGACGTATTGATAACCAGCTAAGAGGTCGTGCCGCAAGACAAGGAGACCCGGGGTCTACCAGATTTTTCCTTTCTTTGGAAGATGATTTGATGAGAATCTTTGGCGGTCAGCATATTATTAATCTTATGAATACGCTTAATGTCGAAGAGGATATGGCTATTGAATCTAATCTTATTACAAGACAGATTCAGGCTTCTCAAAGAAAAGTAGAAACTTACCACTTTGATATAAGAAAAAGCGTTCTAGAATACGATGATGTAATGAATATTCAAAGAGAAAAATTCTATAACCAAAGAAGAAGAGTTCTCAAAGGCGAGGATTTAACGGCAGATATCTATTACATGATTGAAAGAGAAATGGATAGAATCATTAAAAGCTATATTTCTCCGGGGCAAAATCCTCAAGAGTATATTTATGAAGACTTGCTCGGTATGATTAAAGAGGTTCATTCTCTTGTTCCTCAGCTTTCTTACCTTGAGGTTAATGACATACAGGGACTTAGCTATGAATCAATTTTTGAAAAGTTCAAAAAACTTGCTATAGATGCCTATAGAGAACATGAAGAGGAAACTATAAGTTTTTATAACAGTATTCAACAACAGTATGATACATTGTATCAGCCTGAGGTTCCTTTCTCTCATACAAATGTTATGCGTAATATTGAAAAAGATATCCTGCTAAGAGTTGTTGATAACAAGTGGATTGACCATTTGCACAATATTGACATGCTTCGTGATGGTATAGGACTTCGTGCTTACGGACAAAAGGATCCTCTTATTGAGTACAAAAGAGAGGCTTATGACTTGTTTAACAACATGATGTATGAGATACAATCAGAAACTGTTAAATATTTATTTAGAACTCGTTTTGGGGTTCAAATAGTTAACAGAAAAGAAGATGAAGTTATAGATACACAGTTGTCTCAGGCTGCACAAACTTTTAAAGCTCCGTCTGAAGATAGTGAAGAAGTTGCTTCTCCAATACACAGAGGAGAAAAAATAGGCAGAAATGACCCTTGCCCTTGCGGTAGCGGTAAGAAATACAAAAACTGCTGTGGCAGGGATCAGTAATTGTTTTAAAAGTTTTTACTTCATTTGTAAAAAATGGTATAAATATATATGACTGTCGTGAGTTTTGTTTTGGAATTTGTTTCTTTACAAGAGCTTAGACGGTGTTGAAAAGTTATTTACAGTTGGAAAGTAAGAGAAAATATGTTTGATTTTAAAATTTTTCTGGACCCTGTCATACTTGCAATAATTGTTTTGTTTATCGGGGTTGTTGTTTACTATATTTCAAAAGTTAAATACATAAATACTTCATTGAATATTTTGACGAATATTTTGCGCTCATTTAAGAAAGGTAATATTGCGTACCGTTTTAAAGAATTGGATGATATTTTTTCCAACAATCCTTTTATTTCAAATTATTGGGTAGAGTTTAAAAATACTCTTGTTTTTAATGAGGGTATAACTATAAAAGACCAAAAAATGAGAGGGATTTCCGATGACAATTCCAGTATACAGTGTACTGTTGATTCGGGATATTTCTTTAATGAAGAAACTCTTGTTAACAGCAAGTTAAATTACAAATTCATTTCTGCTGTTCCTACAATATTAACGGGGCTTGGTCCTTTGTTTACGTTTTTACATATATCTGTAGCGTTTTCTAAGGTTGATTTTGCTACACAAGAAGCGACAATTGCGTCGGTATCTTCTTTGCTTGCGGCTATGAAAGTGGCTGCTATGATTTCTGTTATTGCGGTCGGCTCTTCTATTCTCTTTATGATTATAGAAAGACTCTTGTACAAGAATATGTGCAAAACTCCGTTGAATGCTTTTCAGCTTGAGATGAATAAACTTTTTGACAACATTACGTCAGAAAAGTTTTTGGTTGAATTGTTAAAAGAATCTAAACTTCAAAATAATGTGTTAAACGGTGCTTTTAAAACATTGCCGTCTCAGATGAAAGCCGCTTTTGATAGCAGTTTTAAGGAGACTCTTGTTCCTTATTTGGATAATTTAATATTCTCTGTGAATAAATTACAGGACAATATTGATAAAAAAGGCTCTAAGGGACTGTTGGATGATTTGTTTGGTACAAATGAAGACGAATAAAGAGATTTTTAGCAATGAAGTACGTAAAATATAATACTAATCAGAGTAATGATGGCAATGAGAATGTATTTTGGGTTACAATGAGCGACCTGTTATTGGGTTTGGTTGTTGTTTTTCTTGTACTTTTTGTTTTTGCTATTACAGGTTTTACGCAGAATAAAATTAATGAAAAAGAAACTCAGTATGAAGTTACCGAAAAAATTGCACAGGAATTGCAGAAAAATAATATCAAAGTTGATGTAGATAAATTTTCGGGAACCATTAAAATTTCAGATTTAGAACTTTTTGAATTGAACAGTTGGGAGCTATCGCCTAAAGGTAAGGCTTTTATGTCAAAGTTTGTTCCTGTTTATTTAGACAGTATTATGAAAGATAAGCAAGTT
The DNA here is from genome assembly GCA_944326555.1 of Candidatus Gastranaerophilales bacterium. GTDB lineage: Bacteria > Cyanobacteriota > Vampirovibrionia > Gastranaerophilales > Gastranaerophilaceae > Limenecus. The sequence continues at coordinate 6,203 of CALVEK010000035.1, read as the reverse complement.
CGAGATGGTATTTCTCAAATTGTTATAGAGGGGCATACCGATTCTCAAACATTTGCAGGGGCTAAGTCTGTCGAAGAAAAATACTACAAAAATATGGATTTGAGCTTAAAGAGAGCATCTTCCGTTGCTCAGTATATTGTTTATTCAAATTACAAAGGTAAAGATTTGTACGAAAAAGACTTGTTTAAACTTTTTGTAGTTTCCGGTAAGGGGCCGTCAGAACCTGTTATTGTAAACGGTAAGGAAGATTTTGCAAAAAGCAGAAGAGTTGAGCTTAAACTCATGTTTAAAGACAAAAGTATACTTGATTCTATAAAGAAAGCAGATAAAAACTTATAAGATTTTTACTTTCTTATACCTTTTTTAGGTGGAATTTCTGTTTGTATAACAGGCTTTTTAATTCCTTGAACTTTTATAACTTCTTTTACAATTTTTCCGCTTTTATTGTAAAGCAAATCGCACCATTCTATAAAAGTATCAAATTTCATGAGCTCTCTTGTTAGAGTTTCTTTAAGTTTACCGTTTCTACCTACTTTGTATGTAAATTGTGTTCTTGTTTTACCGTCAAATACTGTTTTTGATTCAAGTAAAGTTTCACTGTTTTTGTATTTTTTGTAAACATAACTCCCGTTTTGCGTGTCAGCATAAAGTTCGGAAATAACTCTGTTTGTTTTGGGATCTATTTTCTGGATTAATCTTTTAGCGTTTGTTGTTTCTATATTTTTTAGATATGTGGGGATTTTTCTTATTGTCATATTTTTACCTCGATGCAGTACTATGTTTGTTAATATAAGTCTGTCAAAAAAAATTTTTTGTTACGTAAAAATAAATTTTTACTTTTCTATATATTCTGCTGTAAAAAAAGGTCTTGTGTGTTTAAATATAAAAAGAGAATGGGGATGGAAATGCAATACGTACCACTACATTTACATACGGAAAACAGTCTTTTAGACGGTGCTATAAGAATAAAAGAGCTGTGTAAATTTGCAAAAGAAAATGATATGCCTGCAGTTGCTTTGACAGACCATGGCAACATGTACGGTGCAATTCAGATGTATGAAACGGCGAAGGAAAACGGTCTAAAACCTCTAATCGGCTGTGAATTTTACGTTTACGACGGTGATATTACCGAGAAAAATCCTGCAAAAACTCACCCGTTCCACCTCGTTTTGATTGCAAAAGATCAGGTCGGATACAAAAACCTTGTAAAGTTGGTTTCTATAGCAAAATGCAAGGGAATGTATTACAAGCCCAGAATCAATCATGAACTAATAGAAAAACATCATGAGGGGTTAATATGTTTGTCTGCGTGTGTTCAAGGTGAAGTTGCTCAAGGTTTTATTCAAGGTAACAAAGAGGCTTCTTATGAGGCGGCAAAGTTTTATAAAGGTCTTTTTGGTGATGACTATTATATAGAGCTACAAGACCATGGGTTAGAAAAACAAAAAATAGCAAACCCGGGATTGATACAACTTGCTAAAGAGTTGGATATAAAAATGGTTATTACAAATGATAGCCATTATTTGAAAAAAGAAGATGCCGATTGGCACGATACTCTTTTGTGTATTCAAACTAACGCTCTAAAAGAAAGTAATGACAGATTCCGTTTTCCTAATGATGAGTTTTATGTAAAAACACCCGAACAGCTCAGAGACTCTTTCCGTTGGATGGAAGCGGATATGTTTGAGGAGTGTATAAAAAATACGGTAGAAGTTGCTGACAAGTGTCATTTGATTATCGAAATGGGCAAGTACCATATTCCTTACTTTGAACTTCCTCCGAATTTTACCTCCGAGTCGTATCTTGAATATCTGACAATGGAGGGTATAAAAAAACGTTATGGTGCTCTTACTCCGGAATTGAAAGAACGTATGGATTATGAACTCGGGGTTATTAATAAGATGGGGTTTGCCGAGTACTTTTTGATTGTATCCGATTTTATTCATTACGCAAAAAGGAATGATATTCCTGTCGGTCCCGGACGTGGTTCTGCTGCGGGAAGTTTGATTTCTTACGCTCTTGAAATTACTGATTTGGATCCGATTCGACACAATCTTTTGTTTGAGAGATTTTTGAACCCTGAACGTGTTAGTATGCCTGATGTCGATATTGACTTTTGTGTTGAGCGTCGTGGCGAAGTTATCGATTATGTAACAAGAAAATACGGCGAGGATAAAGTGTGCCAGATTGTTACTTTTGGTACCCTTGCGGCAAGAAACGCAATGAAATCAGTTGCTCGTGTGTATGATATTCCTTTTGCTCAGAGCAACCAGTGGGCACAGTTGATTCCTGCAGAGCCAAAAATAAAAATTGATGACGCATTAAAAGATGGTATGGAGCTTAAAAAACTCTATGATACTGATCCTACCGTTAAAAAACTTGTTGATATGGCAAAGGCTATTGAGGGTCTAAAAAACAACACAGGTATGCACGCGGCAGGGGTTATCATCTCAAAAATGCCGTTAGAAGACATTGTGCCTGTTGAACCCTCTAAAGAAGGTTTGATTGTTACCGAATATACCATGATTGAAGACGAACATATCGGTCTTTTGAAAATGGACTTTTTGGGTTTAAGAAACCTTACTATTATTCATAATGCTCTTAAACTGATAGAAAAAAGGACTGGCGAAAAGGTTGATATAAATAATATTCCTCTTGATGATGAGGCAACCTTTGAACTGTTGCAAAAAGGCGATACTGATGGCGTTTTCCAGCTTGAATCCGCAGGTATGAAAAAGCTGGTTAAAGACTTGAAACCCTCAGTTTTTGAAGATTTGGGCGCTCTTGTTGCTCTGTTCCGTCCGGGACCTCTGAATTCAGGCATGGTTGACGATTTTGTTCAACGTAAGCACGGCCGTCAAAAAATCGAGTATGCTCACCCTGACTTGGAGCCGATTCTTAAAGATACATACGGTACGATTGTATATCAAGAGCAGATTATGCAGATTTTCCAAACCTTGGCGGATTATTCTCTCGGTCAGGCGGATAACGTACGTCGTATGATGGGTAAAAAACAGCTTGAAAAAATGGCTGAGCAAAAAGGCTTGTTTGTCCAAAACTCTGCAAAACATGGAATGACTCAAAAACAAGCAGAGGATTTGTTTGAACAGATAGAAAAATTCGCCGCATATTGCTTTAACCGAAGCCACTCTGCAGCATACGCATTTGTTGCATATCAAACAGCATACCTCAAGGCTCATTATCCAGTAGAATACATGTCGGCACTATTATCAAGTGTATCCAGTGATCAGGAAAAAACTCAACTGTATATTGGCGAGTGTCAAAAAATGGGCATAAAGATTTTGGCTCCTGATGTTAACAAATCTACTGCAAAATTCACTCCAGACGGTAACAACATTCGTTTTGGTTTGGCTTCTATCAAGAATGTTGGTGAGGGCGTAATTGAACTTATTGAAAAAGAAAGAGAAACGGAAGAGGGTGAATTTAAGTCCTTGTACGATTTTTGTACAAGAATTGACTCTAAGTCATATAATACAAGAACTCTTGAAAGTTTGATAAAATCAGGTGCTTTTGCCAATATTGAAAAAAGTCGAAAACAGCTTATAGAAAATCTTGAGCCTTTGATAGCTGCTGCAAAAAGACAGAGTGAATCAAAAATGCTCGGACAAGGCAGTCTTTTTGCAGGCTTGACTACAAGTAGCGGAGTAGAACTTGATAAGTATACTCTTACAGGAAGTGATGAAGAATTTGATGACAAGCAAATTCAGGCTTTTGAAAAAGAGTATCTCGGTTTTTACGTTACAAGCCATCCGCTATCAAGTATTATTGATAAATTACCGTTCTTAACTACACACAACATTGCCGAACTTAAAGAAATGCCAAATGACAAGCCTGTTACTGTTTGCGGTTTGTTGTCTCAGGTAAGACAAATCCCTACCAAAAAAGATCCGACAAAGTTTTTGAAAGCCGGTATTATTGAAGATTTGACGGGTAAGGTAGAGTTTGTTGCGTTCCATAAAACTTTGATAAACTACAACTCTTTTATCGAGTCAGAAAAAAAAGTAATTATGTCAGGCAAGGTACAAAAACGAGATGAAGACCAATTTAATATTATAGTAGATTCCGTTAAAGCGGTTGAAAACAGCAACATCGTTACTATTTCTTTAAATCAAGAGATGGCATTTGAAGAGTTAGTCGGCTTAAAAGATGTTTTGGCAAAATTTAAAGGCGGTGATCCGCTTGTATTAAAACTTAAGGAAGATGGCAAAGATGTCAGAATTTTGAGTGATTCTCATTTTTGGGTAGAAGCCTCTAACGAACTTGTGCATGCGGTTAGTTCAAATTTTGCACAAAAAATTGACATTTCCGTTAAATCTTTGGATGATTAATTTATATTTACTGATTTTGTTTAGATAAAAACAGGAGATAATATGATAGCATTTGTAGAAAATCATCATAATTTTATTTTTAATACTCTACCTGCGTTTTTTCATAACAAGTGGGTGATTATGGTATTGAACCTTTTCTTCTTTTACCTGCTTATTAAAGTTTCAAACTTTTTTATAGAAAAGTTTGTCAATAAACTTACGTCATACAAGGATGATTTTGAGTATAAAAAACAGATTATTACCTTAAAATCTATTGTAAAATCTGCTGTAGATACGATTATTATTATATTTGCCGTGATGTTTGTTCTAAACGGTCTTGGTGTGGATATCAGACCTATACTTACTGCAGCAGGGGTTTTGGGTGTTGCTGTTGGTTTTGGCGCAAAGAGATTTTTTGAAGATATTATTACAGGGCTTTCTTTGATTCTGGAAGGACAGATTAGAGTAGGTGATTATGTCGATATCTCTGGACATGAGGGTGTTGTAGAAAAAATAGACATAAAGCTCGTTAAATTAAGAGATTTGCAAGGTCGTGTTCATTACATAAGAAACGGTATGGTTGATACTGTTGTAAATTATACCCGTGAGTTTTCTTATTATGTTTTTGACATGGGTGTTGCTTATAATGAAAATATAGATAATGTTATTTCTGCTTTGCATGAAGTAGATGAAGATTTTAGAAAAAATTCGCCTCTAAAAAAAGAAGTTTTAGCTCCTATGGAGGTGTTGGGACTTGATAAGTTTGATGATTCGGCAATAGTCGTTCGAGCAAGAATAAAAACCAAACCTATAAAACAATGGGAAGTTGGTCGTGCCTATAATAAAGCTATTAAAGAAAAATTTGACCAAAAAGGAATACAAATACCTTTCCCTCAGTGCGATGTTCATTTCTTTAAGCAAGGAGAAGAACAGAGCAATATTAATTAGTTTGTGTTAATATTATTTTTGCTTAAAAGAGTTGTAAAAATTGAAATCAAATTGTAAAGGAAAAAACATTGGAAGAAGTAAGTTCATATAAATTGGCAAGTATAATTGCAAGAATTTTGGATGATAAATTGGGTAAAGATATTTCTATATTGAATATTTCTAACATATCTGTGTTAGCTGATTATTTTGTTATATGCTCGGCTGATACAAGCACTCAGGTAAAAGCTCTTACCGGTTATGTAAGAGACAGAATCAAACATTTTTTAGAGCGCATTCCTGCAGGAGAAGAAAATGATTTGCGTAACAAGTGGAATCTTCTTGATTACGGCGATGTTATTGTCCATATCTTGCAAAAAGAGGAAAGAGAAACCTATGCTATAGAAAAATTCTGGTCTCATGCTCATAAAATAGAAAGAGAAGATTGGGAAGCAGAATCAAAAGAATTTGCTCAATATGAAAACTAATTTTTCTTAAAAATACAAAAAACAGAGAGGGGTATATCCCCTCTTTTTGTATGTATCTGTCTTTCTTTTCTTTTGCCTACGCAACTCAAAAGAAAAGAAATGAAGGTATAAAAAAGCAAAATAGAATTCTTTTTTCATTGATACTTTTCTTTCTTTTTTGCGAAATAAAAAATAATAAGCAAAATACTTTCCACCCATTCTTTAGCGTAAAGAACGGGTGGAGCCCAAGAAAACTCCGACCGGTTGTTTCGTTCTCACATAAACTAATTTAAACCTGAGTTCCATAACTCGGACAGTTTAAACTGTCCTCAAACAAATGGAACTTATTGTTGTTCAAATAAGTTTATGTAGTTCACTTCACAAAGGTCGGGATAAAAATAATCTTAAAAAAAATACAGGGGCGTATGCCCCTGTTGTAATCCTTGCGTCGGTTTTCTTTTCTTTGCTTCGTTTCTTTTCTTTT
>CALVEK010000034.1 GCA_944326555.1 Candidatus Gastranaerophilales bacterium | reverse complement strand
TTCTCCTGCGTCGGTTTTCTTTTCTTTGCTTCGTTTCTTTTCTTTTGCCTACGCAATTCAAAAGAAAAGAAATGAAGATATATAAAAATAAAATGGAATTCTTTTTTCATTGATACTTTTCTTTCTTTTTGTGCGAGTAAAGAAAGAAAAGTATACCAAAAGAAAGAAATACTTATATCAAAAGAGCTTTTAACACTCAAAGCATTAAACTTTGTCATTGAAGCTCGGCTCAAACAAAAATTCTATTTTTAAAAGGTTTTTAATACTTCGTTTGCAGTAGTTACATGGGGTTTAAATTGTTACAATTATAGTATATAATGTATATAGGTATTATTACTTCTCTGTGTTACTAAATAAATAGAATAGAGTTCAAGATGTCGTTCGGAATTAATGGCCCCAGTCCAACTTTCGGAATACAAGAAGCTCAAAGCATGCGCAATAACGGCGGCGGTGGCAATTTGGGTTATTTCCAGCGTGGCAAAAAGAAGAAAGATGAAAAAAAACAAAAAGACGAAATTGATGTTTTTCAACTTTCGCAGGATGAAAATGATATTCTCTTAACTGATGAAGATACGCAGAATAAAGATACTCAAAAAGAGACTTTTTTAGACAAAGCCTCTGAGTTTATAAATATGTTTAAGACAAAAAAACATAGCGTGTGATTAACTCATAAAATCGAGTTTTAATCCTGCTTTATGTCCGTTGCCGACATTCATACCGCCTTCGTAAACAGGTGAGTTGTAGTCATACTGAGCGTAATTTGGCTTGAATCCGCTATCTGTTCCGCCAACTTTTTGACCGCCAAACAAAGCTGTTTCTTTAGTTGCTTCTGTTCCGCGTGTGCCAACTGCACCTACCTGTTGTACAGGCATTTTGTTGAACATATTTACTTTTGGAAATTCCAAAGGTCCCATAAATCTATACTATTCCTTTTCATAAACTCTATACTCTAATAAAAACATGTTGCTGTGCAAAATTGCCTTATTTTTGCTAAAATTTACAAATGTTACACAAGGGGTTTATTTAGTTATGAAAAAATATGTTCTGGTTACGGGTGCTTCATCAGGTTTGGGCAAAGCAACAGCTGAAAAATTGGCAAATAAAGGATATTTTGTTTTTGCCGGTGTAAGAAAACAGGAAGATAAGGATAAAATTGAAGCCTTGAATGAGAATATAGAGGGAGTTTTTCTTGATGTAACTGATCCTCAAAGCGTAGATGGGGCATTTGAAGTAATAAAATCACAAACAGACAGCTTGTATGCTTTAGTGAATAACGCAGGAATAGCTGCAGGTGGGCCTATTGAGTTTGCGCCTGTCGAAATGCTTCAAAAACAGTTTGATGTTAATGTTTTCGGGGCGATACGTGTTGCTCAAAAGGCTCTGCCTATGATGCTTGCGGATGATGTCAGGATTGTTAATATAAGCTCTATGGCAAGTTATGGAATTTTTCCGTTCGTTTCGCCTTATTGTGTTTCAAAACGTGCACTTGATATGTTTTTTAATTTTTTACTTTTGGAAAATAAAAACCCTGCCCTAAAAATTATATCGATAAAACCGGGTGTTGTTGCTACTCCTATATGGAACAAGTCTGTAGATGCAATCGAAGAATGTTTTGGCTCAATTTCCGAAAATGTTCGTGAAAAATACGGAAAAGAACTGGAATTTTTAGCTCAAAATGCCAGAGGAAACGAAAACAAAGGCCTAAAGTCAGAGGATATCGCAAATCTTGTATATAAAGTTCTTTGTATAAAAAATCCAAAATTATCCTACAATATCGGTAAAGATTCGTATTTTGCCAGATTTATGTCGTTTTTGCCTCTTTGGTTTAGTAACAAACTTGTAAAATTCGGGTTGAAAAAACGCATTTCTTAACATTTGTTAATGTTCATGGTTGCATAAAAATCATGTTTTAAATACTATTAATTATACGAACCGCAGACAACAGGCGGGGGAATGGCAAAGGATGAAGATAGTAGCCAAATGCTTGACCCTCTCAAAAATAAAAGCCTGTCGAGGTCAGAAATCAGTGTAAAGGTTATCTTTATTGCTAAAACATAAATTAAAAGATGTTTTCTTCTGATGATTTTGCGGTTGGGTGCAAAATCATTTTTTGCATTTAAGAAACAAATTAGGTCGATACAAATAAACATAAAAGGAGCAAATCATGGCAACAAAAGCCTTTAAAGAACAAAAAATTGCCCACATTAAAGATTATGCGGGAAAGGCTAAAGTAGCGGTTGTAACTAACTATAAAGGTTTGTCTGTAGAAGAAATCACTCTTTTAAGACGTGAACTTCAAAAAGTAGGCGCTGACTATACAGTTACAAAGAATACATTGGCTAAGATTGCGATGAAAGGAACTGATTTTGAAGTTCTTGCTGATTCTATGAAAGAATCAACAGCTATCGCATTTGGTTTTGATGATGAAGTTTCTGCTGCAAAAGTAGTTTCTAAGTTCATCAAAGATAAGAAAAAAGCAGAAATTATCTGTGGCGCATTAGACGGTGAATTATTGGATGCAAAACAGGTTGAAGCATTGGCTAAAACTCCGTCTAAAGAAGAACTTTACGCAAAAATGCTTGGCTGCGTAAATTCACCTGCTACTGGTATTGTTGGTTCTGTAAATGCTGTAATGAGCAGCTTGGTAAGAGCTATCGATGCTGTAGCTAAGAAAAAAAGTGCATAGCACTTTTTAATTGAGCTTTGTATTAAAAGCTCAAAACATTTATAAACGTACACTATACAAAAAATAATAAAAGGAGAAAATCATGAGTGTAGAATCTATTTTAGAATCAATTGAAAAATTAACTTTGTTAGAAGCTGCTGAATTAGTAAAAGCTATGGAAGAAAAATTTGGTGTTTCTGCTGCTGCTCCTGTAGCTGTAGCTGCTGCTCCTGCTGCTGGTGCTGCTGAAGGCGGTGCTGAAGAAGCATCTGAAGTTAACGTAATCTTGGCTTCTGCTGGTGCTAACAAAATAGCTGTATTGAAAGAAGTTAGAGCTATCACTGGCTTGGGCTTGAAAGAAGCTAAAGACCTCGTTGATGCAGCTCCTAAAGCTATCAAAGAAGGCGTTAAAAAAGAAGATGCTGAAGCTATTAAAAAACAACTTGAAGCAGCTGGTGCTACTGTTGAAATTAAGTAGTTTCGATTTTTCGATTATGTTTTTAAAGAACCCGTTTTGTTTTGCAAGACGGGTTCTTTGTTATAATATAATTTTGTTTTGTTTATGACAAAAATGTCTCTATGTTTATTGAAAAAGACACTAATGTCATAATTGTAGAGCACGGACTTCTTAAAAATCAAGTTTTTACGACTTATGTGTATATAGTTTTATGTTTACTTGGCTTGTAATCTATAATTGGTGAGGTTTTATGTTTGATACAAAATTAATAGGTTTAAAAATTAAAGAAATCAGAAAACGCAAAAAAATATCCCAAGAAAAACTTGCAGAGATGGTTCTGATGAATCATCGCAGTATTGTCAGATTGGAGAATAGTCAGAGTGTTCCTACAGTGGAAACTTTGGAGAAAATTGCTGTTGCTTTGGATGTAAGTATTTCTGATTTTTTTGAAACAAAAATGATTAAATCACGTACTGAAATTGTAGAGGATATCAACAATTCAATTAAGAAAATGAATGATGATGAATTAAGAAACTTTTATAAGGCTGTATATTATTACATACACTAAAAAGCCACCAAATTAGTCAATATTTTTATCAAATTTGTTTTTATTTATGAGTAAGGATATTTGAGGACTGATTTTGGCTAATTATATATCAAATAATAATGAATATTCACCGAGTTTGTATTCTTTTTTTAGTTATCCAAATTTTAGTGTTACTCAATCTATGCCTAATTTTTCACAAGTACCTTTATTTTCGGTAAAAAATTCAAAATATGTTGTAGATTATTCCAAAGGGACAAATAAAATTGATGGTAATATAGATTCATTTAGACAAACTCAATATGATTGCTGGTTACTTTCTGCAGTCTGGGCGATATCTAATAATCCTGATGGTAAAAAACTAATAAAAAACTCAATCAAAGATTTTCCTAAAGATAGAAAAGTCATGGTTAATTTGGTTGGTGCAAACCAAATGATTTCAGTGCCATATGAAGTAATTGAAGCTGCTAAGCAGTCTAAAAATTATGTAAAAGGCGATGATGATACACTTGTTATTGAATTAGCTGTTGAACATTATAAAAAGCAGTTGTTAAATTCCGGTGATTTTAATAAAAAAATAAGTAATAATATCATTAATGGCAAAAATGTTGTGGGGGATGTTAATAACCCTTTAGCCGGGGGTATGGCTGCAGATATGATGTTTTTATTATCAGGTAAAGTACCTCAAATTATATCTAATACAAAGGAAAATGATGTCCAAAAAATAAAAGCCGCAGTTGAAAAAATGCAGCAAAATCCTGATTCTTATGTTGCAACTTGTAATTTTAAACAGAAGAAGGATGGTTTATTTTTAAATCATGCATATGCAATAAAATCTGTTGATGACAAGTATATTACTATTGTCAATCCACATGACACAAGCAAAGAAAAGACAATGTTATTGAGTGATTTTTATGACAATGTGAAAACAATAACGGTTTTGAATTTAAAAACAGTTTTTTAATATTGTTTTAAAAAGCGATTTAAAATTAATGAGTGGGTTGCAAATATATTACATTAGTTATTATTCTTTGGGATATAAGTTGTCGAATATTGTTTTTGCAAAAGTTTTCCAAGTATACATTTTTGCTGTTGCTGCTGCATTTTCTGTTAATTGTTCCAGTTCACTGTAATGCTCATAGACATACGCCAGTTTGTCTGCAAAATTTTGTGAGATATTTTTGTCAGCTTTGTACACAAAACCATTTTCGCCATCGTTGATGATTACTGATGCTCCTATATTGGAACCGGCAATGACCGGAAGTTTATAGCTCATTCCTTCTGTTACTACTCTGCCGAACGCTTCAAATCTGCTTGCACAACAAAAACAGTGTAATGAGTTATAAAAATCTGCCATATTCTTTTGATAAGGTAAAAGTTCGATATGATTTTTTAAACCTGTGAAATTTAAATACAATGACAGTATTTTATTTTTTTTATATTTTGGATAAATTATTCTTGCTTTAAAATTAATATGCGGGTACTTTTTTTTCAAAACTCTTAGTGATTCCAAAAGGACATAACCTCCTTTTGTTACAAAACCTACTGCACTCAGGCCAATTACAAATGGTGAATTTTTGTCATAAGATTTTATTTTTTGTACATATTCTTCTTTTGCAAAAGAAGATCCCGGTAGTGCTGCAAATATTTTTTCTGTGGGTATATTACAGTTTTTTTCATAGTCTTCTTTCATAAGAGGAGAGACGACAATTGCGTTTTGAGAATTTTTATAGAAATTTTTTACATGGCATATTTCTTTTATGTGGCCTAGCATTAGTATGGTTCTGTATATTGGATTTTTTGCGAGAGAATACCTTGCTATAGGTGAGATATTATGAAATACATTGCTTGTGAATGATAGAGGCATAGAATCTGTCAAAATATAGTCATAGTTTTTGTCTTTTGTAAGCGCTTTGAATTCTTTGTCAAATTTTTTAATCTCATCAATATTTTTTACATTTGGCAAATCTTTTAGCAAAAAATGATTTTGTATATTTTCAGGAACTTTATAATTTTCATCAAAATTGTACAAGTCTACCGTTATATTTTTATCTTGGCAGAGTTTTGCTAATTCATTAAGATATAAGTTATAAAATCCTTTTTGTGTTCCAAGTATTGCTATTTTTCGAGAGTTATTTTTTTTCATAGATCTCAATCTCACTTTCTATTGGTATACTAAATCTTATTGTAAAAAATTATACAGGTTTTCAATGTATTCAACGGGTTTGGTTGTTGAATACGGTTCAAAACTAAGTATATTAAGATATTTTTTAGCTCGACTCACGGCAACGTAGAATAATCTTAATGCTTCATTGAGTTCTCGTGGTTTTTGCCAGTATTGTTTGTATATTGATACTTTGGGATTAGTTTTTCCTTTAAATTTATTGATTATTATGCCAAAGCCAGGTTTTTCTCCATATTGCATATCAAAGATTATATTCGATTTATCTTGAGTGTTGGCAGATGTTGATATGCTCAAAACAAATACATAAGGAAATTCCAACCCTTTGGATGCGTGAATAGTCAATATTTGTACTGCATCAATATTCTCTGTTGATACGGATGGAAGTTCAAAATTTTTGTCTTCTGCTATTTTTTTAATGTAGTCAATAAGGTTGTTTACACTTTGATAGTTTTCGTTTTGTGTGTAATCGTCAATAATTTTTTCCATTACACAAAGGTTTTGTTCTGCTTGGATGCATTCAAAATCTGTTTGAGGTTTGATTAATGTTATTTCTTTTTTTATTTTTTCAAAAATCTGAGAAAGGCTCATAAAAGTTTTGTTTTGTCTAATGTAAGAAACTGTTTCAAATAAATTATTTGCTGTTTGGATTATGTTTAAGTTGTGTTTTCCCAATTCATTTTTGTCTGCCAGCACAAATTTTTGTGCTAGGTTTAGCTTTTTCAATTCATCGTGAGTTATAGTCTCAAGGAGTGTTTGGTCCAGAAGTTTTTTTATTTTAAAGATTTCTGAATCGCTAGAGGTTACCTTTATCAATCTAAAAAATGCCTGTTCATCTTCTGTATTTTTTACCAATCTTAGGGCGGATATAACATTTTTTATTACAGGTTCATTAAAAAATCCTGTATTTACTTTTTTAATTGACGGTATACCTTTTTTCTTAAGCTCTTTTTCTACTATATCAGCTTGAGCGTGTGATTTTACGAGAACTGCAAAATCCTTAAACAGTGCATTATCTCTATTTATCAATCTTTCCGTTTCTTGCGCAATATATTCTGCTTCTTTTATTTTTTGTTCGTAAGCATTTGAAAATCCGTCTATAGTTGTTACCTTTATATCTTCTGATGTGTTTGGGTAGTCTATGTTTGGATTGGCGCAAAGGTTTTCATTTTCGAGTTTAAGCTCGTTTTCTGTTACGTAGTTTACGGCATTTAAAACCTCAGGTGTCGAACGATAGTTGATTGAGAGATTTATTGGTTCAAATTTTTGGTGGTACTTTTTTTCAACATTCTTGTGTAGTACTTCCAAATTTTCCATTTGAGCGTATCTAAAAGCGTAGATAGACTGTTTTCTGTCTCCTACAAACGTTAGGTTCGGATAATTGGGGTTGAGAAGCAGTTCGATAAGTTCCAATTGCGCTCCGTTGGTGTCTTGGAATTCATCAACAATAATCTGTTTGAAATGCTTTTGGTAGTATGAGCGAATTAGCTCGTTATTTTTGAAAATTTGAATAGTTTTGTTAATCAAATCATCAAAATCCGCCAAGTCTTTTTTTGTAAGTTCTGATTGGTATATTGCATATATTAGAGCAATTACTTTAGTGAGTTGTTTTTCAAGTTCCGTAATCGGTGGGATGTTCTCCGGAAAACCTTGAGCCATTGCGTATTCTATGGCTTTTCTTTTGTTGCATTTGTCGAGTATTAATTTTTCTCCTGCTATTTTATCAAATGCAGCTGCGTCGCTTGTGAAAGAATCATCTGCGTAGGGGTTAAAGTGTTCTGCCCAAGCGTGTGCGTAATCTTCTTTTGTTTCAAATTTAAAAGGAGTTGATTCAACTGTTGAGGAGAATTTTTCTGTTGATATTAATGATTTTTCGAGAAATTCTTTTGGGGTTATACCAAGTGATTTGATTTTTTTTATCACTGCATATATGTCATCAAATATAGCATCCAAATCATTTATTAATGCAAGTTTTGATATGTTTTTTATAGATAGTATATTTGTATCGAGATTTATTTCTTCAGACAGATTTTCAATATTTTCTATATCTTGAATTTCATCATATTTTATATGTTTTATTATTTTGTCATAGATGTCTTTTAGTTGTTCTTCTTGTGCAATTTTAAAGGAGGGTGAGAGTCCTGCTTCTATAGAATATTTTTTTAGTATTTTTATACAAAAACCATGGAAAGTTGATATCCATAAATCGTCAAAGCTGTTTGTAGCAAATCCATTTTGTTCAAGTTCCAAGAGGATTCTTTCTTTCATCTCATTTGCTGCTTTGTCTGTAAATGTGATTACGAGTATTTTAGATTGAGGATTTTCTTCGTTATTTTCTGTCAATTCTTTTACGATTTTGAGAAATCTTTTGGAGATAATCTTTGTTTTCCCCGTACCTGCTCCGGCGACTATTTTTGTGCAGGAGTTTATGGGATTAGATACAGCTTTTGCTTGTGCCTCGTTAAGCCCGTCAGTAATTTTGTTTGAGATTGTTTCTTTTTTTAGTGATGTTTTATTTATTTCAGTCGTCATTTTCTACCTCATCACATAAAAATTTGTAGATGCAATTTTCACAATTAAAGCCTTTTTGTGCTTTAAATTCTGTTTCGTTTGTGATTTTTTCCACAATTGTTTCTTTTATGTTTTGTATAATTTTGTCTTTGTACAATTCGATTTTTTCTGCGTTAATAAAATCATCTTTGCAGCCGTTATGTTTGGATTTTGGTCTTATGTACAGAAGTCCGAGTTGCTTTATGTTGTCTTTGTATTGTAAAAGTTCTTTGCTGTTTTGACAAGCAAGGTAGTATATAGGGATTTGGTAATCGTAAGTATTTTGCAAAGATTCTATATTAGATGGGTCTTTACCTGCTTTTGTTTTAAAATTGACTCCGTATTCGCTTATCGTATAGTCAAGGGAGTTAAGTTTATTTTTCCCTGTTTTGTAATCTATGACGATGTTATTATTTTGCGCATCTGTTAAAATTGCGTCTATCCTGCCTTCAAAAATAACATTGGGGAGTTGTGAAATTGTGAAAGAAAATGATTTTTCGCAAATGGAGTTATTAGGTACATCATCAAAGTAGCCGCACATTTCAAAATCTTCGATTGCGTTTTTAAAGTTCTCTTTCATCTCTTGCAGGGATAAGTCATCTGTTGCTTTTATCAAGTCTGCATCAGTTTGCTTAAAACCTTTTGAGAGAGTTTTTTCCTCATTATTTTTAGTATTAAAAAGAATTTCCGTAAGTTCCAATGCAGTTGTCTTATTGTAGCTTTGTAAGTATTTGCGGTTTAAAACTTCAAAAACTGCGTGTACAATACTGCCGTAACTTGCGGCAAATGTTGAAGTTTCTTTTAAATTCAGCAGATTTTTATAAAAATATTTTCTCGGACATTGTTGGAATGTGCTTATTGCTGACGGATTGATTTTTAGAGTGTCTGTTTCATCTACAATTTTTTGTTTGTTGCAAGGATTCTGTTTGCTTATTGTGTCTGATTTTTCTGTGGTTTTTGCTTTTTGTATTTCTTCTGTTTTTTTATAGTTTTCTATGTCTGCATCTTTTACAAGTTTAAAAATAGCAGACGGTTGGGTGTATTTTTGTGCCTCATAGGTATGTGTTGTCAGATACAAATTGTTTTCTGTATGTTTTATAAGGTCTGCGAAGTATGTTAGCCTTTCTTGAATATATTTTTCATCAGTTTTTAAAAAGTATTCAAAGTTCGGATTTATTTCTTTTATCTTTTTGCTTAAGTCTTTATTGGTCTGTTCTGAAATAAAAGGGTATGACGGATTTGTTCCGGGAAAATTGTTTTCTGTAAGGCAAGAGATGTATGTAAATTGATATTTTTGCTCTTGTTTTAAATCGGTTGAAAGAGACCCTAAAAAAACAGCGTCTTGTGGTGTGTTGTCTTTTTCCTTTTGTGGAGGTAGCCATTCCAGTATTTCTCTGAACGATTCAAAGTCGGGTTTAGCTTCTTTTAAAATGTTGTTGTACAGTTTTTGAAGTTCGTTTAGGCTTTTTATTTTTCCTGCAATTATATCTTTTAGGTCTGTGTTTTCAAATTGTTTTAGATTTCTTTTTATAATATTGCAGATTGCTTCTGCATAGTTGTTTTTAAGATAAAATTCGTAGAATGTTCTTAGGGCAGACAATTCTTGAATAACAGTTTCTTTATCATCCTCTGAAAACAGGTTTTGATTTAGGCTATTGTAGATTATTTCGAGCAAACTTTTTTTAGTCGGATTATTCTCTGATTTAAAGATAAGTTTATCAAGAGAGTTACTGTCTTTTATTATTTCTTCAATATAGCTTTTTAAAATTTCATCAAGATTTTCTATGTATGTTTCTTTTTTGGCTTTTGATTGTTGATTTTGAATTGCAGATTTGAATTCTTCTGCATTAAATTCTTTAAGCCCCAGATTTTGCAAAATTTCTGATATTTTTTGAAAAACGTTTATTTGGTGTTTTAAATTTTCGTAGTCTTTATTATAAATGCTGCTTATAACAGGTATTTGCAGGGTTTTCATTATATCCAGAAACTTTTGTCTTGATTCTGTTTTGTCTACAAACACAGCTATGTCTTTGTATGTACATTGATTTTTTTCTTTGACTATTTTTATATTTTCTGCAACGAATTGTGCTTCACTTTTGATATCCAAAAATTCTATGTAATGTCGATTTTTTATATTAAATATAATTTCTTTTGCAAATGTTTTTGTCGCTCTTTTTTTGAAATATGGGATTTCGTATCCGTTATTTTGCATTGTTTCTATGTATTTTTGATAAACATCTGCAATAAGATAAAGTCTTTCTTTGTCCGTTTGTGATGTTTCAAGATTTTGACAACAATTATAAAAATCTTTAGGGCTGATATTGTTGTGGTGTAAGTAGTTAAAAGTATTCAACAACTCTTTAAAAAAAGAGGGCGATTTTGCAAGACAGTTTAGTGCCGTATTTTGTGAAAAAATACTACAAGCAACAGTTTTTACAATATTTCCGGCGAGGAGTCGGAATGTTTGTTTGTTTTCGTTATCCGGCTCGAACAATTCGTTTTGTATCATACCAAAAGATCGTTGTCCTTGATTATTCTTATTACGTGTTCTGGCTTTATAGCAGTCATACAAGGATTAATTTCTGTCTCTGCATATTCTTTTATTTGGCAATTTCTTCTGTTACAAGGAATACAGCTTAAATCAGCAGAAACTGCAAAGTGATTTATTCCCCAAGGACCTGTTCTCTGGACCGGAGCTGCACCATAAAGCCCAATGCAGTATGGTTTTTCGAGAGCAGATGCTATATGCAGCGGGCCTGTGTCTGACGATATAAATACATCGCAAAGAGAAAAAACTGCAGCAGCTTCGATTAAGGAATATTTACCTGCTATTACTTTTATATTCGGATGGATGTTTTCGTAGCATTTTGTTTTTTCTACATCATGCTTTGAGCCTGAAATTAATATTTCACAATCGTATTCTTCAATCAAAGAAAGTGCAAGTTCCTTGAAATATTTTGCAGGCCATCTTCTTCCGTGCCTTGTTGGACTCGTTTCTGTATTTAGCATTACAATTTTTTTATCTTGTGGCAAATCCTGTTTAACTTTTTCTATAATTTCATCAGGGATTTCCAGTCTCAAATCGTTGGGATTTTCTATATCTTTTATTGCTTTTTTAGCAGTTCTAAAGAAATTTTCTACAGCGTGAAGTCTGAATGTTTTTTTGTAGGTTACTATTTTTTTGGGGCATATAAGTATACTTAGCAATTTGAATCTTATTGATGGTTGAAGATTAATAATTAAATCATATTTTTCTTTTCGCAATTCTGCTGCAATTTTAAAAAGAAACTTGTATTTTTTACTTTCTATTGTAATGACCCTATTTAATCTGGAATCATTTTTTATTAGCTCTGCAGGAAGTTCGCTTGTAAGATAATCGATTTTTACTTCAGGATAAGTTTCTTTTATGCTTCTATATACGTTCGTTGTGTGAACAACGTCTCCTATGGCGCCTTCTCTTATTATAAGAATTTTTTGCATTTTTATGTCCTACAATTCAAATTCATAAATGTAATCGTCCATGATATATCCGTTTCCGATATCTGTTTCTACAGAGTTAACTCTTTGAAAACCGAGTTTTTCGTATACCATAATGGACGGAAAATTATATTTATTAACGGTAAGTGTAATTTTGGGCAACTCTTTTTCTTTTGCAATTTCTACAATAGCATTAGTAAATGCTTTTCTTCCATATCCTTTGCCTCTGTGATTTTTATCTATATAAATTTTAGATAAAAACAAATTGTCTTTTTGAGGTTGGACGGCAAAATAACCTATATTTTGTCCGTCTTCTTCCAAAAAATAGTATTGATATCTTTGGAAATTTATTTGATTTTTAACAGCTTCTTCTGATTGGAATTTATCAAGCATATAGTCAATTTGCTCTTGACTTATAAAACGAATTGAATATTCGTTCCATATTTGTTTTGCTAAAGAGCAAAGATCTTTTATTTGTTCATCAGTTTTTATTTTTGTCCAATCAAACATATTCTTACCGTTTATACAACCAAAAGAGAGATTTATATCTCTCTTTTGGCTTTTAATCTGGTTTTATCTTTCTTCTGCTAATTTTTCTCTTACTTTAGCTTCAACTTCTTCTAAAATTTCAGGATGAGCTTCAAAATATTCTTTAGCTTTTTCTCTGCCTTGGCCGAGTTTTTCTTCGTTGTAGCTGAACCAAGCACCTGCTTTTTTTACAATATCCATGTTCACTGCAACATCGAGAATACATCCAAGTTTGCAAATACCTTTTCCGAATATAATATCAAACTCGCAGGTTTTAAAAGGAGGAGCTACTTTGTTTTTTACAACTTTAACTCTGACTCTGTTCCCGATATCTTTGTCATCTTTTTTAATGGAATCACATCTTCTTATATCCAAACGGACGGAAGAATAGTATTTAAGTGCGTTACCGCCTGTTGTCGTTTCAGGGTTTCCGTACATAACACCGATTTTTTGACGGAGTTGGTTAATAAAGATAACTGTAGTATTTGTTTTACCTACAATACCTGTTAGTTTTCTTAGCGCCTTACTCATCAAACGAGCTTGAAGCCCCATTTGTTGATCTTCCATAGCTCCCTCAATTTCTGCTTTTGGTACAAGTGCTGCAACAGAGTCTATTACAACAACATCTACAGCAGATGAGCGAACAAGTTCTTCTGCAATTTCAAGAGCTTGTTCTCCGGTATCCGGCTGAGAAATTAAAAGCTCATCTACATTTACACCCAATGCTCTTGCATATTCAGGGTCAAGTGCGTGTTCCGCATCGACGAATGCAGCGATTCCGCCTCTTTTTTGACATTCTGCAACAATGTGCTGAGCAAGTGTTGTTTTACCTGATGATTCGGGGCCGTATATTTCGATTACACGACCTCTTGGAACTCCGCCTATACCAAGAGCTATATCCAATGCAAGAGCTCCTGTTGGGATAGCTTCACAAGCTACGGCTGTTTTGTCGCCGAGCTTCATTATTGAACCTTTTCCAAAATCTTTTTCTATCTTTTCAATTGCCAATTTCAGCGCTTTGCTTTTTTCTTCTGAAACAGCAACTGTATCTGTATCTTTTTCTTTAACTGCCATTAGTTATTACTCCCCAATCTTATATTCTCTTTATATTGC
Organism: Candidatus Gastranaerophilales bacterium; assembly: GCA_944326555.1. GTDB lineage: Bacteria > Cyanobacteriota > Vampirovibrionia > Gastranaerophilales > Gastranaerophilaceae > Limenecus. Next base: position 364 of record CALVEK010000034.1, on the reverse strand, counting down.
TATTTTACAGTATTAAAACGTTTTATTCAAATAGTTTTTTGCATGTAAATTGAATATTATTTTGTAGTTTACTCTACAAAGGTCGGAGTTTATTAAAAATAATCTTCAAAAAATACAAGGGCTTATAGCCCCTGTTGTAACCTGCGTCGGTTTTCTTTTCTTTGCTTCGTTTCTTTTGCCTACGCAATTCAAAAGAAAAGAAATGAAGGTATAAAAAACAAAATAGAATTGTTTTTTTTCTTTGATACTTTTCTTTCTTTTCTCGCAAAAAAGAAAGAAAAGTATCACAAAAGAAAGAAATACGCATATCAAAAGAGATTTTATCTCTCAGAAACAAAAATTTCAGCCATTTCAGGCTGTAAAT
>CALVEK010000033.1 GCA_944326555.1 Candidatus Gastranaerophilales bacterium | reverse complement strand
CGTGAAGAGACTCGAACTCCCACGCTTGCGCACTAGTTCCTAAGACTAGCGTGTCTACCATTCCACCACACGCCCACGCAATAGGAATGTAATTCAATATTACCTTATAAAAAAAACTCGTCAATAGTTCTATATTGCTAAAATCTTATTTTTAAACTATTATTAACAATAAGGGTATAGCTAAAAGCGTTTAGGAAACGACGTTTTTAGGAACCGGCTCTTGTCAAACATATTGAGAAACATATCTCAATAAATCGCATGGGGCGTTAGCAGGGACCCAAAAAGCTGACTAAATGTCAGGTTTTTAGGGGGGGGGCTGCGCTCGAACCGGACAAGTCTGGCATTATAACTTAATAAATCGCATGGGGCGTTAGCAGGGACCCAAAAAGCTGACTAAATGTCAGGTTTTAGGGGGGGCTGCGCTCGAACCAGACAAGTCTGGCATTATAACTTAATAAATCGCATGGGGCGTTAGCAGGGACCCAAAAAGCTGACTAAATGTCAGGTTTTTAGGGGGGGCTGCGCTCGAACCAGACAAGTCTGGCATTATAACTTAATAAATCGCATGGGGCGTTAGCGCAGCTGGTAGCGCACAACACTGGCAGTGTTGGGGTCACGAGTTCGAGTCTCGTACGCTCCAATTTTTTATATTTGAGTACAGAAAATATGGCAAAAGACTTAAGTTTACAAACATATCCAAAAAACTACGTTGTTTTGGACATCGAAACAACGGGTCTTAGCCCGCAAACAAATGAAATCATTGAATTATCTGCAATAAAAGTCATTGATGGTGAAATAAAAGAACAATTTTCAAAACTGATTAAACCAAAATCGTATGTTAGTTCTCACATATCTTCTCTAACCGGTATTACGAATGAAATGCTACAAGATGCACCACAGATAGAAAAAGTTTTGGTTGAATTTAAACACTTCTGTTCAGATAGTATTGTTTTGGGACACAATATCAACTTTGATATAAGTTTCATTAACGCAAAACTAAAAGAATGTTATGATGAAACATTCAACAATGATTATGTCGATACATTACAAATAGCGAGAAAACTATTACCTCAATTACCGAGTAAAAAACTTGGTCAAATTGCAAAATATTTTAAATTGAATACAGACGGAATGCACAGAGGTCTTAAAGATTGCATGGTTACACATCAATGTTATCAAAGACTCATTGCTCTCAACTTTGAACAGAAAAGTTTAATAACATACTAACAATTTTGACCAATAGTTTTGTTTGTCTTCAGGCAAAAGGGTTATATTGGAGCTCAAATTCAGTTTTATAACATCATCATCAAATTTGTATAATTTTTCAAAAACTTTTTCCATATCATCAATGAGGAATAGTTTTATATTTTTAGACAAAGCTCTTTTCTGTTCAATATTTCCTTTTTTCAAAATGTACTCGCCCATACTTTTGATATTTTTATCGTTATAGAAAAATATACTTTTTAAAAAGTCGTCAACAAAACTTTTATCACCAAAATCAGCCAACTTCTTAAGATATTTTTGTTGTTCACTGTCAGGCAAATAAGGTACATTAGATAACAAATTTTTACGGACTTCAGGAGTTGATTTCTTTAAGAACAGTGGATATATTGACTCAAGCTGTTTAGGCGTTAAATTGTACAACTTTGATGTTAATAAGAAATCTACTTTTTCATCATTTATTGACTTAAGTTTTTTAAAAGAATCGACAATTGTAAAAACATCTTGTCTCATACAATCAATATTTTGCGCAAGAGAAATATTTACCTCTTTATCCTTACATTTTATTAGTTTATCAAAACATAACTTTCTGTATTGAGAGGGTACTTTAAAAATATTGCCTGCTAAATACTGAAAAACTTCCTTGTTATCATCAAAAGACAAATGTTTAAAAATTTCGTCAATACATTTTTTTGCATTTTCATCAGACAAATTTTGAAAGGAGTATATAACACCTTTTATCCTGTCATTTTTTATTTTGGATGGTTTCCAGTTTAAAGTTTTTTCTAAAATTTCATACGGAGCATTTTGACTAGCCATAGATTTAGAAAAAACGTATGCAAGAGTTTTGTTTTTTGCATGTTCCATAACATCAACACAACCAATATCTATAATCTTGCCTGCTATATTATTTTTTTGTGAAAAATGTTCTTCATCAGCGAGCAGCAAGCCAATTTTACGATAGTCAAAACCTCGACCCAGAAAAGGATTTTCACCATCTTCAAATTTTGAGACCATAATACCGTTTTTCATATCTCCAAAATAAAAATGAAATAAATTCTTCTTCCTTTTCGGGATTTTTTTTGTCAAAAACTGGGCAATATTCTGTTCAAAAAAATTACCGTTACAATAATCTAAAGACAGGTTATCAAAAGATTTGAGATTTTTGGGAGAAGAAAAAACCTTTACTGCATAACTTTTATCTTGAACATTTAGTTTATACACATTGCCATATGCTCCTGAACCTGCAAATTCAATACCAACTTTATCTTTAGAGCCAATAATTTTTTTGGACTTGAAAAAATCCGTCAACTCCTTTGCTACTTGTTTTTGTACAGAGAAATCTTCGTATTTTAGTCTTAGATTAGAAAAAGAACGACCTAAAAAAGCAAAGACTTCTTTTATTGTCTTTGTCCTTTTCTCAAAAGGAATAGTATAAATCCATTCAGCAGGTAAACGGCCGACAACACCTCGAGATTTTTTGTAGTATTTCTTATAAAGAGCAGCTGTTTCAACCTTATTATATGGTTTTTTAGACAAGACAGACGTAAGTCCTCTAAAACTTATAGAGGACTTGTCTTTGTATGAAAAATTATTTATTTCCATTCCCATACGAGTTCCAAAACTTGTACAGATATTTTTTTGCTAAACGTGAACAAATTTTTGAGCAGATACGGAAAAATCTTTTTTGAGCTCATTATAAAGCACAATACCACCCGTCAAACTGTATACATTATTAAAGCCCTTTTGAATTAATATTCTTGACGCAACATAGCTTTGAAAACCTGTAGTACAGAATAAAACAATTTTCTTATCCTTTGGCAATGTTGATGCTTTGTCTCTAAGCAGAGGAGTAGCTATATTTACGGCACCGAAGATTGTGTTGTTTTTAAATTCTTCCTCCGATCTTACATCTATAAGCATTGCATCTTCCAAATCTTCATAGAACGCAGGTTTTAACAAACCTTTAAGTATATTGTCTGCATGCATGCCAAGAATATTAACAGGGTCCTTTGCAGAAGAATATGGAGGCGCATAACAAAGCTCTAAATCTATCAAATCAGAAACAGACATACCATTTCTCATAGCTGTAGCAATAACATCGATTCTTTTTTCAACGCCCTCTCTACCAACGGCCTGTGCTCCAAGGATTTGTCCCTTATCATTAAATAACAACTTGTACATAATACGAGTTGCACCCGGATAATAACTTGCATGAGAAAAGCCCAAAGTAAAAGTTTTCCAATACGGAATATTATTCCTTTTAAGACTCTCTTCGCTATTACCAACACTCGCCACTGTCAAATCAAATACTTTAACTACAGCAGAACCAATAGTTTTTTTGTATTTTGACTTATAACCCGCAATATTATCGGCAATAATTCTTCCCTGCCTGTTTGCAGGACCGGCTAGAGGAATCAATACATCCCTGTCTGAAACAAAATCCTTAACTTCTACGCTGTCGCCACCTGCATATATGTTTTCATCATTTGTCTGCATGTATTCATTTACAACAACACCGCCTGATTTACCAATACTCAATCCTGCTTTTTGTGCCAAAGCAGTTTCTGGTTTAACACCTATTGCAAGTACCGCAATATCATAAGGGATTTTTTTGCCAGAATTTAAAAGAATCTCATCCTGCTCGAATGATTGAACACCGTCAGACAATATAAGCTCTATACCTTTTGCTCTCATTTCATTCTGCGCGAAAGCAGCAGTTTCTTTATCAACAGGTGGTAATATATGAGAAGCCAATTCAACAAGAGTGGGTTTTACACCAGCAATCTCCGCAAAATTTTCTGCCATTTCTACCCCAATAAAACCACCACCGATAACAACGGCATTTTTAGCCTTAACGGTCTTTAAATGAGCCTTGATTTTTTCTGCATCAGATAATGTTCTCAGAGTAAAGATCTTTGAATTATCAATACCTTTAATATTAGGTCTAAAAGGAGAAGCTCCCGGAGCGAGAACTAACTTGTCGTAGTATACTTTCTCCACACCGTTAACGATAACATATTTTTCAGCACGATTTATATCAGTAACATTAGCGCTCAACCTTATATCAACATTAAGAAGATTTTTGAACTTTGTTATGCTTGAGACATGCATCGCATCTTCACTATCAATTACATTTGAACAATAGTAAGGTAACCCGCAATTGGCAATCGAAATTTCTTTTGTTTTTTCCAATATAAGTATTTCGGCACCATCATCCAATCTTCTCAACCTAGCTGCAACACTTGCACCACAGGCACCACCGCCTATTATTACGACTCTCATATTCTACTCCTATTTTAAACATAATATTTTACATAGCATAACCAAATCTCAAGCTAAAAACAATCTAATCGTGTTAAAATAATATTAAAAATTTAAGAGGAAAATGCAAAATGCAAAAAATATTGGTAACAGGTGGAGCAGGATTTATCGGAAATCACCTATGCAGAAAACTTTTGCAAGAAGGCGACAAAGTAATATGTCTGGACAACTTTTTTACAGGCAAGAAAAAACATATAGAAGATTTAATTGATAACACAAATTTTGAACTGATTGAACACGATATAACAGAGCCTATTGATATCGAATGTAATCAAATATACAATCTTGCTTGTCCTGCAAGCCCGCCTCATTACCAATATGATTCGGTAAAAACGATGAAAACATCTGTGCTCGGTATTATTAATATGCTTGAACTTGCAAAAAAATATCAAGCAAGAATACTCCAAGCATCAACATCAGAAGTATACGGCAATCCTCTTTCACACCCCCAACAAGAATCATACTGGGGAAATGTCAATCCTATCGGTATAAGAAGTTGTTATGATGAGGGTAAACGTTGTGCAGAAACCTTAATGATGGATTATCACAGACAATATAACGTAGACATCAGAATCATAAGGATTTTCAATACATACGGACCCAATATGGACCCCCAAGACGGGCGTGTAGTATCAAACTGTATTATGCAAGCTCTGGCAAATCAAGACATAACAATATACGGAGATGGAACCCAAACCCGCAGTTTTTGCTACGTTGATGACCTAATCAACGGAATTGTAAAAATGATGAATAATACACAAGGATTTATAGGTCCTGTAAATCTAGGAAATCCATCAGAAAGAACAGTGCTTGATCTTGCACAAAAAATCATTGAAATAACAGGCTCAAATTCGAAAATTAAATTCTGCCCATTGCCAAGTGATGATCCGGTAAAAAGAAAACCTGATATTACATTGGCAAAAAAAGAGCTCTGTTGGGAGCCTAAGGTAGATATAATAGCAGGACTAAGAAAAACAGTAGAATATTTTAAAGCTGTTTAATAATAGGTGTTGAAAAAAAAATTTTAGCATGAATAATAAGAGTGTAAGCGATAATATCGCGGGATGGAGCAGTCTGGTAGCTCGTCGGGCTCATAACCCGAAGGTCGTTGGTTCAAATCCAGCTCCCGCAACCATTTAAACAGAAAGTCTGAGGTGTATGTGTAGTCTCAGATTTTTTGTTTTATAATACATAATTTTATAATTATGATTTTTACAGATGTTCGGCTATCTCTTTTAAAAATTTATAAAACTCTTCATTTGCATATGTTGAATAAACTTTGTTGTTACAGTGTATGCTGGCTTTCCAGCCTCTGTAATTCACAAGTTCAATTTTAGTTATTTCATTTATTTTGATAGTATTGATTGTTTTTTTTCTTAATATTGGCATATTTGTATGAATTTCTATTATCTCATCGTCGTATAAAATTTTGTAGCCTCTGAAAATAATCCCGACAGAAGCTGTTACTAAAAGTATTAAGCCGATAATCAAAGAAAAAATACTATCAATGTTAATAAATGTATGCTCAACTAACATACGTTTGTATCCATAATCAAAAATATAAAACGCCAAATATAGTATTGCTACAATTAATATAATCGGCTCACCTGGTATTTTTACTTCTTTCATTCTTTTATTATATCAAATGCTTTTCTTTTTGTGTTAATTGAAATAGGTGTTTTGAGTCTTACAATTTTTCTTTATTTTTGTGCGTTTTGGGTGATGTTGTCCGACATTTTTTAAGTAAGTAGGTTGGAGTTTCTTCCCCAACAACATTAAATTAAGGAAGTAGTAAGATTTTGTTAAGCTGAAAGCCATACCTACAAACAGCAAATAGCCAAAGAGCAAGTCGTAAGAAGTCCATTAATCAACTGATTATTGTATCACTCTAATCCTTATAAAATTTTAAACACTTGGGAGTTCTAACATACAAAGGATAAGTATTTAACATATTATCATCAGGTTTTGGATTTTGTGAACTCCAAACATAATCTCTTTTATCACCCTTGTAATGCCCATTCTTGCAAAAACATTTATATGCACCGTTGGGGTACAAATTACACATTGCATTTGCCTTTGCAGGGTCTTTTTCAGGAATATAATCGCTCCCTAAGTTTACTTTAACTGTTTTTGCTTCAGCTACAGCAAATAAAGAAGCAGAGCTTATTATTAATAGTAATAGTATTATGCAAATCTTTCTCATTGACTACCTCTTTTATAATGTTAATTTTAAACTACTCAAACTAGAAACAATCCTCTACATAGCCTTGAGCTTTAAATATCCTAAATAATTCCATACCCTTTTCACCAAATACATTTTTTATATCGGAATCTTTACCATGTTTATTGTTGTATATGTATTTAAACATTACATCATTTAATGAATCTGTCTCTTTATAGTCATCTTTTCCTATACACCCAAATATTTTTTTTATGCCATTAATCACTATATTTATCTTTTTAGAATCTTTTTTTGATAATATAGAAGGTTTTTTCTCGCTTTGAAAAATATCAACTCCTAATTGACCGTAATTTTTACGAATAAATTGAACATTTTTATTGCTTTCACCCAAAACCAGCATTTTTAGTGGGACAGCATAATATAAATCCAAATTTGTTCCTGATATTATCCTTGGCAAAACAATACCTCTTTTGTTCTATATTTTACATAATACAACAAATTCAACTTATCATCTTATTTAATATTTTTATAGAACAATAATAATTTAACTAATCCCACTGTCTTGAATTAAGATTTTCTCTAAGAATATTCTTGCTGTCTAAATAATCGAGAATTCTAAAATTCAAAAGGTTACGATAATCTCGCATTGCAGGAGTAAAGTTCGCAACACATTTTGGATTTTTACCTTTCAAATCTTTTATTTTCTTTTCTGACAGCATACCTGTTTTAAATCTGTTTGGTTTGTATGCAGTCCAAGCCTCATGTGGATAGAATGATGAACGACACTCATTTGTATTTTCATTAATTAACATTTGCTCAAATACATTTAACGGCATATCGTGAAACTCCTGCTTTATTATTTTGTTATAAGGCATTAACCTTTCAGGCAGCTGAACAGATGGAATAGAAAATTCTTCATCATCGTAAAATCTTTTTGCTGTATATTCTAAACAGCCAATACCAAGAATCCTTATAGAATTGGCAAATTCTTCCAAAATTCCATCATCTTCAGCAATCTCAGACATTACATCCAAGAATGAACACGCACCCTTTCCTGAATTTATATAATCTGTAATAACAATTTTTTTACCGGTTTTATTATGAACATCTACAATATGTTGAGGATCAGCCTGAATACTCTTAAGATAACGCTTATATGCTTTCTTTTCTTCTACAGTAGGTGCATATCTGTCCATACGAACCAGCCCGTATTTATCAGTTCTGTACCAATTCTTTGAAAACGCAACGAATTTGTAATCTTCTATACCGTCTTTCATCCATAATGCGGTATTTAAAAACCATTTTGGACTTCTTCCCAAACAAAGAATCGGTTCATCTTTTAACTTACAGTAAATATTACATACCTTTATAAAATCAGCCATATCTGCATCAGCCATAAGCGGCAAATATTTTTTTGCAGAATTTGACAACTCGGAAGATTTTACATCTTTATTGAACTCAATACACTTCTTACGAAGAATCATTTTCATTGCAGGAGAAAGACTTTTGTACTTAAAATAATCTATATCAGGAGATCTTCTGTACTCTGTATTCCCAGCTCCAAAACTAACCTGACTGACCAAAGGATAATAAAAACGATTATCCGCCTGACTTTTATTCAGGTTATATGAACAATCATTGCAGACCTGTTCTTTGCTTACATTTTGTTTATCCGACAATAAAGACTTTGAGTAACAGTTAAAATTGGCAAGACTATTTATTTTCATATTAATTCTCCTGTTTTACGGATTAAAAACAGAAAAAATAAATTTTTGCTAGTAAATTTCAAATATGTTGAGCAAAGGATTAAAAATAAATGCATAAACATCAAATACAGGATTATACACATCTCCATTGAAAAGGAGATAAGATAAAAACAGCCAAGTAAAACAATCTTTTATATTGTTTTAAGATAATTCACATAGTTTTTTCTATTAACAAACATTATGGAATTCTTCAAGTGTTAAAATCTAATTGATTGACCATCATTCGGTATAAGCAAGTTTTTAACATTATTTTTTTTCTTATACTCTTCGTAATCTTTTCTTGTGATGGTTAAATGACTAACTGTATCCATATGACTGATAATTACTCTTGAATTTGTCGCCACTTGCAAAACTTCTTGTACATCTTTGATGTCCATAATTATACGTTCACCATTTAATAAAGTGGCTGCACAAGCATTTAAAACTATAACTTCAGGAGAATACTTTTCCAAAGCATTCTCTACCTCTTGACACCATATAGTATCACCAGCTATATACAAAGTTTTTTCATTTTCTGCTTCAAAAACGACACCCATTGCATCATAAGGCATTCCCATAGATTCACAAATAGGTTTAATCACATCCCTTTTCCCGTGTTGAGTTAGAGTTTTATACAAAGTTACACTGTGATAAATTGTCCCATCTAAAGAAATGACTTCTGCATTATAAAATCCCTTTGATTCAATATAAGCCTTATCCTGCTCAGATTGAACAAAAATCTTTTTACTTTTATCAATTTCTTTCTCTGCGACAACATCCCAATGATCAGGGTGAATATGAGTAACAATAACACAATCAACATCAACTATTTTCTCAATACTAAAAGGCAAATCAACTCGTGGTTGTCTATTATGAGAATTAACGGCAGCATCAAATCCCTGCATACTATTCTTAGGAAGTAGCCATGGGTCAATCAAAAATTTTATACCATTATATTCAACGAGAATTGTTGCATTTCTTATTTGTGTAATTTCCATTTTTTGCTCCTTTTTTTATAAATTTTACAAACAAACTTTCTTTTTGACAAGTACATACTTTTTTGTATAATACTTACCAAAAAGTAAATAATAAAAGGACTAATAATGACAAAAAGAAAACAAAACGAATACCAATGCCCTCTGCAAGTAACAATGGAAATCATTGGCGGAAAATACAAAGGGGTCATCATCGGCCACCTGATTGATAAAACATTAAGATATAATGAACTACAAAAATTAATCCCCTATGCAACACCCAAAATGCTAATCCAACAGCTAAAAGAACTTGAATCAGACGGTATAATAAAAAGGAAAATGTACCCAGTGGTTCCACCCAAAACAGAATATTCTCTTACCCCCTTAGGAAAAACACTTATACCTGCTGTTATAGAGCTAAATCAATGGGGAATTAAATACCTTAAAGAGAACAATATTCCTTGTGCATACAAAGGAGATTTAAAATAATAACCAAAATAAAAGTCTCAAACACCTTTGGAGTAAAAAGAAAGACTCTTCTGCATTTACGAAGAAACTATAACACTGCCAAGAGAATCAACGACAAAAGGAGAAGTTTTCAACAAATCAGCCTTATCCAGTTGACCTGTTGCAACAAGAACGGTAGACTCCACTCCTGCATTTTTAGCAGCCAGATAATCCATCGGAGCATCTCCTATCATAATAGTCTTATCCTTATCTGAACCAAGTTTTTCGAGTGCCATTTTAACAGGAACACCACTTTCCTTAGTTTCTTTGGTCGATTCTCTGCCAATGACAACGTCAAACAAAGGCTCCCATTTAAAATGTTTCAATGTTAGCATTGTTGACTTAACAGAGTCGGACGTTACAACACCAGTTTTGACACCTGAAGCTCTAACACTTCTTATAAAATCTAAAGCAGAATCTATTGGTTTAGTATATTTTGTCATTTCCTTGTAGAAAACTGAACTGACATAGTCAAAAAGATTTTCCATTTCACCAACTGAAACATTTAACCCCAATTCTGCCAAATCTTTTCGAAATAAATCAATAATAACAGACCTTGAGTATAAAGCAGTTATGCCATCCTTAAGCATCTTGCCTGAGTTGTTATCATAACCCAGCTTCATGCAAAGTTGAGAGAATAAAGAATCATCAAGATTATACGTTGATATAATCTCTCTGACTCTCAATTCTGTCATCTTTCCCCAAAAATAATGCAAATCAATAAAGGTTCCATCTTTATCAAACAAAATGGTATCAATATTTTTTATAGTCCAATTTTCTGTTTTCAAATTAATCATAACTAGCCCATCACTATTGTATCGACAAGTTCTTTTGCAATTGCAACAGCTTTATTTAACTTTTCTTTGTCAGCAAATAAATCATCTGCAAGCAGATAATCTTTTACAATTTTTCTTGCATAAGAACCGACAGCAAGACAATGCGGATAAACACCACACTGATGAGCAAAGTTAATAGACTTTGTGTTAGTTCCGCCTGACATCATGATATAAGCAGGCAATTTTGCATTTTGAAACAGTTGAGCAGTTGCAACAGCCTGAAGAGTAGTACCGTATTCATCGTTACTTCCACTCATTGCAATACCGTCAGCCTGAATAATAGTTGTATATGGTTTTCTTATCTCCAACATTTTGCCGACACGTTCTTTCAATCTCTTATCACCCAATTCTGAACGATCAACAGATATACAAAGCATACCGTCAAAATAATCGTTTATCTGAGCCCATTTATCCATCACATCATTTTCATCCGTTGAAATAGCATGGAATTCAATACAATCTATACCTTTTTCAATAAGTTTTGGAAGAATTTCTTTATAATCCTGTAATTGACTAACCATTTCTATAGCACCGACAGGACAATTATTTGCACATTGATTACAGCCTATACATCTTTCTTTTTTTACTTCAAAATTCTTATTGCACACAACGGCGTCATGTGGACAAGCCGCTTCACAATTACCACATTTTACACACTTGTTAATATCAATAAATGCTTTGTTAATATGCGGATCACCGTCAATACCAACACTAACACACAAATATCGATCTTCTTTTATACCTGCTGTTTCCAGTCCTCTTTTTGCAGCATCAACGATTTCAGGCTTTGCGCACAAATCAAAAAAATTACATCCTGCCAAAGAATAAATAGCAACGAGTCGTTCCACCTCTTGTGCATCTTCATTTCCGCAACCACATACCAACTTAAAACATTTTTTATTTTCCAATAAATCTTTTAACATAAAAATCACCTTGTTTTTTTTCATCAAAAATCTGCAGAAAAATTCTACTAAAAAAACAAGATATTGTTAAAGTTTTTTTTAATAAAGGTTAAAAACTACAAACCTGATTTTTCTTTCAAAAAATCAGCATATTTTTTATCGACTACTTTTATGTGGCTAAGTATCCAATTCTTTAAGAAAACAGCAATCTCAAAATGTAAAAGATATCTATCCGAGTTAAAATCATCACAAAACTTTGCTAACTTATCTTTAAAAATTTCATGTTGTCTTTTATGTTCTTCATAGTCTGGATACCCTATATCCAAAAGAAAATTTTCCTCTTCAATTAAATGCTCTTGAGCATATTTTTTCAAATTATTTATAACCTGAGCAATTGCAAGTTTATCTCTTTTATCTTCCATTGCCTTATTAATATCTTTTAGAGCCTCTATAAGGTGTTTGTGCTGATCATCAAACTTTTTTACACCAACATTATATGAACTATCCCAAAAAAAATCTTTCATAATAATCTCCAAACTGATTACACATAACAATATACTACGACTTTGACATGTTTAAAAACAAATATTATAAAAATCAATTTTTATTATTGAAGCCAAATCTTGCGGACTAAGCTCAACTTGATACCCTATTTTACCTGCACTAAAAATAATAGAATCAAAATTCAGAGCAGATTCGTCAACAATGGTTGTGTAATATCGCTTCATCCCAATAGGAGAACATCCTCCATGGACATAACCGGCAACTGATAATAAGTCTTTCATTTTAATCATTTCTACAGATTTTTCACTAACAGCCGATGCAGCTTTTTTCAAATCAAGTTCTTTTGCGACAGGAATCATAAAAACATAGTAACTACCTGATTTACCTTGAGTAACAAGAGTTTTAAAAACTCTATCCGGATTTTGTCCAAGTACACTTGCAACATCAACCCCGCTCACAGCTTCAGTATCGACATAACTGTAGTGATTATATTTTACTTTTTTCTTATCAAGAATCCTCATTACATTTGTTTTATAGTCCATTTTGTTTTGCCTTAAACATATTTACCACTCCATTATAATACTAATTCATACTTATAGAATATTGGTAAAGATACAAAAAAGTGGTATCATGATATATACGACATAAATTGATGATACATGTTCTGAGAAAAAGGAAAATGTAAAAACAATTTAGAATTAGATTAACAGATGAGGATTTTCTAAAAAAATGACACAAATCGAAGAAAAAACAGTCAATGCACTCAGAATACTTGCTGCAGATGCAATCCAGAAAGCAAACTCCGGTCATCCTGGCTTACCGTTAGGAGCAGCTCCAATGGCTTATGAATTATTTGCAAATTATCTTCGATTTAATCCAAAAAATCCAAACTGGACAAACAGAGACAGATTTATTTTATCTGCGGGTCATGGTTCTGCTCTATTATACGCCTTAAATCACCTTTTTGGCTTCGGATTGACGATTGATGACATCAAGAACTTTAGACAATGGGGTTCAAAAACCCCAGGGCACCCTGAATACTCGCATACTCCTGCAATAGAAGCCACAACAGGCCCCTTAGGCGCAGGAATGGCAATGGCTGTCGGAATGGCTATGGCTGAAGCTCACCTTGCAAAAATATTTAACAAACCTGATTTTCCAATTGTTGACAACTATACTTATGTGCTTGGTGGCGACGGATGCATGATGGAAGGAATTTCGTCAGAAGCATTTTCTCTTGCCGGTACATTAGGATTAAATAAGCTCATCGTAATATACGACAGCAATAAAATCACAATCGAGGGTGATACAGATACAACTTTTTGCGAAAATGTAGAAAAAAGAATGGCTGCATTTGGTTTCCATACAATTACAGTTGAAAACGGAAACGACCTAAATGCAATATCGATGGCGATAAAAGAAGCAAAATCACAAAAAGAAAAGCCAACATTTATAACAATAAAAACAAAAATCGGATACGGCTGTCCGGCAAAAGAGGGAAAAGCCTGCTCTCACGGTGAACCTCTCGGAGCAGAAAATATTGAAGCACTAAGAAACACTCTCAACTGGCAGTGCAAGGAACCATTCTGTGTAGACCAAGATGTTTATGACCACTGCAAACAGCTAATGCAAAAAAATATAAAAGAGGAAGAAAAATGGACAGAAATGTTCAAAGAATACTCACAAAAATATCCGGAAATGGAAAAATTGTGGAATCAATATCACAAAGAGGTTGATGCTGATAAACTATTTAAAGACACAGATTTTTGGGCAACTGATGACAAAGACGCAGCGACAAGGACAACTTCCGGCAAATTAATTAATATAATAAAAAATCACGTTCCAAATATAATTGGAGGAAGTGCAGACCTTGGTCCATCTAACAAAACGGAAATGAAAGACTGCGGATATTTTGCAAAAGACAATCACACAGGAAAAAATGTACATTATGGGGTCAGAGAACAAGCAATGGCAGCCATTGCAAACGGAATAGTCCTGTATGGAGGATTAAAGGCTTTTGTTGCAACTTTCTTCGTATTCAGCGACTACTTAAAACCAATGGCAAGATTATCGTCATTAATGGAATTGCCTGTTACATACGTATTCACACATGACAGCATTGGTGTCGGTGAAGACGGCCCAACACACCAGCCTGTAGAACAACTGGCAATGCTTCGTTCTATGCCAAACTTCAATGTAATAAGACCTGCCGATGCAATTGAAACATCTGCGGCTTGGTATCTTGCAATAACAAGCAAAAAAACACCAACAGCACTTGTACTTTCAAGACAAAACCTTCCGCAACTAAAAAGCAGTGAAGACAGAAAGACAGGAGCACTAAAAGGTGCATATATAATAGACAGAGAGCAAAAGGACACTCCTGACGGAATAATTATCGCAACCGGCTCTGAAGTTGACATTGCTATAAAAGCAAAACAAGAACTACTCAAAGAAAATATTGACGTAAGAGTAGTAAGTATGCCCTCAATGGAAATATTTGAGCAACAGTCTGACGAATATAAAGAATCCGTATTGCCTAAATCAGTAAGAAAAAGACTGGCTGTTGAAGCACTTTGCGATTTTGGATGGGGCAAGTATGTAGGACTTGATGGAACGACATTAACAATGAATACGTTTGGTGCATCAGCTCCGGCAAAAGTGCTTTTTGAAAAATTCGGTTTTACCGTCGAAAATGTTGTTAAAGCAATGAAAAGCATTCTTTAGTGTAAAAAACAGTAAAAAAATATCTTGAAAAGCACAGGGGCTGTAAGCCCCTGTTGTAATTCTGCGTCGGTTTTCTTTTCTTTGCTTCGTTTCTTTTCTTTTGCCTACGCAACTCAAAAGAAAAGAAATGAAGATATAAAAAATTAAAATGGAATTGTTTTTTCTCTGATACTTTTCTTTTTTTTGCGAAAGGAAAAATAATAAGTAAAATACATTCAACCCATTCTTTAGCGTAAAGAACGGGTTAAAAAAATAATCATGAAAAAACAGGGGCTTACAGCCCCTGTCAGGCGAAGCCTTTTGTTAGAGATTTTAGGGATTTGAGTAGAAATTTACAACTCCTTGTGAGATGAAATTTCTGCTCAA
>CALVEK010000032.1 GCA_944326555.1 Candidatus Gastranaerophilales bacterium | reverse complement strand
CTGCGTCGGTTTTCTTTTCTTTGCTTCGTTTCTTTTCTTTTGCCTACGCAATTCAAAAGAAAAGAAATGAAGATATAAAAAAGTAATCTGTTTTTCTGATAAAATTTACTTGTACAAATAAAAAGGGATAGAATTTATGTTGGATATTATATTGGGACACTTGATTAGTTTCATTGAGCACGTGATTACAGCAATGGGGCCTTTAGGTATAAGCCTTTTGATGGCAATAGAATCTTGCAACATACCGTTGCCTAGTGAAGCAATCTTACCATTTGCAGGTTACTTGGTATCAAAGGGAATATTTAATTTTCATGTCGCTGCTTGGGCAGGGGCATTTGGTTGTGTTATAGGTTCTATACCATCTTATTATTTGGGTTATTTTGGCGGGCGTACTTTTGTTGAAAAATACGGCAAATATTTCTTGGTCAGCAAAAAAGACCTCGAAGACGCTGACAAATGGGTAGAAAAATATGGAGATTGGGCATTTTTTATTTGCAGAATGCTACCTGTTGTAAGAACATTTATTTCTTTACCTGCAGGTATTTTAAAAGCAAAAAAAAGATTTTTCTTTACATTTACTTTTTTAGGCTCACTTATTTGGAGTTATCTTTTAGTCTATGTCGGTGTAAAGATGGGTCAAAATATGGAAGCATTTAAGCACATTTGGCACAAATTTGATATAGCAATAGTTGTAATTTGTTTTATATTGGGTGTTGCTTATCTTTACAAACACTTTAAACATTTGAATGATTAATTAATAATATTATTATAAGGATAAAGAGAGTTTTAATCGAAGGAGTCTTTATGGCAGTTAACAATGTATATGCAGTAATTTTAGCAGGCGGTTCTGGTAGCAGATTATGGCCTTTAAGCCGAGAACTTCACCCAAAACAACTTATGAAAATCGAGGACGATTATACTCTTTTTCAATCTGCCTTTATAAGACTTGTTAACAGTGTTGATGACAAAAATATTCTTAGCGTAACAAACGTAAAACTCGAATCACAGGTTAAATCACAACTTGCCGAAATGCAAACAAAGTTTTGCAGAAAATCGAGTTATCGTGTAATAACTGAACCCGAAGGCAAAGGAACAGCTCCAGCTATTGCTCTTTCTATAAAATACATTGAAAAACTCAATAAAGACAAGAATATTAAAGAAGACCCAATTATTATAGCAGTCCCATCAGATAACCTTATTTCTGACAATGAAAAATTCGCTGACGCAATAAAAGAAGCAATAAAACTGGCTCAAGCCAATTATATTGTAACATTTGGAGTAAGACCAGACAGAGCTGATACAGGGCTTGGATACATAAGAACAAAACGTAACAAAAAGATTAGAGAAGCCTCTGTTAAAGGGCTAAAAGTTGAAGAATTTATTGAAAAGCCCGACAAAGAAACAGCTCAGGAATTTGTTGATTCTGACAAATATTATTGGAATAGCGGAATGTTTGTATTTAAAGCATCTGTTATGATGTCAGAACTAAAAAAATACGAACCTGATATTTATGACATTGTAAAAAATGCAGAAATTTCTTCACAAACTCCAACAATTCCTTACCTTGATTTTGAAGAAATGCCAGACATTTCAATTGACTACGCAGTCATGGAAAATTCAAAAAAACTGGCAATGGTACCGTTAGAATGCGACTGGAGAGATGTCGGTTCTTGGGAAGCTATTTATGATATTTCAGAGACCGATGAAAACGGTAATTACGTAATGGGTAATGTTGTTGATTTAGACAGTAAAAATTCAATGATTTATTCCACATCAAAACTCATAACTACAATTGGTTTGGAAAACACCGTAGTTGTTGAAACAGAAGACGCTGTTCTGGTTTGTAACAGAGACAGAACGCAAGATGTCAAAAAAATAGTTAATCACCTCAAAGAAAGACACGACTCAACACAATTGACTCACAAAACAGTTTATCGTCCTTGGGGATACTACACTGTACTCAATGAAGGTAACGGATTTTTAACAAAATGCATTTACGTCAACCCCGGTGCAAAATTGAGTGTACAACTACACCACCACAGAAGCGAACACTGGGTCGTTGTTGAAGGCAAGGCGCTTGTTCTAAAAGGTGAAGAATTTATCGAACTGAATAACGGTGAAAGTATCGATTTAGCAATTGAAGAAAAACATTCTCTGCAAAACCCTTATGATGAACCTTTGAAAATCTTAGAAGTTCAAAGAGGTGATATTCTGGATGAAAACGACATAGTCCGTTTTGAAGACATGTACGGAAGAGTCTAAGCATAGAGACTTAAATTCTACTTTGAATTAATATTAAGACAATCAACATTTTAGTAATTGTTTTAGTTTGATTGAGATTTTTTCAGGAAAATATTAAAAACTTTTACTATTGTTTGTCTCATAAATTTTTCGGAAATTTGATATGAACATAAAAATTATTGCCGTAGGGAAAATAAAAGAAAAATATTCAAAAGAAGCCATAGACGAATTTAAAAAACGTCTTGGAGGCTATTGCAGTTTGTCGTTAATAGAAATTCCCGCACAAGAAATTAAAGATGATTCCTTGGCTGAAAAATATAAAGAGCTTGAAGGTGAAAAAATTTTGGCAGCAATAAAGCCTGATTCTTATGTAATAACATTAGAAATACTCGGTAAATCTCTAAGTTCTGAAGAATTTGCACAAAAAGTAAAAGAACTATCTCAATCAGGACACAACGAAATTGTTTTTGTAATAGGGGGAGCTAACGGACTCAGCCCTCAGGTCAGTAATAGGGCTGATTTTAAACTAAGTTTTTCAAAAATGACATTTACTCACCAGTTGATAAGAATATTTCTCTACGAACAGATTTATAGAGCATTTAAAATAATTAACAAAGAATCCTATCACAGATAGTTTAGAATTTTTATAAACGGGTATTATCATGATAGTTAGCTAATTTACGAGTAAAAAGACATGTCTATCAGCCCAATATCATCATCTATGATGTCTATGTATGTGCCCTCGACAGTAACCGACACAAAGAAGTCTGCTGCCGAAGACTACGAGTATCAGCTGATAATTCAACAACTTGCAGCATTAGGAATTTCTGCAACCGGAGACAAAGAGACAGATAAAGCAAGACTTGAAGTCGCCGAAAGATTGAAAGAAATGCAGGAATCTCAGTCAACAACAAAAAAAGATTCTATCCCGTTTGAAGACATAATGAACACACTAAATCTTACCGTTACAGGAGATTTGGATGAAGATTACGATACAACTATAGATGAACTCGACTATGAGATAGACATGGCTTATACGGAAGAAGAAAAAGAATATTATCAAGCACTCAAAGATCAGGTTGAGTCTGAATACAATACTTCAAAACAAAACAGCATTAGTTATTTTTCTGGTTCCAGTCAGATAAGTATGATGAACAGATATCTACTTGGGCTTTAGCAAATTATCCAACTAAAAAAGTAGCTTATTTAAATAAGTTGCTTTTATACAAGGCCGCAGTCGACAACCCATCGACTGCTTTTTTTTGCCCAATAAAAACAGGCTCTAAAATAATATATAAATTATCAATGAGTCTTTGATAATCATAATTGACAGGTGTCGCTTTACCATTTTTAGCAGCCTCTAAAAAAGCCGATGCGTTTTTCGGTTTTTGAGAAGGACTCAAAAAACAAACAGAATAAGCGCTATCAATTCTTGCAGGAACTATCAAACCGCTTTGAGAAAGTGCGTCCAAAGATTCTTTTGAAGATAAAAATTTTATAAACTTTATTGCTTCTTGTTTATGCTTAGAGCTTTTAGAAAGTGCATAGCCTGAAGAATCAATGTTTACGACAGAACCGGAGTTGCCATTTGGAAACTCAACAACATCCCAATCAAATTTAGCTTCCTGCCTATATTTAGGCACCAACCATCTCCCTGACAAATGCATGGCCAATTTCTGCTGCAAAAACAATTGCGCCATCGTTAAACTGGCACTTTGAGACTTTTTAGGCGCAACATTATATTTATTTGCCATATCAGCATAATTTTGCAAAATTTCTACAGCTGATGGCTCGTTTATTATAATTTTTTCTCCATCATCAGAAAGGATTCCCGAGCCATTACTCATTAAATATGGCAGATAAAAAATCGGATCTGTTTCAAAACTAATACCCCATACATCATTTTTTCCGTCATTATCAGTATCTTTGGATAGCTTTGTAGCAATTTCAAAAAAGTCTTTCATTGTCCAATCATTTTTGGGGAATGGTAACTTATTTTTTCTAAACATGTCTTTGTTATAGTAAATTACCATATCTGAAATATCTCTGGGAATCGCATATATTTTGCCGTTAAAAGTGAAACCACTTAACGCCTTATTAAAATAATCATCCTGTTTAATATATGGAGTTAAGTCCTCTAGCAATCCTGCTTTTACATACTTTGGAGCATAATAATTGTTTATAAAAACAACATCCGGTGCAATATTTGAGGCAAATAACAAATGTAATTTTTGAAAGTAATTTTGAGGGATATGAACAAATTCAACCTTAATGTCAGGATTTTTCTTTTCAAATTCTTTTATCAATGGTACCAACAAAGCCGTTTCACTTTGTGAACCCCAACTTGAAAACTTTATAACCACTGCCGATTCTCCATTTTTGGACAAAAAACAAACGCCAAAAACTATCAGCAATATAAATAAAACCGCAAAAACAAAATGCTTCATCATTACAACATTATACAATCGTTATAATTCAAGAAGCAAATTCATATCAGATTCACTGACTTCAACAACTGCCTTATAGTTACCAAGTCTGACAATGTATCTGTCCTTATCCTCAACAGTTTCTGTAAGTCTTGAACGGATTTCTTTACTGTTAATATCTTTAAACTGATTTAACAAAAATATCTCATCATTGATATAACCGATGAGAGAATATTTTTTATTATACTCAACAAGACAAAGCCCTTTGTTTCTGTCCAATCTTGAAGTATTCAATAACATAGGATTTTTCTTATTTATAGGAGTCGTTGAATAACTAACATTTTTAGCAGCAATGTTTCTATTATTTTCAATCATTTGTCTTGTTTTTTGAGACATTTTTGTTGATTTTGTTTTGGATTTTTGAATATTTACGGAAGAATCAGTAAAGGATTCTTTCCTTACAGATTTTTCTTCAGATTTAGCCAGCTCTTTGCCTTTTTCAGACTCAGATATTTTAATGTTACCTATAACCTGATTAGAAGAGCTGCTTACATTAGTTTTATCATCAACTTTTTGTCTGCCGGGAACGTCTTCCGTAACTTCTTTAAAAGCCTTAACAGCAAGAGATACAATAAATATAGGGAAAGAGACGGCAGCTATTATTGCCAAAAATGTTAAGAAATCAAATCCTTTGTGTTCATCCGGAAGCTCAACCTCTTCTACAGGAGGAATGTTACCTTCAACAAGCTCGTTTGCTGACGGATTATACTTTGGGTCAAGCACTTTATACTGATAATCGGAAGCAAAAGTACCTGCTTGTGTGGTTAAGAACATAAAAACGAATGCAGTGAGTAAAAATAATTTTTTCATTCCAGTACAATAATTCATATTGATGACAAAATCCAGATTATTAATTATAATGATCAACTAGTTGTTAACATTGTAGCAACAAAGACATTTTATTTTCAAGTCCGATGTTACCCAATGTTAAGAAGCAAAAATCAGACTTTTTTCGATAACACAGAAACAAGACCCCTAAGCCCCAGCTTGTAGCTATCTGAGCCAAAACCTGATATCTGTCCGATACAAACGGGAGCAATAAAAGAATTCTTTCTAAACTCTTCTCTTGAATGTATATTGGAAAGATGTACTTCTACAGCAGGCAGACTTACGGCTGAAATTGCATCTCTGATTGCAACACTAGTGTGTGTGTAAGCAGCAGGATTAATCACAATTCCACTACAACCCCACTCATGTTTTGCTTTTTGTATGGCGTTGACTATTTCTCCCTCAACATTGCTTTGAAAAAAGACAAGTTCCACACCAATACTTTTAGCGTAATCTTCAAGCTCATTTTGGATGTCATCCAAGGTCAAAGAACCGTATATTTCAGGTTCTCTTGTTCCAAGCAGATTTATATTTGGTCCGTTTACAATCAGTATTTTCATACATTTAATCTATCATTTATACTTCACTTTGTCTAATTTTTATTTTGAATTATAATGTTTCTCAAAGACTATAGTAGATAATCTGGGTCTAAGGATAAAAGTATGATTGAAATGAAAGTAATGGGTATAGCCCTCGATACAAGAACAGGATCACCAATCGTAGTTCTTCACGACAAAGACAACCGCAAAGCATTGCCAATCTGGATTGGTTCGGCAGAAGCCAGTGCTATTATCAGAAAAATAGAAAATATCTCCGTAAGTCGTCCTATGACACACGATTTGTTTGTTCAATATACCCAAAAGACAGGTTTTGAAATCGATAGAATAGAAATCAATGATGTAGAAAAAGAAACATACTACGCAATAATATATCTAAGAGATGAAAACGGAAAAGAAATAGAAATCGATGCAAGACCATCTGACGCTATAGCAATAGCTATAAGAGTCGATGCACCTATTTTTGTTACAGCAAATGTTCTTGCTAACGGCTCTGTATCCTGTGATGCAGCAAAAGATGAAGAAGAAGCTCAAGAATTCCGCGATTTTATTCAAACAATAAAACCGTCTGATTTTGAAAAATTAATCAAACATGATAAGGAATCAGACCAGTAGTAAATCGAATTTAATTTCTTTAAAATTTTAGAATTTATAACAAACTAAAAGGGACTTCAAAAAAATGAAGTCCCTTTTAAAAAGTTTAAAAATACAACAAAAACTATTTTTGTTCGTATCTTTTTTTGAATCTTTCAACTCTACCTTCAGTATCCATGATTTTTTGGTTACCAGTGTAGAACGGATGGCACTTGTTGCAAATTTCAACAGTGATGTTTTCTTCGATTGATCCGGTTTCAATTTCGTTTCCGCAAACGCATTTGATTTTCATTTTTTTATATTCCGGATGGATGTCTTTTTTCATTGTGTTCATTCCCTTCATAAAAATTTATCGATTTAATAGAATTCTAGTCCGCTGAAAAATTATTATCAAGTTTTTTTGTGATAACATTAAAGAAAAATTAAGAAAAAGGGATTTTATACCATGAAAATGTCAAAAATGTTTGTACAAACACTAAGAGAATATCCGTCCGATGCAGAAGTTATAAGCCACAAACTTCTTGTAAGAGCAGGTTACATAAGAAAATTATCACAAGGTGTATACAACTACTTACCATTGATGTGGAGAGTATTAAAAAAAGTTGAGAACATAGTAAGAGAAGAAATGGATGCAGCAGGAGCTCAAGAAATGCTGATGCCGTTTGTTCAGCCCGAAGAACTCTGGCAAGAATCAGGCAGATGGAACGTTTACGGCAAAGAGCTAATGCGACTAAAAGACAGACACGGAAGAGGAATGTGTCTTGGACCTACACACGAAGAGGTTATCACAGCTGTTGCAAGAGAAGGTATAAAATCATATAAACAACTACCTGTAAACTTATACCAAATTCAGTCCAAATTCCGTGATGAAGTTCGCCCGAGATACGGTCTTCTAAGAGGCAGAGAATTTATCATGAAAGATGCCTACAGCTTTGACTCATCACAAGAAGGATTGGAAAAATCCTATGCTGATATGGCAAAAGCATATTACAAAATTTTTGAACGTTGCGGATTGGAAACAAAAGCCGTTCAATCAGATTCAGGTGCGATAGGCGGTGCTGTTTCTCATGAGTACATGGTTTTAATCGATGACAATGAAAACAATGCCGGAGAAAATGATGTATTCTTCTGCAAAAACAAAAGTTGCGGATACGCAGCAAACGCAAACCATGCCGTCTCAGTTCTCGAAGAAGCTGAAATTGACGGAGCAAAATATTTTTCAACATTCGAAAAAGTGGACACTCCAAACACAACAACAATAGAAGAATTAGCAAACTTCTTAAAAATTCCTCAAACCGTAATACTAAAATCAATGATTTACGTTGCAGATAACAAAATAGTCATGGCTCTAATAAGAGCAGACAAGACTTTTGAAGAAACAAAAGTTATGAACGCCGTAGGTGCAAATGAAATAAGAAGCGCAGCTCCATCGGAACTTGAAGCGATTTTTGGAGCAAGCAAAGGATTTGTCGGTCCAAAAGACATTGAACAAGTAAAAATTCCGGAAGACTACGATTGTGAAAAAATAACAATCGTTGCTGATTTAACCGCCAAAGAAATGAAAAACTTTGTAATAGGAGCAAACGAAACAGACAAGCACCTAGTCGGAGTAAACTGGTCAGACCTTAATACACCGATTTTTGCGGATATAAGACTCGTTGAAGCCGGCGAAAAATGCCCTGATTGCGGCGAGCCTTTGTACGTTACAAAAGGTATCGAAGTCGGAAATATTTTCCAACTTGGTACAAAGTATTCAAAAGCAATGAATGCTGTATATCTTGATGAAAACGGAAAAACACAACCTTTTATCATGGGTTGTTACGGTATCGGTATTTCCAGAACAGCGGCAGCAGCTGTTGAAAGACACCACGATGAGTGGGGCATCAAATGGCCTGTGTCAATTGCGCCTTATCATGTTGATATTGTACCAGTAAACATACAAGATGAACTTCAAATGAAAGTAGCAAATGAAATATATGAAAAATTGAATAATGCGGGTGTGGAAGTTGTACTTGACGACAGAGACGAAAGAGCGGGTGTAAAATTCAAAGACGCTGACTTAATAGGTTTCCCTTACAGAATTACTGTTGGAAAAACCATTAAAGACGGTCTTGTTGAATTTAAAGTTCGTGAAACAGGCGAATCAACAGCTCTAAAACCTGATGAGGCTGTAGAGAGATTATTAGAACAATTGAAACCATATTTAAAATAAAATATAGATAAACTACTTTGTTAAAAACAGATACATCAAAAAGTATCTGTTTTTTTATAAATAAACATTTGTAACAATAATTATAAATTTTGAAATAGAGGCAAAAACTTCGTTTTTTATATTTTGTAAGCAGAATAAAAAGGAATGAATTGTGTCTCGTATCGGAATATCTTATCGCCCGTCTTATACCCCACAACAAAGCCAAGGCGCAGGTAGCAAGACGGCAAAAATTGATGCACTAAAAGCAGAAATCGCAAGTATAAAACAAAAAGCCGAATACGGGATTATCTCTCAAGAAGAAGCACGCAGCCAAATTGCGGCATTGGAAGCTAAAATCAATGATATTGAAAACACATCCTCCAATTCTTTTGAAAACACTACAAACATTGACTCTATAGGATTAGATAACAATGTAAATCAAGTACAAAATACAAATTCTGCAGAAAGTCCGGACAGTGGCAGCGATTCACAAGAAGGAAGAAAAGAAAACTCACAAGATTCTTTCTTTGAACAACAGGCATTGTATAACAGAGCTTTTCACAACTTATAAAAATTGTAATAATTTCTTTACTTTATTCTTTTCAAATGCCATGAAAATCACTTTTTTATGATAGAGTTGTTGTGTGTGCCTTTTTGGCATAAACAAAAGCTGACATGGTAGTGAAAGGAATTAAGATGAGTAAGTTCAATTTGTTAGCATACATTCTTCCTCCCGAAGAAAAAGTTTTTTATACTCTTTTTGAAGAAAGCGCACAAGTCTGTCATGATGTCGCAAATCTATACAGAGATATTGTTACCAATTCTCTTACGGAAGATCATGTTATAAATGCAAAAAGACTAAAACACAAAAGCAATGATTTGCTAAAAGAAACACTTCATCAACTGAACGTTACTCTAATAACACCTATAGACAGAGAAGACATTCAAGCAATTGCATCTTTGCTAAATAAAATTACAAAAAGAATCGTAAAAGCATCTTTGAATTTGAAAGTCTACAGACTCGAATGTTTTACGGAAAACATGAAAAAACAGGCAGAAACACTATATAAAGCAACAGAAGAACTAAAAATAATAATCCACAACTTTAAAAAATCAAGTTCTATCAAAGAAATGACTGAAACAAATTTAAAAATGAAAGAAATTGAATCTCACGGGGATGAAATTCACTATCACGCAATAGACGAACTGTTTTCAGGCAAATATGATGCATTGACAGTAATTAAGCTCAGAGACATCCACAAAGATATTGAAAACGCACTTGATAGTTGTTTTTCTGTATCAGATGCGGTTGTTAACGTTGTTTTAAAGCAGTCTTAGTTTAAGTGAAATATGATTCACTCTATTAAATAAACAGAAAAAGTCTGATTGATTTTAAAAAGAACAAAAGTTCTTGATAACTTAAAATCCAAATTAGTTAGAGAAAGAAAAAGTTTATGACAGTATCAATAATATTATTAGTTCTTGTAGTAGTTGGAGCATTGGTATTTGAGTACATTAACGGTTTTCATGATGCGGCAAACGCTATTGCAACGGTAGTATCAACAAAGGTACTCACACCAAGACAAGCTGTTATTTATGGAGCAACTTTAGAATTCACAGGAGCATTGACAGGAACTCATGTTGCAAAAACAATCGGAGCAGGCATAGTTGACCCGACAACAATTACACTGCATGTGATATTCTGTGCACTCTGTGCAGCAATCATCTGGAATCTTATAACTTGGTTTTTTGGCTTACCATCAAGCTCATCTCACGCACTGATTGGCGGTTTGATAGGTGCATCAGTCGTCAATGCGGGATGGGGTTGTGTAAGATTTATGGAGCTTGTAGACAAGGTTGTTGCGCCAATGTTTATGGCTCCGGTAATCGGTTTTTGTACCGGTCTTATTGTAATGGCAATACTTCTAAGGATTTTTTATAAGGCTAATCCTGATAAAGTAAACAGACGATTCAGAAGATGTCAGATATTTTCGGCAGGTCTTATGGCTCTGAGCCATGGCTCTAACGATGCGCAAAAGACAATGGGTATAATTACTTTGGCATTACTTGCAGGCGGAATTGTAAAACACAATGCTCAGGGAAGTTTTGATATTCCTATTTATGTAATACTTTCTTGCGCGACAGTTATGAGTTTGGGTGTTATGTCAGGAGGATGGAAAATCATCCGTACTATGGGCAGCAAAATTATTAAACTTAAACCGATAAACGGATTTGCCGCAGAGACTTCTGCCGCATCAATCATCTTGGCTGCATCACATTTTGGTGTACCTTTAAGCACAACCCATGTTATTTCTACAGCAATTATGGGCGTAGGAACAACCTACAAGGCACACGCCGTAAAATGGGGTGTAATCGGTAATATTGTCTGGGCTTGGGTTCTGACAATTCCTATTTGTATAATTATTTCAGGAACAATTTACTTTTTATATAAAACATTCATTTTGTAATTTTAGAAAAATCAAAATAAAAAAGATACCAAAGATTAGTTATCTGCGGTATCTTTTTTTATAAAATCAAAAAAAAGGAGCAGCTCATAAGCCGGGTTCTGTTTCAAGATAATCATCTGTCTCGACTTACAGTTGCCTGCAAGCTCCAGCGGTTTGTCAAAAGACGGCGGACACCTTAACCTTTTAGTCAACCTTGCACCCAACCGGGGTTTACCTGGCCAAGACCTCTCAATCTTGCCGGTGAGCTCTTACCTCACCGTTGCACCATCGCCTGTTATCTCGTTAGAGATTCATCGGCAGTCTGCATTTCTGTGGCACTATCCTCACGGTCGCCCGCACCTGACGTTATCAGGCGGTTTGTCCTCGGGTGCCCGGACTTTCCTCACAGAGTTTTTCATCTGCGCGATTATCCGGCTGCTCCTATTCTAATTTATCATACATAATGACTAATTCAAATCTATTAGACAGGGTTTGACAAATAATACTAATAAATTATTTTTACACAATCTCGAAAACCTTTCTCTCACAAGCATAAACGATTATTTATAGACCATCTGGTCTAGATAGCAAGATATATGATTTCTGATAATTATTTCAATCCGATAGTCGATGAGTAACTACTCTGTTTAGGGGTAATATACAAAGTGTAAATAATATAATCACACGAAAAATATAATCACCTAATCAAAATTAACAAAAAAGATAAAATCTTGGGGGGAGTAGATGAGAAGAGGTCTTGAATTTAAGAAGAAAGCCAGAGTTATTCTTGTTGATGACAACTATGAACATTTGTCAGGAATCAAAGAATTAATTGAAATCGAAAGCGATTTTGATGTTGTAGCAACAGCAACAAGCGCAAGTGTTGCAATCAGTCTTATTAAGAAGTATCGTCCGGAAATCGTTTTGATGGATATTAACATGCCTGAAAAAGATGGTTTAACCGCAATTGCGGAAATTGAAAAATTAGATTTGGGAGTGCGTACCATCGCATTAACAGGCTATGATGATCCTGATTTAATCTTCAGAGCTATGAAAATCGGTGCCAAGGGCTATATCTTAAAAACAATGGCCTCTGCTCAACTCATCTATGCTATAGATGAAGTTGCATCAGGTAAAATTTATTTGCCAGCAACTTTATCCTCAAGATTCTTCGAATACTTCCAAAAATCATTCAAGGAAGAAACTCAAGCTGTTTCTGATGAAGAAAATCTTTTGAACTACCTCACACAAAGAGAGGAAGAAGTTCTCGACTTACTCACTCAAGGCGTAACATATAAAGGCGTAGCTCAAAAGCTCTTTATTTCAGAAACTACGGTAAAAACACACGTTAACAACATATTCCAAAAATTACAAGTTAACGATAGAACACAAGCAGTTCTTTACGCACTAAACAACGGATTTTTAAACAGAAGAAAAGTAAAAATCGCAATATAAAAAATAGGGGAATTTCCCGAAAAACAAATATTAGTGCGGGCAACACCTCCCGCACAGATTAATAAATAAATGGTAAGATTAAATGAGCGGAGCAAATTTTAGACAAAAAAATCTTTTAAAAGATTTAATATATTTGGGTCAAACAAGACCCGTAAATAAACAGACCGTAAAAGGCCTGTTTCGCTTTGCTCTGGAACCGCTTTTGGAAGCTCAATCTCAAAGAGCATTGGTATTGCTTAGACTCCAAGATACAAAAGAGATTGAGGGTGTACTAAAAAGGCTGGAATTTACAAATGCTGAAGTATATTCGTTTGACAATCTGACAAAAGGCGAAAACCTTGAAAGAGAGAATATATGGGGTGATACGGAATTTCTCGTAATACTTTCACCAAGATACTCAGCTGTTATGCTGTGGGATTATTCAACAGAAACAGTAAAAGAGACCTCCTGTCTATACTACCTTTTAAATTCAAGAGACATCAACAATGTAATTAGAATCATCAATGAAAATTCAAAAATAGATTTAATAAGATACACTCAAGAATATACTCCTGAAAGAAGAAGCAACGAGCTTTTAAACAAAGCTATTCACAAATTCATAAATTATGCTGATTCTTTTGTGGAAGAAGCATCATTAACTCAAGCAGAAAACTCTTTAATCAGCGAAAGTGATGATATCGAAAAAAAATATGAATACATCTCAACAAAATCTAAAATAATCTCTCACGATATAAGAAACCATCTTTCTGTAATTGATTTATACTCAAAAATTATGGAAAAAAGACTTGAAATCGTAGAAAATAAGGAACTAAAAGATTCTTTGGTTAACGCAGTAAGCAGTATAAAGAAATCAAAAGAATCAATAGATGTACTCTTAAATGAGTTGAGAACAATTCAGGGAACAAAACTTGAGACACAAAATTTTTCGAAAATATTGGAATCAGCCGTAACACTTGTTCAAGCAAAAGCCCTACAAAAAAATATAAAAATTGAAGTATCAAATGAATTTAAAGGTAATATTATCGCAGACGAAAACAAATTGCTAAATGTAATGATAAATCTTCTATACAATTCAATGGATGCTATTTCTGACTGCAACAACGGAATTATCAACATAAAAACAGAAGAAACAGAAGATAATATGCTAAAAATCCTTATCGCAGACAACGGATGCGGCATTGATGAAGACAAAAAAGACAAAATTTTTGAAGAAGGTTTTACATCAAAAATCACAGGCAGCGGACTTGGTCTTTATATATCAAAAGAAGCAATGAAAGAACAATACGGAGACTTAAAACTGCTTGAGTCAGAAAACGGCGGGGCAGTCTTTGAAATAACCGTACCAAGAGTATAAAAATAGGGAGGAGGTAAAAATGGATTTGTTAAACGTAAGAGCCATAGAAGTTTCAAACTTGGCAATGGACGGCTTGCTTGAAAGACAAACAGCAATTGCCTCTAACACAGCCAATGCAATGACTCCCGAATATCAAAGAAAACGTGTTGCCTTCGAGGACCAGCTGCGCAACATCATCGAAAAAGATGATGTAAGAAGAGATTTGAGAATGCAAAACAGTCTTGCATACAAAAATGACAAAAATTACAACGGAGCATACAACACAAATTACTCAAATCCGCTTGCTCAAAATGCAGCAAGAAATGTTGCAGCAAGATTACCTCAAGAACAAATGTTATACATTCAACAGGTAGATGCAGATACAAAAAGCTATGATCCTGAAATTATAAGAGACAACAGATGGATAGATTACGGAAACGGAAATAACGTTAACGTTGAAGAAGAAATGATGGATATGGCAAAAACAGGTCAACAGTACAATGTACTGGCAACACTTCAAGGCAGATTTATGACGAATCTTCTTGATGTTGTAAGAGGCGGAGGTTCATAATTAAATGAGTTTTTCAGCATTTGATATATCAGGCAGCGGAATGTACGCACAAAGAACAATGATGGATAACATAGCTTCCAACATTGCAAACGTTAATACAACAAGAAATCCCGACGGAACACCGGGGGTATACATAAAAAAGAATGTATCATTCAGAGCCGTATACGCTGACAGATTAAATTCGTCTACAACACCACCATTCCCTAATGGTGAACACGAGGCATTTTGGAGTCCTACAAACGGGACAATTGCCCTAAAAGGTGGCATTTCTTATGATGAAAAACAAATTTCTCAAGGGGTAGAAGTAGCAGAAATTACCCCTGCAAATGACCCATACAAAACAGTATATGATCCAGATAATCCGGAAGCCGATGCAGATGGATTCGTAACACTACCGAATATAAATATCGTCGAAGAAATGGTTAACATGGTTTCTGCCTCAAGAGCTTACGAAGCCAATGTTACAACAGCAGAAACCACTAAAGGAATGATTTCTGCAGCTTTAAGAATATAGGAGTATAAATCATGGAATTCAATCCAAATATGATTGGAACCAATAATGCAATAAAAAATTACAATAAGTACTTAAACAGTGAAATGCAAGCACTGAACGTCAACTTTGACCAAAAGGGAATGGTCGATTTTGATAATGTGCTTCAAAGTGAAATTCAACAAAGAAACAACTTACCACAAGGTCCTATAATAAACACAGGGATTCAAATGAATGTAGGCCTCGAAAATATGGGAGTTTCACCTCTTGAAAGAATTGATACAGGAGTTCAACAGGCAGTTTCTCAAAACAAAGGACACCTGTCTGCCGTTGAAAAAACTGCAGATACAATAGGTAAAGCATTCGGAAACGGGCTAAACTCAGTTAACGAAGCTCAAAACAATGCTTATAATGCAGCAGAAACATTTGCATCAGGCGGAGATATCAGCGTTCACGAAGTTATGCTTGCATCTCAAAAAGCAAATCTATCCATGCAAATGGCTATTCAACTCAGAAACAGAATGCTCAATGCATACACTGAAATCAACAACGTAAGGGTATAACATAAGTTTTTTTGCAATTATAACAAGACAAGATATAAAATAATATAAGAAACACGGGGGCGAAATGCCCCTGTTATAATCTGCGTCGGTTTTCTTTTCTTTGCTTCGTTTCTTTTCTTTTGCCTACGCAACTCAAAAGAAAAGAAATGAAGATATAAAAAATTAAAATGGAATTGTTTTCTTTGATACTTTTCTTTCTTTTTTGCGAAAGAAAAAATAATAAGCAAAATACATTCCACCCATTCTTTAGCGTAAAGAACGGGTGGAGCCCAAGAAAACTCCGACCGGTTGTTACGTTCTCACATAAACTAATTTAAACCCAAGTTCCATAACTCGGACAGTTTAAACTGTCCTCAAACAAATGGAACTTATTGTTGTTTAAATAAGTTTATGTAGTTCACTTCACAAAGGTCGGGATAAAAATAATCTTAAAAAAATACAAGGGCTATAAGCCCTTGTTGTAACCTGCGTCGGTTTTCTTTTCTTTGCTTCGTTTCTTTTCTTTTGC
>CALVEK010000031.1 GCA_944326555.1 Candidatus Gastranaerophilales bacterium | reverse complement strand
TTATATCTTCATTTCTTTTCTTTTGAATTGCGTAGGCAAAAGAAAAGAAACGAAGCAAAGAAAAGAAAACCGACGCAAGAAATACAACAGGGGCATACTGCCCCTGTGTTTTTTAGAACAAGTTTATCGGAGTCTGGGAGGAGTTCTGACAGCGTAGCCCTGCTCAAACAAGATTTAACAATAAATAACAAAAGACCTCTCATGTTACAGAGAGGTCTTTGTTTTAAAGTTTTACAGTAAAACCTATTACCTATTTTAAAGCACCTTTAACAATTTTAGCAAAGCTGTCAGCTTTAAGGCTTGCACCGCCAACCAAGGCACCATCGATGTCTGATTGAGCCATTTGTTCTTCGATTGTTTCAGGTTTTACGCTACCGCCGTAAAGGATTCTGATAGCATCAGCAGCTTGTGCTCCTGCGATTTCTTTAACAACGTTTCTAATCATAGCAATTACTCTGTTCGCTTCGACAGAATCACAAGTTTTGCCTGTTCCGATAGCCCAGATTGGTTCGTAAGCAATGATTGATTTAGCAACTTCTTCTGAAGTCATACCTTCTAAAGCTGCCTGAATTTGTGAAGCGATGTGAGAATCTGTAACGCCTGCTTCTCTTTGTTCTAAAGATTCACCGCAGCAGATGATAGGTACAAGACCTTCTGCCAAGATTTTTTTAGCTTTTTTGTTAACCATTTCATCAGTTTCACCGAAATATTGTCTTCTTTCAGAGTGTCCGATGATGATGTATTCGCAACCTGCGTCTTTAGCCATTTCTACAGAAACTTCGCCTGTGAAAGCGCCTTGAGTTTCAAAATAGCAGTTTTGGCAAGCAAGTCTTACTCTGCCGCATCCGCAATCTGTCATAGCTTTGTTTACTGCATACAATGATGTGAATACAGGAGCAACAACAACTTCAGGCATTGTTGCTTTGTCCATATCTTTTAATTCTGCCATCAAGCCGTTGATTAATTCTACTGATTCGGCTTGTAATTTGTGCATTTTCCAGTTACCTGCAATAACGGGTCTTCTTGACATAATAAAATCTCCTTTTTTAGTACCGTATTACAATTGAAATAGTAGACAAAACAAGGAGATTTATCAAGGAACATTTTAGCTAGTTAAACCTTAGATTAAGTCCAAGCAATTTAATTGGCTCATTGTTTTCTCTTTCTAACCAAGTTTGAGTCCTGTTTTTTGAAAATTCTTCGTTTACTTTTTTGACAAGTACTGCAAAATTTATATCTATAAAATTTATGCCTTTTACTTCTTGGATATAAAAATTTTCGGAGCCGCAGTTTGGACAGTATTTGCTTTCCGGCATGATTGTGTCGAACTTTATTATACTTTTCCTTTTGACATTGCAGCAGCTACAGCGAGCCATATACCATCTGTTTTCGACATATTTGCCACAATCAGGGCAGTAACATGCATCTTTGTCAGGTGTTACTTGAGGATGTGAACATTCTTTTTTTCTACTAAAAAACACTTTAATACCTCACTAAAATATCGACAAATTATCAAATAATGATGAATTTTAAAAAGTCAAAAACCGCATGGCAAAAGGGTTGTAAAAATTGCATGTTGACATTTTTTAATGAGCATATAAGATTGTATAATGGTAAGGCATATTATGCCTTTTCTGCTAACTCGTTAGCAGCCGCTATTTGAAATACAATAGGAAAGTAGTAGATAACTTAGAACAAAAGGAGATTACTCTAATGGCACGCGAAAAGTATGAACGTACGAAACCGCACGTTAACATTGGTACAGTAGGCCACGTTGACCACGGTAAAACTACATTGACAGCAGCAATTACTTCTGTATTGGCAGCAGCTGGTCAAGCTCAAGCTAAAAAATTCGATGAAATCGATGCTGCTCCTGAAGAAAAAGCAAGAGGTATTACTATCTCTACTGCTCACGTAGAATACGAAACTGAAACAAGACACTATGCTCACGTTGACTGCCCAGGCCACGCTGACTATGTTAAAAACATGATTACTGGTGCAGCTCAAATGGACGGCGGTATCCTCGTTATCGCTGCTACAGATGGTCCTATGCCTCAAACAAGAGAACACATCCTCTTGGCTAGACAGGTTGGTGTACCTAGATTGGTTGTATTCTTGAACAAATGCGATATGGTTGACGATGAAGAACTTCTTGAACTCGTTGAAATGGAAACAAGAGAATTGTTGTCTTCTTACGAATTCGATGGCGATAACATCCCTGTTATCAAAGGTTCTGCATTGAAAGCTCTTGAAGCTGTTCAAGCTAATCCTTCTATCAAGAGAGGCGAAGATAAATGGGTTGACAAAATTTGGGAACTTATGGATGCAGTTGACTCTTACATCCCAACTCCTGAACGTGATTTAGACAAACCATTCTTGATGCCTGTTGAAGACGTATTCTCTATCACTGGTCGTGGTACTGTTGCTACAGGCCGTGTTGAAAGAGGTAGAGTTAAAGTTGGTCAAGAAGTTGAAATCGTAGGTTTTGGCGAAACTAAGAAAACAACTGTTACTGGTGTTGAAATGTTCAGAAAATTGTTAGACGAAGGTCTTGCTGGTGACAACATCGGTGCTTTGCTTCGTGGTGTTGATAAAACTGAAATCCAACGTGGTCAAGTATTGGCTGCTCCTGGTTCAATCACACCTCACACTAAATTTACAGCTAACGTTTACGTTTTGACAAAAGAAGAAGGTGGACGTCATACTCCTTTCTTCCCTGGTTACAGACCTCAGTTCTACATCAGAACTACTGACGTAACTGGTTCTATCAAATTCAATGGCGAAATGGTTATGCCTGGTGATAACGTAGTTATGGATGTTGAATTGATTTCTCCTGTAGCTATCGAACAAGGTATGAGATTCGCTATCAGAGAAGGCGGACGTACAGTTGGTGCTGGTGTTGTTGACAAAATTATCGGTTAATTGAGTTAACAATTTCAGTTTAGTTTTAAAACTGCTTCGGTTATCCGAAGCAGTTTTTTTATTGTTAAATATATTAGTTAGTCTTTATATCTTCATTTCTTTTCTTTTGGATTGCGTAGGCAAAAGAAAAGAAACGAAGCAAAGAAAAGAAAACCGACGCTTATTAAAAGAAACAGTAAAATGTTTTTGCGGAATTTTTTCAGCGACAAGCAGC
The DNA here is from genome assembly GCA_944326555.1 of Candidatus Gastranaerophilales bacterium. Taxonomy (GTDB): domain Bacteria; phylum Cyanobacteriota; class Vampirovibrionia; order Gastranaerophilales; family Gastranaerophilaceae; genus Limenecus. The sequence continues at coordinate 17,057 of CALVEK010000031.1, read as the reverse complement.
TGTAAAAAATCCCTTAAAACATAACTGTTTCTAGTTAAAGTTATAACAGGGGCATACTGCCCCCGTACCCCCAGTTACTTTTAGAATAAACTTCCTCGTGGTTCGGGGCGTAGCCCTGATGGCGTAGCATTGGTTAGAGATTTTTAACGAAGAAATAAAAATTTACAGCCTGAAATGGCTGAAATTTTTGTTTCTGAGAGATAAAATCTCTTTTGATATGCGTATTTCTTTCTTTTGAGATACTTTTCTTTCTTTTCTCGCAAAAAAGAAAGAAAAGTATCAAAGAAAACAATTCCATTTTAATTTTTTATACCTTCATTTCTTTTCTTTTGAATTGCGTAGGCAAAAGAAAAGAAACGAAGCAAAGAAAAGAAAACCGACGCAAGGATAAAAATTCGCTTCTTGGATTACTGACGTTTGTGAAAAGCGTGGTTTCCCCTCACAAGGACACTGGGTTCACTTCGTTCACTCGGCGTGTCCGTCAGAATCCGCCCCCTGTGTTATTTAAGAATGAATTTCATCGGGGTTCGGGGCGGAGCCCTGATAGCGTAGCATGGATTAGAGATTTTTAACGAAGAAATGAAAATTTACAGCCTGAAATGGCTGAAATTTTTGTTTCTGAGAGTTAAAATCTCTTTTGATAAGCGTATTTCTTTCTTTTGAGATACTTTTCTTTCTTTACTCGCAAAAAAAGAAAGAAAAGTATCAATAAATAAAATAAGATTATTTTATTTTTATATATCTTCATTTCTTTTCTTTATCTTGGTCTGCGCAATACAAAGAGAAAGAAAATAACACTCACACTTAAAATATTTCATCTATTCAATAAGTAGTCGAAATCAGTTGAATATATTGAATGTTCATTTCTTTTCTTTTTTTGCGATAAAAAAGAAAAGAAACGGAACCAAAGAAAAGAAAAAGAACGCAAGATTAAAAGAGCTTTTACGGTCTTTGAGCAGAAATTTCATCTCACAAGGAGTTGTAAATTTCTACTCAAACTCCTAAAATCTCTAACCAAAGGCTTCGCCCAACAGGGGCTTACAGCCCCTGTATTTTTTAAGATTATTTTTAAAACTGTTCTTTACGCTAAAGAATGGGTGGAATATATTTTACTTATTATTTTTTATTTCGCAAAAAAAAAGAAAAGTATCAAAGAAAAAACACTTCTATTTTATTTTTTTATACCTTCATTTCTTTACTTTTGGATTGTGTAGCCAAAAGTAAAGAAGCAAAGAAAAGAAATTGCAAATCAATTACAAAGAAACAGTATAAATATTAGAATTTACCACCTCTAATGTAGTATTCGGAACAACTGAGTCCGCTTGAACGTCTGTTGCATTCTCTTGCAAGTTTTTGATTTGATAATTCTGAACCAAATGCTTCAATTCTATTTTTATATATGTGTACTGCAAAAATATCTATGCCTATTCTGTTTGGCTTTTCTGTTCCATTCATATCAAACAATACAGTTGCACAGGGTACATTTTCGCTGCAATTACAGGTAAGCCACTTAAATCCCACTATGTTGTCATTTTCTTGATAAGAGAAAAACTTTGTGTATACCTTGGATTGTCTTGGAATTTGTGCACCATTTTTATATTTATAGTGATACGATTTAAGCGTATTTGGGTTTTTGCTCAAATCAACGTTTAGATATGGGCTGATTGTTTTAAAAATTTCAGGTTCTTTTAATTCAATATCGCTCTTACATATTTTTTCAACTACTCTCGAGTCGCTTACATTATATACTTCAAAATTGGTTTGCATTTCCGAATAGAGATTTTTCCAACTTGAAATAATCTGTGCTTCTTGAGAATTGTTAAAAATCGTTGGTATGCAAATAATTACTGTGGTTAGTAACAAACACAGCACAATTATTATTTCTACCATACTAAAAGCTCTAATTTCTTTCATTATTGCACCATTTAAAATTTTTAAATTTACTAAAACAAGTTGACTATCAAGATATAACTTGAATATGCTAGTTATCTTGCAAGATCAAGTTGTTTTTTTTCTTTCATCAACTTGTCGTATATCCATTCAGGTATAAAGTTTTTACCCAAAATAATTTGTCCGTTATTTGGGTTTGGTGCATGGAAATCAGAACCACCTGTTATGATAAGTCCGTTTTTCTCAGCAATTGTAGAATAGTATTCAACCATGGCGGGTGAATGTTTTCTGTGATATGCTTCAACCCCTCTGAGTCCGTAGTGCATGAACTCTTTTATAAGTGTTTCTGCTTCTTCAACATCGAACGGATGAGCGAATACAGGGATTCCTCCTGCATCGTATATTATTTCTATAGCTTCATGTGGCGATATAGTTTTTCTTTGTACATAGACATCTGAGTCGTTATTTATGTACTTGCTATATGCTTCCATAACGCTGCTTGTGCCGCCAACCATAGTAATTGCTTTGGCAATGTGCGGACGTCCGATACTTCCGCCTTCTGCGACAAGGCTTTTTAATTTATCAAATGTAATATGTATTCCCTCTTTTTTATTTAAAAGATGGATGATTTCTTCTGTTTGTTCGATACGGGCTTTTTGTTGAGATTTTAACATTGCCTGAAAATCAGCATTGTCTCTATCCATAAAGTAGCCTAAAATGTGGATTTCTGTATCATGATAAATTGTATTGATTTCAACCCCCGGTAAAATTTCCAGCGGAGGTGTTGAATTTGATTTTGCAATTTTGTTTGCATAATCTACAGCTATAGGATACGCCAGAACATTGTCGTGATCAGTTATAGCTATAGCATTCAGACCTGCATCAATAGCAGTATCCACAATCTTCTCGGGAGAAAAAACACCATCCGAATAGATTGTGTGAATGTGTAAATCAACTTTCACCTTTCTATCCTTTCTTCATAACATTACCTCATTATAATCTTTTATAAATCTAATCCTGTTTATGCTTTGTGCTTGCCCTGATACGGCATCAAAGCTCATTTCAACTGCGTTGAATTCTAATACTTTAGACTCTTCTATATCAAATCTTTCGGGAATACTTGTAACAAGTCTTTTTAAAGAGGTTTCGTATGCCATTCCTATAATAGAGTCATAAACTCCGCAAAATCCTGCATCTGTGATGTATGCTGTGTAATTGTTTATAATTTTTTCATCAGCAGTTTGTACATGAGTGTGTGTTCCCAATACTGCGCTAACTTTGTGTTCCGAACAATATTTCCCGAAACATATTTTCTCTGCAGTTGCTTCTGCATGAAAATCAACAATCACAATGGGGGCTTCTTCTTTGATTTTTTCAATTTCATTTTTAAGTATTTCCCATGGCGAATCAACGGGATTCATGAATGTTCTGCCAAGAAAATTCAAGACTGCTATTTTTGTGTCTTTTACGTTAAAAATTCTGTAACCTACTCCATAAGTGCCTTTGGGGTAATTCCAAGGACGAATAAGTCTGTCAGAATTGTTAATGTAAGAATAAATATCTTTTTTGTCCCAGATATGGTTGCCCGAAGTAAAACAGTCAATACCTGCTGCTGCGAGTTCATTGTGGTTTTTTTCAGTCAATCCAAAACCATGAGAAGCATTTTCTACATTTGCAATTATAAAATCATAATTACTTTGCTTATCAGCAGACTGTAGGGAGCCCAGATAATCTTTAACCACATTACGTCCGGGGCGCCCTACCATGTCGCCAATAAAAAGTACTTTAACTTGTTTGTTATCAGTTTTGTTCATATTTTGCCTGCGTGTGTACAGGTCAAATCATGTTTTTTGAATTTTTTATATTGTCAGCCAGTGTGAAAATAGTTTTCACTACATTCCGACTTGTTATGAAAAAGTTGTCAGACAGTTATTTGGCTATTTCTGTTGTTCTGATTTCTCTTACAACAGTAACTCTGATTTGACCCGGATAATCGAGTTCTTCTTCAATACGCTTAGCAATATCACGGGCTAATTTTGCGCTTGCCAAATCATCGAACATATCAGGCTGGACAATAATCCTAACCTCACGACCCGCTTGTACGGCAAAAGACTGCTTGATTCCATCATAACTTGATGCAATTTCTTCAATTTTTTTGAGTCTTTTGATGTAGATTTCAAGAGTATCACGTCTTGAACCGGGGCGTCCGGCTGATATAGCATCCGCAAGTTTTACCAAAACTGCTTCAATCGTATTTGCTGTAACATCGTCGTGGTGAGCTTCTATTGCGTGTACAATATCTTCTTTTTCACCATAACGGCGGGCAAGCTCTACACCCAACTCAATGTGTGTACCGTCTTGAGTTTGGTCTACAGCTTTACCAATATCGTGTAAAAGTCCTGCACGTTTTGCAACTTGGACATTAGCACCTAATTCTGCAGCCAACATCCCTGCAATGTGTCCGACTTCAAGTGAGTGTTTCAAAACATTTTGCCCGTAGCTTGTTCTGTAATACAAACGACCTAATGTTTTGATTAACTCTTTATGAAGATTTAATACACCCATATCAACGGCTGCATTTTCACCTTCTTTTTTAATTTTTTCTTCGATTTCTTCTTGTGCTTTTTCCACCATTTCTTCGATTCTTACAGGGTGGATACGTCCGTCAGAAATTAATTTTTCGAGTGCAACTTTTGCAATCTCTCTTCTTACAGGGTCAAAACTTGAAAGAACCACCGCTTCAGGCGTGTCATCAATAATTAAATCTACACCTGTTAATGTTTCTAATGTTCTGATATTACGACCCTCACGACCGATTATGCGGCCTTTCATTTCATCAGACGGCAGGTTTACAACAGAAACTGTTGATTCGACAACTTGGTCAATGGCACATCTTTGCATTGTTGTTGACAAGATATCCTGTGCCATTTCTTTTGCAGTTTCTCTTATCTTAGCTTCATTTTCTTTGATAAGTTGCATTTGTTCTTGTTGTAAATCTTGTTTCAATTGCTCCATCAGCATGTGGCGAGCTTCTTCTCTTGACATACCTGCGATTTTTTCTGTTTCTTCGATTTGTTTTGCTATCAAATCTGCAAGATAATCTTCTTTTTCAAGAAGTTCATCCATTTTCTTTTGTGCTTGATACTCTTTTTCTTCAGCTTCTTGAATTTTATCTTCGAGAGTATCTTCTTTTTTAGCAAGTTTTGCTTCAAGTCTTTGCATATCCTGACGTCTTTCTCTGACTTCTTCGTCAAATTTTTCACGTTCAGCGTGTAATGCTTCTTTTGCTTGAATCATTGCTTCTTTTTTCAAAAGATTTTCTTTTTCTGTACTTTCTTTAGAAAGATTTTCATAGAGTGATTGCACTGTCTTTTTCTTTTGCAAAACAAATGCCAATAATCCGATAAGTCCGGCTATTATGACAAGGGCAATTATTAAGAGTGCAATAAATAAATTCATGTCTTCGATTGTCCTATACCTCTTAGTTTCTATATATACACATACCCTAATGTGCTCAACTCGTGCACATTTGGGCTAAATTTTTAATTTTTTATATTTATTTTATAAATACATATAATAAACTATTTTTTATACTAAACTAACATAATAGTACCATATCTTTTGCTTTTTTAAAAGAAAAATTTCAAGAGTTTATTGTGTTTAATATGTCATTTCCGAATTTTTTGAGTTTGTGTGAGCCGATACCGCTTACGAGAGATAATTCTTCAATTGTTTTTGGCTTTTTTATGACAATTTCAAACAGTGTTTTGTCGTGGAATACAACATAAGTTGGCATTTTTATTTCTTTTGCAATTTGTGTTCTTAGTAGTTTTAATTTGTTAAAGAGGAGATAGTCTTTATCATCAGAAAAATTGCAAGATTTATTTGTTTTTGTTTTATTGTTTTTCTTGTATTTTTCAGAAGATTTTAATACTTCTTTTTTTAGTTGTATTTTAATTCTTCCTTTGAGTACCCTGTTTGCTTTTGGCGTAAGTTTTAGTGTTAAATGTGTCGGGTTTACCTCGATATATTGGGCAATGATAAGCTGTCGTATTATTGATTGCCATTCAAATTCATCTTTGTTTTTTCCTATACCGTATGTAGGTAGTTCATAATGATAAAAGTGATTTATTTTGGCTGTATCTTTCCCAAGCAAAATATCTATAATATGCCTTATTCCGAAATTCATATTGTTTTTATTTATTCTATAAATACAAGATAAAACTTTTTGTGCATCGATAGTTGCATCATAAGTTGTTGGCGGGTCAGAACAGTTGTCGCAATTTTGACATTTAAAGTAGTATGGTTCATCAAAATAGTTCAATAGAATTTTTCGTCTGCAATTCGGAGATTCTACAAACCCGAGCAGATTATTAAGTTTTTGGATTTCAATTTTTTTTTGTTTTTCATTTGCTTGAGATGTATTTATAAAATTTTTAAGCTGTACAAAATCTCCAAGCCCGTACAATAGCCAAGCATCAGAATCTTTTCCGTCTCGTCCTGCACGACCTGTCTGTTGGTAATAAGATTCAATTGATTTTGGAAGATCCATGTGAGCTACAAATCTGACATTTGGTTTATCTATTCCCATACCAAATGCGATTGTTGCAACCATTATGGCATTGTTTTGTTGAATAAAAATATTTTGATTTTTTTTTCGTGTGAGTTTATCCAATCCTGCATGGTAAGGGTATGCATTGAAACCATTTTCGTTTAAAAAATTGGAAAATATTTCTACTCTTTTTCTTGATATGCAGTATATTATTCCTGAATCTTTTTGGTGCTTTTCTGTAAGGAAGTTTAGCAGCTGTTTTTTTTCATCTAGTTTTATGTTGATACTGTAGTTTATATTTGGTCTGTCAAAGCTGGATATAAAAGTTGCACAATTCTTTATTCCAAGATTTTTTATAATATCTTGTCTTGTAATTTTATCTGCAGTTGCTGTTAGCGCAATAATAGGTGTTTGGGGATATCTTTGTTTTAGGATTTTAAAGTTTGTATATTCTGGTCTGAATTCATGTCCCCACTGTGATATGCAGTGTGCTTCGTCAATTGCAAAAAGTGATATTTTTGATTTGTCGAGAATCTGCAAAAAATTTGTTGAGTTGAGTTTTTCAGGTGATACATATATTAAATCAACATCATTCTCCAGTATTGATGATACAATCCTTTTTTCTTCTTTGTAATTTAAAGTAGAATTCAAAAATTCGGCTTTTATTCCTACGCTTTTTAGTTTATTTACCTGATCTTGCATAAGGGATATTAAGGGGGAAACCACAATGGCGACTCCATTCAAACAAAGAGCAGGGATTTGATAACAAAGGGATTTGCCACCGCCTGTGGGCATAAGAACAAGAGTGTCCTGTCCTTTTATTATACTTTCGATAATTTCTTCCTGTTTCCCTTTAAACTTTTTGTAACCAAATATTTTGTTCAATACAAATATCGGATTGTTTTCAAATTCAAAATTTGTCATTGTAAATATTTTATTATTACATTTATGTAATGTACACTGCTTTTGTCTTCAAAGATTTAGTCAATTTGTACATTGGGATTGAAGAAATTGTACACGATTTTTGCTGTTCTTTTGCTTACAATTTCTGACAAATCTTCAAAACTTGCTTTGGATATTTTTTCTGCTGTTTTGAATTTTTGCATAAGTAAATTTTTATTATCTTTTGAAACTCCTTTTATTTCATCAAGAATTGATTCTGTAGCCTTTTGCCCTCTTAGTTTCCTATGGAAAGTAATTGCAAATCTGTGAGCTTCATCTCTTATTCTTTGAAAAAAGTACAAGGCAGGAGAGTTTATCGGGAAAACAACAGGAAAAGATTCGTTTGGCTTAAAAACTTCTTCAAGTTTTTTTGCAAGCGAAACCACATCAGGATGAAAATTGTGTTTTTCAAATATTTCCATAACAGAGGACAGTTGTCCTTTGCCTCCGTCTATAATTATCAAATCAGGAAGTGGTAAAGTCTCTGAAAGTTTGCCAAAATATCTTCGTTCTACAACTTCTTGAAGCGATTTAAAATCGTCCGGTTTTGATTCTGTGGAACGGACTTTGAATTTTCTGTATTTTGATTTTTTAGGCAATCCGTTTTCAAAAGTTACCATAGAGGCGACAGTGTTTGTTCCTTGAATATGCGATATATCAAAACATTCAACTATGTATGGGAATTTTGATAATCCCAGTTTTTCTTGTATATAGCTGCCAACTTCATTGTAATCTCGTTGAATTTCCGTTAATTTTTCAAGTTTAACTTTTTCAAAATAGAATTTTGCATTTTTCTGTGCAAGGCTTAACAATTCTATATTTCTTTTTGTCGGAGTGTCAGAAAGTTTTATATTTTGTCCTGTTATCGATTTAAGCCATTGTGTGTATAGTTCTATGTCTTGCTTTTCTAAAATTTTAGGGATTGTTATTGTTGTTGGGATATCAAATTCTGATGCGAGTGAATAGTATTCTTTCAAAAACGTTGTCAAAACTTCTGTTTCCTCACACAAAGTCATGTTAGAAAACTGAAAATCCTTTTTATCCGTAAGTCGGCCTTGTCTGATTTGAAGAAGTGAGACAACAAAGAGATTACCTTCGTTATAAAGTGAAATTATGTCCTGATTTATTTTTGTATTTTCAAATACAACTTTTTGGTGTTCCATTGTTTTTTGAACATCCATCCAGCTGTCTCGATATCTGGCTGCTTTTTCAAATTCTTCTTTTTGAGCATATTTTTCCATTTCTTTTTTTAAGGCTTCAACAAGTTCTTTTTGTTTACCGGTTAAAAAAAGTTCTACATTTTTGAGTATTTTTTTATACTCTTCAGGCTCAATCATTCTTTGGCAAGGCGCCATACATCTGCCTATATGGTAATAAAGGCAAGGTCTGTCTTTGAATTTTGGGGTCTTACATTGTTTGAGCGGAAAAAGTTTTTTTATCAAATCCAATGTAGAATACATTGCTCTTGAGTCGGTATATGGACCAAAGTATTTTCCTTTAATTTTGTTTTTGTTTGATTTCCTTGCAACAACAATTCTTGGATATTCCTCATCTGTTATAACAAAATACGGAAATTTTTTGTCATCTTTTAATAAAACATTGTATTTGGGTTTATGCTTTTTTATAAGATGACTTTCAAGAATCAGGGCTTCAACTTCGCTATCGGTAACAATGAATTGAATTTTTGCAATTTGAGGAACCATTACCCTTAGTTTTGGAGAATCATGATTTTTATTAAAATAGCTGTGGACTCTTCTTTTTAGGTTTTTTGCTTTACCTACGTATATAATTTCTCCGTTGGCATCAAAATATTGATAAGAACCGCTAAGCTCCGGAATGATACTTAACGTTTGTTTTACTTCCTGTGGTAAGTTTGTTTTTTGTGTTGCCATAGGTAAATTATAGCATTATTTTGTTTTAATTAAACTTTGATTGAGCGGCATTAATTCCGTCTTTTAAATATACTTTTAAGGATTCTTCCACTCTGCTTAATACGTTTTTTAATTCTTTTAGCTGTTCGTCAGAAAAATTTTGTAATACATACGCTTCTGCACTCAGATTTAGTTGCGGGCCTATGCCAATTTTAAGCCTATCAAAGTTGTTGTCTCCTCCAAGAACTTGTATTATTGAGCGGATACCTTTTTGACCACCGTCTGAGCCTTTGGCTCTGAACCTGATTTTTCCTACAGGCATATCTATGTCATCGTGAATTATCAGAAGGTCTTGTTTTTGAATTTTGAAAAAATTCATAACTGCAATGACTGATTCTCCTGACAAATTCATATAAGTATGCGGTTTTAAAAATATTACCGATTCATCAAATATGTTTGTTTTTGCGATTTCACCTTTGAATTTTGATTCAAAAGAAAAATCAAAATTGTGTTTAATTGCAATATAATCAAGAGACATAAATCCCGCATTATGTCTTGTAAATTTGTATTTGTCTCCGTGGTTTCCGAGTCCGACTATCAGTTTCATATAAAAATCTGCCTTAAATACTAAATTGTAGTTTTAAATAAAATAAGATTGCTCCAAACGTTACATACTTTTTACCAATAACAAAAAGTTTAAAACCGTTTATCTATATAATATGAAATTTTTTAAAAGTTTTTAATACGAGTTTAAAACAATATCTTAAAAATTTTTTCAAAATATTTTTTAAAACACATTATATTTTAGGGACGGAGGAGACTAATGTCAACTAAAAGCAAAGCCATAGTTAATTTAAAAAGCAGTGAAAAGGTTTCGAATTTTCTTGAATCCAATCATCTCCACAAAAAAGATTTTGCCGAGATGATAGGGGTAACCTTATCTTATGTCTACAACCTGATTGATAACACAATACCTTTTTCTACAAGAGGAATTACTTTGGAAAGAATAGCTACAGTTATGGACATTCTGCCCGAGGAATTTGTTGAATACAAAATCCCTCAAGAACCGATTTTGATTGATGAATCTATAGATTTTTTGAGAGAAAGACAACACGAAAAAGGAATTTCGACAGTTCAGTTATTGAAAAGTTTTCCTCGTAAAAAACGAGTTGAAATAGTGGATATTCTAAGAGGTGCAAGGCCAATACCCCTCGATTGGAAAGAACTGACTCTAATTGCTCAGGTGCTTGATATTAAAAAAGAAGAAATATATCCCTACTGGGAACAGCGTGTTAGACAGTTGTTTCAATCTGCAGGCATGAATTTGCAAACAAATCAGGGGCTTGTTGATGCAATGTTTGATTGCGCAAGAGACTATGTCGACTGATGTGATTTATTTGCCAATACAAAAATTTTCAAATATATTTTCAAGGATTTCATCGGTGATTACTTCACCGGTGATTTCGTCTAATGCAAGTAATGCTGTTTTTATGTCAATAGATATCAAATCCTGTAATTCTTCGTTTTGAATTGCCACAAGCGCATTTTTTAAAGCATTTTTTGCATTTTTTAGACATTCTTCCTGTCTTTGGTTTGTTACGAATTCTGTTTCCAGTGCGTTTTTGTCCAAAACAGCTTCTTTTATTTTTTCTTTTAAAATCTCAATATTAAAACCTGTTTTTGACGAGATATTTATTGCCTCAGGGTTTTCTACTTCTGCCAAATCCGATTTTGAAGCTATTTTTATATGAGGTTTGTCTTGTATCATTTCATATATCGTTGCATCATCAGCATCAAAACCTTTGCTCCAATCGAACAAGAAAAGTATTAAATCCGCATTTTCTACACAATTTTTTGTATATTCTATGCCTATAGCTTCAACCTTATCAATCTCTGCATCTTCTCTTATTCCTGCTGTATCGATAAGAGTGGCCGGAATTCCGTCAAGGTCGATTGATTCCTGTATTATGTCTCTTGTTGTCCCCGGTATTTCTGTTACTATTGCTCTGTTTATGTTCAGTAATGCGTTAAAAAGAGATGATTTACCTGCATTCGGACATCCTGCAATAGCTATTTTTATTCCCTGTCTCATTATGTTTGACGCATTTGCGTTTTTTAGGATTTTTTCGATTTTTTCTAAATTTTGAGTTACTTCCTCTTCCAAATAAGAGTACTCGGGCTCTTTTACGTCTTCAGGAAAGTCTACCGCTGCAATTATTCTGGAATAAAGTGTAAACAGGGCTGATTTTATTTCTTTTATAGCGGTTGCCAAAGCTCCCGAGAGGTTGTTTGCGCTTTTTTGAGCAAAGTTCTCAGTTTTTGCGTGAATTATGTCAAGAACCGCCTCTGCTTGAGAGAGGTCCATTTTTTTGTTTAAGAATGCTCGTTTGGTAAATTCGCCTCTTTGAGCCATTCTCGCTCCGTTTTTTAGAACAAGGTTCAGGATTTTTTTCACAACTTTGGGGCCGCCGTGGCATTGAATTTCTATAACATCTTCTCCTGTGTAGCTGTTTGGGTTTTTAAACGGCAACACAAGCACTTCATCAATTTTGTTGTCATTTTCTTTTATCCAGCCGTGATAAATTTTTCCTGATTCTTTTATTTCTTTTGAAAAAATTTTTTGGACAATATCAAAAGATTTATCTCCTGATATTCGAACAACACCCACGCCCCCCATTCCAAGAGGAGTAGCTATGGCTGCTATAGTTTCAAATTCATAGTTAATATTCATAACCAGATATTAGTATTAAAAAGAATCTCATGCAAATATTAAGAAATGTAAATCAAAATTAAACCAAAAAGGCAATTATTTCTAAAGTAAATACTTTATATATATACGAGAGATACAAAAGAGAATTAAGAGAGAATAAGTTTTTTATCTAATACATACACACTGACCTACCACACTAACCTACACACTTACACTTACTTACTACACACACGAGGAATCAAAAAAGATTCGACGGGAATTCATTATGAATTCCCTTTTTTTTATGTGTCGCTATTTAAAAACTTTTTGAGCTTAATCTTTTTTCGTGCTTTTCTTTGTGCTATTTTATAATCAACTGGAATATTAGAGAGGTTAATGGTAAATGGAGAACACAAAGACTGTTAATTTTAGCGAATTGCCAACTACATACGATGCAAAAGCTACAGAAGAAAGAATATATAAGTTTTGGGAAGATAATGAATGTTTTAAGGCAGATTCAAAATCGCCTAAAAAACCTTTTTCAATAGTTATTCCACCTCCAAACGTAACAGGTGTTTTGCACATGGGACACGCCATTGACGAAACATTGCAGGATATTTTGGTTCGTTATCATAGAATGTCTGGATTTGAAACTTTGTGGGTTCCGGGGACCGATCACGCAGGTATTGCAACTCAAAATGTTGTAGAAAAACAACTAAGAGCAGAGGGTACAAATCGTCATGAGTTGGGTAGAGAAAAATTTCTTGCCCGTACTTGGGATTGGGCAAATGAGCACAAAAGTGCAATTCTTGACCAGTGCAAACGTTTAGGTGCTTCTTTTGACCGTACCAGAGAAAGATTTACTCTGGATAAAGGCTGCTCTGATGCCGTTAAAGAAGTATTTGTAAGATTGTATGAAAAAGGTCTTATATACAAAGGTTCTTACATTGTAAACTGGTGCCCTCGTTGTCAGTCTGCTATTTCTGATGTTGAAACCGAATACGAAACAGAGGCAAGTCATCTTTGGGAAATCAGCTATTCATTAAAGGATGAACCCGGCGCAATTGTTATTGCAACGACCAGACCTGAAACTATGTTTGGTGATGCTGCTATCGCTGTTAACCCTACAGATTACAAATATAAAGATTTAATCGGGAAAACTGTAGTGATACCTCTTACAGGTCGTGAAATTCCTATTATTGCTGATGATTATGTTGATAAGAAATTTGGTACCGGTGCGTTAAAAATTACACCTGCACACGATCCTAATGACTACGAGATTGCAAAACGTCATAACCTCAAACCAATTTGGGTAATTGACGGTGAAGGTAAAATGAAAGCATGTGCTGAAGTTCCTCAAGAATTACACGGTCTTGATAGGGATGAAGCTCGTAAGAAAACAGTTGATATGCTCAGATATCACAATGATTTGGTTAAAATTACAGACTTGGAACACAATGTCGGTAAGTGCCAAAGATGTCATACTACAATTGAACCGTTACTTTCCGAACAATGGTTTGTTAAGATGAAACCGCTTGCCGAAGCTGCAATTAGAGCGGTAAAAAGTGGTGATATAAAATTTGTTCCCGAAAAATGGGAAAAGAACTATCTCGGATGGATGGAAAATATTCGTGATTGGTGTATTTCTCGTCAGTTGTGGTGGGGGCACCAGATTCCTGCTTATTATCACAATCAGACAGGCGAGATGGTTGTTGCAAAGGAAAATCCTGATCCTGAAAATTACACACAAGAAACCGATGTTCTTGATACGTGGTTTTCTTCAGGCTTATGGCCGTTTTCTACTATGGGATGGCCGAATACAGATGCTGAAGACTTTAAAAAGTTTTATCCTACAACAACTCTTGTTACGGGCTTTGACATAATTTTCTTCTGGGTTGCAAGAATGATTACCATGGGCTTAGAATTTACAGGTAAAGCTCCATTTTCTACCGTTTATATTCACGGTTTAATTCGTGATGAAAAAGGTCAAAAAATGTCCAAGTCAAAAGGTAATACTGTTGATCCGGTTATTATTATTGATAAATACGGCTGTGATGCATTGAGATTTACAATGACATCAATGTGTACTTATGGCGGTCAGGATATTAAAGTTAGCGAAGATAAATTTGAATACGGCAGAAACTTTGCTAACAAAATATGGAACGCTTCAAGATTTGTGCTTATGAATCTTGAGGGTGTTGATAACAAAGCTATTGATATGGAAAATCTGACAATTGCAGACAGATGGATTCTCCATAGGCTCAATGAAACCGCTAAATTGGTTAATGATAATATTGAATCATTCAGAATCGGTGAAACTGCTCACGTTCTGTATGATTTCTTCTGGAATGAATATTGTGATTGGTATGTTGAGATAGCAAAAATTCAGCTCCAAGATGAATCTCAAAAAGCAAATACTCAAAGAATATTGAGATATGTTCTTGATATGGCTTTGAGAATGCTTCATCCGATTATGCCACATATTACAGAAGCTATATGGCAATTGATTCCGCAGGAAAAAGAAGCTGTTGGTATCATCAGAGCTAAGTTCCCAACTTTTAAAGAGGATTTTGTTTTTGAAACAGAAAACAAAGAGATGGAACTTGTCTTTGAAACAATAAAATCATTAAGAAATGTTCGTCAAGGATTGAATATTCCTTTGAGTGCGCAGATGAATATAACAGTTTTGGCAAGTGCTGCCGAAAAACCTGTATTTGAAGCAGTTGTTCCTTATTTGAAACGTTTGGCAAGAATTGAAAATGTTGAGTTTAAAGGCGAAGATACTCAAATGCCTAAAAAATCAGCTTCTGCTGTTGTCGGTAATTCAAAAATAATTATTCCTCTTGAGGGCTTAATTAATTTTGATGAGGAAATTGCACGTCAAAACAAAAAAATAGAAAAACTCGACAAAGAAAAAATGAGTCTTGAAGGCAGATTGAAAAACAAAAACTTTGTTGAAAAAGCTCCAAAAGAATTGATTGCTGAAACTCAAGCAAGAGCTGATGAGTTGAATATGCAAATTAATTCAATAAAGCAACTTATTGAAACTTTAAAATAAGGATTATTTGATGAAAATAACTTCTTTGAATTTTTCTAATGCTATTGCTTTTGGCGATAAGGTTTTGAATGAAGAAAATCGAAAAAATGTAGAGAATCTTCGTTTGAAATTTGATTCTCTAAAAAATGACGGGATACCTGTTGGTGATTGTTTCTACAGGATGCCAGAGGGACATAATGCAAATTTGTCTACTGCAGATAAAAAGTATAGAGCAGGTTTAAGCAGTTGGGGAGATAATCTTATCATTTCCGAAAATATACCCTTATACAACATGAGAAAGGCTGTTATTGAACCTGATGGAAACGTTCTGTATTCCGATTCTATCGATGACTTTGAGCTAGAAAACGTAGAGGCAAATTCTCAAAAAGAAAAAGAAGCCAATGACTTTTTGAGTGAGGTTCTACCTAAATTTTTAAAATAGAATAAACTTGATTTTGGGTTTAGAAAAATACCATGAATAAGAAACAACTTATAAAACGCTGTTTGGTTTTTGATGATGCATCTGAAACATACCCTTTTGGTAGAGATGAGTATAAAGATACCGTTGTAATGCGTCATAAAAGTAATAATAAGTGGTTTGCTCTTATATTTTATCTTGATAAAAAGTTGTTTATTAATGTTAAATCAGAACCTGAAATTGCTGCATTGCTTCGTATGCAGTACCCATCTATAACTTTTGGCTGGCATATGAATAAAAAACATTGGATTATGGCTGACCCTATGGCTACACCCAAAGAGGTTTTGGACGAAATTATAAAAAGAAGTTTTGAATTGACAGCACCTAAGAAAAAATGTAAGTAGCTTTTAGCAATTTATTTTGTTGTTTTGTTTTTAATTTTTATATGAAAGTCAATTTGAGTGAAATATCAAGTCAGTGTAAAAAAGCTGTTAAAACAATAGCTGAAAAAGTTGAAATGGCAAAACCTGTAACCTCTGTAGAAACAAGCGCATCAGAGTGCGTTGGTTCTTGGGGTAAGGCTCAAGTTGCCATGCAAAACAAAAGTCTATTACGACCGCATACTGATGAACAGGTAAAAGAAATTGTTAAAAAAATAGCTGAAGAACAAGGTCTGCACGTTGGTCGTTATGTATCTGAAAATCGTATTTCTTTGGGACGTCCGGTAGATGGTTTTAAAAATTTATATCGTGATGACATGCGTGTTAAATGCATAAGAAATTCTGATGGTTTTCTTGATGAAATTTATGTTCTGGATAATGCCTCAAGAGAGGTTTTTGTGTACAATCCTGAAGGTTCTGTCATTAAGCACTTTTCTTCTGATGATATGCGAGCTTTAAAAGAATATAAGTACAGTCCTGAGGCTTTTCATTCCTTATTCAGAAGAGGCAAAAAAATTGGTATACAAACAGAAGAAGAATTGCAAAGATGGAGTTCTACTATAGATAAACTTTTTGAAAGTGAAAGCAAAGTTTGGACGACTGATAAACCAACAAAAGTTTATAGAGCTTTGCAGGATTACTTGACTCCCGAACAAACAGAAGTACTTTCACATGTAGACGGTGTTTTTAAAGATGCGTCTTACGTTTCTACAACAACAAATTTGGACACGGCCAGAAGATTTAAAGGTTCAAATCCAATATTGGAAATAGAATTGCCTGAAAAAACAAAATATTTGGATCTTGATACTTTGTTTAATATCGATAGAAAACATTGGTCAGAACAGGAATTTTTGCTGCCCAAAAACAGTAAATTTGCGGTTACAGGATTGGATGAGCAAAACAATATCATTAAGGTAAAATTGCTAACTTAACTATACTTTTAACAAAAGATTTGCTTTTTTATTCCGAAAAACTCTCCCTTGCGGATTGAGTTTTAAGTCATTGCAAAACCAAAACTCTTTTTCATGTGGAGAAAGTTAAAGTTGTTTTTTATTTTAAATTTGGAAACTGAACAAGAGTTTTAATTTTTCCATTCCGAAAAACTCTCCCTTGCGGGTTGAGTTTTAAGTCATTACAAAATCAAAACTCTTTTTCATGTGGAGAAAGTTAAAGTTGTTTTTTATTTTAAATTTGGAAACTGAACAAGAGTTTTAATTT
>CALVEK010000030.1 GCA_944326555.1 Candidatus Gastranaerophilales bacterium | reverse complement strand
CATAAACTAATTTAAACCTGAGTTCCATAACTCGGACAGTTTAAACTGTCCTCAAACAAATGGAACTTATTGTTGTTTAAATAAGTTTATGTAGCTCACTTCACAAAGGTCGGGATTTAAAAAAATCTTTTAATTTGACAGGGGGTACGGGGGGCGGATTCTGACGGACACGCCGAGTGAACGAAGTGAACCCAGTGTCCTTGTGAGGGGAAACCGCGCTTTTCCCGAACGTCAGTAATCCAAGAAGCATTGTTTCTCCTGCGTCGGTTTTCTTTTCTTTGCTTCGTTTCTTTTCTTTTGCCTACGCAACCCAAAAGAAAAGAAATGAAGATATATAAAAAGGAAATAGAATTCTTTTCCCTTTGATACTTTTCTTTCTTTTTGTGCGAGTAAAGAAAGAAAAGTATCACAAAAGAAAGAAATACGCATATCAAAAGAGCTTTTAACACTCAGAAACAAAAATTTCAGCCAATTCAGGCTGTAAATTTTTATTTCTTCGTTAAAAATCTCTAATCCAAGCTACGCCATCAGGGCTCCGCCCTGAACTCCAAAGTATATTTTTATCTGCTAAATTTTAGGCTGATTTTTTTTCGTTTGATTCTTCAAAATACTTGATTGTGTCATCACTTGCAAGAACAGAAGTAACGGATGGATTAGCAAAAATATAGTTTGCAGCGGCTTTTACGTCTTCTGCCGTTACTGAATCTATCAGTTCAATATTTTTCTGCATTGCGGCTATGCCATTTATCGATTCTTTGGAGTTGTTAAGAACCGTTGTTTGAGATGCAGATGATTCTATTGAGTTTAGAAGTTTAGTTTTTATTCTTAATTTTGCTGCATCAAGTTCATTTTGTGATACGAGTTCATTTTTTAATTTTTCGACATGTTTTTGGAATCCGTCTAAAGATTTTTGTACATTATCGTATTGTTGAACTCCTGCAATTTTGTCATCTGTGGTTGTTTTGATTCCCATAGATAGGACGCCTGTGTTGCCTATGAAATCTATATCAGACTCGACTCTATAGGCTAGCTTTTGTGTTTCTCTAAGGTCGTCAAACAATCTTGAAGATGGTCCGTCTCCCAAAATTGTATTTAAAACTCTGAATGTTGCGTGGTCTTTTGGATTATAATTTGTTGAAAATTTGTACGCTTGAATTATGTCTGCCTGATTTCTCGGTTCTGCTTTTGTCAAAGTTACAGGCTCTTGAACAGGTGAATATGTTTTGAATTGTTCAATGGAGTATGGTTTAAAGTTGAATAATCCTGTCGACAATTTGTCAGTAATAGTTTTTTCAAGCACAGGATTTTTTTCTGTAGGTGCTGTGAAAATGCCTTTTGCCATTGAATTTTGAATTATATAATTGTAAAAACCTATTATTTCAGGCAAGGTTACCGTATCAATTGAGTTTAAAATTTCTTCTTTTGTTGCGAATTCGGGCATATTAGGGAATAGTGCTTTTAGAGCATTTTCTGATGCGGAATCATCAACATTTAATACGCTTTCTTTTACAAGTTTTTTTGCGTAATCAAGGCTTTTTTCCGTTAATCTCGGTTGGGTTAAGACTTCTTTTATTTTATCTAAGCCCATAGGAGTATCTTCTGCCAATGATTCAAAACTTGCTGTTATCGTTGAAAAATCAGAGTCAAACTTTACGCTCATTCCTGCTTTGTGTATATCTTTATAAAAAGCATCATAGTTTTTGTCTTTTGAACCTTCATTAAGCATTACAGAAAGAATAGACGGAATAGATGGTTTTACATTAGCAGGTGCAGGTGTTTTAAGTGTAATAATTCCTGATGCAATATCTGTTTGGTTTGGATTTATGATTGTTTCCATATTATTGGCCAGTTTGTATTGTTTGATGTTTGCTAAATCCAATGTTTTGTTTTCGATATTGCCTTTGAAGGCAATGTTTTTAGCAGTTTGTGGCTTTGAAATATTGGCTTGCGGATTTGCTTTTTTATAATTTTCTAAAATTAAGGCATCATCCATTTTTTGAGGGTGTACCACAGAAAGGGATGCTTTATTTAAGTCCAGATATTTTTTTGCAAACTCAGTTACATCTTGAGGTGTTATGCTGTCGAGGATAGGAAGATAATTTTCTATATAATCTAAATCATCATCTAAAATAGCATTACCTATAAGAGTATTTAGAAGATGAGAATTTTCTGAAATTTTTGAGAATGTCATTTTCAAAATTTTCTTTGACGTATCAAGTTCTTCTTGAGTTAGTGGTTTGTTGGTAATGTTATTTATTTCTGTGTAGATTGCTTTTATAACATCTTCTGTTTTTTGGGGTGTTGATTGTGATGCGATGATAATAGCCTTTGGATCAGTCTCTTTATTACCGACCCTTTCAATATTCATCATTGCTGCAGATTGTATTTTATTAAGTGTTCTGCTAATTCTCGCATTTTTGTATCCCAAAAGTGAAGTCATTAAAACTTCCATTGTAATATTGTCTTTTGTGGAATTATTTTGAGGACCTGCGAATCCTAAAGCAATTATGCTTGAATGTGCTTTGGGCATTCTTACATCAGTTCTTACAGGGGATGTGATTTTGTTAAATTCTTGGTATTTTCTTTTGCTCAGGTCTGCTGTTGATGTTTTGTTGAAATATTTTGCGACCGTATTTATTGCTTCTTGTGTCGGAACTTCCCCTGTTACGACTGTTGCACAGTTATCAGGTGTATACCAAAGATTGTAATAATCCAGAGTTTTTGTTCTATCCAGCTTGTTAATATTGTCAATTGTTCCTGCAATTAAATCGGGAGATTTTGTTTCTATTTGAAACAGATTTTTTATGCAATTATTCATTGCAATATTTTCGGGTTGATCTCCGACCATGCTTATCTCTGATGTTACAGGACCTTTTTCTTTTGTAATCATGTCTTCGGAATGTTCAGGATATTGCAGCTGTTGAGATTGAATAAAAGCTGAGCGGTCAAAAGAATTTTTACTCAAAAGTTGTGAGCTTACAAAATAATTTGTTTGCGAAAATCCTGTTGATGCGTTAGTCATTGCACCCATTTCGTTGACTGTTTTAAAAAAGTCTCCTGCTCCGAGAGTTTTACCCAAAGGACCGTTTGAACCGTTGAATGCCATGTGCTCATTAAAATGGCTTATTCCTCTTACTTCGTCTGGTTCATTCATTGAACCTACATTATAGTAAGTTTCAAGAACGGTTGGACCTTTTTTTTCGAGGATTGCAACTTTTTGACCGTTTGCAAGTTTGAACAATTTTGCGTTGTTTGAAAACGGTAATTTTATCTCTCTTATGTAAGTATAATTTACAGGTGCCTGAGCCAGAGTCTGAGCTTTTAGTGCTTCTGTTGCGTTTGTATTTGATACAGAGTTTGAAGCAGCGCTTGAGACTTTTGTATCTTCTGTTTTGATATCAGTCTGTGTCGGCGCCGTCATATCGGCAATGGTCGAAGCATTGTTGCTTTTGACCTGCTCAGGAACTTGTATATTGTTATTTAAATTAAGACCCGATAATTTCATAGAAACTTACAATTCCTACTTTCTTTTTCGATAAAGATTCGTGAAAATAAAAATTTACACAATACCGGCTTGGATTTTATAAATCTTAACAAAAACATTTTTTTGTTTTAACTGTTTGGGCTAAATTTAAAGTTTATTTAAGAATTAGTCCTTATTTTTAAATGAGGTTAGAATATAACTATTGTTGAGTATTTAATACACTGGAATAATAATGAAAAAAATATCTGATTTATTAAAACTTATGGGCGTAGCGCTCATTACTTTATGCACGAATACAGCCGTTCATGCTGCGGTTGCCTTTCCGACAATAACAGTTGGGATGAATCAAGCTAATACTCCCCAGGAGTTTACCCAAGGCGTGCAAATTTTAGTATTACTGACAATATTAACTCTTGCTCCGAGCATTTTTATCATGTGTACGGCGTTTATAAGGATAATAATTGTTCTTGCTTTGACAAGACAGGCAATAGGTACTTCTACTCTGCCGCCGAATCAGGTATTGGCAGGTTTGGCTTTGCTTTTAACGTTTTTTGTTATGGCTCCGACTTTTAACAAAATGAATGAAACTGCAATACAGCCATATATGAAAAATCAAATTACTCAGCAGGTGGCTTTGGATAAAGCGATTATCCCTCTTAGAGAGTTTATGATTCAGCATACTGAAGAAAAAGAGCTGGGGCTGTTTTTGAGCATGGCTAAAATTGAAAAACCAAAGGATTGGAAAGATGTCCCTACTTATACTTTAATACCGGCTTATGTTTTGAGTGAGCTTAAGACAGCTTTTAAAATAGGCTTTGTAATCTTTTTGCCGTTTTTGGTTATAGACATAGTTGTAGCAAGTATATTGGTATCAATGGGTATGTTATTCTTGCCTCCGACAACTGTTGCTATGCCGTTTAAGTTGATTTTGTTTGTTATGATTGACGGTTGGTATTTAATTACAAAGACCTTGCTAGAGGGATTTATTACATAGAGATTATAAAGGATTTTATAAATGGAAGATTCCGTTTTTTTAACACTTACACAAAATGTTTTGATACTGATTTTAATATTGTCTACACCAGTTCTTGCAGTGAGTATGGTTGTTGGTTTGATAATAAGCATATTTCAGGCTGTTACTCAAATACAGGAAGCAACATTGACATTTGTACCTAAAATTATTGCAGGTATTCTTACCATGATTATCCTGTTACCTTGGATGTTAAATATATTTATTGATAGGACTGTTGAGATGTTTGAGTATGTTCAAACGATGATTAAATAGCGGGGAGATAAAAAAGAGTGCAACCAAACCTTTTAACATTGTTATCTCCGGCTAATATAGTGATTTTTGTAATTATATTTACAAGAATCAGCGGAATGCTTTTTTCTATGCCGTTGATTTCTACGTATCCCATTCCTCAGCAGGTAAAGATTTGGCTTGTTGCTTTGGTGTCCTTTTTGTTGTTTCCAATGGTTGCGGGAACCGTAGGATTTACTGTGCCACAGAGTATGCCAGAGTTGGCTTTGTATTTGTTTAGAGAGTTTAGTATAGGATATATTATAGGCTTTTGTGCAAACTTTCTCTTTGCTGCGGTACAAATCGGCGGTGAGTTTGTGAGTATTCAAATAGGTATAACAATGAGTCAGGTATTAGACCCTGCAACAGGCGAACAGACTCAGGTTGTTTCTCAGATGTATACTTATCTTGCTACCATGGTGTTTATTGGTTTGAACGCTCATCAGTGGTTATTTGCTGCTTTGTATAAGAGCTTTCAGGCATTGCCTCCGGGGGTGGATTTTGTGTTCACCGGAGACATAGTTTCTCAGGTTTTACACATGTGTGCTTCTATTTTTACAATCGGTATAAGCATGATTTTACCTATTTTCTGTGTTATGTTTGTGTCAGAGGTGTTGATGGGATTTATGTCCAAAATGATGCCTCAAATGAATATATTTATGGTTGCAATACCATTAAAAATATACGTGGGGATAATATTAATGTTGATGTTCCTGTCGCCAACGGTTACTTATTTGGTTACGGTTACACAGAATTATCTCAAAGGAATACTCAACTTGTTTGCATAAATAAAAGGAAAGTAACGAATAATGGCAGACGAAAGAACGGAAGAAGCGACCCCCAAGCGGCGGGAGGACGAACGAAAGAAAGGTAATGTTGCTCGAAGTCAGGACATGAGCTCCTCTTTGACAATTACTGCTGCGGTTGCTTTGCTTTTTGTTCTTGCTCCTTTGATTCTTGAAAAATTGAGAAACCTTTTGTACTATACCTGCACACATCTAAATCCTGATGAAATTGATGTCAATGATATTATTGTTATTTTTGCGCCTTACGCCAAAATAACAGGCGAAATATTGCTACCGTTCTTATTGGGCTTGATGGTTATGACTGCAATTATCATGCGTTTGCAGGTGGGAGCCTTGTTTGCAACGGAAAAAATAAAACCCAAAATGGACAGGCTAACCCCAAGCGGTATTGTTAACGGTCTTAAAAAAATTCTTAATCCTTTTGAACCTAAAAATCTCATGGAAATGGGTAAATCTGTTTTGAAAATGGGGATTGTAGGGTACTGCGGTTTTTCTACCGTGATGGGAAGAAAAGACGAATTGCTGGGCGTTTTGGGTTTGGATGTTCATACCGCTTTTGCCGTTCTTGCGAGTATTCTTACTCAAATGATAATAAATATTTGCATTGCAATGTTGATAATAGGTTTTATTGATAAAAAATATCAAGATTATGAATACAACAAATCTATTAAGATGACAAAACAAGAGATAAAAGATGAATGGAAAAACATGGAAGGGGATCCAATCATCAAATCAAAAATTAAATCTGCTCAAATGCAGTTTATGAAGCAAAAAATGATGAATGCTGTTCCAAATGCCGATGTTGTTGTCGCAAATCCGACACATTTTTCTGTTGCTCTTAAATATGACAAAGATATAGCTCCTGCTCCTGTTGTTGTTGCAAAAGGTGTGGATTATATGGCGTTTAAAATCAGAGAAATTGCAAAAGCAAACGGTGTTCCTATAGTGGAAAATAAACCGCTTGCACGTTCTTTGTATAAATTGGTTAAGGTTGATCAGGTTATACCTGCAGAATTGTATGTGGCGGTAGCAGAGATTCTTGCTTTTGTCTATGGAAAAGACGGCCCGCCTAAGATGAGGATAAATAACCCGAATTATACAGGTCCAAGGCAATAACGGATTTTGTGGTTCTTAATGTGTTAATTATTCTTTAAAATACCTGCAAAATAATTACCTTTGGGCTATAATTTTCATATATAACAATAGGTGATTTAACAGCCGTAACAGGGGCAGGTAAATATGGCAGAAAAGAAAAGAAAAATTAAAGTTGCATTCCCTCATATGGGAAATATTTATATTGCTTGGGGTTCAGCCCTAAGAAGATTGGGCGTTGAACCTTATATTCCGCCTTATTCCAGCAAGAGAACTTTGTCTTTGGGTACAAAAAACAGCCCTGAATCTATATGTCTGCCTTATAAGTTGATTCTTGGTAATTTTATCGAAGCCATAGAAGGTGGTGCCGACTATGTTGCAATGATTTCTTCACCGGGTATTTGTCGTTTGGGAGAGTATGGTGCAGGTATACATAATACTCTTGAAGATATGGGGTATCATGCAAATTACATTGAATTGCAACTTTATGACGGTATTAAAGGCATGTTTAGATTCCTGACCGAGCTTACAGGAGTTAAGAATCCTATTACAATTTTAAGAGCTATCATTTTTGCTTTTAGAAAAGTTTTTGCTGCTGACAGAATGGAAAATTTGCTTTCATATTATCGAGCAAGAGAAGTAAAAGTCGGTAGTGCGGAAAGAGCTTTTAAAGAAGGTATGAAACTGATATATGAAGCAAATCATTATAGTGAATTAAAAAAAGCTGAGAAAAAAGCATCTGCCTTAATGAAAAAAGTTGAAATTGACCCTGATAGAGATGTTTTATACGTCGATTTGACAGGTGAAATATACATGGTTCAAGATCCTTTTTCTAACCAAAATATAGAAAGAGAACTTGGTAAAATGGGGGTAGAAACAAGACGTACACTTACAATTTCGAGCTTTTTAAAGGATGCTATAATCCCTAAGATGTTTGTTAAGGGTGAAACCCATTTAGAAAGAGCTTTTAGACTTGCAAAACCTTATCTTAAAAGAGATATTGGCGGTGATTCACTTGAATGTGTTTCTGATATTATTTTTGCAAATGAAAGCGGCAAAGATGGCATTATTCACATAAGTCCGTTTACTTGTATGCCTGAAATTATGTCGCAAAATTTCTTCCCTGCAATGAGAGAAAATTGTGATATTCCTATTTTGCCTTTAATCATGGATGAGCAATCAGGTAAAGCAGGCTATATTACTCGTCTTGAGGCATTTGTTGATTTGATGAGAAGACGCAAAAGAAGAAAAGAACAACAGCTTGCTCAGGCAGCAAAGTAGTTGTGATAGAATTTTAAAGTTAGTTATAGATTTTGAGGAAGTAAGATAGATGGTTTCACAAGAAATTAGAGATAAATACGAAGTTGTTATCGGGCTTGAAGTTCATGCTCAATTAAAAACAAAGTCAAAAATATTTGCACCTGATTCTACCGAGTTTGGTGCAGAACCAAATACTCATACAAGTACTATTACTCTCGGGATGCCAGGGGTATTGCCTGTTTTGAATAAGGAATGTGTTAATATGGGTATTTTGCTTGGTTTGGCTCTTAATTGTGAAATACCTGAAAGATGTAAGTTTGATAGAAAACAGTATTTCTATCCTGATTTGCCGAAAGGTTATCAAATTTCTCAATACGACCAGCCAATTTGTGTTAACGGTTGGATAAATATCAACGGTAAAAAAATAGGTATTACTCGTGCGCATTTGGAAGAAGATGCAGGTAAACTTGTTCACGCTGGTGCTGATGGTTTGGCTGGTTCTTTGTATTCTCTTGTCGACTTGAATCGTGCAGGTACTCCTCTTTTGGAGATTGTTTCCGAACCTGATATGCGCTCAAGTGAAGAAGCAAGAGCTTATATGGAAGAATTAAGAAATATTGTCAGATATATTGGTGTTTGTGATGGAAACCTCGAAGAAGGTTCTATGAGATGCGATGCTAATATCTCTGTAATGCCAAAAGGCTCAGACAAGTTTGGCACAAGAGCCGAGATTAAAAATATCAACAGTTTCTCAGCTTTGCAAAGAGCTATAGAATATGAAATCGACAGACAGATTGATATTGTTGAAGAAGGCGGCGAAGTTGATCAGGAAACAAGACTCTGGGATGATAACCAAAAAGTTACAAAAACAATGAGAAGCAAAGAAGATGCTAATGACTACCGCTACTTCCCTGAGCCTGATTTGATGCCTGTAGAAATTTCAAGAGAATGGGTTGAAGAAATCAGAGCTAAAATGCCCGAATTACCTGAAGCAAAACGTAAAAGATACGAAAGTCTGGGTTTGAGTGCTTATGATGCTAATGTTATGGTTGAGCAGATGGAAACAGCTCTTTTCTACGATGAGGTGCTTAAACTCGGCGCTGATTACAGAATAGCAAACAATCTTTTAGTGGGTGATATCACAGCTCATTTGAAAGAAAATAACATAAATATCAATCAGACAAAGTTGACACCTACTTCTTTGGCAGAGCTAGTTCAAATGATTGTTAGCGGAACTATTTCTAACAATATTGCAAAGAAAATTCTTCCTCAAATGCTAGAAAATGGTGCTTCTGCTAAAGAAATTGTTGAAAAAGAAGGTTTAAGCGTAATTTCTGATGAGGGTGCGATTAAAGCACTTGTTGAAAAAGTGGTTGCGAACAACCCTGCTCAAGTTCAAGCATACAAAAACGGCAAAACTAACCTTATGGGATTCTTTGTCGGACAAATTATGAAAGAGACTAAGGGTAGAGCAAATCCTCAAATTATTAACAAATTATTACAAGATGCATTAAATAATAATTAATTGGGTATTATACTTTTAGATACAAGAAGAGGGAGGCAGTTATAAAATTGCCCCTCTTTTTTCTTCAGTAGTTTTGCATTTATATAGGAAGTGTAAAGAAATGTAACAGATATAACAAATATTGAAATCGTATATATAAAAATGTTTTTATTATAGTGTGTGTAATTTAAAAGGTGTGAACATGGATTTAACAGTAAATGGTGTAAACAATACTCAAAAAACTCAAGGCGCAAAAACATCTTCTGCTCCTGTTGTTGAAGAAACAGGCTTGTTTGAAATAGAAGAAACAAAATCAGAAAAAGCTAAACAAGCAGAAGAACAAAAAACCATGTTGGAAGCTCAATTGGCTGATTATGAAGCTGAGTTGGATACTTTGAATAAAGAAAAAGCTCAAAAAGAAGCTGAAAAGAAAGAATTAGAAGCTCAACAAAAAACTTTGAATGCAAGAAAACAAAAACTTGAAGCTGAAGTAAAAGCAACTGATGAACAAATTGAAGCATATACAAATCAAGTAACTGAATATGACGCTGAGCTTAAAAAAGAACAAGAAAATGTTGAAACAATGAGAGCTCAATACGATGCAAAAACTCAAGAAGCTAACGAACTTAATGAAAAATTAGCAGAGAAAATTGCACAAGTTGTTGAAAATTCTGAAAACAGCGTAAAAGCTCAACAAGAAAAAATTCAACAAGCTACTCAAGAAGCTCAACAAAAATTGCAATCAGGTGAAATACAAGAAAATGAAGTTGCAGAATATATAACAAACAAAATCGGAACATCTGAAGTTGATACATCTTCAGCTGCTTTTTCCGAAATCAATTCATTAAGTGCACAAATCAAAGCTCTTGTTGAATCTGCATCTTCTATTTTGAACAAAATTGCAGCTAAAGAAACTAATATCAACAAATTGCAAGCTCAAATTACAACCGGAAATGTTGAAATAGAAAAATTAAACCAAAAAAATTCTCCTAAAAAACAAGAATTAGCTTCTGTTAATGAAGAACTTGCAACAGTTAATGCTGAAATTGGTACTGTAACTGCTGAAATTAACAAAATAGATGCAAAAATCAACAAAGTAAATACAAATATAACTTCAACAGAATCAGCAATAGCAGTATTGAATGGTCAAAAAGTTGAAGATACAGACAAAGCAGCTAACAATAGCTCTGCAAATGTTGCTAATAATCAAGGTTCTTTAAATAAAACAGAATCTGATGATATGGTTATTGTAAACGATACTAATACTGTTAACTACAATCCATTTTTAGCAGTTACTTATGAAAATGTTGATTATTCAAACCTTGTTGAAGCACTTGATATGATTTCAAGATCAAATGACAGAAATACTCAAGATGCAAGAGCAAAAGTTGATGCTGATAAACAAGAAATCAGAAAAATCTTCCAAGATGTATTGAAATAGAAAAATCAATTTTTATATATTAAAAAGACTCTCGCTTAAACCGAGAGTCTTTTTTAGTATATATATGTTAGTAAATTTGATTGTTTGTTATTTATGATAACTTTTTAAAGAAATTATTTAATGATGAACCGTTTGAGCTAGTTGTTGTAGTTTGAGTACTTACAAACAAGTTGTTTGATGTGCTGTTAGATGCAGTTGCTGTGCTGTTTGTGTTAGCAGAAGAACTTGCTTGGGCTGTTGTATAGCCAAATGAGCTATTTACATCAGATACCATTTTACCTGTTGGTGTGATTTGTCCAAATCCATTATTAAGATCATTAGCCAAATCACTTACAAATGCGCCAAGTTGTGCTTTTTCTGCAGCAGTGAGAGGTCTTTTGCTGCTTGATGAAGATTGGCCGTCTGTAGATTTTTGTCCGAAGAAATTACCGATAGCACCCATTCCTTGTTGTAATCCGCCGAACAAAGTAGATGCTTTTTCCCATTTTGATTTTTCTTGGCTGCTGTCTTGTTTTTCTTTTTTATCTTCAAGTTTTTCTTCAAGTTTATCTGATATATCACTTGCTTCGCTTGTGGCTTGTGATTTGCCTGATTCGAGGTTTGATGATGCTTCTTTTAAATCAGATTGTGCTTTGTCAAAATTAGCTTTTGCTTCATTATAAGCATCGGTTTTTTCTTTATAATTTGCTTCAGCTTTTTCAAGATTTTTATTTGCTTCTTGAAGAGCTGCTTCATCTTTATTAAGCTGAGCTTCGGCTTTGTCTTTTTGTGCTGCTGCAAGTTGTTCTGCTGCTTTTGCTTGTTCAAGTTGAGCCTCTGCTGCAGCAACTGCTGCTTGAGCTGCTGCGGCTCCCGGAGTTCCTGCAGCTGCGGCTGCTGCTTCTTTTGCTTGGGCAAGGTTTTGTTCACAAATACCAACTTGTTGTTTTGCTTGTTCCCAGGCTTGTGTTTTTTGTTCGACTTCTGCTTTTTGATTAGTTACAGTTTGTTCTTTTTCTTGCTGGTTATTTTGAGCAACTCTTTGTGTTTCTTGTGCTTGATCTTTTGCTTCGGCTGCTTGCGTTTTCTTACCTGTAGCTGCTTGTATTGCACTTTCAGCTGTTTCGAGATTTTGTTCAAGTGCTTGTATTGCGGAAAGTGTTTCCGGAGATGCTTCTATTCCTCTTGTCGTAGAGAGTGCATCTTGTATTTCTTCTGTATTATCACTATTGTCTGCAACGTTTCTTGCAGATGTAATTTCTGTATCGTTACTTACTGAGTCGCTTGTTTCTTCTGTTTTTGTAGTAAATTCTGTTTCTTCACCGACTCGTCCATAGTTTTGGTTTCCGTTGATACCGCTCATATCTACGATTTGTATTGTAACGTTAGGATATTGTTTTTGTAGTCTTTGTACTTCTAAATTTAAACTTTTAATTTCTTCTGGACCCATTTTAAGTCTCTCTTTCTTCAATCTTCACAATTCATCTTATATATAAATAAAAACTTTGTGGGGCCTATAATTGCTATAATTTTATATACAAAATATATATTATTTACATAATTTAATATTTGTTTGTTTATTTTTGTAACGTTTGTTTATTTCGTTTTTTTTTAATTGGCAATTTTATCTGTTGTTCTGTTTTTACATGCGTGTAAGTGTGAAGATAAGGAGTTTGTCATAATGAAACTTGACAATGTGCGAAATACTTTTAGCAAAAGCTATGATTATTTAAAAGATGGTTATGCAACCAAGGTAAAACCTGCTTTAGATAAAAAGATTAAGTATGTAAAAGACCTTAAAAATGACACTGTAGACTTTGTAAGGGCAAATCCTAAGAAAGCAGGAAAATATGCTGCAATCGGATTGCTTGCTGCAACAACAATAGGCTTTATTGTAAAAGGTATTAAAGATTTGGTTGCAGCCAAAAAACAGAACGCTGTTTTGTCAAACTGGGTTGTTGATCAAAGAGCAACAATTAACGATTTGAAAGAAGTAGCAGAAACTCAAAGAGATATTATTGCTGCTCAACAGATGGTTATCAACGGATTAAAAAAGGATGAATAGAAAATAACCTCCTAAAATATAACAAAAAAGCCTTTCGTTACGGTTTGTTTAAACTGTTTTATAACGAAGGGTTTTTTGTATTATCATAGATATTTAAGAGAGGATATGTTTGTTAATGAATAAAATGATTGTATTTTCATCATTTTACATTTTGGGAGTAATTGCGTTTTTTACGCATACAATTGTTTTTGTTGCTGCATTATTATTGTTTTTTCTAATATTGCTTTTATATAAAAATATTTTTTCCGGTAAGGCTTGTATTGTTTTTTACCTTGCTTTTGTTCTTGCTCTTTTGAATTGTCATTTCAGAATAAAAGATTATGATGATTTATCAAAATTTATTCCGTCAAATGCAACTGTTACGGGTGTTGTTGAATCTATTCCGACAACAAATAGTCCTGATAGGACAAAATTTTATTTTAAAGCAGATTCTATAAAGTCTCAAAAAGATGGGGAATCTATTGTTGTTCAAGATAATGCGATTGATGCCAGAACAATGGTTACAATTTATGACAAATCACAAGAACTTTCCAAGATAAAAGTTGCTGACAGATTGGAGTTGAGAGGAAAATTAAGAAAGCCAATGTCTGCAAAAAATCCGTCTCAATTTGATTATTCAAATTATCTAAAAAACCACTCCACATATTCTACTTTTTATGTAAAAAGCGGTGATTGGAAAATTCTTTCCGGCGCAACAAGTTATGGTGGGAAATTTTTTCAGCATTTGAATGACAAAAGATTAGAGATTTTGGATATACACAAAAAGTTCATAAGAAGTCCTAATTTAGAAGTTTTGGGTGGTATTGTTTTTGGAGATGATGCAATTAATCCTCCCGATAGAATAAAGGCCTCATTTATAAATTCGGGATTACTCCATATTTTGGCAGCATCCGGTATGAATGTATCCATTATATTTGGTATATGGTTCTTCATCGGTTCTCGTTTAAGATTGAATTATCGGGCTGTTATATTAGTAGGTGCTATTCTTGTTGCTTTTTATACATTAATGACAGGTATGGGACCTTCTGTTTTACGAGCTGCTGTGATGATTGAGTTTGTCTTGTTTGGCAAGTTGATTAACAGAGATTCGGATAGTATTGCTCTTGTGTTTTTTGTTGCCTTTTTGATGCTTCTTTTTAGCCCGTCAATGATTAACGATGTCGGATTTCAATTGTCTTTTGTTGTAACTTTTGCATTAATGTTTTATTGTCCTTGTGTTTTAGAGAAGATAAAAAACAAATTTTTGGAATTCTGTGCTGGCACTGTTATGATTCCTATTGTTGCCCAGTTGTTTGCTGCACCTATTCAGATGTTTTATTTTAACAATTTTGCTACTTATTCTGTTATTGCAAATTTGTTGATTACTCCATTTATTATGGTTATCAGTTTTTTGGGCTTTTTGTCTTCTATTCTTGCAATGATTCCGTTTGATTTCTTTACTTTAAATGTTTGTAAGTTTTTTGATGTTATATTAAATCCTTTTGTTACTGTTCTGGTTAAGATTTCTGATTATTTTTCTGATTTGCCTTATTCTCTTTTAACCACTTTTCATCCTACTTTTGGGCAAATATTTTTGTATTATTTGATATTATTGCTTATCGGATTTTATATAAGAAATATTTTTAAGAATAAGCCTTTTGTTATTGCGATTTGTATATTATGCTTATTATTTACGCTTTCGCTTTTTAAAATTGAAAACAAAAATTGTGAAATAATATTTTTTGACGTAGGAAATGCAGACAGCTTTCTTATAAAAACGCCAAACCGTAAATATATAATGATTGATACAGCACATGGAAAATATGAGGGGGCTAAGACTTCTTTTTCTCAGGCGGACTCGATTATGGGGAAATATCTTAAGGACAATGGTATCAAAGCCCTTGATTTAATGATTCTTACTCATTTTGATTCCGACCATTCGGGTGGTGCTGTAGATATAATGAAAAATGTTCGTGTTAAAAAATTGGTTTTAAATAATCTAAAAGATGATTCTAAGACGACTAAACAGCTTTTAAAGTTTATTAAAGACAACAATATTAATGTACAAAGCGCAAAGAATGACGATGTAGTTTTTAAAGATTCCAATGTAAAATTAATGACTTTTGTTGCTGATTTTAGTGGTAATGAAAGTAATGATAACGATAATTCTATAGTTTCTTTGTTGTCGTATAAAGATTTTGATATTTTGTTTATGGGTGATGGTGGTATAAAGACTTATGAAAAAATTAAACGTTATATAACGGTAAAAGATATCGAAATTTTAAAATCGGGTCATCATGGTGCGAAAAATACGGTTAGTAATAACATGCTGAAGAATACTAATGTAGATGTTGCTGTCATTTCTACCGGATACAACAATTATGGACATCCTGCTAAAGAAACTTTGGCAAAACTTGTTGATAATGATGTAAAAATTTATCGAACGGATACTAACAACGCAATCAAAATAGCATCAGACGGTGTGAGTTATAGCATTTATAAATTTGATACACAGAAGAGAAAGTTTGTTGAAACAAAGAAGAAAACTTTATGTTTAGACTATAATTAGACTATATAGAATTATTTTGAGGCGATTTTATGGACGAAAAAAAGTATGAAGAAGTTTTGAAAAAAGCAATGCAGCTTTTTAAAATGAGAGATTTTGAAGGAGCAGTTGAGGTGTTTCTTGAATTGTCTCAAAGTGATGGCAAAAATGCTCATTTGTTTAATAATATAGGTCTTTGCTATGCTCATCTTGGGCAAAATGATAAGGCAGAAGAGTTTTACAAAAAAGCACTTTTCCTAGATGACAGATTGGCTGAGACATACATAAATATTGCTGATGTTTATTACAAAGAAAATCGCCTTTGGGATGCTATTGAAATATTACAAGGGGCAATTGCTCTAATCCCTGACAATGTGGCTTTAAGACACTATTTAGGCAGAATCTATATAGAAGATAAAAGATATGATGATGCGATTGATGCACTTGATTCCGTATTGGAGTTGGCGCCCAAAAACTATGATGCCAACTGGGATTTGGGTATGGTCTATTACGAACTTGGTGATTATAACAGTGCTATTGCAAATTTTGAAGAGGTTTTAAAATACATTGAAGATAATGAATTGATATTTTATCAAACAGCTTTGGCATATGAAGCTAATGATGAAATAGACAAGGCAATTTCGAATCTTTTAAAAAGTATTTCTGTTAATGACAAATTCCCTCTCGGGTACAAACGTTTAGGTATGCTTTTTGCAGCCAGAGGTGATATAGAAGATGCAAAGGAATATTATGGTGAATACTTGAATTTTGATATTCCTACAGAAGAAAAAGAAAAAATACAAAAGATTTTAGAAAGGTTTAACTAAAAATGAGTGAAGTTATACAATATGAAACATCAGGAGTTTGCTGCGGGTTGATGCAAGTTAAGATTAATAATGATATAATTGAAGATGCACAGTTCTTTGGCGGTTGTAACGGCAATTTACAAGGAATAAAGAGTCTTATTAAAGGGATGAATATTGATGATGTAATTGCTAAGCTAAAAGGCATAGACTGTGGCGGTAAGGGAACAAGTTGTCCCGATCAGTTGGCAAAGTGTTTGCTTGCTTATAAAAACAATGAAATCAAAGCTGTAAAATAAAGGTTTTGTTATGTCTGATAAAAATCTTTTGTGTATTGTGTTAACTTTTGGGTTGGCAATTCTTGCAATTGGCAATGCTTTTCGGATAGGTAACTATGTTTTGGGTCTGGAAACATTAATGATATGGTTGGCTATTTATTGCATAATGCCTGTTGCCATGATGATTGATAAAAAAGTCAATTACAAATATGCTCCTATAGATTTAAAAACATTGTTATTTAAGACTGTTCAAAACAATTATCTTTTTATAAGTTTTTGTGCTTCATTGTTATTGTCTATTCTTTTTGATGATTTTGTGGATTTTACGGGACATTTTGTTAAAGATTCTCCTGCTATGGATATTCCTGTAATATCAGTTCTTGTGTTTTTGAGTGCTTTTGTTAGCATCTCTTTTTACTATTTGTTTTCGATAAGAAGAATAGATAAATTAAAAAAATACGGCACAAAAGTTGATGCTAAAGTTACTGATATAAAAATGTTGAACGATAATTGTTATGTTAAAGTTGAAGCAGTTCAACCTGAAACAGGTGAAAAAATTAATTTAATCGGAATCACATATTCTGAAGACAAGTCCGATATACCCGAAAACCTGCCTGTTTATTTTGACAAAGATGATTTAGAAAACTACTTTTTTGATTGTTGCTCTTGGATTGAAAATTCAAAATAGATTTATCTTGGAAGTACAACAATAAATGTTGTGTTTTTGTTTTCTTCTGATTCTATAGATATTTTTCCTTTGTGAGCTTTTACTATTTTGTTTGATAGGTATAAGCCTAGGCCTGTACCTACTTTTCGGAATTTTTTTGCTGTTGTGTAATATTTGTCAAAAACGTGTTTTATGTCTTCTTTTTTTATGCTTTTACCGTAATTTGTTATTTTTAGATAGATATTTTTGTCATCATTGCATACTGCTGTATCTATTTTTGAATATGGATTACTGAAAGATATTGCATTTAGAATAAGATTCTTTAGTACACGTTTAATGTAAAATTTGTCCAGTAAAATATCTGAGTAGAATTCCGTATAAAAATTAAGAGTTATATTGTCAGAATCTGATATTGGGCGCATTTCTTCCAGTGTTTCTTGCAGTAGCGAATTTATATCAGTTTTTTCTTTAGTGAGTTCAATTTTTGTTTCATTTAGTTTGTATGTTTCAAGAATAATTTCAACAAGTTCTACGAGTTCTTTGTTTGAATTTTTTAGATGTTGTACCGCTTCTTTTTGGTTATCATTGAGTTCTCCAAATCTGTTATCCAAAAGAAATGACAACATGTTTTTTTCTGCCATTATGGGGACTTTTAAGTCATGTGTGAGTGTTGCGACAAAATCTTCTTTTAGTTGTTCAATTTCTTTTAGGGCTTCGATTTTTTTATTTAGGTCATTTTGGTACTCTTTAATCATGTTTTCTCTATCAACAATAGAGTCAATCATGCTGTTTATACTCTGTGCAAAGTTTGGCATAAGAGAAAATGTTTCTTCATTTACCCTCTCGTATAAATTTCCGTATCTCACAGAATTAATGGTTTTTAGAATGCTTCTTAGCATTTTTTTGTGATTGCGAAAAGTATTTTTGAGTTTTCTGTATTTAAAAATTAAGTAAACTGCAAAAAATGAAAGCACAATAAATGCGACAAATAAAATAAGCACCAGCGAATTTACAGTTTGCATATTTAATATCCGTAATGTTCATGTTGAACAAGGTATTCTCTTACATGATTGAGTGCTGCTTGCACTATACGAGTAATACGAGAAGAAGACAATCCAACTTGTTCTGCAATTTCTTTAACTTGCATATTTCTGTAGAATCTGTATTCTACAACAAGTCTGTCTTTTTGCGGTAAAGTTGCTATAGCCTCTCTTATAGCTTTACCGAGTTCTGATATTTCTGCCTTTTCGTCAGGTAATGCGTGGGGATCTTTGATAAAATCAAACGGAGAATCATTATCTGAAGATGCTGCTGCTATTGAATCAATTGACAAAATTGTTTCATAAATAGCTTCTCTAACTTTACCTGGTGATACTTCCAAACCATCTTCTGATGAACCCTCTTCATCATCATCCGTCTTATTGTGTTTGAGGGTGTACCATTTATATCTGTTTCTTAATTCGTTTCTTATAGCCCATCTTACTGCAGTACCAATGTACGAGCTATTGTATTTTTCAAGCTGTTCTTCTGTTTTATTTTTAATCATTGCTTGAACAGCAATAATACCTATAGAAACTAACTCCTCATAGTCCACCATGTGAGATGGAATACGGCGATGTTCAACTCTCGCTACTTTTTCTACTATAGATATATATTCTTTTATTTTGTTATTTTGAGAAGTGTGATTTACCATGGTTATTTCTTATCTGTCTTCTTAGTTTCTATATTACTAGGTTTTTGTGATTTTCGCAAATTATAAACAAACAGTAAAATTTCAGCTACGGCTTTGTACAAATCCGGAGGGATTTCTCTGTTTACTTCTACGAGTCTAAAAACTGCTCTTGCAACGGGTGGGTTTTCTATAACTGGGACTCCGTGTTCTCTTGCTATGTCTATGATTTTTTTTGCAAAAAGCTCAGTACCTTTAGCTATCAGTTTAGGAGATTCCATTTCTTCTTGGTCATATTTTAAAGCACAGGCAATGTGAGTTGGGTTTGTAACTACAAAATCAGCATCAGGAACCGCATCCATCATGCCCTGCTGCATCATTTGCTGTCTGCGCTGACGTAATGCTGCTTTTACGTTCGGGTCTCCTTCTGTGTTTTTGTATTCGTCTTTTACTTCCTTAAATGACATTTTTTGGTCTTGTAAGAATTTCCATCTTGTCATACCGTAATCGGCTGCAGAAATGATTAAAAATGCAATACTTGCTTTTATAACAAAGTCCATAATCAAAGAACCGAATTCTTGCATAATTGCAAAATTGTTATCCATTGCTGCTAGACCGAGAATTATTTCAAAATGTGCACTGTATACTGACCATCCGACCCATCCTAACACAAGTACTTTTATAATGTTTTTTACAAGCTCAAACAATGTTTTTACGGACATTATGTTCTTAAAATATTTTGTAGGGTTAAGTTTATCTAGTTTTGGGGCAAGCGGAGTGGTTGTGAAAAGTGGTCCAACTTGTATAAAATCACCTATGATTGCAATAAACATTGCAAGAAAGAGAATCGGACCGATGATTAAGATTGTCGGTACAAGTGTTATAAAAAGTAAATATGGTAATCCAATCACTTCTAAATGTTGGTTAGGAATTTGCTCATAGCAAAGTACAAAAAGCCTTGATATTTGGTCAAAAATAAAAGGTGCAAGTTTTGCTATGGTAAAAAACATTACTATCATAGCCAATGCGGTTGAAAAATCTTTGGATTTTACAACCTGACCTTCTTTTCTTGCTTTTTCCAGTTTTTGGTGGGATGCCTCAAACTGCTTATCTTCATCACCCATGGGGAAGGGTCCAATCTTTTAGTCTAACCAACTCAACAGTGATATTTTATCATGAAATTTACTGATAAAAATAATATTTTCAATGGAATTGTTTCTTTCTGATACTTTTCTTTCTTTTTATGCGAGTAAAGAAAGAAAAGTATCTCAAAAGAAAGAAATACGCATATCAAAAGAGCTTTTATCACTCAGAAACAAAAATTTCAGCCATTTCAGGCTGTAAATTTTCCTTTCTTCGTTAAAAATCTCTAACCCTTGCTACGCCATCAGGGCTTTGCCCCGAACTCCGATGAAATTTGTTCTAAATGTAACAGGGGGTACGGGGGCTGTAAGCCCCTGTCGGGCGAAGCCTTTTGTTAGAGATTTTAGGGATTTGAGTAGAAATTTACAACTCCTTGTGAGATGAAATTTCTGCTCAAAGACCGTAAAAGCTCTTTTAATCTTGCGTTCTTTTTCTTTTCTTTGGTTCCGTTTCTTTTCTTTTTTATCGCAAAAAAAGAAAAGAAATGAACATCTAATATGGTCTGCTAACTCTGAATACTTATTGAACGGATAAATAACAAAAAAAATACTTTCCACCCATTCTTTAGCGTAAAGAACGGGTGGAGCCCAAGAAAACTCCGACCGGTTGTTACGTTCTCACATAAACTAATTTAAACC
Source organism: Candidatus Gastranaerophilales bacterium (assembly GCA_944326555.1). Lineage (GTDB taxonomy): Bacteria > Cyanobacteriota > Vampirovibrionia > Gastranaerophilales > Gastranaerophilaceae > Limenecus. The sequence continues at coordinate 355 of CALVEK010000030.1, read as the reverse complement.
CAAGTTCCATAACTCGGACAGTTTAAACTGTCCTCAAACAAATGGAACTTATTGTTGTTTAAATAAGTTTATGTAGTTCACTTCACAAAGGTCGGGATAAAAATAATCTTAAAAAAATACAAGGGCTATAAGCCCTTGTTGTAACCTGCGTCGGTTTTCTTTTCTTTGCTTCGTTTCTTTTCTTTTGCCTACGCAATCCAAAAGAAAAGAAATGAAGATATAAAAAATTAAAATGGAATTGTTTTTTCTTTGATACTTTTCTTTCTTTTTATGCGAGTAAAGAAAGAAAAGTATCCCAAAAGAAAGAAATACGCATATCAAAAGAGATTTTATCTCTCAGAAACAAAAATTTCAG
>CALVEK010000029.1 GCA_944326555.1 Candidatus Gastranaerophilales bacterium | reverse complement strand
TTTATAGAAGCGCTCGGCTCCCTCTCAAAAACCTGACATTTAGTCAGCTTTTTTCGGCAGAGTCCGGGAGGTCACTGGTTCGAACCTAGTCTATGCTATTTTTGCCTTCTTTAGCCGCAGAGCTGTGGCGATGCGTGCTAAATGGCGTCACGAAAACGCATTTGTTGAGGCAAAATTACTTAATCTTGAAACAGTGACATTGACTATTTTTTTATATTATGCGTGGTTACAGTGCCATCCTGTCGCTAAGAATCAGAAATCGCAACGCAAGCGCCGCTCAGCCGAACCCAGTCTATGCTATTTTTATTGATTTTTTATAATTATTTATAGAAGCGCTCGGCTCCCTCTCAAAAACCTGACATTTAGTCAGCTTTTTTCGGCAGAGTCCGGGAGGTCACTGGTTCGAACCTAGTCTATGCTATTTTTGCCTTCTTTAGCCGCAGAGCTGTGGCGATGCGTGCTAAATGGCGTCACGAAAACGCATTTGTTGAGGCAAAATTACTTAATCTTGAAACAGTGACATTGACTATTTTTTTATATTATGCGTGGTTACAGTGCCATCCTGTCGCTAAAAATCAGAAATCGCAACGCAAGCGTTGCTCAGCCGAACCCAGTCTATATTTTATGTTTTTTAACTAAAATTTTGTCAATAGGATTTTAACAAAAATTATTACCCGAATGGGTACAATTAATTTGCTACAATAATCAGGTTAGATATGTACTTCAAAAATCCATAAGGAGGAAATTTATGGAAAAAGACTTTATGCAGGTGTCAAAACTGCTATTCCCCGAAAAATCAACATTAAACAAACCCCCAACACAACAATTTGAAGAACATCTGAGAAATCAGTTGCATTCAATGAGACAAAAAAGAGAAAAACTACTGAACCCTGAAGCTGTTTCAATTGAATTTGAAAATGAAAATTACAAAGAAATAGCAGACTTTATCAAACAACACGTTTTTACAGTCGGGAAAGAACAAGCTGTAAAAGACTTTCAAACAGGATTAAATTTTTTGCACAAAGATTTGAAAGAACAGTTAAAAGAAGACGGTGAGTTTGGAGAAAAAACTTTTCGCGCCTTTTATGACATTTTTAAACATTACGGTATAGATATTATCAAAAATGCAATACGAAAAGGAGCAGTGAGCAATACCGTAATATCAACATCAAGTAATTATGCCGTAAATACCAAAGCATTAGTTAATCAAATTCAGAATAATTTAGGAGGTTTAAGATAATGGGGAACTTTACATTAAAAGGTCATGTAAGCTATGCGGTAAAAAGAAAGTACAAATGGATAGCAGAATTTGGAGAAAACACATGTGAAAAATGTGCAGCCTTAAACGGCAAAGAATTTGAAGAAGACGAGGTACCACAAAGACCTCATCCGAATTGTCGTTGTAAGGTTGAAGAAATCAGTGTGGTAGATGAAATAGAAGCTGAACTTGATGAATACAAAGAAGAAATAGAGCAGCTGAAACTTCAAGCAAATGAACTTCTTGGAGACACAAGTGTACTAAGAGAACAGATAGAAAAACTGATGAAAGAGAACAAGGATACAGAACTAAAAACACTTGAGAACAAGCTCACAAGAACGACATATGACATTTATATGCTCATTGACAAGATTGAATCTCTCTCCCGAGATACGATTGACAAATTTGAGATACAGAAGATTGATCAGCAGATTGATATTATAAAAAAAGAAGTTAGTAATATATATAAAAATTTAGAACCAATAGTTATTAAATATACTCCTAAACCTGTTTTTGATAAAGCTGTTCAAGTCTATGGTAAATATCAAAACCAACCTGATGGTGCTGCTTTCTATGAAATTGCTGCAAGTAAATTTTCTAGTTCTACCGCAAAAGAATATATTAACAAAAATGGTAGAATATATGAAAAAGTTTCTGACTTAAATAACCATAACTTGGAATTATTTATCAGAGAAAAATTGTTAAAACAAATAGGAACAAGTGAAACCAGAGGTGTTTTATACAATGAGCATAGTTCTGTATCACAAGCTATTAAAAGAGAAAATAGTTTTAGAACATTAATTTCTGACAAAAAAGAAGAGCTATTGCATAACCGAAGAATTGAAGATACTAGCTTATCTTTTGAACAAGGCAATCTACGAAACGCATACCATTATGCAGATATTATAAATATCAAACTTGATTCTAATGATAATTTATATGCTTTAGTTGTAGATACATATGATTTTAACAAATTTGAGGATAATCCTCTTGTTAAAAAAGGCGGTGAATATCAAGATAAAGGTAAACTTGAACCATACTATAATATAACTGTTTTAAAAATACCTAAAGAACAATGGCTTAATTACTAAAACTATAAACAGGGATATGTAGTATTTTATATCCCTGTTTGTTATTATTAATATATGAAAAGACTTTTTTATTTGTTATTTTGGATTCTAAATTTTTTGTTAACACCTGTTATACCAATATTGTTAGTTTCATCAATTGTAATTATTATTGCATTGAATGAATATTCTAATAATGAATTTATTTTAAAAGATTGTTTTCTTGTATTTAATCTTATTGTTTTTTTACTTTTATACTATGTTTCAAAATTATTTATTTTTCCTTTAATTTACAAATTTAGTAAAAACAATCAGTATATTGGCAATTTTTTTGAAAAAATAAAAAAGCAAAAAAGTTTTAGATATAAAGTTTTACTCTTTTCAGTTTTAGCTGATATTATTCTTATCCTTGCTTTTTTAGCTTCATCGTTTTTAACAGATATTAAGGATTTTTTACAAGCTTTTGGGTTTTATTTTTTAATAGGCGGGGGTGGTGTCTTTATCAGTTATTTATCTTTAATAGTGTGGTTTAAAATGAGGGAAAAATCATCAAAAAACTGTGGGTAATTGGTATACTTTTAAAAAATTTTATTATCCATAAGGCTATAAATATTTTGCTACAATGAAAAAGTTAGATATATAATCACTGTAAGGTTGAAGAAATCAGTGTGGTAGATGAAATAGATGCTGAGCTTGATGAATACAAAGAAGAAATTGAGCAGCTAAAACTTCAAGCAAACGAACTTCTTGGAGACACAAGTGTACTACGAGAACAGATAGAAAAACTGATGAAAGAGAACAAGGATACAGAACTAAACTCGCTTGAGAACAAACTCACAAGAACGACATATGATATTTATATGCTCATTGACAAGATAGAATCTCTTACACTTGATACGATTGACCAATATGAGATTAAAAAGATAGAAAAAATAATTAATGAATTTAAACAAATTTCTTTGAAACAACTAAAAGAAGCTATTGATAAAATAGTAGCTTCAACAGAATATGTCAGACCAGATTTACATGATGGAGCAGGTTTTTGGCATGTATCATCAAATCCAGATACTCGTGGTAAAGAATATCTAAAAAAAGAAAATGCAATGGTTGTAGAATCCTTAAATGATTTAGATAGTCAGAAGTTAAAAGATTTTGTAAGCAACAAGTTAAAATCACAAAAAATGTCACAAAATACAATGGGAGTAACTTATGATAAAAACAGTTCTGTTGCTTCAGACATAGCTGCATCAAAAGAATTCCAAACACTAATACATAACAACAAAAATAACCTGATTGACAATCGTTCTATTAAAGATAATTATTTAGCTTTTGGCTATAGGTCTAGTTTAAACTTATATTTAGCTATTAAACATTCAGATATTATTGATATTCATCTTGATTCAAATAACACATTACATGCTAAAGTTATTGACACTTATGATTTTAATGAGGGTGAAAGTAATCCTATAATAGCAATTCCTCGTGTGCTACAACAAAATGATATTATAATACCACATTATTCGATAACAGAAATAGAAGTCCCGGAAAGTATTTGGATGACATATTGATAAAAGAAGAAAAAACAATATAATTATTTTATGAATAGCAGACAATTTTTCAGATTAAATATAATATTAAGTTCTAATATTATTTTCTTTGGTGGAATTGTCTGCTTTTTTATTTTCGGATTAATTGGAAGTTTCCCTTTTTCAGATAAGTCATATAATTTTCTATGGCTTGTGTACTATATTCTTATTTTATTGTTTTGGTTATCACATATTTTGATAAAAATTTTAGTATTTCCTATTTTACTCATGAAAAAATTTAAAAAAGATTTTTCATATAAGTTTTTAACAAAATTTTTATTGAATAAAAAATTTCGGACTAAAATATTATCAAATGTAATAATTTCTGATTTTTTATGTAATTTTATTCCTTTAGCATTTTTAATTGGTATATTAAATAATTTATTTATACTAGAAACTAAACAACAAGAATTAACCATTTTGTCATCTTCAGATATTGCTTTCATAATATTCATATATATTTTTTCAGGAACAGGTATCTTGTTGAGCTATTTATCTTTAATAGTGTGGTTTAAAATGAGGGAAAAATCATCAAAAAACTGTGGGTAATATGTGGATAATTGCTATGCAGTTTGTGTATTTGGTAAAATTTTGAAGTTCTGAAAATTTTTAATATGTATACATAAGTTGTGTATTCCTAACCGGTGTTTACTCTATATTTGGGTAAGTTCGTTTGTTGTTTTTTATGTAACAATTTAAAAAATACTAACAAATTTTTTTATTTTGATGATTTAATGCAAAAAAGGATTATATATGCGTATATCATCTAAAACTCAAAATTTGAGTTTCAAAAGAGCATTGAGAGAAGAGGAAATATCAGGCTATTCTGATACTCTTAAAAAAGCCAAGCAGTGTGTCGGTCAAACCGGTAAGTCTATTTTTATAGTTCATGATGCTTGTTTGCCTCAACGTCCTGAAATTAATACGGGAGTTGGAAATCTTTCTTCTGTTGATTCTTGCAAGTTCTTTGAAACGATGAAAACTTATTTGGGTGTTAATACGGTCGAGGTTTTGCCTTTAGGACCGATAAAACCTGTTAAAAATTTGTATTGTGCTTATGGTTCTTCTGCTCTACCTTTATCAAGTCATTTAATTAATCCGGAATTACTTTTGGATGAGTCTTTTGAAAAACTTCTTAAAACAGATGAAATAAAAAATGTAGTGGAAAAAAATGATATCCCCGAAAAGATGACTCGTACGAATTATTCTAATGTCGTGGATGATGGTTCTCCCTTTGACAATATGCTAAAAAAAGCATTTGAACGGTTCAAAAAGCTGGATGAGCACAATCAACTGAGACAAAAGTTTGATGTTTTTGTTAAAGAAAATGATGACTGGCTTGAATCTCTATCCAAAGTACAAAATGGCATTGATAGAGAATTTTTTAAATTCAAGCAATTTCTTGCAGAAGAACATCTTAAAATAGCAAAAAACAACTTGAACAAATTAGGATTACAGCTATGTGTTGATTGTGAAATCGGTTTTTCTCCTCAAGAAGTGGCTGCTTTCCCAAATGCTTTTTTAAAGGATACAAAAATAGGTGTTCCGTCTTGGAATTTGCCTGCTTTAAAATACAATGAAATTTTAAATCCCGAAAGTGATGCTTATAAGCTGTTAAAAAGAAAAGTGCAGCTTAATGCAAAACGTGGAGATATAATAAGGTTTGATGCATCTTGGTCTTATGTCTCTCCCAAATTGACAAATCTTGAAGGACACTCAGAAATCTGGGAAATGGGTGATTCTATTTTAAAAAATATTGAAACTTGGGTAAGGGAAATAAAAGGTCAAGATTATGACTTGAAAAATCTGTTGCACGAATTTGAAGCTAATCCTTTGGACTTTAGAGCAATGGTTAACGACAGAGAGTTGATACCTCCTTTAAAGGGTAGAACAAAGGTCTACAGTTCTACTTATATGTCTGACAACTGGGGTAATAATGATGCGTTTATAAATTATAGAAATTTTGCACCGGACGAGTATGTTTTGGGAGTAGGAAATCATGACCCGCAGCCTTTGAGACAAATTGCTAATGAAATACCTGACATTGTAACGGAGAACGGTGTTAAAGTCGAAAAACGCTACAAATACCAGCAAATTGAACCTTTATCCAGAATTTTAAAGATTTCAAAGGAGATTTTGTCTAATCCTGTTGAGTTTGCAAAAGCAAAGTACGCTGAAGCAATGATGGCAAAAAATACGATGGTCTTTTATATGGATGTGTTTGGTAGGGCTGATAGATTTGATATGCAGGATTATAATAATCCCCTTGCTTATTCTCACAAAATTCCTATAGATTATGAAAAAGCGTATATAGATGCGCTAAAAGAAGGCTATGGTTTCAATCCGATGGATGCTCTTGAAAAAATATTTAAAGCCAAAGGGTTGGACCAATCTAATCCCGATTTGTATGCAAAAATCGTTAAATACAGAGATATTCTTGTAAAAGATGATGAAATTATAGAACAGTCTGCTGAACTTCCTAAAAGAAAATTAGGCAGGATAAATAAAAAAGGTTTGATATTCTTATCAACAGTTTCTTTGTTCTGTGTATTGTTGTACATTTGCACAAAATTAAAGAATAAAGTAAAAATGCAAAAAAATACCAATGCGTTGAATCAATCTTTAAAAATGCAATCAGGCATTGGTGTTTCTTCTGCATTTTCGGATTTTAAAATTTAGTATAAATAAACAAATAAAGGTGGTAAAATGATTAATCCAATAACAAATTTTCATTATTCAAATTACAGATACGGCAAAACGATGAATTCTGAACATAAAATAAATGCAAATTTGCAAAAAACAGAGATGTCTGAGCTGAAGTCTATGCCTCGATTGTACAGCGGTAATATAATATATTTCAATCCCAGCTTTGGGAAAACTGATAACATCCATGAAAAAAAGTATGATTTGAACAACAAAACAATTTTAATAACAGGCGGAACAGGGACAATTGGTAACTATCTTATCGATTCGTTGTTCAGAGATTATTCGCCCAAGAGAGTTATCGTCTATTCAAGAGATGAGATGAAACAACATGTTATGAAGTTTAAAAATAACAAAAATACAAAACTTTCATATATAATCGGCGATGTTAGAGATGAACAAGCCTTGGAAAGAGCATTTAAAAATGTAGATGTAGTAATACATACAGCAGCAATGAAACATGTTCCTATTTGTGAGGAAAATCCCGAAGAAGCCGTTAAAACCAATATCGATGGCGCAAGAAATATTATAAAAGCAGCTCTTAACAGCAATGTAAAAAGGGTTCTTGCGGTGAGTTCCGATAAGGCATCAAGTCCTTCCAATCTATACGGTGCTACAAAATTTGTATCTGAAAAATTATTTTCAAATGCAAATAAATATAGCGAAGAAAATGGTCCTAAATTCAGTTGTGTGAGATTGGGTAATGTTATAGGAAGTAGGGGAAGCATAATTCCTCTGTTTAAAGAACAAAGTAAATCAGGGGTAGTCAAAGTTACAGATAAGGATATGACAAGATTCTTTATGACACCAAAACAGGCCTCTGACTTAATTCTTTCCAGTATTGAAATTATGAATGGGGAAGAAGTATTTATACCAAAATTAAAAAATACAAGTATTCTCGAATTAGCAAAACAAGTTGCTCCTGATGCAAAAATAGAATATATTGGGGCAAGACCGGGCGAAAAACTTGATGAGGATTTTATCTCACCTGTTGAAGAAAAAACGTCTTTAGACCTGCAAGACAGATATGTTATTCTTACAAAAGAAGCATTCAATGAGCATTCTAACCTTTGGCAAGAGGGTAAGGTTCTAAAAGATAATTACAAATATTCGAGCAGCAACAAAGAGTTTAAGATGACAGAAGAAGATTTGAAAGAATTGATAAACAGTCAAAATAATTAGTTGAATTTATTTTAAATTGCTTTATTTAGAATGTTTTTTCAAGGTGTATTTTATATTAAACGAATACACCTTTTATTCTGCGCTAAATATCTTTATATGCAAAAGGTGGTAAAATACCTGCCAATCTATTTAATGTGTAACACAGCTCAGGAGCTTCTATGAGTTTATCTGTGAAAGGCAGAAATCTTTTTGCTTCTTTAACCGGTATTGTTATTTTTACTTTATCATTTTGGTTTTTTTCTTTATATAAAACTATGTCAAAATATTTTACGTTTTTGAATTTTGGGATATTCGTAATTCTCTCTGCGTTTTGTAGTATTGATTCTAAAATACTAGGTGCCATTTCTTTGTCTTTTAATCCTGATGTTTCTATCCACAATCTTTCCTGGTTTGTGTTGAAGTCTGCAAGATACAGGTTTATTTTACAGTTTAAATTTGATGGTTTAAATGAAACACCACCATTAAATTCTTCAAAATCATGTCCGTAATTTCTGCTGAATTCTTCTCTTCTGTGTTGCCAAGGGTTTAGTTTTGCATCAATTTCAGGAAAATCTTTTCTTGATACATAATGAACAGGATTGTTGTTGTAAAAATCTGTAATAGCTTTTACTTCGTTTGGGGACCATTGCGATTTGTAGTCTTTTAATGATTTTTCGAATGTGTTTTTGTATTCGGAAACGTCTTGAGTATACTCTGCTTGTATATCTGATGGTGTAACAAAATCAAAGGCATCTGTTGCATATGATGCATAATCCTTGAATGTCTGAGCATCTTTAGCTGTTAGAGCGGGTTGGAATAATTTTATATTCTTATTGTGTTCATTATTGTATTCTTTTAGCCTGTCAAAAGCCAATTTCCCTGTTAATTTATGATCACCGTTTCCTGTAAATCCATCAGGACCAAATGACCATACTTCTTCAGGTTGTACTTTTTCTATTATTTTTTTGTAAGTTTCTGATATTTTATTTGTATATTCTTCCTTATAAAATTCCAAATCAGGAATATCAAGCAGGACAGGGTTTCTTTTTACTCCAAGATCGTTTAATGCATCCAAAAGCTCGTATTCTCTATGTTTTGAAAGCTCTTCTTTTGTGCTTGGCGCACCTGCTTTGTAGTAGCCTTTTTCTCCCAAGGCTGAATAAACAAATTGTACGCTTTTACCTTCTTTGAGTGCTTTTAAAACGGGTAGAAAGAATATTTCATCATCAGGGTGTGCTAATAAAACAAGGACATCTGCCTTTTGCAAATTTGGGATATCTTTTTCTCTTAAAATCTTAAGATTATGCTGTTCAGATGATTCTTTCAGGTCGTTTATTGTTAGCGAACCTGTTTTTTTGTTGTCCAGCACTTTTTCGTAAAGACTATTTTGTTCAACAACTGCATTTTTCCAGCTGCTGTCATACAGCATACAGTTTTTAGTCATTCTGTGAAATTGCTGAGGTTCATCATAATAAAAATCTATAGCTGTGTTTATAGTATTGGCAAGAACTTTGGGTGGATTGTTGCAGTTAAGAAAATGCAAAGGTGCTTTAAATCCCATAGCTTTTTTTATGTCGTGATATGGGGTAATCAGGCAATCATTCATGCTTCCGATTGGTGCACTGATAGGAATTGCTCCCATTCTCATTGATTGGTAGCCGACTAGTCCGCAGGTTTCCGAACGGCTTGGGATAATTGAAAAATCTGCAGAAGCGGCATATTGATTTATTGGTACATATGCATCAATTAGAACAACTCTTCCGGGGTATTTTTTTATTATACTTTCTTCAAACTCTTTTAATAACGGTTGGTTTAGTGCTTTAATCCCAGGTAGGGCGAATACAAAGTTTATTTTTTGATTCTGTTTTAAAAGAATTTCTGCGGTTTTAAGAGCAATATCCGAGCCCTTTTGGTTTGTATCGAATCTGCTGATGTTCATTGCAAGAGGGTATGACCAGTATCTGCTATCCAAGTATCCATACACAGAGGCGTTTTCAGGATTGTTTATAAGTCTTGAACTGAAATTTTTCCTGCTTATATTGTACTTGTCAAATTGTTTGAATAAAAATTGTTTATTTATATGTTTACCTATTAAATATGTGTCGGCATTATAAGTCCTAAGAACTTGTGAAGAATTTTCCGGGTCATACCTTTTTACGTCTATTTTGTTTAATATGTCAGAACCTTTATCAAGTTTCACTCTCATCATATTGTATAGACTAAGTGATGAAAATTCAGGCTGGGTAAGTAGTTCATTTAGATGTGTGTGTGATACCGTAAACCAAGCATCCGCATTTTTTAGCGCATTAACTGTTGCATTAAATTTGTTATTTTCATCCCAGCATACATCCCTAAATTCTCTGCGGATGATATCATTTATACAGGAATATGTTAAAGAGTTTTTGGGGTCATTAAAAAGTTTTTGATAATTATCAGCAACATTTTCAAGGACTGCTGTCATAAATTCGGCATTGTTGAGATTTGTGCTTAAATTGCTTGTTCTTGCTTCTTTTTGAGTCCTTTCGTTTAAGAGTATATCTTTATTATCAAAAATGAGGTTCATTACTTCTCTTTTAAAATCTCTATTATTGATAAGTCTCTCTATTTGAGGTTGGCTAAAGTTGTTTAAAGCTGCTGCGAATGGAAAATATCGACCTTGGAAATGAGCATGAGCATTTAGTAAGCCGTGAATAGATTTTACATCTTTATTTGTATCTTTAGAGTTTATGGCAGCAAATGCAGTATGCCAATCGTTTGTATGTAATATTGCAGGATTGAAGTCTTCTTTTGAATTCTTCATTTTGTCTCTTAGGGCGATGGCCGCATTACTGAATGCGCAGTATTTTTCAAACATAGAGTAGTCATCCAGTGCATACTCCTTTTTGACGTTATTCAGCTCAGGGAAATACAAGAAATATGTAGTTACTCCGTTTTCTGGTGATTTAGCTTTGTAAAGTTTAACATTGCTTTTTCTAACACCGTATCTAAAATCTGTTTGTATTCCTGTATCCTCTAAATTGAAGTTTAAATAATCGTTTCCATCTTTATTTTTTACTCCGCTTACCACATATAAAGGCTTTGGACCGTTAAATGACAACTGCGGATTGTAAAAAGGAAGCATAAGTCTCAGGTCTTTGTTTGGATATTGCTTTTTGTAAGCCTCTGTCATATCTCTTATGACTGAACCGAGACCTCCTGAGACCGAATACGGTGTGCATTCTGCACTTAGTACGAGTATTTGGTTTCTGTTTACATCAGAGCCTTTAAAAGAGATTTTAGTTGTGTAAATAGGGTTTGATGGGGTATTTATATAATTTTCTGTCTGTTTTTTATTTATTACCTTATTATCAAAAGAAAAACTACTTCTTAAAGGTGATATTCTCATCTTATTCATCCTTTTTTAGTTTTAATTCTTATGATAATTTTTTTTTGCTATTTTATCTTAGAATATTTAATTTTTCTTAAACAAATTTTGAACTCAAATGTATAATTTGAATTTGTATTTGAGTTTTTTGATTTATCCTTTTACACCAAAAAGCCTGCAAAAATATTGCAGGCATTGATTTGATTAAATTTAATAATTATTACCAGAATTTCCACCAAGGTTCTGCTGCTTCTTGGGCTGCTTTAGCGGCTTCGGCGGCTTCTTTTGCTTTTCTTTCGTTTTCTGCTTTTCTGTTATAAAGGTCTCTTCGTCTTTGTTGTACGAAGTTTTCATAATTTTCTTTTTCTGTTTCTGTTTTTGGATATCTGATTTTTAATTTGTATCCTTCTTTAAACCAAGGCAAATCTTTTTTATGGCCTACTTCATCAAATTTGTACCCCTCAGGAATTAATAGTTTTCCTGTTTTGGGGTCTTTCATATCTCTTAGTTGATCGTTTAAATCTTGAGGATTTAATCCCAATCTTGCTGCTATTGCATCAGGTCCGTTGTCTCCACTTTGAATTGTAACTTCTCTTAGAGGCATCATTTTTTCAAGTTTAGGATTTGTGTGCTTTTTGGGGATTTCAACTTTATCATTTGTGCCCTGAAGTTTTGTTGTAAAAACTTCTGTTTTATTCTTTTCACTCGTTTTTTCATCTTTTTTTGCATATGTGCTTGGTACTTCAAAATTTGCACTAATTGTTAAACTCATAAAAATATTCTCCTCTAAAAACTCGTATACAGTAAGAAAGTTTTTTTGAGGAGAATAATTGTCTTATTTAAAAAATAAATTAAGTTTTGTTAACGCACATTTCTTATGAAATTTGTCATAATTTTTTCCGGAATACTCGGTTTTTCAATTCCACTAGTGTTTCCCTTGTCTATGCATTTTAACAACCAAGCCATGTTCATACCCAGTTGTTGCATAATTTGTATGCCCTCTTTGTCTTCCATAACTTCTTCAGGAGTATTTCCATGAACCATTGTCCAATATGAAGAAGATACTACAGGCATGTTGTTTATTGTAAAGTGCTTGTTTATTACCTCTATAGATGAGGTAGTTCCTGCTCTTCTTGCTGATACAACAGAAGCAGCAGGTTTGAATGCAAAATATTTTCCACCTGCATAGAAGGCTCTGTCGATAAAAGAAAGGAGTCTTCCTGACGGATGTGCGTAATAAACAGGAGAACCAAACACAAATCCATCGCAGTCTTTTGCTTTTTCAATGAATTCATTTACTATGTCATCAAAAACACATCTGGGTTCACCTTTACGGCAGGCTTTACATCCACAACAATCTCTGAGAGGTTCATTTCCTATTTGAAAAATTTCTGTTTCGATATTTTCTTTATTTAGTGCTTTTGCCACTTCACAAAGAGCTGTATATGTACAGCCATGTTTATTTGAGCTTCCGTTTAGCAATAAAACTTTCATATTTTATTTCCTTTTATTTTGTGAATATGAGTTATTGAGATTTATAAATGGTATTGAGTTGCCTAGCATATATTCAGGTAACTTTCCATCCCATTTTTGTACTGCTTCATATTCAACAAGTGCTTTGTTTTTTGACAAAGCATTTGCCCTTATTGACATTGATCTGGCTTCTGCTTCTGCAGATATTACTTTCTGTTTTGCTTCTTCTTGGATTTGTACTGTTTTGTTTTTGGCTTTTAGTGCTTCTTGTTGAGCTGTAACTTTGCTTTCAATAGCTCTTTCAAATACATCAGAGTAGTTGATAGCTGTCATCTGGAAATCTGTAATGTTTATATAATTGTCTACCAGATGTTTTTGCAGTTTTGTAAGAATTTCCCTTGTTGCAATTTCTCTGTTTGCAACTAAATCTTGTGCATTCCACTTACCAATTACGTCTTTTATTGTACCTTCAACAACCGGCATGAGAATTGTATCTTCGTAGTTCATGCCGACTTCTCTGTACATCTTGTGTGCATTATCAGGTTGCAGGTTATAATTTATTACATAAGAAATCCTTGCTTGTTGGATGTCTTTTGTATAAACAGATGTTTCTATAAATCTTTTTTGGGTCTTTACATCCATGTTTTTTATCTTTGATATGAAAGGGGTGATAAGGTGAATACCCTCTCCGTAACTTTCAGGAGAAACTTTTCCGAGTGTAACTTTGACTCCTCTTTCTCCAACTCCAACCATTGCAATTGGGTTGCAAATGATAATAAACACAACCAACAAAACAACTATCAAAGTTGGTGTGGCAAGTTCTTTTGTGTCAAATTTGCCTGAAACTCCGTTTTTATATTCAGCCATTTTTCCTCCGATTAAACTTATATTAAGCCGATGATTGATAGCACTGTGTATATTACAACAATTAGTATGACAAAAAAGCCATACCAATTCAGCATAGCTTTACCATGTTTTTTGTACAAATTGACATTAAAAATAAAGCTAACTGCCAAAATAATTATATTTGCCAATATTGTGAGAGACAAAAGGATTAATAATACTCTAACTGCCATATAAATATACCAGAATACCTACCTACACAACTCTATAATTTTAAATATCCTTTGTCAAGTAAACTTCTTTTGTCCTAAAGATTGTGTTATTTGCTTTTTATGTTGTAGAATATTGGTTGTATATTAGAGGAGGTTTTTGTATGAAAAATGGTATTAAGTATTTTGCTCTGACATTGAGTGCATTCGTAATAGGTATGACAGTGAGCAATTATGCAATGTCAGATATGCCTAATCAGATAGCTGTTGTTGATGTTCAAAAAGTAGTTGCTTCTTCTGCACAGGTTAAGACATTAAAGGCTGATAGAGAAGCAAAAATCAAAGAACTTTCGAATTTTGTAAAAACAGCAAGAGAAGCTGTAGCTAAAGAGCCTAATGCTACCAAGAAAAAAGCTCTTGAAGCTAAGTATAACAAAGAATTGAATGCAAAAAGAAATGCAATACAAAAAGACTATGCTTCAAAATTAGCTACAATCGACAAGAGTATATCAGCAACAATTGCTCAAAAGGCAAAAGCTCATAACTACTCTATGGTTATCGCAAAAGGCGTAGTTCTTTACGGCGGCAACGATATTACTGCTGAAGTACAAAAAGCTGTAAAATAATTTTGTTGACAATTAGTTAAAAAAGTCTCTGTAACGTTAGTATAATATGCAGGGACTTTTTTCTGTTGTATAATCTTGGTAATTGTACAATAGGAGAGTTCTCTTTTATGAAAAACTTATTAGTTCTGTTATCTGTTTTTTGGGTATCAGCTCTTAGCGGATATGCATATAATTATAAATTGCCTGTTACAAATGAAGTAAAAGACACTCAGTCTGTATACTACAATATGGAAACAAAAGAATGGTCTCGCTCTCAGCTAAATCAAGAAGATCTTCTTTTTACAAAATATATGACAAAAGGTTCAGGCGGATATAGTGAGTATGATACAGCTCAAAAACAATATGATATGGGAGCCGGCTCAACCTATGAGTTTTTGGATGGAACTTCTCTAATCGGATATAACGCTCATACATTGAAATTTTACAAATTTACATTTAACGGAGAAAAATTTGAAGCACAGGAACTCACTCCAACAGAGGTTCAGTCTTATTTTCCTGATGTTGTAATTGTAAAAATATCTTCTTTTAAAAATAATAAGATAACTGTTCGTAAACCTTGGTTTAAGCCTGCATCTTTTATGTTGTTGAATGATACTAATACTGACTTTTATAAGTACCAATTTGAAAATCAACAGCAATATCAGTTGATAAAAGGTGTCTTTGAGATGCCTAAGAATATGTTTTTACCAAAGACACTTATATACTCACACTTTGCATCTAAAGATCCGATGTTTCCTAAGTTTGAAATCACTGTAAAAAACGGCAGATAAAAATAACCTTTATTGTAAAAACTCAATAAAAGAGATTGTGTCTTGGAAGACTTAAGATTTTTGCTTAGATATTAAAATCTAAAGTCTCTTTCTCCGTGTTCTATTTTAATCAGGTCTTCTGCAACAGCTTGTTTTATTTTTTCGCCGCTTTCAAGAATTTGCATTTCTTTTTCAATCAATCTTTCACCAATTGCTTTTGTCTCAGGCGAAGCATAATCTTCCAGATATTCTTTTAGCGTAATGATTGCATTTGGGTGGCAGAAATTGTGTATTTGTTGTTGTTTACAAACTTCCATAAACCTTTCACCTGTTCTGCCTGCTCTGTAGCAAGCTGTGCAAAAACTTGGCAGATATCCAAGTTCCATAAGCCACTTAATTACTTCATCAAGAGGCCTTTTATCTGATATATCAAATTGAGAAGAATCTTCTGTTTCCGGCATTGGATTAAAATATCCGCCAACACTTGTTTTTGAACCGCCTGACATTTGAGAAATACCGAGTTTTAAAAGTTTTTCTCTGCATTGTTCTGATTCTCTTGTTGATATAATCATTCCTGTATATGGTGTTGCTATTCTTATACAAGCCACTATTTTGGCAAATGTATCATCATCTATACCATTGTCAAAAGTCGAGGGGTCAATATCATCTGCTTTCTTTATTCTTGGAACGCTTATTGCGTGAGGTCCAACTCCGAATGCTGCTTCAAGGTGTTCTGCGTGCATCATCAGAGCCGCAAATTCATATCTGTATAGTTCTAATCCGAATAGTACACCCAGGCTGACGTCATCTATTCCTGCTTCCATTGCCCTATCCATAGCTTCCGTATGGTAAGCATAGTTGTGTTTTGGACCTGTCGGATGTAGTTTTTCGTATGTTTCTTTATTATATGTTTCTTGGAATAGTACATAAGTTCCTATGCCCGCATCGTGTAGCTTTTTGTAGTTTTCTACGGTAGTCGCAGCAATATTTACATTTACTCTTCTTATTGCACCATTTTTATGCTTTACGGAGTATATAGTGTTTAATGATTCCAAAATGTATTCGATTGGATTGTTTACGGGATCTTCACCTGCTTCGATTGCAAGTCTTTTGTGTCCCATATCTTGAAGAGCAATAACCTCATTTCTTATTTCTTCTTGGGTTAATTTTCTTCTGGGAATATGTTTGTTTTGATGATGGTATGGGCAATATACACATCCGTTTACGCAGTAATTTGACAAGTATAAAGGGGCAAAGAGGACTATTCTGTTTCCGTAATAATCCTGTTTTATTTCCATTGCAAGCTCAAATATTTCTTTGTTTTTTTCTTCGATTTCACAATCTAATAAAACGGCAGCTTCTCTATGAGATAAACCTTTTTTGAGCCTGGCTTTTTCAAGTATTTTTTCTATTAACTCTTTATTGTTTTTATTTTTTTCGGCGTATTCAAGAGTTTCTAATACTTCCTCGTGAGAAATAAATTCTTCCGCTTTGTGTGATTTAGGATTATACATGTTGCCCTCTCTATTTATAGTCCAATTATATCACGTACCTTTTATATGGAACAAAAAGAATTATTGTTTTTCAAAAAAATCAAGTAGAGGACCTTTGAATCTTTTATAGGCATTTATTATGTCCTCGTTGAATTTGCCTATATTTCCTTCCATTAATGAAGCAAAGGTTTCTGCAACAAATTCATCCGGTGATGATGCTGCATATTCAGATATCATTTTTGCGATAAATTTATCTTTTTCATCAAATTCAAATTTATACGGTTCTGTAGTAACAAGTTTATATTTATATTCTACCATTGGAGTATGGCCGATAAAAAAGTGCTTTATTTTATTAATTGTTTTGTTATAGTACGCGAGTTGTTTTGATACTAAATCTGATGATTTATCAGCATTTTTTATATTTGTAACGCTGTCATTGTAATATATTTTTGCTTCGTCTTCTCTTTGTGCGAGATGTCCGAGTTCGTGCCATATTGGTGCATATTCGCTTTGTGCTTCTACTCCGGCAGTTGGTTTATAGCCTGTTTTTTGCATAAACTCCAGTGTGTACTCTTTTATACGTTTGGGTATAAATTTCCCTTTTTGAATCATTTTATTTATGTCTTGGGGTAATTCTATTAATCTGGTCTTTAAAAATTCAACGCAATTTTCTGTGTTATTCCAAAAATCTAATTTTGCTTTTTTATTTGTATATTCAGTGAAAAATGCTTTTTTTTGAAAACGCGAATATTTTTCTTTATTTTCGTATATTTCTTGGCATTTTTTTGCGTATTCATTTAATTCGTTTTCTGTTGTAACTTTTATTACAGATCTTTTTAGTTGCATTTTGTCCGTAAGATGTAGTTTTTCTGATAGCGTTTGTATTTCGTAAAGGGAGTCAATTGTTTCATCAAAATTTTCAAAGGACTCTTTATTTATTCTAAGTGTTGAATTATAAATTTCGCTTATTTTTGTCAATATTTCAGCAATATTATTGGGATTAGATATTTCTTTATCTTTGCACACAACATTTCTGGGAAGAATTCTTTTTCCTTCAAATTTGTTGCTGTATTTAACCAGTGCAGAGTTTATCCAGTTTGCTATTTCTAAATCATCTGCGTCAAAATTTTCTATATTGAGGTTATTTTTTGCGAATGCTTTTGCTTCTTCAATGGAGTTAGCAGGTTTAAAATCTATGTGTTGTGCTTGGTATTTTATTCCTGATTCATATTTTTCGACAAAATTTACGAAAAGTTGTTTATTTTTTTGCATTAATTCTAAAAAATTTTGAGCAAGTTCTTTTTCTCCATTCCAAATATTTCTGAATATTGAATATCTTATGACAGCGACAAGGAGTAAAGATGATATTGCCAGTTTCTTTAGTGAATTTTTTCTTTTTTGTTTTAGCTCTTTAATCTTCTCATCAATGTTTTTCTGCCTGTTTTGAACGTTCATTTCTTTGTGTTCATTGGCACTCTTTGTTTGTGTATTTGGTAGGTATTTGACTGTTTGTATAGATTTTAGATTTGATGGAGTAATTAGCATTATGATTCTGTGTTTCTTTTTTGTTCTATGAATTCTGCAATATTTTTTCTTATTTCTTGCATTCGGCTATCAAAAATTTCAATATTACCTTTCATATCTGTCATTGTTTGTTTAAAAAGTTTAATGCAGTCTTTCAGCATATCGTTGTATTCTTTTTCTTTTATCCAAGGGTTTTGTTGTACCTCTTTTGAAAAAGGTCTGCCTCTTTTTATGATTGTTTTTTCTTCTTTTATTTTTATGTTTTTTTGTCGTGCTTCTTCTTTCTGTTTTTTGATTATTTCTTGTTTCTGTTTTTTATCAATATCAGCTTGTCTCTTTATCTCTTTTCTTTGTGAATCTTCTTTTATCCATTGTATTGCAGATTCATTAAATTCTTTCATTTTGTCTGTTAGTTCTTGAACATATTTTAGTAGTTCAAGTTTTTGAGACATTTCTGAATCTTTAATTTTGTAGTTATTAACGAATTTTTCGTTGTTTTTTATACTGAGAGTTATATTATTTTCTTTGTTTTTAGCAAGAATTGTTATTTTTAATATATCGTCATCTGTATTGGCCTTTGACTTAAATACATTTATTGTCTTTTTGTCTTCTCCTATATTTTTGAAAGTAAAGCCTTTTTTTCCTGCTGTTATGTCATAGTTTGGGCAATTGTTTTTTATTTTATTTGCTTTTTGCGTGTTAACTGATAGGAGAAGTTTTTCTGTCTCTTCATATAGGTTTGATAATATTGTGAGTTTTTGTACATCTTTTTGAGGTAGTGCATTAAATCCCCTTGTTGTTTTGTCTGTTAGAAAATCTTCGAATTCTTGCAGTTTTTGAGAATAAGCATCAATGTATTCTAAAAGTTCTTGTTTATAATGAGGTGCATTTATTTCATTTATATCAACAAAGTCTAGCTTGTTAGGAATTTCGCTTGGTAGCAACGGATTGAAGTTGCTAACAATTTTATTATCTTTTAACAAATAACCGGTTTTTGGTGTTCCATCTTCGTTGTATACCATTAGTCTTTTAAAATTTCCAAAATATGGATTATCAAATTCTGAAAATATAATTTGAAGTTTATCTTCTCCGATGTTTTTGAATTTATGTGTATTTCTCCCATGTTGAATTACATAGTCTTCGTGTTCATTTTTCTTTTTTGTAAGAGTTGACGGTGGAATTGTTTTGCAAAGTTTGTCGATTTCAATTCTTTTTAAAATAAGTTTTTGAATTTTTTCTAAAGTTTCTTTGTCAACGGTGGCTGCTAGCGGTTTTAGGTTGGTATTTTTATTCTTTTCGATATAGATTCTTGTTTTTAATAATGGAAAATCCACTTCTTTCAGTATGTTTTTTATTTCATTATTAAGATTCAGTTTTTGTGCTTCTTCTTTTGTATAAAAAACAGCATCAGCAGTGAGTTTTGCAATCGGCACATTATCATAATTTTTTATTATTTGATTTTGCCCTGTAATCAAAAATTTATTTTTTACTTTATTGTTTTTATCTTTGACAAGAAGTTTGATATATTTATTTGTATTCCTGTAATTGATTACGTCTATTGCGATTGATTCACCTTGTTCATTTACGTTTTTTAGTGTTATTCCATCGTTTGTGTTAAACAGTCCGGATTCTGTGATAAGACTTTTTATGCCGGCTGATGTTTTCTTATCAAGAACTTCACTAATTTGTTCGTAGGCTTTTATTATGTCTTTAAGGTAAGTTTGGGTTTCTGTATCTATGACAAAATGATTTTCTTTGTTTGCTATGTGTTGGAATTTGGATTCTTCCATAGCTGTTCCATTAAAAGATACGTTAGCGTTCGTTTTTTTGTAGTTGTATTGTGTGTTTATTGTAATCATATTTTTATCCTGTTTTTTATCTTTTAATGTTTAAAAATAAAATTTTTTGCTAAAATCTTTTATCTAATTTATTAAACTCCCTTACTGGCTAGTAATAAATTAGTAGTTTTTCTTGGTATAACTGGTTAATTCTTTTTTCTGTCAAAAATATAGATTATAAGAATTATGAAAAGAATAAACATTGTTTTTAAAGGGCGATATAAAAAAATCGTTAATATTTTATTGTTAATAGCGTTAATTGCTATATATTTTCATTTATTCAATTTGTTAACATACCGATATGTTTCTATAGAGTTTAAGGATTTACGACCTGTTCATGAAAAGGTTAGTGTCTTTTATAAAGGTCATAAGGTCGGGTACGTGTACAAAATGGAGTTGAGTAATGTAAATAAAAGTACTTTTGTTTACGTCGTTTTGACTCACAAGAAAATGGAGCTGCCTGTTAATACAAAAGCAGTTTTGAAAAAGGAAGTTATTGACGGCGAAAAACGGGATTATTTAGAGCTTTATTATCCGAGTAAACCATCAACAGCTTATTTAAAAAACGGGGCAATATTGGAGGGTAGTTATACTACTGATATTGAAACTTTTATGGCAAACCAGACTCCTGAGGATTTGGAATCGGTAAGACAAAATTTGGCACAAAGTGCTGTTGAACTGGAAAATACTTTGAGTGCTTTAGGTGATTTGCTTGTTCTTATGCAAGATGTTGTAAAAGAAAACGAATCCAATATTTCTGATTCTACTTATAATCTTTCAAAAACAACAGAAAATCTTAACCAACTTACTGCTAAATTTGATAAGGCAATAAGTCAAAAAATGCTTAATAATGCTGCTTCAAATATTCAAGAATCACTTGTTAGTGTAAAAAATGCTACAGATAATCTGGATTCGTTATCTGCTAATTTTAACGATGTATCTGTAGTTGTTAAAAATGATACTCTTCCTCAAATCCAGTCAACTTTGAAACAGACAGAATCTCTTGTGCAAAACGCGAATGAAGTTACCAATAGTATTGGTAATGTTTTGGACAAACCTTTTGGCGGATTCAGATTTCTCTTTGGACGTACTGTACCATCAAATTAGTTGTTGCTTTATCTTTACATTTTCTTGCGGATAATCATTTTTTATGTAAGATTATTTTTATTAATTTGACTTGAGGAAAGGTTAGATATGAAAGTAAGTGTCATCAATACATTAAATAGCAGACAATCTTTTGGTCAGCCGTTAATAGAAACCAAGAAAAAGAATACTTTTTTAGAAAAATTTCATACTGCAACGAAAAATTCTGCTGATATGACTGATACCATAGTTGTTCCAAGGACTATTTTTAAAGGTTACTTGGGGATTATGGTCGGCACAACGTTGCTTACAGTCGGTAACTTGTTAAATAAATCTAAGTTCTCAAAGGCTGTTTCTTTGGCGGGGCTGGCTACATCTTTGTATGGTACTTATGCATTTGTAAGACCATTTATAATAAAAGATGTTAAAGGTGTTGAAAAGACTATTGAAAAATAGCAGAATATAAAGGAACTTTTGTTTTTATTATATAGAGCAGATGCATCGATTATTGGTGGCAAGCAAGTAGGATAATATAAATTTAATATTATTTCCAATAAACTTTGAATTTTTCAATTTCTTCAAGAGTTTTATTATAATCACCTTTGAAACAAATTGTTCTGTCATCAATATAAAGATAAGATGGCATTTTTATATTAGTTACATCCATAAAAAATTTGTCTAAATTATTGTTTATTAACCATTTAGTTGCAAGCAACAAGTTTCTTGATGTAAAAAGGTATAATTCAGCCTTTTTAGATAAAGTTTCTAAAAATTCATATGCCCCAACTTTAATTTCAGGAATATAATTTTCGTTAAATTCTTCTTTTCCATAGTCATTTAGTACGCCGTCTAAATCTATAAGTATTTTTTTAGTAAACATAAAATTACCATTACTAAATGGACTGTCATTCCTGTTAACAATGTTCTAATAATAACATAATTGGAATATGAGTCAAGATATTAGACAAATATTAGCAAATAATATTAAAAATCTACGAACACAGAAAAAGTTAAGCAGAGAAGAATTGTCTTTGGCTTTGGGAGTTGATAATTCTTATATTTCGAAACTTGAAAAAGGTAAAATAAATATCACTTTGGATAAAATTGAAATGCTAGCCAATTATTTTGAAACAGAAGTATATTTATTATTGAAATAAATCGTTCAGATAAAATGTCCCGTTGTATACTAACACATACTTTGATAATAAAGAACAAAAGGATTGACTATTCAAAATCCAAATTTTGAATGTTTTCAATGTCTTCTGCATTTCCCCAATTGTCTTCGTAAAAGCATTGTTTGACAAATTTGTGAAAAGATGAATATTGCCAATCTTTTACATTATTTACAAATCCGTGTTTTATAGGATTGTAATCAATATAGTTAATTTGATTATTTAATTCTTCTTCATTTCTAATCGTATGTTCCAAGTATCGTCTTTGAAAAATCCCTTTTTCTCGATTATTTTTATGCCCAACCGACTAACCCTACTTTAAATCCGAATTTAGAAAGTTTTATTTTTCAAAAATTCTATTTCTAAAAGCTTTTTCGATAAAACAATTCATATATTTATTCCTTTATTTCAGGTTATATTGGTGACAAAATTATTATACAAAAATTTGTTTAAGCATCGAAAATTTTTCTAGTATCTTGAGGTGTGGCTTTTTCAAGATTAGAATGCTTTAATTCTTTTAATGTGTTAATAGCGTCTTCTTCTGCCCACTTGATATTAAGATGCAATACTGATTTTGGTGAAAATAATTCTGCAAGTTTTTTGTAGTTTAAATAACTGTATAATTCGCTTTTATTATAAGACCAAACCATGTGTCCTCGTGGTTTGATATTTTGTGTTTCACGTAATTTATCAATCGTTGGACTTGATATAATCAATTCTTCTTGTCCCGGTTCATAATAGGGCTTTAAATCAAGTGTTGTTGGTAAGCCGTCATTTTTGATTTTTCTAATATATTTTAGGTGCTCTTTTGTTAATAAAGATTGTTTTGCACTTTCTATTAAGGCTTCTTGTAACTTTGGAGAGAATTTTGTTCCGAAACTTGTGTTTTTATTGTATTGAATTTGCATTATTGTTATTTACCTTTTTTATCTGGTTTTTACTTGTATTGTATAAAGTTTGTGAATATACTTTTTTGTTAGTTTATCGGTTGGGCATACTTGCCTAACAAGTCTAACCTACTAACTTTCTCTATCTACTTTACTTTGTATGACTGATAATGTTCTTTTATTATATTGCTGGTTAAAAAAATATAGAAGGGCGATAGTCTTCAGGACGTGGTTTCCAGTCATGATCGTAATAGTTAGGAGGGTAATCTAAATTAGATGTAGTATAAGACCCGGGAATACAAGGTTTACTATCAAAATATTTTGTTTTACCGTTATGTGTAAT
>CALVEK010000028.1 GCA_944326555.1 Candidatus Gastranaerophilales bacterium | reverse complement strand
ATCACATATTATTAAAGAATACTTCATAAACTACTACAACAGATATTCTGATATAACGGTAGATATGGAAAATAATACGGTAGAAATCCATAAAACGAGAACAGAGCCTTGGAAAGTTACCATACTGTACACAGGTAGGGATACAATGACAGGCGGCCGTATAAAAAAAGCAGAATCGTACATAGGCAAAGAGACATTTATGCTTACATACGGAGACGGGGTTGCTGATATAGATATAAACAAATTATTAGATTTTCACAAAAGTTCAGGCAAAATTGCAACACTGACAGCAGTTCAACCTACAGGCAGATTTGGTGCTATTGATATAAATGAGGAGAATGTTGTAAATTCTTTTGCAGAAAAACCAATGGGAGACGGAAATTGGATAAATGGAGGTTTTCTTGTTTGTGAACCACAAATATTCGATTATATCCCACATGGTGATGATGTAATTTTTGAAAGAACACCTATGGAAAACCTGGCAAAAGATAATCAACTTAACGCATTCAAACATACAGGATTTTGGAAACCAATGGATACTTTAAAAGATAAACTTGATTTAACAAAAATGTGGGAAACTCACGATGCCCCATGGGCTATTTGGTAAAGGAATTTAGTATGTTTGAGTGTTACAAAAATAAAAAAATTCTAGTAACAGGACACACTGGATTCAAAGGATGTTGGTTGTCATTATGGCTAAAAAAACTTGGTGCGGATGTTTTGGGATACGCACTTGCGCCAAATACAGAGCCATCAATGTTTGAGGCATTGACCTTAGAAAATCAAATTAAAAGTAAAATCGGGGACATAACAGACTTAAACAATCTTCAGAAAATTTTTGATGAATTTAAACCTGATATAGTTTTTCATCTTGCTGCACAACCGCTTGTCAGACTGTCATATACAGAACCAATAAAAACGTATAAAACAAATGTAATAGGAACATTAAACGTCTTAGAAGCAGCCAGAAATTGCGGAACAGTAAAAGCATTTGTCAATGTAACAACAGACAAGTGCTATGAAAATATGGAAGTAAATAGAGGCTATAAAGAAGATGAACCGATGGGTGGGTATGACATGTATTCGTCATCAAAAGGCTGCGTTGAAATAATGTCTTCTTCATACAGAAGATGTTTTTTACAAAAAAACGATAAAGGCTCATTTCCAATGGCAACAGCAAGGGCAGGAAATGTTATTGGCGGCGGTGATTGGGCACAAGACAGACTTGTTCCGGATTGCATAAGAGCAATAACATCAAAACAAAAAATTGAAATAAGAAACCCTATTGCAATAAGACCATGGCAACATGTACTTGAACCTCTTTGCGGGTATATATTACTGGGGAAAAAGCTGCTTGAAAATGGTTATGAATTTGCACAAGCGTACAACTTTGGCCCTGAAGAAAGCAGCACATTAAAAGTATCTGAAATAGCTTCAAAAATTGTTAATTACTGGGGAGACGGTGAAATAGTTATACACAAAAAAGATAACCTTCATGAAGCCGGTCTTTTAATGCTAAATATAGACAAAGCAAAATCACAATTAGGATGGCAACCGATATATAATGCAGATAAAGCAGTCGAAAGAACTGTAGCATGGTATAAAGCATTCTACAATAATGAAGGTATGCTGCAATTTACACTAAAACAAATTGCCGAATACGAGGATAAACTATATGGAAAGATTTCTTAGAAAATTAGTCAAAACAACAGCAAAGATTTATTATAACAGTGTCTTTAAGAAAAAAAGGGAAAAGAAATATATACCTGCATCTGGTAAATTACTGGATTGGGAAGATTTATCGGCAATGATAGATGCTTCACTTGATATGTGGCTGACAGCTGGTAGATTTAATGACAAATTTGAAAAAGAATTTGCAAGATATTTAGGAGTAAAATATGCGCTTAGCACAAACTCAGGTTCGAGTGCAAATTTACTTGCAATTTCTGCATTAACTTCTCACAAACTTGGCGAAAGACGTCTAAAAAAAGGTGATGAAGTAATAACAGTCGCAGCAGGATTCCCCACAACAGTTAATCCTATTATACAAAACGGACTGATTCCTGTATTTATAGACTGTGAAATAGGTACTTACAACATAGACTCCTCAAAAATAGAAGAAGCTATATCAGAAAATACAAAAGCAATATTTATTGCGCATACATTAGGAAATACATTCGATTTAGACAAAATAAAGTCAATATGCGAAAAACATAACCTATGGTTAATTGAAGACAGCTGTGATGCACTAGGAGCAGAATACAATTCTCAAAAAACAGGCACAGTTGGGCATATTGGTACATACAGTTTCTATCCTGCACACCATATAACAATGGGAGAGGGAGGCGCTGTTGTTACAAATGATCAGGAATTATACAGAATAATTCTATCTTTTAGAGACTGGGGAAGAGATTGCTGGTGTAAACCTGGTAAGGACGATACATGCAAAAAAAGATTTAAAATGCAGCTTGGCAATCTTCCATTCGGATATGATCACAAATACACTTACTCTCATATAGGTTACAATCTAAAAATCACAGATTGGCAAGCAGCACTGGGTCTGTCTCAACTAAAAAAACTACCGCAGTTCTTGCAAAAGAGGACAAAAAACGCACAACTACTGACTGGCAAATTAAGCGATTTACAAGATATTTTAATATTACCAACCGTACATTCAAATGTTCAGCCGTCTTGGTTTGGATATTTAATAAGCATAAAACCAACAGCAAACTTTAGTAAGCAACAGCTTGTTGAATACCTTGAAAAAAATGGCATCGGAACAAGACAACTTTTTGCCGGAAATATACTAAGACAGCCTTTATTTGTAGAAAATGACATAAATCTACGTATAGGAAATTCATCTATACTCAACTCTAAAAATTTAACAGAAGATGATTATAAACTCCTGCCAAATACAGACTTCATTATGAACAACACATTTTGGATAGGGACATTCCCTGCTCTTGAAGAACAAGATATTGATAAAATCAGTGATGCAATTCATAAATTTGTGAAAGAAAACTAATGAAAAAAGTATTACTAACAGGCTCAACAGGTTTTATAGGCAGAAATATACTTGAAAACAAATTACTGAATGACAAGTATGATATTGTTGCACCTAAAAGGCAAATATTAGATTTAAATAATGAAGAAAGTGTTGAAAGATTTTTCAAAAAAAATAATTCTTTTGATGCGGTGATACATTGTGCTACGAAACCTGCTCATAGAAATGCAAAAGACTTAAGTGATATTTATAAATCAAACTTAAATATGTTTTATAATCTGGTAAAACACAAAGATTCATTTAAAAAATTTATAAACTTGGGTTCAGGGGCAATATACAATCAAAAATACAATATATCAAATGCTAAAGAAGCAGACATATACGCAACAGAATTAAAAGACGAATATGCAAAATACAAATTTGAAGAAAATCAAAAAATTCAAAAACTTGATAACTTTGTAGATTTAATTTTATTCGGCGTATTTGGAAAATATGAAGATTGGGAAATAAGATTTATCTCAAATGCAATTTGTAAATCGTTGTATACCTTACCCATAACGCTAAGGCAAAACAGAAGATTCAGTTATCTCTATATTGAAGATTTAATGCCAATTATTGAATTTTTTATAGAAAACGAAACAAAATATAAAACCTACAATGTTGTGCCAACAGAAAGTACAGAACTTTTGACAATAGCTAATATTGTGCAATCAATATCTAAAAATAAAGAACAAATAAAAATATCTAAAGACGGATACGGATATGACTATACCGGCAACAATGAAAGACTTCTTTCAGAACATTCTTTCAAGTTTACTCCATTGAAAAAATCTATAAATGAATTGTACACATACTATCTGGAAAACAAAGATATATTAAAAAAAGAGCTTTTACTCCAAGATAAATAAAATAAAATAAAATAAATTAATCATTTCCAACGATTTGGCAATAGTACATCCAACGTTGTTATACCGTCTTCTAACATAACAAGACAATTAATATTTTCATGATTAATTTGATAAATAAACTCCCGACACCTGCCACAAGGTGGAATAATACCATGTTTGGCACTAACAGAAACAATCTTAACAATTCTGCTTTCACCGGCTGTAACCATTGCAGCAATTGCAGCGTGTTCGGCACAAAAGCCCATGGAACAAGGTGATTCTATACAAACACCTTTGTATACATTACCACTATCAGTCTCTAAAGCTGCGGCAACTTTACCGGAACAAGTATCCTCTGTCAACTGCCAAGGATTCAATGTTGATTTAGCTATCTCATACAAAGCTTCAAATTCCATAGTATTATTTTATCACTATTTTTGAATATTGTGTTTATCTCTCATAACAAAGTATCTCTTACACTGCAAAATTTTATCGTATCCAAGCATTATACCCAACATAAAATCCTGCTCCGGAGTGAGTTTGTACAATTTTTTATCGAAAGTGGACACCACTTTTATACAATCCTTATTTCCAAAAAAGACATTAATATTCTTGTCATTGACCTCATTAATGACATAAGGAATATTGTCTCTTTTCAGCCTATATTCAATAACATCACGATTTGCTGATTTTTCTGTGGTCAAGACAAGATTTCTTAAGCCTTTCTTATATTCATAAATATGATGATAAAAAACTCTCAAATCATTTTTTTGCTCTTCGGTAGGCAACACTGTGGATTTAAAAGAAACATCAGAAAAGACATTCAATCTTCTATGATTTTTAACATCATCAAACTTTTTATAATTACAGTTAACTGAAAAACTTATATTATTTACAAACATAGCAAACACCTCAATGTGAACAAAACAAATGTAAGGCATAACTAACTTTTTGTCAAGAATATATTCAAAAAGAAAGTAAAAGAAAAATAGTACTAAAAAGCTACAAAAAAGAGAATGAAATAAAGCTGTTTATACTAAACGCTATAACAATACAAGAATGTAAGAAAGGCTTAAAAATGCTAAAAAAACTCATAATACCAATAATAGCAACATTAGCAATAATAGAATATGCAAGAAATAGACACAAAAAAAATATACCTCTAATTGGAGATAAAGCACCAGCATTCACTGCAAATACGACCAAAGGGCATATAAGATTTCCCAAAGATTACAAAGGATACTGGACAATTTTTTTCTCACATCCAGCAGACTTTACCCCTGTATGTACAACAGAGTTTATGGTTTTCGAATCAATGAAAAAGGAGTTTGAAAAACGTAATACAAAACTTCTTGGACTATCAGTGGATACCGTAACATCACATATTGCTTGGCTAAAGAATATTAAAGAAAAAATAAAATACAATGAATTGTCAGATATTGACGTTGAGTTTCCACTAATAGATGACTATAAACAAACAATAGCAAGAAAATACGGAATGATACAACCAAGCTCCGATGACACAAAAACAGTAAGAGCTGTATTTATAATAGACCCCAAAGGCATAATAAGAGCAATTCAATACTATCCGCAAACTAACGGTAGAAATATTGGTGAAATACTAAGAATACTCACAGCAATGCAAACAAGTGATGAATTTGGAATTGCAACACCAGCAAACTGGGAAGACGGAGACGAAGTAATTATACCGGCACCAACAACAAAAGAAGAAGCTATAAAAAGGCTTGAAAGTATGGAAGATACAAAATGCTACGACTGGTTTTTATGTTTCAAAAAACTTCCAAATAGTAAAAATG
This sequence comes from Candidatus Gastranaerophilales bacterium, assembly GCA_944326555.1. Classification (GTDB taxonomy): domain Bacteria; phylum Cyanobacteriota; class Vampirovibrionia; order Gastranaerophilales; family Gastranaerophilaceae; genus Limenecus. The sequence continues at coordinate 18,106 of CALVEK010000028.1, read as the reverse complement.
AAGAAAAAATAACCTGCGAATTCGAAGAAAACAATTTAAATTAAAGGAGAAAAAGAATGAGTAAAGTCATAGAATTAACAGACGAAAATTTTGACAGCAGCTTAAAAAATGAAGAAAAGCCTGTCATTGTAGACTTTTTTGCACCTTGGTGCGGACACTGCAGAGTACAAAGTCCAATAATAGACGCATTAGCTGAAGAAATAGGTGATAAGGCAGTAATTGCAAAAATAAATGTAGATGACAATAGAGAAAAAGCTGCAGAATATTTTATCTCAGGAATTCCTGCGATATTAGTTTTCAAAAACGGTAAATTGGTTGAGCAAAAAGCAGGAGTCCAACAGAAAGAAGAATTAAAAAAAATAATAAGTAAATACGAAAACAACTAAAACATTTTTCAGAAAAACCGGATAAAATTATCCGGTTTTTTGTTGTTGAATTATAATTATAAAATGCCGATACATTTTACAGCTAAAAATCAAATAACAATAAGTAGACCCACAAGGCTAAAAAGAGTTTTTAAAAACAATCTCAATTACAGCCAATCATATTATGATGCACTAAAATCCTCAAAAAATACCATTATAGGAAATATTCCCGATGACTTTCTTGATCTAATAAAAAAGAAATTTCCTGAAAATAAAAAAGTAAAAATTCTAAAAGTTCAATATATATTTGAAAAATGTGCAGAGTTTTTCAGAAGAGACAAAAAAAGACTAGAGCAAAATTTAGATGATTTGATAAACAACAATGATACAGAAGGTCTAATTAGCTTCCTTGAAGAACTGGAAGATTTGAGAAATGCGAATAATAAAGAAAAACAGGAAGCATTTTCCTTAAGAGCAGGAAATCTTCTTGAAAGGAATTTCAAAGAAATACTACCACAAAACACAAAAATAGAAATAAACTGGCTTGCACAAGGGATGTATAGTGATGTTTTTTTAATGAAATTTTTAGCACAAAATAACACTGATATTTTACACCCGCTTGTACTAAAGGTATACAAATATATTCCTGAACTTGAAAATAAAGCATTAAAAGCAATATTTCAAAACGGAACCAAAGATGTTTTTGAATACTACAAAAAGACAGCTATTACAGAAAAAAGCGCAAATACATACGCCCAAATAATGACAGAAGACCTGCAAGACAGATATAATTTTGTTTTGGAATCAGAAAAAAAACACGGAATAGCTGCGGAAGCAAACATATTTTACTACCTAAAAAAAGCCTGTGGCAAAAGTTTAAAGAACTCTAATATTGTAAAATTTTGCATGTTTGATATAAAAAACGGATTAGCAATTTCACCTATGATAGAAAAAGGGAAGCATCATATTAAAAGTTATATTAACCTTAATATCCTCGGCCTTAGACATACAGACTTAAAACCAAGAAATATTGTAGACGGTGTTTGTATAGATATAGGCGGAATAAAAGTAGTACAAAAAGAGCTTACCGATAAAATAACAAGAAAGATATATAAACAGATAAATAAACAAACAAATCCACAAATAAAACAAGAATTAATTGAAAAATACACTCAAATAGCAAATTCTCAACAGACCCCTGACAGAAACAAAATACAAAAAACCTTAAATCTGATAAAATAAATTAAAATTCAAAAAGCCGGTGACGGGGTTCGAACCTGCGACCTGATCATTACGAATGACCTGCTCTACCAACTGAGCTACACCGGCTTAGTTTTTATATATATCACTTAACTTATAAAAACTAAGTTCATTGATTTTAGCTTGACCATCGGAAAAGAATTTTACACCATTTGCGTTCTTATCCGGATATATCCTTGAAGATAAAACCGCAATTCCATCATTCGCAAAGACTTCAATGCTGGATTTATCCACAAAGACTCTTAGTTTTAAAATGTTATTATCCAATGGTAATTTTACTTCTCGTTCACCTGACAGGCCTTTTCCAGACTTATCACGATTTAACTTAAGTAAACCTATATTCTTATCATAACTCAAAACTGTTTCATGTGAAGACGATGTTCTAAATTTTATTTTAAAGCACTTAGAATTTGTCATATCAACAGCTGTAACCAGCTCATATACATCGCCTTTTATATTAGAAAATTCTCTCTCACCCGTAAAAGATAAATTATTCAAAACAACTTTATTATGTCTCAATTTTTCTAATTCTTTAATTGGATAAGATAAAATTTTACCTTTTACAATCTTCAACTCTCGAGGAATAGTCAATATTCCGGCCCAACCATCAGCAGACTCCGGTTGTGAAGAACCATCCATACCCAATTTTGCAACATAAACATAACGCCCATCGGACAATTTAATAAATTTAGGCGCATAAAAATCAAAACCATAATCAAAAAGATAAAAAGGACCTTTTTGGGAAAACTTACCTGTATTATAATCCAATTTTCCAATGAAAGCACCAGACTGGTACTTATTCAAAAACATTTTACCATGTGGTTTTATGCCTCTAACAGAAATTGATAAAACGTCATTACCAGCAATATGCAAAAGAGCGGGATTTTCCCACAAATATCCCATTTCAGAATTTTTTCCAAGTGCAGTAACATTTATACAAACCCAATTTCTTAAATCTTTACTTTTAAAAAGAAGAAGTGCACCATCTTTGGTTTTTTCATATTGAGTTCCAACCAACGCGTAATATCTATCTTCCATTTTCCAAACAAACGGATCTTTAAAATCAGAAGAAGAAAATGTCAGGTATGAATAATGCGGAGCCATCTTTATAACAGGATTATTTGCAGACTTTCCAAAATTCAATCCATCTTTGCTCATAGCGAGATTCTGTGTCTCATGTTTTAAAGATTTATCACTTGTTTTTGTTTCGGATAAACCGGAATATAAAAGATAAAGAATCTTTTCGTTGTCATCAACAATAGCACTACCACCACTTAATCCATCTTTATCATAGGCATCATAGGGAGCAATAGCAGTCTTCAAGTTTTTCCAATGAATCAAATCAGGACTTTTCGTATTTGCCCAATAAACCTTTTCTCCAGAAATAGTCTTTATTTTGTGAGTATAAAACAAATGATAATTACCGTTAAAACTTGTCAAAGCTACAGGAAGCTCGAGACTGTAAGCGTTTGCAGCAAAATGGTAATGGGGATACCACTCTGATTTTACTATATTTTTCTGACTAATTATTGTACTAATCGAATCATCAGCAGACTTTAACTCCGCCTTATAGTCTACGGCCATTGCAGAATCTGTAAAACAGAAGTAAAAACTCACAAATATAAACAGTAAAACAAAAAATCTATAAACAACCTTCATACAAAAACTCTCTAATAATAAGCAAAAATATAATAACACAAAAAGCTCTATATTTACATAATTACAATGATAAAAGACTTTTTGTTTACAATAAAAGCAATTTTTTAAACTCGAATGTTTTTATAAATAAGTAAGGTAGTAAAGTAATTTTGTGTGTAAAGTTATGTCATTTATAAGAAATTTTAATTCAATATTGAATTCAAAGAACAAATGCATAGACATACTTCGTCTTGAAGATTACAAGTACTGTCCTGCATCACGAATACTTGCACCTTTAAAACAAGATTTAGCAGAATTTGCCTCAAAAAAAGATTTTTTCTCATTTTGTGAAAAAATACAAAGAGAATTACTATCCAAAGCTCTTTCGAAAGAGAACTTTATAGCAAGCGGAGCACAAGGAAAAGTTTACAGAATACCAGGGACGAATTGTGCAATTAAAATACCACACGATTGTAAAAAAATACCTGATAAAGAAATTAAAACAAATATATCACCCCAGGACAAAGTAAATAACGTAATAGGCACCATTGACAATAAAATAAAAATACTAAAATATATAGACGGCAGCAGTGCTAAACAGCTAACACAAAAAGGTATAGCTGTTAATAAAGCTATTCTTGATATGCCGCATGAATCATTCAAAGCATATATAGAAAAAATTGTAGATGCAGCCAAAGTTAATATGTTCCACGACTTTGGAGGACAAAACACACTAATTAACACAAAGTATAAGTTTATTGTACCGATTGACTTTTATCAATCATTGACAAAAAGAGCAAATCCAATTGAAGATATTTATTTTCAGTTTGGAAATTATATGAAAACAGCGGAAGAACAGGACTATTTATTAGCAAAAAGTGCACTTGCATACGCTGAATTGATAGGAAATAACAAGATTACTCCCAAAAGCATAGCAAAAACAGATATAGGATTCACAAGAATAAATGACTGTTTTAAGCCAAAAAATGAAACATTCTTCTACGAAGTTGAATCAAGACTAAAAAAAATATCAGGATTAAAAAAAATAGAATTTATGTCGCCGGATATAGAAAAAAGTTTGCAAGAAGAAATTAGAAAGTTTAATGAATTTGTAGTAAAGAATATAACAAAAGGCTAGCTGCAAAGATGCAAGTACAAAGTAATACCCAAATAAACCATAATACAAACAAATGTCCCCCTAGTTTTGCAGGACGACTTGTTGCTGTTACAAAACCTGTAATAAACGGTATAGAAAAAGAAATCGAAATATATAGAGTAGGCAAAAAAGATGCATCATTTCTTCAAAAAATACTATCAGAGATAGATGTGGAAAAACTTATGCCATCAATGAAGGACAGACCCAATTTACCAATATGGACAAAATTAATATCACAAGCAGCGGAAGATATAGGAAAATATGCAAAGCAAAAAGCATATATTGCAGTATCAGAACAAAAACCTTGCGGAATAGTTATTGTAAATAACAATAGAAAGCAAAGTACACTGGGAATACTGGCATCTATCCCCACTGGGAGAGATGAACTGACAAAAGGTACAGGCTCATCTCTAATTACCACAGTATTAGACCTTGCAAAATCCAAAAAAATATCTCAAATTACGTTAGAACCTTTACTAAAAGGTCCAACAAACTGCGTTGAATTTTATAAAAAACATAACTTTAATTTTGTTGACCCTTATGCTTCTGCAATGCGCATATATTTACAAGACATAAAAAAAACTTTGGAAAAAAATATTACAGACTCTAATTATAAGAAACTAAAAAAGTCAAAAGAGAGAAACCTTGAAAACTATCTGAATACATAAATTTAGCAGAAGAAAGCTCCAAAAGTACCTGTCTTAACCTTCTCTTGTACAAAAATATTAGAATTTTCATTAAGTTTTTTCCCTTGGTTATATCTGTAACGTGTAAACAAGTTAGAGATACCAGCAACAAAAAAGCCCATAAATCCCATACTAAACAAAAAAGGAACACCGAATATAAGAACTTTTTGCTTAGCTAATTTTCTATATACCGATTCAACAGAACTCATTTTTTCTCTTGCAATTTTTGAGGAAATATCATCAACTTGCTTAAATGATGGAGTCTCAAGATTTTCTCCGATAGTTTCCTTACATTTACCCATTTTTTTCAATAGTTTTTTAAAGCCTTTTTCAAACAACTCAGAACCAGTAATAATATAAAAACCAACCAGCGGGAATCTAAATAAAGTCTCTAAAAAATTCTGACGACCTCTGTCTTTTGACGCACCAAAATAACCTGCACCGCCAATTAATACTGTTGAAGTTAATTGTCCTTTACTAAGACATAACTTTCCATTATCAACTGCAAAGTCTAATGAAAAATATTTGTTAAAGAATTTTTCAAGTTTTTTATTATTACTAAACAACTTGCTCCCAGGTAAAAGCACTAACTCTGAAAAATTTTGCAATAATTTTGAACTACTTCCTTTCTTCGCTATAACAAAAGAAGAAATCAATGCTCCAACAAAAGCCAGAGTTGCTGCTGAGATATTTTTATATGCACTTTTAGCGACTTTTTTCTGAGAAGAAATATCCTCATGAGATTTTTCTAAATTTGCAATATTATTAAAATCGCTTTTCTTAAAAACTTTCAATGTCATAAGATTCTTAAAGTAATTCAGCGTAAACTCGGCAAGAGGAATAAATAACGAACATAAAGCAATAGCGGCCTTAATAGGTAGAATTGTTTTCTTTAAATTCGAATTACTTTTTACCAAGGAAACAGTGTCAGATACAACCATTTTCTTTAACTCAGACGGCAACTTCTTTGAATACGTTTTTTGCGCAATACTACCTACCACACCCGGAGCAAAATACACAAGCCCGCTTTCAGAAAGTTCCAAAAAAGTATTTTCTGCCAAATCTTCTTTGCTTCTGGCAAAAACAGCTTTCGGCAAAAGACAAGTTCCGGTATCTTGAATAAATCTTGACGTAGATAAGCCAGAGGCTTGTTCATTATGAATAACAAATTTTGAAGCTATTTTCAAAGGTTGCGGCAATGTGTTTATTAAATTTACAGACATATCAATATTCCTTATAACTAAAACTAAAAACCTGAACGACAAACGTACAGGTCAAGTTATAAGATCAAATTAATTGCAAAACAAACACAACCTGTACAACACTACAGGCGCCACCAACAATTATTTGAATTTAAGTCATTAATGTAAATCATAACGTATAGTCTACACACAATAAAAACATCGGTCAACAATTATTTTTCTACTTTGTTGATTTTAAGAAAAAATATATTAATATATAACTTATGAAGAAATACACAGTAACATTACTTTTTATATTTTTCTATCTGCTACAAACACCATCGATTGCAGAAACAGATTATGCGACTTTATACAAAAACACAAACTCAGCAAATTTTGAACTTATTCACGGAATAGACCCATATCAAAATGAAGATTATCAAAAATATGCTTGGTCCCCATTTCCTCTTTTCAGATTAAGCTCAGATGTGTATTTTAAAGGACAAACAATTCCTGCCGGATACTATATACTTACACCGAGAACAATGAATGATAGAGATTATGTATTTTTCAAAGAAGCAGGAAAAGTCAAATATATAATACCTGTAGTAAAAAAAGAGCTTGTACCCGTCGATTTTTATCACAACAATTTACCTACCCCAAAATACACAAAATGGCAAAGTTTTTGTAAAAAAGTAAGAGACGGATTTTATACTGTATTTAAAAACTCATCACAAAAAGCTCCCCCTCCAAGTTCATACGTTATTACAGAAATGATAGAAGGTGATATGTACCTTATAGTTGTTTACTATGGTGAGTACAAATATTACCTTGTTTTCAAATCAACTAAAAGCTAAACTTTTGACTTCTTTCTTCCGTACAATAACAGTAAAGGAATTGTAACCAGAGCAACAATTCCCCAAATTCTAAATGTTTCCATGTAAGCACACAGGGTAGATTGTTGCACGAGTTGATTGTATAGCATACCTTGCGCTTTTTGAAAAGCAACCGAATAAACATCATACTGACAAAAGAACGATGTCAAAGCAGACAATTTTTCTGCAAAAACAGGATTATTCATATCAAGAAAACCAACCATATTACTTTGAAAAGCCTGAGAATATCTTGATACCATAGTCGCAACAAGAGATGTTCCGATAGCAGCTCCCAAATTTTTAATCAAATTCTGAACACCGCTTGCATTTGTCATTTGTGCATTTGATATAGTTTCCATAGAGGCTGTACTCAATACTGTTACTGTTAAACCTACAGAAAATCCAAAAATAAAATTGGGTATAACAATGCTTATCATCGACATCTCAAGATTTAAAAAACCAAACATAAGACTCGATACGCCTAAGCCTATTAATCCGATTACAGTAAAAATCCTAAAATCCAACATTCTGTTAGTAACACTGTATATCATAATAGCCAAAACACTGCCAAAGCCCCTTGGCATAAGAGAATAACCGCTCCAAAATGCGTTATAACCTATTAAATTCTGTAAAAATAAAGGCATAATTGTAGTTGATGCGTACAAAACCATATTTGCAATAACCAGTATCGTTGTACCGATAACAAAACTCCTGTCTTTAAAAACTGAAAGGTCGATTATAGAATCTTTTTGCACAATCTGAGACCAGATAAATAAAACCATTGATACCATAGAAACTGCAAAAGTCCAACATATCCACTCAGAGCCGAACCAATCAGCATTATTACCCTTATCCAAGAATACCTGAAAAGTAACAAGCCAAATTATAAGAAAAGTAAACCCAACATAATCAATCTTGGGATTTTTTTGCTTCATTGCATAAGGCGGATCATATATCCACAGTTTTGATGTAACTGCGGCAAGAATGCCAAAAGGTATATTAATAAAGAAAATCCAATTCCAAGACCAATTATCAGTTAACCAACCGCCAAGGATAGGACCAATAACAGGAGCAACAACAACGCCAAAACCAAAAATCGACATCGCAAGTGCTCTTTTTTCTACAGGAAAAGCCTCAAGCAAAATAGCCTGAGCAACAGGCAAAAGTGCACCACCACCCAATCCTTGTAAAACCCTTGATAAAATCATCATATCAAGTGAAGTAGATAACCCGCAAAATAAAGATGCTAATGTAAACAAAAGAATGCAAACAATAAAGAATTGTTTTCTGCCAAATAACTTTGAAAACCAATCAACAGAAGGTACAACTATTCCACTTGCAATAAGATAGCTTGTTAAAATCCATGTTGCTTCATCGTTACTTGATGAAAAACTTCCTGCCATCTGAGGCAAAGCAACGTTTGCTATTGTACCGTCAAGAACAAATATAAAAGCTGCAGACATAACAGCAATTGTTGTCAACCAAGGATTTATTACTTTTGTATTATCAACACTATCCATCTGTATTTTCCTGTTATATTTGCAGCTTTGCCTTTTCACTAATTTTTAAAGAGATATCATTCAAAGTTTTTTCTAAAACCCTTAAATCTTTTTGATTAAATTGAAGTAAAAAGCTATCTAAATCACTCTTCATTTTATCAGACAACCATGCAATAAGAGCCTTTCCTTCCTTGGTTAATTTGGCAGATTTTACAACTCTATTGCCCTTTGTAACCGGCTCTCTTACAATCAGTTTTTTATTTTCAAGAATATTTAAAATCCTTGTAACATTAGATCTGTCTTTTAAAAGAATCTTGGCCAAATCTCTCTGGCACAAATCAGGACAGGTATATATTGCATCAAGAGTAATGAATTGTTCTATAGTAATGTCTGCCCCAAACTCGTTTAAAAGAAGAGAGCCTCTGGCTCTTATATAAACAGAAGCCTTTTCAATAAGATAAGGCAAACTTCTTGCATAGCAGTTAAAAAACTCATTTTCAATCATTTAAGTTGTAACTCCAACATGTTGTAATTCCAACACAATGGTATTATATCAAAATACATTGGTCAATACAAAATATTGATGAAAAAATTTATTATTACGCTATAATAAAACTTATGAACAAAGAGGAAGAATTAAAAATTATAGAAGATATGCAAGCAGTAGTCGAGCAAATGAGACTTGATGACTTGGAAGACAACCCTGACAGTGGTACAGAACTCTTTGAATGTCAATGCTGCGGAGAAGAAAAGCCGCTTGCCGGCTCAGTTGTTTATGACGGAATAAGAGTTTGCAACGATTGCGTCTTATTGGCAGAAACAGGATTCGCTCTGGGAAAGATAAAAAACATATCCGAACTTATGCAAAACATGGAAGATAGAAAACTGGAAGCACAATGCCGTTTTATAAGACAAGATGAAATAGAACACAACAATTAGCAGATAGAAAAATGGAAAAATTACAAGAGCTAAAAGACAATCTTAGCATATTAGACAGATACATTATGATACAGGTTCTTGAAATCTTCATAATGGGGATTGTTATTTTCACCTCGATTATTTTCGCATCAGATACTTTTATTACTCTGATTAAACAAATAACTTTGTATGGAATTCCTTTTAATATAGCAATGATGATCGTATTGTTAAACCTCCCGCAGGTTTTTGTCATGGCAATACCTATGAGTGTTTTATTTTCAACCGTAATGACATTAAACAAATTGAGTCTATCATCAGAAATAACAGTAATGAGAGCATGTGGCATAGGGCTTAATCGTATAGCAAAACCTATATTTATATTTGCTGCATCTATGTCCTTACTGACTTTTACAATAAATGAAACAATTGTTCCTATCACTAACTCTCAATCAAAAACACTTGCCGTATGGGCTTTAGGTCAAAAAAACATACCAAACGGAAAACAAAATTTTACATTTAAAGAAACAAAAACAAATGAAGACGGTTCTACAACAATGAAGAGATTGTTCTTTGTTCAAAAATGCGAAGATAATATGTTAAAAAACGTCAGTGTAGTAGACTTTTCCGATGATAACAAGCTGCAAATTATACAATCCCAAGCAGGCAAAACCAGCCCTGACGGATGGCAATTCTTAAAAGGTGCCGCGTATACAATGACAAAGAGTGAAAACATATTAAACAGTGTGTGGTTTGCCCAATCTACAGCAGATTTTGGCATGGATGTTAAAGACAAACTTACAGAAGACGAAGCTACACAATACAATATAATTGCCCTTTGGAAATATATTGAAAACAATTCTAAAAAGCATCACGATCCCAAAACTCACTCAATATTTAAAATAGAACTTCATAACAAGTTTGCATTCCCATTTACAACACTTGTGTTGGTATTGCTCGGTGTACCACTTGCAATTACACCTCCAAGAGTAAGATATAACAGAGGTTTTTTGTTTAGTATTCTTATTATCTTTTTATACTATCTTCTAAGAGCGTTATCTTTGTCATTGGGTGAAGAAATGAAAATCACACCAATGCTGGCGGCATGGATACCAAACGTTATATTGTTCATACTGGGTTCATTACTCTATTATAGAAAAGTCTATACTATTACTTAAAAATAATTTTAGAAAGATTTGTATCGAGTATAACCTCATCCCCCATGGGAAATGTCAGTTTGTCTTTTTCATGCCCAAATTTTAAACCGCTTAAAATGGGAATTCTTAGGCAGTTAGCAAATTCTTCAAATAAGGAAACAAAATAGCTTTCATTGTCTATTCCGCTAAAATCCCCCAAGACTATGCCTTTCAAATTCTTTTTAAAATCGGCTATATTTAATAGTTGCGTAAACATCTTGTCAATCTTATAAACAGGCTCATTAATATCTTCCGCAATAAATATGAAATTTTTATCAGGTATAAAATCCAGACCGCACAAAGATTGCACTGTGGATAGATTTCCTCCCCATAATATACCTGAAGTCATGCCCGAAAAATAAACCTTAGAATTCTCAATACAAATTTCTTTAATGCCATTTTGCATAACACTCAAGAAAGAATCTGCGCTAAAAGAAGAAATTTCAGAACCGAAATCAGAATAAGCCATCGGTGCATTATAAGTAATAAGACCCGAGCGTTTATACATCATTAAAGATAGAGCAGTAATATCAGAGTAACCGGCAAATATTTTTGGGTGATTTTTAATTAATTCATAATCAATCAAATCAATTATTCTGATTGCACCATAACCGCCTCTAGTCGCAATTATTGCATCAATTGAATCATCTGCAAAAAATTCATTTAAAGATTTTGCCCTAAATTCATCATCACCGCAAAGATAGTTTTTGCGTGTTTTTGAAGAATCAGATATAACAACATTAAACCCAATATTTTGAAAATACTCTTTTGCAAACTCCAGTTTTGAGTAATCTTTGATATCACCACAAACTGATAAAAAACCTATTGTATCTCCTTTTTTAAGTAATCTGGGTTTTAAAAGATTCATGTTGTTTATTTCCTCTCTTTTACCGTATAATTATAGTATATGACTTGAGTTGGAGTAAAGATTTGGCTGAAAGATACTTACCTTTATACAGAAAATACCGTCCGCAAACTTTTAAAGACTTAATCGGACAAGAAAATATTGTAAAAGCACTTACTAATGCAATAAATCTCAATAAAATTTCTCACGCATATCTATTGTGCGGCCCCAGAGGAACAGGTAAGACAACAACAGCAAGAATCATTGCAAAATCACTAAATTGTGCAAAAGGACCAACACTAGAGCCTTGTGGAGAATGTCCGAGCTGTAAAGATATAGCAAACTCTAACCCTATTGATGTTATAGAAATAGATGCCGCATCAAATAGGAAAGTAGAAGATGCAAGAAATATTCTTGAAAAAATCCAATTTGTCCCTGTTAACGGTAAGTTCAAAATCTATATCATAGACGAAGTCCACATGCTTACAACAGAAGCATTTAATACGTTGCTAAAAACTCTTGAAGAACCCCCTGAAAACGTTATATTTATACTGGCAACAACAGAACCTCATAAAGTTCTTGATACAATCATATCAAGGTGCCAAAGATTTGATTTCAGACGTATAACAACAGAAGATATAGTATCCAGACTGAAATATATCAGTGAACAAGAAAACATTTCTATAACAGAAGATGCTCTATACACTATAGCACTGAGCTCTCAAGGAGGGATGAGAGACTCACTGGCATTGTTGGATCAAATCAGCGTACTTGATGCAGACAAAGAAATTACATCAGACGATGTCAATGAAATGCTTGGCAAATTGTCTTTTGATGTTCTTTTAGAACTTGGTAATGCAATGTTTGATTCTCAAACACAAACTGCACTTACAATTCTTGACAAAATATACAACAAGGGTAATGAACCTCAACAAATTGTTTCCAACCTTATCCAATATTTCAGAAATATGCTGATTGTAAAAAATTGCTCTGATAGAAAAATAGCAACAGAATTAACTCAACTCAGCGAAAATCATATTTTAAAGTTAAGAGAAATATCGGAAAGTATAGAACCTGAACAAATAATCTATACAATTGAAAGACTCTCTTACTATTCAAAAGAAATAAAAGAGACAACAAACAGATATTTATGGTTGGAACTTTGTGTTATAGAACTGGCTTCGAACATAAAATACTCATCGTATTCAAAATTAATTGAACGCATCGAAAAGCTGGAATCCGAAACAGAACTAAAGAGTACAACAACAGGTATTATTCCAAAACAAATTTTTAAAATGCCGAAAGTCGAAGAAAAACCGTCAGAACAAGTACATATATCACAAGAACCCAAAGAAGAAATAAAAGAAAATATAAAAACAGAAATAAATACTGTACCAGAAATACAGACCGGTGTTCCTGAAAAGACAAAAGAAACAGAAATAATAAAGGAAGTACAAACAGTCTCTCAAGAAGAACAGATTGCCACTGCTAAACCTGACACAACAGCTTCTGTTGATATAACTACAGCTTGGCAAGGTATACTGCAAAATATAGAAAGTGTTCCGTCAAGGATGTTTTTCTATAACCTATCAAGACCTGTTTCTTTGACAGCGGAAGGCATAGAAATAGCATTTATGAAAGATATTTTTGTAAAACAGGCAAAAGAAGATTCAAAAAATGCACCTTTAAAAAAAGCAGCACTCAAGTATTTTGGAGTATCTGACATTAATATTCATATAAAACTGGCAGATGCTAATGATTTTGCAGATAACAAACAAAAGCCCTCTCTTGAAAAAATTGAAAAGCCGCAAAAAAAAGTTGAAATAAAGTCTGATACTGCAATCATAGAAGAAGAAAACGCTCAAATGATACAAGAAGCATTATCTGCAAAAGACTCAAATGAAGTAAAGAAGAAAGATATTGAAGAAAATCTGTCCGACCAATCAAAAATGGTTATGGAACTTTTTAACGGTAAATACATAGACTAATTTTTAGCCTGTGATTTTTTTAGTTTAAAATTGCAAGAATCATCTGCCATATCGTTTTTTTCATCAAAGTCATTATCTACTCCGTCAAAGCAAGAATTTATGGAATTAAAAGACTCTGCAGCAGGATTTTTATACAACCATTTATCAGGAATCGCATTGTATAAATACAAAAATTTGTTCTTAAATGCTTTAGCCAAAGAGGAATTTTTTATTATAAGAATATTCTCGTCATTGTAAGATTCACCACTTTTTGTAAAATTCATAGACCCTGAGATAACATATTCATCGTCGATAATTATTGACTTCATATGCATTTTACCTGCTCTGTTTTCAGTTTTTACCTTAATTGCATTTTGTCTTAGAAGTTTGACAGAAGAATACTTTGAACCTGCCGAAGTTGCGTCTACTATTAACCTTACATCCACGCCTCTATTTCGTGCCATAACCAAAGCATCGGTAAAATCTTTGTGTGTAATAACAAAAACAGGCACATAGACATACTTTCTGGATTTATTAATCAATGGAATAATATATTTTGACAAAACTTTATCTTGGGGAGAAAAATATACAGAAATTTGAGAACTACCAAGATTGTTAAAATTCTCCAATGTATTTGCTTTTAGTTGATGAAATTTGCCTGAATACATTTGTTCAAACTCAGATTTATATATTTGGGCAATAACTGGAGAATTGATTAAGAAAACAGAATTTGCATTAAAGCCTGACAAATCAGTATGAGAAATATTGGCTGAACCTGTCCATACTTTTTTAGAATCAAAAATAAAAAATTTGTTGTGCATAATAGAATCTCTTAATTTTTTGCCATTAGACAAAATTTGACCTGCACAAGATGAATCTGAAACAGCAGTTGGAATGTATTTTTTTAGTTTAAAAGTGTCCAAATAAATTGTATTGCCGTTTTTATCAGTATCGTACACCCATCTAATTTTTACACCTCTTTTTTGAGCGTTAATAAGAGCATTTATAACATCAGGCTGGCCATCTATGCCATAAATAGCAAAATCAATAGATGATTTTGCACTATTGATTTCTCGTACCAATGCCATACAAGCAGAAGTGAGACACTTTTGCGACGGATAATAATATTTTGTAAAATCAGTAACAAAAAACTCTATATTAGAATCTTTGTATATCGGTGAATATTTTTCAAAAACATCTCTTGGATAAGCCTTACTATTGTTCGATAAAGATTTAACGACATTTATTGATTTATTCTTTGTATGACAAACCATACAAGGCTTTGCATCTTTGGCTATATTTTCAAATTTTAAAATATTAAAATCAGAAGAACTAAAAGCATACTTGCAATCAAGTTTATGATATTTCTTAGAATGAGGGTTGTAACTTACCAGATTCAGTTTCTTTGCCGACTCTATATTTTTACTAACTAATTCTTTGTTAACACCTGCAACAAAACCGTTTTGTTCAAGCAGATATCTGTAATCCACACCATTAGGTAAAATAATTTTTGTTGCACCCGACTTATCATATAAAATCTTAATTTTCTTATGCAAGAGTGTCTCTTTTGCAAACTCTAACCCTAAATAACTTAGCCGTGCATAATCAACCTTAGAAATCTCAGAATTTATAGGATTAGTAATAAATAATTGAACTAATTCATTTTCATCGGCAACTTTATTACCGTTAAAATCTACATAAAAATCCGACATCGATACAACATTAATAACCTCTTTTCCCTCATCTTTGTCCACAAAAAGATAAGCTACGATAACAAATATAAAAACTAATATAAACAGCGCAAAATTTTTCATATCGACACTAAAATTGTATTACATATATGTAATACTTTCCAATGGTAAACTAAAATTAAGATTTTGGCATAAAAAACAGCATGAACTAAAATCTAACTATGGAGAACAATAATACAAATAACAAAAAAAACGTAATAGCCTACCTGCATACTCACTGGGATAGGGAATGGTATAGAGAGTTTGAAGAATTCAGAATCAGACTCATTGAAGTTTTTGATGATGTTTTAAAGAAACTCGAAAGCAATGAAATTGACTCCTTCTACTTTGACGGTCAAACACTTGCTCTGGAAGACTACTTACAAATAAAACCTGAAAAAGAAAACAGTGTTAAAAAATTTATAAAAGAAAAGCGCCTATTCATAGGACCATATTATTGCTCGACTGACAGTTTTCTTGTTGATGCCGAATCATTAATTAAAAACTTACAAATCGGAATAAACTATTCAGACAGAATGGGATGCAAAGATTTCATTGCATACCACGCTGATACATTCGGACACAGCAAGCACATTTCTCAAATAATAAAATATTTTGGAATCAATAATGCGATGTTCTGGAGAGGTCTTGGAGAACTAAATTCTGAGTTTAAATTTAACGGAGTAAATTCAATATACTTGATTGAAGGATATTTTCACGATTATTTTAGTGCAAATGTGAGTGTTGAACAAAAAGCACAAATGCTAAAAAGAACTCTGGACAGAATTTCAAAATACTCATCAAAAACATTACTTCTCCCTATAGGAGCAGACCACCTATGTGTAGCAGACAATATAAAAGAACAAATAAAAGAAGTAAACAAGTTGCTTGATGAATACGAAATAGAGCTTTCTACTCCTTTTGAATACATAAAAAAAGTAGAAGATAACTTCAAACAAGAAATAAAACACGAATTTAGAGACACTAAAAAAAATTTTATTCTACCGGGGGTTTTGTCTTCCAGAATTGATTTAAAGCAACAAAACAGTAAACATCAATGGTATCTTTCAAGAGTTTTACAACCGTTAAACGCAATTTGCACATATCTATCAAAATCAAAATCTTATCAAAAAGAATTGGATTATGCTTACAAATTACTAATAGATAATCACCCTCACGACAGCATTTATGGCTGCAGCATAGATAATGTACATAAAGAGAATAAAATGCGATTTATGAAGCTCTCAGCAGTCTCTCACGCAATTTATAAAAGCATTGAAAGGAATCTAAAAAACAGCGAAAATCTCGCAGTTATGAATTTATCAAACTACGACTACAATGGAGCAATAAAATTTACAACGACAGAAAAACCTGACGCAAAATATAATGCACAACTCATCAGAACATACAAAGGCTTTCCTGATGATAATGTATACCCTATCGATAAAATACCGGTAACAGAAGATTACACAAATATAAAAGAATACCTGATTGATGTTAAGAATATTCCCGCAATGTCAGCAAAAAATCTCCAACATGACGACATAAATAATGATTCTACACTTGAAATCACGAAAACAACTATCGAAAACAAATTCATAAAATTGTCTATGGATAATGGAAAAATAACTATAGAAGACAAAAACACAGGAAAGCAATATAACAACTTTATACAATTTGTTGACAGAGCAGACATCGGAGATAGTTACAACTTTGGTCCACTTGATAACGACAAACCAATTGAATCAAAAATACTAAATACAAAAATAATAGAAAACGGACATATCAGAGCTATTTTACAAATAGAATTTGAAATTGGTATTCCGCAAAATTCCGGCAGCAAAGGACGTAGTGCTAAAATTAAAAAGCACAAAATAAAAACAAATGTAATACTGGAAAATCAAAATGATTATCTTGAATTTGCTATAAACTGGGAAAACAAATCAAAAGACCATATTCTACAAATTCAATTTAATATGAATGAAGAGGTAAAAACAACATATTCAGAGGACTTAGCAGGTTTTATAAAAAGAGATTTTGACCCGAAATACAATATCTATGACTATATCCCTGCTCCAAGAGGAATAGAATTAAAACATAATACAGCACCTATGCAAAAATGTTTGTGGGCACAAGAGCTTGGAATTATTACGGAGGGCTTGCAAGAATATGAGGTCAGTAAAAACAAACTGCGACTTACTTTATTGAGAGCAACAGGAACAATTTCTAACCCCCAAAACCCATCACGAGGTACTCCCGCAGGTCCGCCATTACCCACACCGGATTTACAGTTGATTGGAGAAAGAAACGCAAGATTAGCTATTTCTTTTGCCTCTGACATTGAATCACTACAACCAAGTGTTGAAAAATTCTACAATACAACACTTGCGGTTGAATGCGACATTGAATCAACAAAATTTATAGATACAAAAAATAAAAATATATTAATCAGCACTATAAAAGTTGATGACAATAGTAACCTTATAGCCAGATTTATTAACAAATCAAACAAGGCTGAAAAATTAGATTTTTCTACAACACTAAGCCATAACAAAATATATTACACAGATGCAATGGAAAATATTACAGAAGAATACAAACCGCAAAATATAGAACCAAATTCTTTTGTAACAGTAAAAATTTGCAAATAAAAATCGGGATGACAAGATTCGAACTTGCGACCCCCGCGACCCGAACACGGTGCGCTACCAAGCTGCGCTACATCCCGATTTTATTTAGTTTTCAAATGTAGCCCACCTACGGTGCTACCTCTCGATAAAATGACATTTAGTCA
>CALVEK010000027.1 GCA_944326555.1 Candidatus Gastranaerophilales bacterium | reverse complement strand
CGTGGTTGATAGGATGCAGATAGAAGTATGGCAACATATGTAGTCGAGCATTACTAATAGGACGAGGGCTTTTCCTAGAATAGGAAAAAGTTGAGATTGCGTTAACTTATAATTACTATGTAGCTTCCAATGTACGGTCGGATGACCGATTTGATTGGTGATGTCTTTTATCATTAGCCAATCACAATCGATTTTCTGGTGACCAAGCGGCAGGATCCCACCCGTTCCCATCTCGAACACGGTCGTAAAGACTGCTTGCGGCGAAACTACTTGGCGGATGACCGCCTGGGAAGATAGCTAGTTGCCAGATTCTAATTTTAGCAAAAAAGGATTTTTGAAGTAAATCAAAAATCCTTTTTTGTTGTTTATATTTTGATAATATTTATTGTGTAAAAGCTGTAAATAATATAAATAAAATAAATTTAAATATGATTGATATTAAACAGGGGTTACAGGGGCAATATGCACCTGTTGTAGTCCTGCGTCGGTTTTCTTTTCTTTGCTTCGTTTCTTTTCTTTTGCCTACGCAATCCAAAAGAAAAGAAATGAAGGTATAAAAAAATAAAATGGAATTGTTTTCTTTGATACTTTTCTTTCCTTTTTGGGAAAGAAAAAATAATAAGCAAAATACATTCCACCCATTCTTTAGTGTAAAGAACGGGTGGAGCCCAAGAAAACTCCGACCGGTTGTTTCGTTCTCACATAAACTAATTTAAACCCGAGTTCCATAACTCGGACAGTCAAAATTGCTAAAGAACTAAGAATAAAGTGATTGATACAATTACCCTGTCCTCAAACAAATGGAACTTATTGTTGTTTAAATAAGTTTATGTACTTCACTTCACAAAGGTCGGGATTTAAAAAAATCTTTTAATTTGACAGGGGGTACCGGGGCTGTAAGCCACTGTTGTAGTCCTGCGTCGGTTTTCTTTTCTTTGCTTCATTTCTTTTCTTTTGCCTACGCAATTCAAAAGAAAAGAAATGAAGATATATAAAAACAAAATAGAATTCTTTTTCTTTGATACATATTATTTCTTCGCTAAAAATCTCTAACTCTTATCACTCCATCAGTGTTTATCCCCGAACCACGTTTTTGTAAAATTTATTATTTATTGCTAAAAAGAGTATTTTATTTTTACATAATAAATATTATCATTTGTAAACATATGTCCAAGATGTATCAATAATTTATCTGTATCAATTTTGATTTTTTGTTTTTTGTATAAAATGGTTATTGTAGTGAATTTGTGGAGTTGTAATGGAATTACTTAGGAAAGTTGAGTATATTTATATTGTACTATCTTTGTTTTTTGGGTTAATTTTGATTTTTTTTACTCCACCCTTTCAATCAGCAGATGAACCTGCTCATTTTGCAAAAGCCTGTTCTTTTGCTCAAGGGCATTTTTTATCAAAAAAATTAAATGGTATTGCAGGTGATTTTTTGCCTGAATCGTTGGTTGATTTTCAATCAAAATTTGATAATCTTTTCTTTAACACATCAGAAAGAACATCTTTTTCTGTAATTAAAGATTCACAGAAGATTAAGTTAAATGAAGATAAAAAAGTCTTTCTTAACCAAAAATATCATGCAATGTATTCTCCTGTTGCTTATGTTCCTCAGGGGGGCGGTGTATGGTTATTTAAGTTTTTTACTGATTCTGTTTATTGGTTAATGATAGGTGGCAAATTATTTTCGCTTGTTTTTTATATTTTGCTTGGATATTATTCTATAAAATCAATTCCTATTGCAAAGTGGGTGTGTGCACTTATTTTATTAATGCCTATGAGTTTGTCTTTGGGTGCATCTGTTTCTGCTGACGGTGTTTTGATTGCAGTTAGTATCTTGTTCTTTTCAAAAATTCTGCAATATGCTTTATCTGAGGATGAACTATGTTTAAAACAATTGATATTATTCTCCGTGTTGAGTATTTCTTTAGCCTTGATTAAACAAAGTGTTTTGTTCTCTTTGTTTGTTCTTTTTATTCCAAAGTCAAAATTTGGAAATAGGGTTATTTTTAAATTAATTGCCATTCTTTTGCCTGCATTTTTAGTTTCTTTTATTTGGTCTAAGTTTAGTTATACTCTTTTTGTCCCGATGAACAATTCTAACCCGGAAATACAAGCTCAATTTATTTTTGCTCATCCTTTTGTTTATTTAATGACATTAGCAAAAACATTAAAAGCATACTTTTTACCTTTGATATATAGTTCAATAGGTATTTTGGGATGGCTTGATGTTTTTATGTTTCCTTTTATGTATTGGTTATACATTTTTGTTTTAGGTTTAAATTTATTTTGTGTGAGTGAAAGCCGTAAAAATTTTATTCAAGTTTCTTTGTTTCAAAAAATGTTATTATTTTTTGTAGTTTGTCTTAATTTCTTTGTAATTTGTACAATAATATATGTCTCTTGGGCTGTACCTTATCTTATAAGCCCCTTTGAAGGATTACAGGGCCGGTATTTTATCCCTTTAATTTTACCTTTTTTGACTTTTATCTTTTTATTGTATAAGAGAAATTTTGTCAAAATTAATGATAGTATAATTTCTACTATCAATATAATATGTCTTATTCTCGCATATGTGAATATAGTATTTGGCTTGTACATCAGATACTACGCTACATTTTAAGATTATAATTAGCAAAAGCTCATCTTTACTTTTATATTGAGATTTATCTTGTTTTTAATTTTCAAAATTAATCAGGCAATTTTCTTACGTGTTTTGTTTTTAACATGATTGTAGGTTAATTAAAAATGTATAAGGAAAGGTCTCGCTTTTTATGACTGCAAATTGTGATTTGGGTGTGAGTAATTACGGTAGTAAAAACATTATTGTAACGGAAGATGGAAAGAAATATCAAAAGGCTGGATTTGGCCAGACTGCAGGTGCTGTTATTGCTGCTAATATTGCAGGAGGTGCTGTAATTAAAGCGGCTTCTGTAGCAGGAAATATTCCTTTATCAAAGGTAATGAAGGAAATGGCAAATATTGATGTTGATACTTTTAAAAAAGCTGCTGATATGGCTTTTGAAAAATCAGGACTTGCTGAAAAGGGTGTAAAATTTATCGATGCAACTGCAGAGAATAAGGCTTTAATAGATGAAGTTATTGGTAAGGCACTTCCTAAATGGATGGATAAAGTTCCATTTATTAAAAATATGATGATGAGGAAACTTGATATTGCAAAGGATATGACCTTTAATGGAAAAAATGCGTTTTATCTTCCTAACGCTCAGGCAATAGTAATAAATAAAGATAAAATGTCGTGGGCTGCTTTTCATGAAATGGGACACGCTCTAAATAAAAATACAGCTGGTCTTGGAAATGTTTTACAAAAAATAAGAGGACCTTTTGGGGCTTTAGCTGGTATTGCTCTTCTTACTGCTTTGTTTAAACGTAAGAAAGTAGAAGGAGAAAAACCTAAAAATGCCCTAGATAAAGTAACTACTTTTATAAAAGATAATTGCGGTAAACTTGCATTTGTTTCAATGGTTCCTCTTTTGATGGAAGAAGGGCTTGCAAGTATAAAAGGTTTAAAATTGGCAAATGGATTACTATCTGCTGAAAATTTAAAAACAGTTAAGAGTCTTAATATCAAGGCTTGGTTGACATATGCGGCTATGGCTGTTGGTGTTGGGGCTGCTACAGCTTTGGTTTCAAAAGTCAGAGACACAATTGCTGCACCTAAGGAAATCAAATAATATAGACAAAGGAAAAGGGCTGTGAGTAATTCATAGCCCGTGTCTGGAATTAAGAATAGTTGGAAGTATGAAAAAGATTTATTGATTATATTTAATATAAAATCTTAAATCTGAACAATTACCCGAGTTTCTATTATTTTTTTCCGGTTGGATAATAAGATTAAGAATGACAAAAAGCGGCTCATAAAAGAGTCGCTTTTTATTACTTAAATTAGGCTAAAAAACTATGCCATAAGTCCGCCAAATTCTTTAGGTGGAATTTTATTTTTTTCGTCTTCATTTTTACCTGCAGGTTGCTGCTGTGCTTGGGGTTGTTCATTCATAATTGCGTAGTATTGTTTAAATTCATTTTCGCATTCTTCCATTTTGGCTTGCAGGTCTTCTACGCTCATTGATGTTGAACCAAAAGCTACGTTGGTTGTGGAGCCTGTTTCACCGCCATTTTGTTCAGCTTGAGCAAGTTGTGTTTTATATTGTTCATATTGTTCAAATACTGTTTGTGCTTTATCTGCATTAATTTTTTGTTGATTTGCTTGTGGTCCTTTTGCTGCTAAGCCTTTTGCTTTAATCGATTGCAACATTCCAAATTCGATAGTCATAATTCACTCTCTTTTCTTAAAACATAATTTTAGGTACTCTCTGTATATATAAAGTATATACTTTAAAGAAAATTGCTTAAGCTGTTGTTATTTATTAAGTAATGTTACAGTTTGTTTTTTTAATATTAAGTAATTCTAAAAAAATCCGTTTATTATTATATAGAGTTTTGGCAAATGTACAAAAATTGGAGTTTATAAAATAAGGTTTCCATCATGATTAGATTGGATATTGATTTAAGCTATCTGACAAAAAACTTTGAGATCGGCACTCAACGTTTAAATCAATATGGAACAAAAAGCATTGATGAAATCATGGAGGCGGAAGCAGCTCAAGGAAATACTCAGGCTGCTGATTTTCAACAAGATGTTTTAAATGATCCAAAGGAACTTGTTAAACTTTTTAAACTTTCTAATGCCAAAAACAGATATGCGATTCTTTCAAACATGAATTCTCACGATTTGGAATATATGTTGCAATTCCTTACTGTAGAAGATTTACAGATGGGATTGATGTTTTTTACTAAAGAAAAGATTTTAAACCTTATTTACCAATTGCCAAAAAATAAAATATGCTCTATTGTTTTTCAGGCATTTTCTATAGAACAATTTCTCAAAATGATACCGGAAAAGGAAATAAACAAGTTTTTTGATTCAGACAAACTTGATAAAAACAAAATTCTTGATTTTGTTAAGACGATTCCTGAAGAAAAACTTAACAAAATGATGGAAAAATTTATGCAGGTTGAATACGGTAAGACCTTGAAAGATGGTCAAGAATTGAATATGAGCAAGGAAGAAATTGTTAAATTCATGGATAAGTTACAGCCTGATAAGTTTAAAACTGCATTAAAATGTTTTGAACGTGAAGAAAAATCTAAATTAATATTGAATTTGACAAAAGAAGATCCTAATTTGCTAACAGAATTTTCTAAAAATGCATTAACATTCACTCTTAAACAGTTGGATAAAGTTGATATTGTTAAGAATATGAATAAACTTGAACCGGAAGATTTGATTAAGATGGTGGATGAATTGCCGGATGATTTGTTGGCTGTAGTTGTTACGCAGATTGATCCTCTTGTTTTTGCCGAAATTTTATCAAAAAATTTCCAAGATATATTGGCAGAAATTGGAATTGGTAATGTTTAGTTTTTAAAAGCATTGTTAAAATATTTTAAAACGCAAGTTTTAGATATAACCTTTTAAATATTATAAAAAAAAACGGGTAAAAGTATTATAAAAAATAAAACTTTTTCTTGCTTTGTTTTTTATAATACTTTTTCTTTGTTTAAAAGTTTGTGTTTATTTGTTTTTTATAAATCTTAATAATCGGGTTATTAAAATTTTTATTGCATAAAGTTGAAAAATTCATCATAATTAATACATTGTTTTGAACTATTTTGAGGTTTTTATGGAAAAAGAGCTAAAACTTAAAGGACATATTATTGATTCATTAATTTTGTCAAAAGTTTTAGATAAGATAGAAGAACTTGGTGTAAACTGCTATGCCAAAGATGTAAAAGTTGGTTCTAGGAGAGGGGATTTTTCAGAGGCTGTATTTGTTATAGAAACCAATGATGATGAATTGATGCAAGAAGCTGTCGATTTGGCAAAAAAACACGGAGCAACAGAACTTTAGTATGTCTAAAATATACGGACAAGAAAAAATATTAATGTGTTCGCCTGAACATTTTGGGATAGAATACGCAATTAACCCTTGGATGAATATTGATATTCAAGTGGATAACAAGAAAGCCAAAAATCAGTGGCAGAATTTGTATAAGATACTGAGTTATGAATTAGATGCAGATGTTAGGCTGGCCGTTCCTCAGGAAGGTCTTCCTGATATGGTTTTTAGTGCGAATGCAGCTTTTGTCTACAAAAACAAAGCAATAATGGCCAGATTTAAACATAAAGAAAGACAGCCTGAAGAGGGTTATTATGCAAAGTGGTTCTTAGATAACGGTTATGAGGTAATTACTTTGCCTGAGAATATGTCTTTTGAAGGAGCTGGTGATGCTTTGTTTTTGGGTAATACAATCTATGCAGGGTATTTGCCAAGAACTGATATATCTTCTCATGCCTATATATCCGAGCTCCTTAAGATTCCTGTGATATCTTTAGAGCTTGTTAATCAAAGTTTTTATCACATTGATACTTGTTTTTGTCCGCTGACAGACGGTTATTTGATATATTATCCTGATGCTTTTGATGATTACGGTAACAAAATTATTGAAGCGAATGTTACGGAGGATAAAAGAATAGTAGTTACTAAAGAAGAAGCCTCGTATTTTACTTGTAATGCTGTTAATATAGGAAAGACTGTAGTTACAAATCTTACCACACAGCGTTTTACTAAATTGTTAAGAGATAAAGGGTTTAATCATATACAAACTGATTTGAGTGAGTTCATTAAGGCCGGAGGTTCTGCTAAATGTCTCACATTAAAGATTTAAATATACAGATATAGTTAAAAGGAGAAATTTATGATTAATTTTGTGCCACAACAAGGCAAAGCGCTTACTAAAGAACAAATTAAACAGTTGATTGAAGAAAATCATGTTAAGTTTATTCGTCTTCAATTTGTAGACATAAACGGTATGGTTAAGAATATGGCAGTTCCTGCTAAGCAAATTGACAAAATTTTAAATAACGAGCTTATGCTGGACGGTTCATCTATTAAAGGTTTTCGTAGCATAGAGACATCGGATATGTATTTTTATCCCGATCGTTCGACTTTTGCAATTTTGCCTTGGAGAGAAAAAGAGGGAAAATGGAATGTTGCAAGGATAATTTGTGATATTCATAATGCCGATGGCACACCTTTTGAGGGATGTCCGAGATGTAATTTGAAACGTGTAATAAAAGAAGCTGAAGAAATGGGTTTTGTGATGAATGTTGGACCTGAAGCAGAATTCTTTTTGTTCAAAAAAGATGAAAACGGTCTTCCTTCTACATATACACATGATGCGGCAGGCTATTATGACGTTGGACCTGATGATAAGGGCGAAGATATAAGAGCACAAATTGTTGATAACCTTGAACAATTAGGATTTGAAATTGAAGCCAGCCACCACGAAGTAGCTAGAGGTCAGCACGAGGTAGATTTTAAATATGCTGATGCGCTCACGGCTGCTGACAATATTGTTACTTTTAAATATGCCGTTAAGGCATCTGCCGATAAGTTTGGTTTACATGCTACATTTATGCCAAAACCCATATACGGTATAAATGGTTCAGGTATGCATTGTAATATTTCTTTGTTCGATATTAAAAAAGATAAAAATGCTTTTTATTCTGAAGATTCTGCTTACCAACTTTCTAAGGAGGCATTGTATACAATAGGTGCAATTTTAGAGAATGTAAAAGATTTTACAGCAATAACAAATCCGACTGTAAACAGCTATAAAAGGCTTGTTCCCGGATATGAGGCTCCTGTCTATATTGCTTGGTCTTTGGCTAACAGAAGTGCACTAATAAGAGTTCCTGCAAAGAGAGGTAATGCTACTCGTGTGGAATTACGTTCTCCCGATGCATCTTGCAACCCTTATTTAGTAATGGCAGTTTTATTAACTGTAGCAATGGAGGGTATTAAAAACCAAACTAAGCCACCGCTTCAAACAGAAGAAAATATTTACGATATGAGTGCTAAAGAAAGAAAGAGAAGCCATATCGACTCATTGCCCGGAAGTTTGAATGAAGCGTTAGCTTTAATGAAGAAAAGTAAAATTGTTAAGAAAGCTCTTGGAGAGCATATTTTTAATGAATTTGTTACCGCAAAAGAAATTGAATGGGACAGATATAGAACAGCAGTTACTCCTTGGGAGATAGATGAATATCTGGAAAAATACTAAGAGAATATTTTAAAAAAGAGTCTCCGAATTTACATTATTAAGTATTTCGGGGATTCTTTTCTTGTTAAATTTTGTAGTCTTTTGTAGAATTGTAAAAAGACAGGGGTTATTTTGATGGCTGTTTGTAATTATAAAAACATAGCGGTGATGATATTAGGGCCATTGGGCGATGTCATAAATACTTCGTGTGTTTTTTCTCAACTAAAAAAGGCTTATCCTGATTCAGATATTTCTGTTATTACAATTCCTGCCGGAGTTGCTGCTATAAAAGGAATACCGGAAATTACCAAAGTTTATGTATACGAAAGGAATAAAAAACAAAGATTAAAAGATATTATTGGTCTTTTTTGTTTTGCAAGAAAAATACGTGGAAAATTTGACTTGATGGTTGTTCTTGACAATACATTGCACGCAGGGTTGATTTCATTTTTGTCGGGTACACCAAAGCGTGTTGGGCGTGAAGGTGATTTTAAAAAGATTTTATTGACGGATACTATTCCTTACCTAAAAGAAGAAAAATTATCAAAAATACCGATAAAAGAACATTATATGCGTTGTTTAAAACCGTTAGGTTTGTATGTTGAAAATATTGATACCTTTTTTAAGTATACAGATGACGATGTTCAAAATGTTCAAAAAATATTTAATGAGTACAAATTAAATGGGCGTAAAATATTAGGTTTTTGTCCAATGTCAAGCGCTTCAAAAAAATCTATGAGAATAGATGATGCAGTTGCGTTTATTGATAGGATAAAAGAAACTACTGATTATGAAGTTATTATTCTTGGAGGAAATGATGTAAAATTCTATTCGGATGAGTTGGAAAAAAAATGTGAGAGTAGTTTTGTAAATCTGGTAGGTAAGACTTCTTTTACAGAATCTGCTTGTATAATAGATAAGTGTTCAAAATTTGTATCGATTGATACATCTCAAATGCACTTGGCTTTTGCAATGAAAACACCAACGGTTGCAATATTTTTTACTAATATTTATGAAAAATGGGGCCCTAGAAAATTTGACATAAACAGATTAATTGTTAATTTAAATAGCAAAGAAATGCTGCCAGATGCTATATTGCAACAACTTTCTGAAATAAGCGATAAATAATCACGAATAACTCCTTTTTTGTGAATTATTATAAATAATTTGTAATCTTTTTTGAAAAAAGGATACACAAAAAGTTTTTTTTATGAGACGATGGAGCATGCACCTCATGGGGAGGAGCTGGATTTTAACTTTACCAATAAATAATTAAAGAGTGGATTTTGGAATTATGAGAAATACGAAAGTAAAATTAATGAAAAGAGTTTTAGCCTTATCGTTGGCTATTTTTTCTTTAGGAGCAAACACAAGTTTTTCTGCTACTCAGTGGAGTGATGTACAAAATGAAGTTGATGGAGCTTCCGGCAACTCCGTTACTGTTGAATTAGAAGGAAATATGACAACGGAAGGAACTCCTTTGAATCTTGGGGCTCCTCCGGTGCCGAATGTTATAATAAACGGTAACAGCCATACAATTACTGCAACAGCTCCAGGTGGTGGTGGAGATAAAGGTTATATAGTTAATAACGGTAGTAATTTGACTGTTAACCAGACAAATTTTAAAGATGGGCAAGTTGGTGTTCCAGTTGGTGATTCTGATACATCTTTCGGCGGTGCTATTCATAACGAGTCTTCATTGATATTGAATGGAAGTAATGATGATGGAACTAATTCTACTTTTGAGAATAATACGATAGCAGGTAGCGGTGGTGCTATTTCAAATGGTGTTGCAGGCGGAAGTGAATCAAGTGTTCAAATAAATAATTATGATTTTATAGGAAATACTGCAACAAGTGATGGCTATACTACAGGTGCAACTAATGCCGGTATGGGTGGTGCAATATATAGTAATAGTACTGTTGATATTTCTTTACCATCTTTAATTGTTAGATATTCTAATTTTGAAAATAATACAGCATCTAATTATGGTGGTGCTATTGCAAACTTAAGAGGCTCTGCACAGGTCGCTCATTCTGATTTTACAGGAAATAAAGTAACCAGTGGTGAAGGTGGTGCTATATATAACTGGGCAGATATGGATATTTCTAATTCGACATTCACTGGTAACTCTGCTTCTACCAGTGGTGGTGCTGTTGCAAATGGTTCATCTTCAAACTATGGTCAAGATGCGATTATGGAAATTAGTAATACATCGTTTACTAATAACTTTGCGGCAACAAGTGGTGCGGCTGTTCTCAACAGAGCAAGTGACGCAGGCCATAAAACCGTATTAACTATCAAAAATGGTTCATCTTTTGTAAATAACGGATTTACAGGTTCTACAGGTGCATATCAGTATTCTCAGTCAGGTGGTGCAATAGCTAACCTTTCTAAAGCTGATGCCGCTGGTACTGACCCGGAATTGATTATTCAAGGCACTTCTTCTAATAAGATTCTTTTTAAAGGTAATACAGCAAGCACAGGTGGTGCGATAGATAACGAAGCTAAGGCCACTATAAGTTATGCAACTTTTGATTCTAACGGTTCTCATGCGGATCAGGTTGCAATAAACGGCGGTGCTATAAGTAATGCTAACGGTATTCACTCGACCAGTGATTTAACAATATCTAATTCTGAGTTTATTAATAATAAGGCTCAAAATGGTGGTGCTATATATAATAAAGATGGCTCTGCAACTATAATCAATACTGATTTTACCGGCAATACCGCTACTAATTCCTCAATCGGAGGTGGTGCTATATATTCAGGTGCCGGTTCTACAACTACTTTGATTGCTCAAGATGCAACAATGAATGTTGGTGATGTTTCTAATTCAGCAAACAATATTGACTCAATATCTTTACAGGGTACTGCAGGTAATGAAGTTACTTTGAATTTGGAAGCAAATAATGGTACTTTGAATATTAATTCAAATGTAATTGGTAGTATTGATCCCGGTACAAGTGCAAGTGTTGCTAACATTAATATAAATGGTAATGGTGTTGGACGTGTTAATGTTAATGGCGATGCCAAAGTTACAAGTTCGAATATTAATTTAAACGAAGGTGGTACGTTACACTTTGCCAAAGATACAGGTTTGGATTCAACAAATGCTTTGACTTTCAATGGTGGTACATTGAATATGTTAAATGGTGTTGTTAGCAATTTAGATGTCAAAAATATTAGTGTTTTAGCTAATTCTAATTTATTTTTAGATGTAGATTTGGCTAATGAAAAAATGGACAATATCCTCGATGCAAACAATACAGTTGATCCTGTAAGTGATGGTGTTAATTTAAATATTGCAGGCATGAAATCTATATCAGAAGCTGCTGATGGAAGTGCTACTATTCTGTTTACGGATGTAGAAAATCTTATAGGTCATATAACAAGTAATGGTTCACGTGTAATTGAATCTCCAAGATATAAATATAGCGTTGAGCAAATTACCGTACCCACAACCGGTGGTTCAGGACAGTCTGCAGGTTGGGATCCTGGTGAGTATTTCCACTTCGAAAAACTTGGTGATTCTGATTCTGTAATCGTAGCTCCCGTTGCTGCTCAAGCTGCTTTCTTGATTATGGATAATTTATACAGACAATCATTTGCCAATATGGATATGGTTACTTTAATGACTCCTGAGCAGAGAATGGCTTGGAAGATGAGAAATAAATATGCCAATAACGGATATCATACAGGTGTATATGCTCCTAATATAATACCTGAAGAACGTGATGGTTGGTATATGAGACCGTTTACTAACTTTGAAAATGTTCCGCTAAAAAATGGTCCTAAAGTTTCTAATGTTTCTTATGGAACATTGATTGGTGGAGAAAGTGATCTTATTGATTTGGGTCATGGTTGGGATGGAAATTTCTCTGTATTTGCTGCTTACCATGGTTCACACCAAGCATATAACGGCAATAGTATATGGCAAAATGGCGGTACTTTGGGTGCAGTTGGTACAGCTTACAAGGGTAATTTCTGGACTGGTTTCACTGCAAATATTGGTGCAAGCGCTGCAGAAGCCACTACAATGTGGGGACATGATAATTTCCCAATTTTGATGACAGGTGCAGCTTGGAAATCGGGATATAACTGGGGATTGTTCAATAATAAAGTTGTGATTCAGCCTAGTTATATGATGTCTTACACATTTGTAAATGTATTTGATTATACCAATGCTGCTGGTGTAAGAATTACTCAAGATCCATTACATGCAATTGAAATTATTCCCGGATTGAGAATTATTGGAAATCTCAAAAACGGTTGGCAACCATACATCGGTTTGAACATGACTTGGAACATTATGGATAAGACTAAGTTCTATGCAGATGATGTTGCACTTACTCCTCTTTCTGTTAAACCATACTTTGAATATGGCGTTGGTTTGCAAAAGAGATATGGTGATAGATTTACAGGATTTGGCCAAGCTATGTTGAGAAATGGTGGTCGAAACGGTATTGCATTTACTCTGGGCTTCAGATGGGCTTTGGGTAACTAATGTAAAGAAATGTAAACAAGTGCAAATTTAATAATGGAGCGCATTTTGATGAATGTGCTCCATTTTTTTTGTTTGTTTAGGCAATTTCTTTTCTCAAAAATTTTTCATGTAAGTATCAGGGATATTTACATTATTAGAGATTTATTAGAGGACAAGAAAGGGATATTTGAGATGGGAATTCAAGAAATTAATTTTTCAACAAAAGTAGAAACAAAAGAAACTAAAAAAGAAAAAAAAGCTGCAGAAAAAGCAAAAGAAATTGCAAGACAAGCTGAAGCAGAAGCATTGGTAAGAGGCTTAGCAGGTCAAGAAGATGCTATTAAAAGAAAAGATATAAGAAATAACGTAAAAGATAAATTGCAAGAACTTTATCAAAATGGACAAATTGATAAAGAAACTTATAAAGATGCAAAAAAATATGCCGGTTTAGGTAATATTTTCCAAAGAGCAGGACGTTTCTTTACTGGTAAACAAAAAGAATCAACAATAGTTTATGATGGTATTGCAAATAATAACAATGTAGAAAATGTAAAGAAAAACGGTGGTCCAAAATATGATGCTGAATTGCAACAAAAATTGGATAAAGCAAATGTAAAAACATCAGATATTTATTACATTATTGATCAATACGTTGGTTCAGAAAATACTGTTACTTATTCAAATAAAAATGTTCAAGCAGGTGAAATCAGATTTATCTTGAGAGATTTGAACTTTAATGATAAAGGTGTAACTTTTACAGAAAAAGAAGCAAAAGAAATTTGTAAAGGTGCCGGTTACAATATTGAAAAAACTGTCGATGCAGGTAAAGCTATTGCCGGTGGTGCTTTAGGTTCTGCAGCTACGGTTGTTCCTTTTACTCCTTTCATCGGAGCAACAGTATCTCAACATCAGCAAAATAATGTTAACGGAGTTACTCAAAATGAACAATTCCAATCTGCACCAAGATATCAAGGCGTATTACCAACAGCAGCTGCAACAGGTTTTGTATTTGGAACTTTAGATTCTATCGACAGACAAAGAAAAAGAGTTGAAGATAAGGCAATTCCTGTAGGTATGCCTGCATATGTTAAAACTTTTGATGATTATGCTAAAAACTTAGACCACGTGGCTACTCCTTACGGTGCTGAAATTGGTAAGAAAATTGCATCATACTACACAAAAGAAGATGGTACTTTATTAAAAGATCAATTGATTGCTGATTTGAAACAAGCAGGTGGTTCTGTTGGTCAAGAAGACGCAAGTGTTGTTAACCACAAAGAAGCGTTGGTTTTATTAGCAAAACTTGAATCAGGTCAAATTAAAGTTCAAAAGGACGAGCCAAAACCACAACCTGAACCGGTTAAAGAAACTTGCGAAATTCAAACAGGCAAAGAAACAATTACTGAAACTACTGCAGCTCCTACTGATTGTTATACAGTAAAATCAGGTGATAACTGGTTTGAAGTAGCAAAAGCAAAATATGGCGCTACTGATGCAGAAGCATCTAAGATTGCAAGAAAATTGAAAGAAGCATATTATGAAGCTCATAAGGAAGAGTTGAATAAAAAAGGTATTAATAGCTCTAAAGGTGCATTCTTCCCTAAAGTTGGTGATGAGTTATGTGTTCCTTCAGAAATAGAAATTACAGATAATAAAGGAAATGTTAAATCATTCAACTACAATGCATCTGCAGAAGTTAAATCCGGTGGACTTGATAATGATGGTAAATATAAATGGGCAACTGTAAATGGTGGTGCAAACTTCACAACAGAAACAGAAAAAGATGTATACACAGCAGTTACCTGCGATGGCGAAAGAATGGAATCATCTTCTAAAGAAGGATTACAAGCAAAAATAGATGAATACAAAAAAGCAAATCCTGACAAAGAAGTTATTGTTAAATAACTTTTAGCATCAAAAAGAAAAGACCTCCTAAATTAACTAGGAGGCCTTTTTCTTTTTGTATTTTTTTACTTTAATTATGCGTTATGCATTGATTGTTCGTATGCTTTTTGGATTTCAAAAAGTGATACTTTGTAAGTTCTATCATTTGATGCATAAGCCATTCTTGTATCCGGTTGTTCAGTTGAAGCTGTTGTGTTTTCAACAATCTTATTAACTGCATCAATCAATTGATTCATTTGATCTGTTGATGGTGTGTTTTTGCTGTTAATTTGATCAAGAATTTGTGAAACAGCCTGAGCAATAGTCTTGAGTTCTTCAGAATTTCCTGAGCTGCTACCGCCACCACCAATTGGTAATTTTTGAACAACTGTAGTTAATGTTTCAATTAATGCATTTGTTTTTGTTAAATCAACCTTATTGTTGTTACCAAAATCGATAAGGTCTACTTTTGTAACTAAGTTGCCAATTTGGTCGCTGATTTGGTTAAGAATGTCATTGTAGTCAGGAATGATTTTCTTCAATTCGTCTATTGTTATTCCACCATCAGCAGCTCCCTGGTTTTCAAGTATTGCTTGAAGTACTGCTAACTGTTCTTGTCTTGTTTGTTCAGCTTTGGCTAACTGTTCTCTATAGCTGTCTGCATATACTTCAAATGCATTTTTATCAATCATATTGCTTGAAATTTTGTTTAATTCTTCAAACAATTTGTTACCAAACGTTGTTGCTGTAGTCATGAACTTATCTTGATTGTCTTTAATTTGTTTTGCTGCATCAAGTATTGCATTCAATACATCTGTTTGAGTTGTTTGGTTTGTCTTGATTTGTGCTAACTCAGCAAGTATATCTTGAAGACCTTTAATTTGTTCTGCGTCATTTGCGCCACTTTGTGCTTGGAAGTCTTTTATTGCTTGAGTGATTAACTTAAGTTCTTCAGTCATTCCATCGCCAAGGTTCAATTTTTGAACAACAGTTGTTAGTGTTTCAATCAATGCATTTGTTTTTGTTAAGTCTGTTTTGTTTTCTGCAATTGCATTTTTAATTTCGTCTATGTCTATTTGATTGCCTGCGATGTTATCCATTTTGTTGTATATAGTTTCAAACATTGGTCCAAGCAATTCTTTCATCTGATCAATTGTGATAGTTTTGTCATTTATTTGAGACAACTGTGCAATCATTTCATCAGATTTTTGTGAGATTTCTGTTAATTTTTGGTTTGCAATTTCTTGGTTAGCTATTACATTGTCGAGCTTTTGATCAATGCTGCCAACACCATTGTTGATATTAGCTAACATATCCATAGACTCGTCATGATTTACTTGTAACTGTCCTGACAATTTATCAATTTGACCGGATATTTGGCCTATTTTATCAAGTATTGCTGCTGTATTGTTATTGATACTGTTAAGTATATCTGTTATTTGACCAAGAGCTTCACCAAGAGAGATTGAGCCCTCTGCTATTTGTTGTGAAATCTTGTCTAATTTACCTGCGATATCACCGTTATTTTCATTTGCTTTATCCAATGCTTCAAGTATCTTAGATAACAAAGCGTTAGAAGTGATTGTTCCTGATTTGTAATCTTCATAGAATGATTTTAAAATAGCAGCAAGTTCTTCGTTACCTGTGCCCATATTGGTGATTGCATCTTTAAGACCGTCCAGTTTTGAATCGATGCTTTCAAGCAATTGTGTAATTTTACCAAGCATTTCTGATTCGGAAATTTGTCCTGCAACCATTTGGTTATAGAGGTCTTTTATTGCTTTATTGTTTTCTGTGCTAATTTCATTTGATGTAATTAATGCATTATAGATATTTTCTAACATTTCAGAGTGAGCATTTTGATCTTCTTCGTCTTCTGCTCTTGCATTTTTGTATTCTTCATAGAAGGCTTTTAATGTTTCTGACAAATCACCACCAACTGTGCTAATCAAAGTAGTCAAGTTTGTCAGCATTTTGTTTTGTTCTTTGTTTGCTTCCAGAATTTGTTCTAATTTTTCTGAGTCTGAAATTTGTTGGTCAATAATTTCTTGGATTTTGTTTAAAAATTCTGCGTCATTTGCATTTGTTTCTTCCAACAGTGCCTGAATTTTGTATATAGCAGAACTTATTTGATTAACGTCCGCACCTATTTGTGTAAGAATTTCTAGAATTTGGTTATTTTGTTCAATTAATTGTTTGTTTAAATCAATTAATTCTTTATTATCAGAACTGTTTTGTTGCAATTGTTCAAGAACTTGTTTTTGAATTTCTAGCAGTTCTTGTTGGATAGACATCATTTGTTGGAGTAGTTTTAATGTTTCAGAGTTATCATTATTGTTAATTTGTTCTTGAGTTATATCTCCGCAACTTGTTAAACCAGCGCCAGTCAATCCGAGCATTGCTGCTGCGTAGTAGGAAATAGCTTTACTTCTGATTTTTTCTGCAGCTGTTCTGTCTGCTGATGATCTGTCATCGACTACTACAACAGGTTTTTCTTGGTTAACATCTTTTTGATTTTTCTTTTGAATGCCTTTGCCTAATTTAATGCTATTAATGTCCATTTATACCTTACTCCTTTGCAAATAAGTTGATTACTTCACAATATTGGTAAAAAGGGAAAGACCGCTCAAAAATAAAAATTGCGTAATTTTTTGTTTTTTTTACCAAAAACGGCTATGTTTTTGTATTTTTTATGCCTGCAATGCAATAATAACAAGATTATTTGACATTGTAAATTATTGTTAAGCTACCGTGTCTTATATCCTTTCACACCTGAGTTCATTTTTGAATGAAAGCTCTTATATTTCTACTATACCCAGTGTGTAAATAAATTAAACATTTTGTTAATTAAAAAAATTTTTTTACAGATAAAATGCTTAAACAGAGCTAAAAAATAAGTTGTTTAGCTCTGTTTGCATGACTATAAAAATGATTTTATATTGTATTTTATTATATGTTTAATTTTTATTTTATAGCGATGATTTCTACTTCAACAAGGGCATTTTTAGGCAATTGTTTTGCTGCAACACAAGAACGAGCAGGGTTGGATGTGAAATATTTTGCATATATTTCATTAAATTTTGCAAAATCAGCCATGTCAGATAAGAAGCATGTTGTTTTTACAACATCGTTGAAATCAAACCCTGCGGCTTTTAGCAGTTGTTTAATATTTTTTATTACTTGATTAGTCTGTTTTTCTATGTCTCCTTCGACAAAATTACCGCTTGTCGGGTCTATTGCTATTTGCCCAGAACAATAGAGCGTATCTCCACAAAGATATGCTTGGGAATATGGTCCAATTGGCTCAGGAGCATTGGATGTATATATAATTTTTTTCATAAAATATCCTTTCATAATTGTAATTTAATATAACAATAGGCATGTTCTTATGAATCATATGTTAATTTGTAACCTGCATTACACAAAGCCTGCTTAATTTCACAGAAGTGTCTGAGGTTCTTTGTTTCCATTGAAATTTTAAGATAGCAATCGTTTATATCCGTACCTTCACCGCCTTGATTATGTCGGACTCTGATAACATTAGCCCCAAGGTCTGCGATAATTTGAGAAACCTCTTTAAGCTGTCCCGGTTTATCGAGCATTTCTATCGTCAAATCACACAATCTACCAGACTTTAGTAATCCTCTGTTTATTACTCTTGAGAGAATATTTACATCTATATTTCCGCCGGAGACAATGCACACTACTTTTTGACCTTCAATTGGTAATTTTTTGAACATTACTGCAGCAACACTTAAGGCTCCTGCCCCTTCTGCTACCAGTTTTTGTCTTTCCATCAATGTCAAAATGGCTGTAGCAATTTCGTCATCACTTACCGTAACTATTTTGTCGACATATTTTTTGCATAGGTCAAATGTCAGTTCACCGGGCATTTTTACTGCTGTACCGTCAGCGAAGGTTGATACGCTGGGTAGTTCTTTTCTTATGCCATCTTCTATTGAGCGGTACATGCTTCCTGCTCCGGATGCTTGTACACCATATACTTTGCAATCAGGTTTTAGCATTTTGATTGTGTATGCAATACCTGATATTAATCCGCCTCCTCCAATTGGAACGACTACAGCATCTATATCAGGAAGCTGTTTTAAAAGTTCTAATGCAATAGTTCCCTGACCTGCAATTACATCTTCATCATCAAACGGGTGAATGAATTCGGCTCCTGTTTCTTTTTGGAACTTTACGGCTTCATTGTAGGCATCGTCATAAACACCGTCAACAAGCTGAATATCCGCACCATATTTTCTTGTTGCTTCTGTTTTTGAAATAGGTGCTGTACTTGGTATAAATATAGTTGATTTTATACCGCTTTTTTGTGCAGACAAGGCAACTCCTTGAGCGTGATTCCCTGCTGAGCAAGCAATAATGCCGCGTTTTTTTTGCTCCTCTGTCAGTTCTGATATTTTTGCGTATGCTCCTCTTACCTTAAAAGAACCTGTTACTTGGAGATTTTCTGCTTTAAGATAAATTTCATTGTTTTTTGATAGTTCGCTAGAATATATTAAATCTGTTAATCTTACTACTTCTTTTAATTTTTCGGCTGCGTTTTTTACTTTTTCGATTGATAACATTCCTGACTCCATACTAAATTTAAATAATAACATTTTGAGACTTTATTCTAATATAGCAATTTTGGGGAGTCTTGGCAAAAGTTTATCTATCTTCGAGCATTACTCTTTTTGATATGTAAAAATCAGGTAGGTCATTTCCCTCTTTTATATCTTTGGGATTAGGGTTTTTCATCCAAAAATCAATGGAGTCTTTGTGTATATAATTTTTAGCTTTTTGGGTTATTATTTCAATAATTTCTTCTTTTGTTTTTCCGTTATATGCTTCAATTTTTGCAAATTCAAGAACTTTTTTGAAATTGTTTTGCATTACATAAAAGGCATCTTCCAGCCCTTTATTATCTGTCCTTTGGCGTGTTTCTGCGGGATTTATCGGTAATTTATTAGGCTGTTTTAGGTCAATTTTGTCGTTTTCTACTTCATTTCTTAGCTTTTTGACGTTTTCATCACCAATTTGGTCTTTGAGTTCATCAATATCTTTTTTTCTTAAGACATATCCGTCATGGTAGTTGTCTACGCCTATTGACACCGGTCTGTATGAGGTCCTAAAATTCACAGCCGAATTACATCCTTGCTTGTCTAACTCTATGTCAATATTCGGAGGAACAAATCCGTTTTGAAAAAGCAGAACATCTCTCAGTGTGAGCTGTTGGGTTTTATCTTTTCTGTGTGAATCTAAGTAGTAAAGACAGTATTTTAATACGTTGACCGTACCTTTTACGTCAGCAAAGGCATCATGCGCATCATCAAGATTTTTACAGAACAAATACCTGTACTGGTTTGAAAGCCTTTTTGATGCACCTACGTAGGGATGAATTCTTTGTATTAGCAAAAACGGGTCAAGAACTTTGTAGTACCTTTTGGGTTTTAGTTCGTCATTAGAGTATTCATTATGTTCTCTTATTGCATTGTTGAGCATTGATATATCAAATTGAGAGTTGTAGGCAACAATTATTCCGTTTTTTTTGTTTAGATAGTTGTTTACAAAATGTTTTAGCACTTGTTCTATAACAGGTGAACCTTCTACATCCTCATCATAGATTCCATGCACAGAACTTGCTTGTTCTGGAATATGCATTTCCGGATTTATTAGCTGATTGTATGCCGTATCCGGCTCGATCTTGCCATTCTTGATTTGAATTGCACCTATTTGTATTATTTTATCCAGAGGTTTTGATTTGTCAGAGGTGTTTGTTCCTGTAGTTTCTGTATCAAAGACCACTGCATCTATGATTAAGTCTCCATTTTTATTTGTTATGGGAACATCCAACGAGTGGTGATGTTTTGTATCCAAGAGTGCTTGTAGGTTTGTTACAAAGGATTTGTCTTCATATATATCTTTTGTTGTTTCTTTAGAGGGCGGTTCTTTGACTTTTCTTGAATCAAGAGAGTGAGATGTTGCCAACGGCTTTTTTCTGTTTGTGTAATTAAAGCGTCTCACCCACGTTGTTTCATATCCTTCAGCGAGGGCATTTGCTTGTTGGAAAACATAAAATTCTTTGGGTGTTGCCGTTTGCCAGTCAAGTGGTTCTTGAGATAAAAATTCCCAGCCAACTTTCGAAAAATCATACCATTCGGCTTGACCTATTTCATTTTTTGTCATCAGACCAAGTCCTTGATATTTTTTGTTTGTTACTTTTTTTGTGTAATTGTTCTCAAAAAAGTCGCCTTTGAATGAGACAAGGTAGCTGAAATCACCGAAGAAAGGAGTATTGTGTACATAGTAAAGACTATTGTTTGATGGTGATGTTTGCTTTGTAGTATTTATGATTTCTTTTTTTTCAACTTTTTCTGACGACAAGTTTTGTGTCTTGTAATTTTGGGTTAGATTTATTGTTGATATTTTCATATTAACCTGCCAAATCCAAATTGGAACCAACCTGATTATTTTGTGTTATAGGGTAGGGTGATTCATAGCATCTGTCAATTATTTTTTCGTATTCTGATTGAGAGTGTTTCCAGTCTTTTTCAAATTGTTTTAAAAAGACTTTTGCCAGTATGGGTTTTTCAAAAGCAACAGCTGCTTCATTGTTGCCTCTTTTATATTTTTCTTTTGCGTTGTTTCTGTCAACTATAACTTTGTAATAACCTTTGATAGTGTTTAAGTCAGAGCGGTCTTTTACCGTAAATTTATATTCTTTATTTTGAAGTTTTAAAGTGGCTGTTCCTGTTTCATTTATTTCATTTACTGCTTTTTTTATTTTTGCTCTTCTTACTCTTATTTCTTTGTAATCAAGAGGATTTTTTCTTCTAAGAGGTGGTATACCTACCGATTTTTCAAACTTTTCAACTGTTTTAAGATATCCTGCAATTTCTTGGTTTATGAGATTTGTGTACTTTTCATAGTCTTCTCTTTGACCTTTTTTTAGGTTTTGATTCATTGCCATTGCTGACCAGTTTGCAGAGCCGATTAGGACTTCTTTGTCGTCGAATACTGCCCATTTTCCGTGCATTCTTTGGGTTATTTTTTCATCTGTCTTGTATTGTCGAACATCGACTCCGTTTTCAAGAAGTATTTGATGTGCTGTGTTACAGTATGGAAATTCTTCTATAATTGACGGGTCAACTATAATTTGTGCATCTAATTCTCCATTTTTGACACGATGAATTATAGTTTGGATAATTTCTTTGTCAGAAAGGACGAAAAGTTCTGCACGAAGTTTTTTGCAGGTTTTTACTTTATCCATTACGTATTT
Organism: Candidatus Gastranaerophilales bacterium; assembly: GCA_944326555.1. GTDB lineage: Bacteria > Cyanobacteriota > Vampirovibrionia > Gastranaerophilales > Gastranaerophilaceae > Limenecus. The sequence continues at coordinate 3,228 of CALVEK010000027.1, read as the reverse complement.
GCGAATAGATTCCTGCCCTTGTTCGCCTATATAAACAAGTTCTCTTGGCTTTGTAACAAGTACTTTTATCTGCGGATTTGATACGGGGTTTCTTTTTATTAAATCAAGCTTTGACAAGTCTTTTGAATCATATCTGGTTCTGTCTTTTTCATTGTCATAGAGTTCGCCAACTATTTTCATGTAGTCAACGTTTTCTTGTTTAATTTCTTTGTTTAAGCCTTTATAAAACTGCTGTTCTTCTTCGGATAAAGGTCCTGCGACAAGTTTTGTTTTTCCTAATCTTTGCCAAGAAAAAGCCCAATCTTTGTTGAATATTTCTTCAAGAATGTTATCAACTTCCGAATTTTTAAGACCTTCTCTTGTTTCTATGGCAACACAGGCGTCGTGGTTTGCTGTAGAATGAGTACCCCAGTTCATGCCGCCGATGATAACTTTTTTGCCGTCTACCGCAACGAGTTTAACGTGTTGCAAAGCGGCACCACCTTGGGCAGCTCGTGGATAAGGTACAACGTCGATGTCATTCTTTCTGAGATAACGAATCATATCTTGGTTATTGTAGTGCCTGTCTTTACCGCCTGCACCATCCATGTACCACTTATGAGCATCGAGTATGATTTGTACTTTGAGATTTGGGTTTTCTTTTTTCTTTTTTATAATCATTGGCAAAAGACTGTTATGCTGGTCAAACCCAGGTACCGTTTCAGCTCCGTTAGCAGGCCATTTGTGTCCGTCTATTGACGGGTGTTGGAACTCAAACATCTCTATTTGTATTGAGTCTTTTGCACTTTTTATATATTCAACTGCCTTGTCAAAAATTTGTTCGCCATCAATTAGCGTTGTAACATTTGTCTTTCCTACAATGGCTGTTTTTGACGGTTCAGGCATTACCTGTGGGACAAATGCCAGAAATTTCATGTTTTGTAAAAGATATTCCGTTCTGGAAAGTCCAAGTTTGTTAGCATTTTCTGCAAATTTTTTTGCATAAACAAAAGCTATATCGTCCAATGCGACGGGATTATCTTTTTTGGGTGTCCATACCAAAGGTTTGGGAATCATTGAGTAAAATGATTGATAAGGACTCTTTGTTTCTTTTGATGTAGTCGATGGCTTTTGTTTTGCCGAAAAACTTATGTTAACGGCATTTGCGAGATAGGCATGACTCCTTTTATACCCAACCACAGGCTTTATTGCCAAATTACTTTGCATAAACTCTCTTCCCCGAGTTTGTACATCATGACTTAATTATGTTGTTTTTTCTCAATCTTGACAAGATGTTTAAATACAAAGGTTACAAAAAATTCATATATTGACTAAAAATGAAAAAATAATGATATAAATAAATTATGCTACTACCTATTACGATAAATTTTAATTATCCGGTGAAGGCTTATAGATTGGAGCCACGTAGTAATTCCCCTAAAAGTGTTGGTTCTTATGACGTTTATTGCAACCGTTCAGAGAGCATTTACTCTAGTTTTAAAGCTGCAATTTTACCAAGAATGCAGCTTTTTAAAAATGAGGCAATGACTGAAAATAATCCAAAATGGTTGAATGCTGTTTCTCGAATAACACCTTTGGAAGACAAGGCGGATGATGTTAGGACTCCTTTTGAAAGAGACAGAAATCGCATAATGCATTCTGATGCTTATGATCGCCTCAGATTTAAAACACAAGTTTACCCTATTCCCGAAAACGATATGCTTTCAACAAGAAGTTCTCATGTAATACAAGTTGTTGATGTTGCAAGAAATATTTCTAAAAGATTAGGTTTAAATGAGGAGCTTGCAGAAGCAATTGCTCAAGGTCATGATATAGGGCATTCTCCGTTTGGTCATGAGGGAGAGTATGCTCTTCGCGATATTACAAAAAGAGAAGGACTGCCTGTTTTTTGGCATGAAAAAAACAGCCTTAGGATGGTTGATCATTTAGTTACATTACAAAACAGCAAGGGATATAATAGAAACCTTGATTTAACTTATGCTGTTAGAGACGGCATTATAAACCATTGTGGTGAGGTGGATGAAAATTTTATAAAGCCGAGAAAAGAGTTTTTTAATCTTGAAGAAATTACAAAGCCGGCTCAAGTTCAACCATATACTTGGGAGGGTATTGTTGTCAAAATCTCTGATAAGATAGCTTATCTTGGTAGAGATATTGATGATGCTTACAGAATTGGTATATATACAGATAAAAACTTAAAGGAATTAAAGCAGATAGTAAAAAGTATAAAACCTGATTTTAAAGGAGAAATTAATAATTCATCTTTGATGAATCTTTTTATAAACGATATTGTGCAAAATTCTTCTCCCTTAAAAGGTATAGGCTTTTCGTCTCCTGTTGCTAAAATAATGGAAGCTGTTAAGGTTTACAATACAGACAACATATATTTTAAAGATGAAATAAAAGGCCTTTCGAGAAAAGAGATTGCTAAAATTGTTGAAACAATATACTCTCGATATGATTTGATGTACAAGGGCAAAGATACTATTGATTATCTCGATAAATCTAGGAATCCATACGTTAAAAGTTTTAGAAGTTGGTTGATTGCTCGTTCTGACAATCCTTATAAATCTCAAAACGACATAAATGAGGTTGTTTACGATTTGTCCTCTCAAAAAGACTATAAGCAGGCGATTATAGATTATATATCAGGAATGACAGATAAGTTCGCAATAAAGACTTACAATTCTTTTAATATATTATAAATTTAGTTGAGATACTTTTGGTTTTATATCTTCATTTCTTTTATTTCTCTTGACCTCGCAATACAAAGAGAAAGAAAGTAATACTCTCACTTAAAAATATCTCATTCGTTCAACAGCTAGCCAGAGTCAGTTTACCATATAAATGTTCATTTCTTTTCTTTTTTTGCGATAAAAAAGAAAAGAAACGAAGCAAAGAAAAGAAAACCGACGCAGGAGAAACAATGCTTCTTGGATTACTGACGTTCGGGAAAAGCGTGGTTTTTCCTCACAAGGACACTGGGTTCACTTCGTTCACTCGGCGTGTCCGTCAGAATCCGCCCCCCGTACCCCCTGTCAAATTAAAAGATTTTTTTAAATCCCGACCTTTGTGATGTGAATTTCTTACTGTTATTTTTAGAACAAACATCCTCGGGGTTCGGGGCGGAGCCCTGATGGCGCAGCATGGGTTAGAGATTTTTAACGAAGAAATGAAAATTTACAGCCTGAATTGGCTGAAATTTTTGTTTCTGAGAGATAAAATCTC
>CALVEK010000026.1 GCA_944326555.1 Candidatus Gastranaerophilales bacterium | reverse complement strand
AGGCAGAAAGGCAAAACCACGCTTTTGCCGGTGCCGTTTATCGCGAACGAGTAAGACAAAGTACACTTTGTGAGAACAAAACAACCGGTCGGAGTTTTCTTGGGCTCCACCCGTTCTTACGCTAAAGAATGGGTGGAAAGTATTTTGCTTATTATTTTTTCTTTCACAAAAAGGAAAGAAAAGTATCAGAAAGAAACAATTCCTTTTACTTTTTTATACCTTCATTTCTTTTCTTTTGAATTGCGTAGGCAAAAGAAAAGAAACGAAGCAAAGAAAAGAAAACCGACGCAGGAGAAACAATGCTTCTTGGATTACTGACGTTCGGGAAAAACGTGGTTTTCCCTCACAAGGACACTGGGTTCACTTCGTTCACTCGGCGTGTCCGTCAGAATCCGCCCCCCGTACCCCCTGTTACTTTTAGAATAGACTTTCTCGGGGTTCGGGGCAAAGCCCTGATGGCGCAGCATAGGTTAGAGATTTTTATTTTAGCGAGGAAATAAAATATTATAATCCTAAAATTCGAATAGCCCGAAAAGGTAGCCGTTTTCGGCAATGTTTTTTTAAAGGATTCACAGTAATAATGCAACATAAGATGTTAATTATCGTAATTGGGTTCCTGTTCAAAAACAATGACAGAGAAATCCGATTTCAGTTTGTTTAATTAAGGAGGGAAAGATGACAATTAACAAACTTACACTTGCTGCAGCCTTAACAATAGGGTTGATGGCAGGTACAATGAACTCGGGGATTGCAAGTAATGTAGATATTTCAAGTTTAGATATGTCAAAACTTGCTGCTTGCCCGTTATCAGGATGTCAGGCAGACGTAACACCTGACACAGCAGTATGTCCGTGCGCACCTGCACCAAAAGAAGATTGCGGCTGCAATACAGGCTGTGCAGCACCTTGCGACCCTTGCAACACTTGTGCACCGGTAGACCCATGCAATCCTTGTGAAGCAGTTGCACCACCTTGCGATTGCCAACCGGTAGTACAATCAGTATGTGCTTCTCAATGTGATGGCAAATCAACTTACAAACAACACTACGCTTATCCGGCAAACATTTATTCTGACAGCCAAATGGTAGGTTCAGAAGCAAATAATGTCATTATTGGCGAAAGTGCAAATTGCGGATGCTCATTATGTCCAACTCCCGGGGTTATGGTGTCTGATATGCCAACATGTGGTTGCGGCTGTGGAGAAGGCATCACAACAGGAGCAGCAGCTAACATGCCAGTGCTTGGCCATTCACTTGAAGAAATAATGACAGGTGGCGCAGCACCTGTTGCTACAGGCGGATGCCCTATTGATATGCAAACATCATCAGGTATGGAAGTAATCAAACGAACAATTGTTCCTTACAATCCGCCAATTACAGGTGGTGCAAGCCCAATAACAAGTGCTTCATCATTTGATGATGTACCTGCTGGATTTTGGGCAGGATGTGATATCAATCTTCTTGCCGAAAACAAAGTAGTAGCAGGATACCCTGACAGAACATTCAAACCAAACTTGCCTGTAACAAGGGCAGAAATTGCATCAATGGCTGTAAACGGTTTTAACCTGAGAGGCTGCGGATGCCCTAAAAAAACATTCAGCGATGTACCTGCAGACCACTGGGCTAATCAAGCCATAAATACAGCTGTTGCTAACGGTATCATGGACGGATATCCAAACAATATGTTCAAACCAAACCAACCTGTAACAAGAGCAGAAGCTATGGTTGCCTTAGCAAAAGGTATCCCTTGCGAAATGGATAATTGCAAAGCAGAACAAATTTTAAGTAAATTCTGCGATGGCAACAAAGTTCCGTCTTGGGCAAAAATCCCTGTAGCAAAAGCTATCGAAACAGGAGCTTTAAATGATGTACCAAATCCTAATGAAATCCAAGCCTGCAAAGATGCAAGCCGTGCTGATGTAGCTTCAATGTTAGAATCTGTAAGATGTGCGATGGGATATTCTAAAAAAGACGTTGCATATACAACTCCTGACTGCGGTTGTACAGGCGGAGCAGCATTCATGGCAAAAGACGAAGTCATCACAATTCCAACACTTTGCCTTAAATTTGAAGACGAAATCAACGCAAAAAATGCTAACATTGGCGACAGATTCGCTGCAAAAACAACAGAATCAGTCTGCATAAACGGACAGACATTCCCTGCAGGTTCAAAAGTCTACGGTAGAGTAACAGAAGTAGACAGACCTACAGGCAACTGCAAAGGCGGATTAAAACTTTCTTTCGAAAGAATACAATGCGACAACTGTAAAGCTGACTTACCACAACAAGTTTTGACAGCACAAGTTAAAAACGACAAAAAACCAAACTTCTTGGCAAGAATGATTGAAGCTCCGTTCACTTGGACAGGCAGCATCCTTGGTACAGTCGGCAGAACCGTAGGTGGTGCAGTAATTGCAGCAGGCAACGCTGTAGAACACGTTACTGACGGTGTCGGTTTAACTCTTGGAGAAACTATGCAAGGTCAATTACCTGCAGCAGGCAGAAGTTTAATGGATGCTTCAAAAGCATTGGTTAAAGCTCCTATCGACCTTACAAGAACTGCTCTGTCAGGAACAATGGGATTATTGCAAACTACAGGTGATGAAGTTGCATATCTCGTAGACCCTAAAGGTAACAGAGTTACTTCCGTTAACCCGAGAGAAAACATCACAGTAGCATTCGGCTGCAACTCTTGCACAGGATGTGCTGCACCTGTTCAACCTTGCGACCCTTGTTCACAACCTGCACCTTGCAATTGCGACAACGATTGCGGATGCAAATAGATTAATAGAATACTATCTACACCTGGCCTTAATTAGGCAAAAAGGTACGATTTCTTAAAGAAGTCGTACCTTTTATTTTTTCTCATAAATTTTTCATTAAACAAACAAATTTGTAACCTCAAACTTGTTTACATCAATCAAGCCCTTATCAGTAATTTTCAACTCAGGAATTACCGACAGAGACAAAAATGCCATACTCATAAACGGATCATCTATCTTGCAACCTATCTCCTTTGCTGCTTTTTCAAGCATGGAGATTTGTTCTTGCACTTCATAGAAAGGCTTGTCTGACATCAAACCGGCGATAGGTAACTTTAAGTGGGCGAGAGTTTTACCGTCTTTAACGATAATCTTACCACCCTGTGATTTTACCAGCTCAACAGCCGCATAATACATGTCATCGTCATTTGTTCCGATAACTATCATATTATGAGAATCATGAGCTACTGTAGAGGCTATTGCGCCTGATTTCAGCCCAAAACCTTTAACAAATCCGAGGCCAATATTCCCCGTAGCTTTATGACGTTCTATCACAGCTATTTTTAATATGTCATTTTCAACATCTTGTGTAGCAAAACCATTTTCGATTTTAGCTTTTTCTGTACTCTGAACAGTTATAAGTTGTTTTGGAATAACATTTATAACCTTTATATTGTCAGATTCCGATTTTATTTTCAAATCATCATGATACAGATACTTGATATTAACAGACCCTCTCAAAACAGGGGTATTAACATTTTTCATATCCGTTACGATTTTGCCGTTTTCAGCTACTAATACACCATCTTTAAAAACCATTTTAGGTTCAAAGTTTTCCAAATCTTCAAGAACAATCATATCAGCCTTATACCCCGGAGCTATAGCACCCAAATTAGGTAAATTAAAATACTCTGCAGTATTTAATGAGGCCATTTGTATTGCACTGATAGGATTAACACCGTTTTTTACGACTTTTTTGACCATCCTTGAAATATGTTTTGCCAGATGTTTTGGATGTCTGTCATCCGTAACAAAAGAACATTTTCTTGTATTATGATTTTTCAAAACAGGAATGAGGGCCTCTAAATCTCTCGCTCCTGTGGCTTCACGCACCATAAGATGCATACCGAGTCTTAGCTTTTCAATAGCCTCCTGAGCAGTTGTACATTCATGGTCTGATTCAACGCCTGCTGCAACATATGCATTCAAATCTTTACCGCTCAAATGAGGTGCATGCCCGTCCACCCTCTTTTTAGAGTCCTGCCCGAGTTTTATTTTGCTCAAAACACTGTTATCACAATTTACAACACCGGGGAAATTCATCATCTCAGCAATGCCGACAACCCATGGTGCATCAATCAGTAAAGCTAAATCATAGTTATTTAACTCAACACCTGATGTTTCCAAATATGTAGCAGGAACACAAGAAGGTAATGTCATATAAACATCAAGAGGCAAATTTTTTGAGGCTTCTCTCATAAAACTTATACCTTGCAACCCCATTACATTAGATATCTCATGAGGGTCTGCAACCACTGTTGTAGTACCTGACGGAACAACCATTTTTGCAAATTCTGCAGGCATAAGCATAGAGCTTTCAATATGTACATGCCCGTCTATAAAAGACGGTGAGACATAAGCACCTTTGATATCCAGTTCTCTTTGACCGCAATAATTTTCACCAACACCTGCAATAATCCCATCAACTATAGCTATATCTGCTTTATAAATTTCTTCTGATAATACATTTACAACATTAGCATTTTTTATGACAAAATCAGCCTTTTCTTCACCTTTAGCAGCTTTTATTATTTTTTCCGTCAAGATTGTAGAATCTTGTATGTCTGTTATGTTTTTCAATGTTTCTCCTTTACATTTTGACCTGCAAAATGCGTTACGCTAAATACTACTTCATATCAAATGTATTGATACCCATTTCAGGTACAAAAGTTCTATTGAGTTTTGTATTTAAAGGACGAACAAAAATTTCTCCCGTTAGAGCAATTTCGCCGCTTAGCAAATGCCCGCCTGATACACTATGAAAGCTATCGGCTGTTGTGATATGAAGATGTATAAAAGGCTCGTCATTTTTCATTGTAACATTACCCAACAGCGAAGTTATCTCTACACAATCTTTAATGTTTTTAACTTCGTATTGTTTGGTTTTTGTATTAAAAAAACCGATATTAAGATTCTCTCCTGCGCCAATACCTTGAATTGTAGCAGCATATATTTTCTTTTCTTCACAGAATTGTTTTAAAGTGGACATAATCTCTTGCCCCTTATCCATTCTGATAATATATGTACCGTCAACTAATCTGTAATTAAGAGTTGATGCAACTTTATCAGTGTTTTTTGAAAAACTCGGCAAACTTGTGCCTACCAAAGTAAATACAAAAACTAAACATATAAATGTAATTATCTTTTTCATAAAATACCTTTCTTTTTTTCGCTCGTACTTTGTTAAAAAGCCTTTTAAGGTTTTTGGATTGTAAATTAAAAATATTATACAATAATTTATTATGGAAGAAGTTTTTTTTACATCAAAAGACGGTACAAAAATAGCAGCAAACATATATCGCAATGACAAGGAAAGTGTAATAATAATTGTTCATGGCTGGTTTATGAGTAAGAATTCAAAGCCATTTTTAGAATTAGCAGAAACACTTTCCAAAGATTTTGATGTAATCTCAATCGATTGCAGAGGCCACGGCAACAGCAGCGGAAACTTCACTTTTACAATAAAAGAGCAAGATGACTTGTCTGTTATCGTTAATTTTGCTAAAAAAACTTACACAAAAGTTTTTCTTTTGGGCTTTTCATTAGGAGGAGCTCTTGTATTATTACATTGCAGCAAAAGCAATGATGTTGATGCAGTTGTATCAGTGAGCCCGCCAGCTTATTTTGAAAAAATAGAAAATAATTTCTGGCATCCCAGAGCTTTTATCCCAACGCTTCAAAAATTTGAATTAAAAACTTGGTTTTCTGTAAGAGCAGACCTAAAAAGCCTTTTGTTCAAACCCAAACCTTGCTATTTTGAAGAAATAAAATCAATAAAAACGCCTGTAATGTTTATCGCAGGAGAAAAAGACCCAACTGTCAAATGCTGGCATACAAAAGAGCTTTTTGAATCAGTAAATTGCATAAAAGACCTAAAATTGATACCCGACGGAAATCATGCGGAAGACTTATTCCTTATGGATAAGGCCAACTTTGTTAACCTTTGCAATGGCTGGCTTTTCAAATTTAACAATATTTCTCAACCTGTTAAATACTGACATTTGAATACGATTTTACTGACTGTTAAGATATATAAAGGACATATCCCTTAAATGGTTGATTTTTTATAAAAAAATAATGCATTTTAAAATATATATGCTATAATGGTAGTAGTAAAACCCAGCTATATTACAAATCGATAAAGTGTGTAACTAACTCTCAGGAGTAAAAATGAACAAAGTTAATATCTGTTTTGTTTGTTTGCTATGTGCGCTTTTGTTAACTGTTACAGGATGCAGTAAGAAAAAAGTATCGGTTATCAATGCGAGCAGTGGCATAGTTGTACATTCAAGTGATTTTACTGGTGGGTTCCAAAAGAAAGTAGAATCAAAAAATCAAATTAAGCAGGTGAGTGAACCAACAGCTAAAAGCTCCGGTAGAGTAATAAATCTCGGTGGAGGATACGAAAAAATAGAACTCAGCCCGCTTTTTGACAGCATATAATAAACATTTGAATATAATTAACAGAATTACTATAAGTATATAGAAAATTTGTGCCTAAAATGTTTTAATTTATTTTCTTTTGTATTACTATATTTGTAATTGTATGTATTATTATGTAAAAAGGAATAATAAATGAATTATACTCATGGCAGTCTTGAAAACGAAATTATGAAAACAATCTGGATGTTAGAAGAAATATCTGAAGAAGATGTTTCCGTAAATGAAATCCAAGAATCTATCAACAGAACATCCGATTCTATAAGAGCATATACAACAGTAAAGACAGTTATGGACAGACTTGTTGATAAAAATATGCTTGTAAGATATAAACAGGGCAAAAAATTCTTCTACAAGACAGTTTCATCAAGAGATGAAATGGCACAGCAGGCTATCAAAAGACTAGCATCACAATATTTTAACAATGATATGAATTCACTGGCTCAAACAATAAACAGTATGAGTGCAGTTCAAAAAGAATGCAGAACGGCAGAATTGGTATAAAAAAACAAGAAACAGATTATACAGAAAAACGGCAATATGTAGGTAACATCATTATTGCCGTTTTAACTGAGCGTATAAGCGTAAAAAAGGGCCTTTTGTTATTCCCCAAAGGATGCGAAGACCCGTCGATTAATGCCGCTTGGCATGCGCTGTGCCATTACGAGGCAGATGAAGATATCAAGGCAAAAGATATAGAGTTTAACAATCAACAAGTAGAGCTGTTGGAGATGATTGCATTTGCTTTTAAAGACGGTAATCCTTTACCGCAAAACATAATAGATGCTTATGAGCCTTTTTATCACAACACGCCTGTTTCTTATGAAAAAGGAATAAGAGGCTTTTTAAAAAGCCTCTTAAGATTCATAAATTTCTAATTTTTTGGATTTTATAATTTTATTTTTTCAATCTAATCAAGAAAATTAATGGCAATGACCGCAAGAGTGCCCACCGGAATGAGAACCATGTTCATGGTGATGTGAACAGTTAGCTTCACTAACTTGTTCTAATTCTCCTGCCAAATATTTAGAAACGGCATCATCAGCACTACCTTGTTGACCTGCGTATAGTTCTATTCCGTACTCAGAAAGTGCAGCAACAGCACAACCGCCAATACCGCCACAGATAAGAACATCAACTTTATGATTATTCAACAAATCAGCCAATGCACTGTGCCCGCTTCCGTCAGAATCCAAAACTTCAGTATCTTTTATTTCATTGTTCTCTATATCATAGATTTTGAAACTTTCACAATGTCCGAAATGTTGAAAAATGTCTCCATTGTTGTAAGTTACTGCTATTTTCATAATTAATCTCCTTGTTTTTCTACTAGATTGCCGACTTGATTTCTTCCGTTTTCTTTGGCTTTGTACAGGCAATCATCAGCGTATTTTATCATATCAGCAGGTGTTTGACCATTCTCAGGGAATGTAGATACACCCAGACTTATTGTAACATTAACATCGTTTCCGTTCACAAGTTTTAGAGGATGTTCACTTACCGCATGACAAATTTTTTGGGCGGTAATCAAGGCTTCTTCTTTTGCTGTGTGAGTAAGGATTATAGACATCTCTTCGCCACCGTATCGACATACTACATCGGTGCTTCTGACATTTTTCTTTAATATATGAGCAACCTGTCTCAAAACCGCATCACCTGACTGGTGGCCGTACGTATCATTAAACTTTTTAAAGAAATCTATATCAATCATTATTAGAGAAAACGGACGATTATACCTTTTTCCGGTTTCTATATTTTGAATCATCTGTTCTTGAAAATATCTGTGATTATACAATTCCGTAAGCCCGTCTGTAGTTGCAAGAGCATAGGTATATTCCAAATCTCTCGAAGTAATAATGTATTTTGCAAGATAACAAGCAATAAATACAAGCAATATTGATGCCAACTGTAAAATAATACCTATCCAAAGGTTAGAATAATACATCACTGTTGTAGCAACAATAATGTATATAATACTTGTTAAAATTGCTATCAAAGAAGACAATACGGTTGAATTACTTCTTATAACAAACAAACCTACAAACAAACTCAATAAAATACTGATAATAATATCAGCCAGCGGATGAGCTCTTTTTATAAAATTATTATCCAAAACATTATTTACAAAAGTTGTATGAATTTCTACACCCGGGAAAATTTTATCCGTAGGCACACTTTTAAGATCAAATAAAGATGTAGCACTTGTTCCTATGTACACAATTTTATTTTTAAAATAGTTTTCAGGAAGCAACTTTGCACCCTCATACATAGTTTTTTCTACTTTCCACAAGGGAACATATTCAAATGTGTTGCTGCTACTGATACCACTTGGTCCATACCAGTTTAAAATTGCTGTACCGTCAATAGTAAGAGGAATAACCCTATTACCCAAATGCAAATCATGATTTTTATCAATAACAAAATCTTTTTGTTCAAGCCCCTCTGTTTGTGCCAAATGTTTCATTGCAACTTTAAGAGCAAGGTGAGGATAAAAATTATTTTTGTATAAAACAAATGGGGGCAAATCTCTTGCTATACCGTCATCTGCTCTCATAAGGTTTATATGACCTATGTTTGGTGTTGAATTAATTATTTGGCTTATGATAGCTCGGCAATTTGAAAAATTTAACTCACCATTTTTAAAGTTTATTTTGGAATTATTTTTTACATCCGCTTTCAAATAATCAGGCAAATCTACGGGTTTTCTCAGGTCAAATTCCTGATTATCAAAATTGATTGACGTAAAAACGTTATCGTACTTTGCAATATTATCAGCCAGCTTTTTATCTGCATTGTTGCTGCTTTTTAAAGACTTAACAAACATCAAATCAAAAGCAACTGCACTTGGTTTTTGTTTTTCAAGATAAGAGACAATGTCTGCATAAATATTTCTTGAAATCGGCCATTCTCCATATTTTCCAAGCAGATATTCGTAACTTTCTTCATCCACGGAAATTATCACAATATCTTTATTAACTTTCTTATAAGGAGAAAGTATACTCTGTCTCACATCGAAGGTTTTATTCTCGATTGTAGAAAAAAAGTTTCTGATATAAGGATTATTAATCAAAATAAACAAAACACCCGTTGTGATTAAGATGTAAATCGTATACAACAGGTATTTTAAAAAAGTTTTATCTTTTAAATATTCTTTAATTTTGTCCATAGTTATACTCATTTTTATTTACAAACATATTAAAATCCACTAACAATGCAGTTAAATCAACAAGTTCATCAGGATTTTGCAGATACTTCAACAAACATTCTTCATTAAGATTCATGACGCTTTCTCTCTTCTTTTACAATGTGATAGTCGGGTATAAAATTTTCCTTGGGGGGACTTTATTATTTTGACAAAATTTAAAAGAAAATAAATCATTCCGACAATGGAGTTTTTAACATGATTAAGAAAAACTTAATTTAGTTAAAAAAAAGCAGGACAATTGCTATAATAGATATATGGAAAAAGTTGATTATAAAAAAATTCTCGAAAACATGCCTCAAGCAGTTCTTGCGGTAGATTACGACAACAAAATCGTGTACGCAAACAAATATTTTTGCTCACTTTTTAATACAAATTGCGACATGTTGTCAGGCAAAAATCTTTTTGATTTTCTCCCCCAAAATTCAAACACTATGACAATAAAAGAATATACTTATCAAATCACAAAAACAGATGATGATTTTTGTTCTTATTATTATCTTTCTGTCATAGATAATCAGATGGAAAAAATTTATTCTGACTTCATCTCAACAGTCAGCCACGAGCTGAGAACTCCTCTGACCAGTATTCGAGGGTTCGCGGATACCATGATAGCTTCTTATGACAAATTAGACAGAAATCAGATACAAAAATTTCTTACAATAATAAAAGAGCAATCAAACAGATTGATAAAGCTGGTAGAAAACCTGCTATCAATTTCCAAAATACAAGTTCAACAAACAAATCTTGTCTACAAGTCTATAAATGCAAAATCACAAATAGAACAATCAATAGACATAATAAAAAACCAATATCCAAACCGCAAATTTGAACTTAAAACTTCAAATAATGTGCCTAATATTCTTGTTGATGAAAACAAATTTCAACAGATAATGATTAATCTTCTTGATAATGCAGCAAAATACTCTTACGAAAACGGCTCTGTCGAAGTATATATTTCAAACTCACCAACAGAGGAAAATTTTGTAAGTATAAAAGTCCAAGACCATGGAGTCGGAATTGAGCCTGAAAACCTTGCTTGTATATTTGAGAAATTCAAAAGGATTGAAAATCATCTGACAAGAAAAACTCAAGGCAGTGGTCTCGGGCTATATATAGTCAAAAACCTGATAGAAAAAATGGGCGGACATATATGTGTAGAAAGTTCAACTGTTTTGCCAAACAGCGGTTCAACATTCGAGGTGCTTCTTCCTGCTGCATCTTATACAAATCAATCAATTAAAGCACTGGAGGATAAATAAATGTTATCCAAACTTGTTCTTATTTTAGACAAAAGAAAAGAATTACCGGCAAAATACAAAAAACTCATAGAGAGCTGTGGTGTTAGTGTTTTAACTGCTTCTGTTTTTGAAAAGGGGCTTGAAATACTAAACGAATATGAACCTGACCTTGTGCTTATATCAGACAGCTTGGATTTACCGTTAGCAGATGCCGTTAAAAAATTGAGATTGTTGAGTTATCCCTCAAGACCTTGTCTAATCGCCCTTTCAAAATCTGCAGAAATGCAAGATAAACTAAACACACTGGACGCAGGAGCGGATGATTTTTTGAGTGAGCCAATTGAATCAGAGGAATTCAAAGCACGCATAAATGCACACTTAAGAAGACATTTTGAAAATCTTATTGATGATACAACTCAACTACCTGATTCAAAATCTTCATTAAAAATTCTAAAAAGGACAATTGTTGAAAATAAAAAATGGTCAGCAATGCTTGTTAAAATCAATAATTTTGAATCTTATAGAGAAATCTACGGGGAACTGGCAGCTGACAAAATGCTTCAGACCTATACAGCAATAATAAATTCATCACTCGATGAGACTGATTATTTTGGCAACATTGCTCAAGGTGCATTTTTAATTTTAACAAACCCTCTAAAAGCAGAACACATAGCATCTTTTTTGGTTTATGCATTTGATACCATTGTAGACAAATTTTACAACGATGAGGATGCAAAACAAGGTTATATAATACTATATGGAGACGACAACGCAGGGAAAAGGGTCGAGCTTGTTTCAACCAGCATAGGGGTAATATCCGGTGAATATCAGCCATACATTAGTGTAAATGCTGCAATGAGCGGACTTTTGGCAACTTGCAAACTTGCAAGATACAATAAAGGTTCATCTTACGTTGTAGAAAGAGCAAAGTTGAGCGCAGATAACGCTGTTTTAAATAAGACTTATAACAACAAAATCTTAATCATCGAACCTGATGAAGCACTGAATTATCTTTTGTCTACAACGGCAAAAATGCAAGGATACGAAACAGCAGCTACTCAGGATTACGACTCGGCAATGACACTTGTTAAATCATTTGAACCGGCATTAATTGTGCTTGATGCAGGTGATTCGGAAACGCTAAAAGGCTTAGATTTGTGTAAAAAAATAAAAGCCGAAGAAAAAAGTAAAAACACAAAAATAGTGCTCTCTACCATTGTTCACGACAAAAAAATGGTACTAAATGCGGGAGCAGACCTATACTTGCCAAAACCATACGAGCTGCTTGGCATTTTTAACTGGATAGAAAAACTTATTCAAGACTTCAATGAATAATTAATTAGAAAGTGCCTTTTTGAACTCTTCCACATCTTCTTTTGTATCAATGCCTATGGGCTTAAAATCAACAACAGAAGTTATAATTTTCATGCCTGATTCCAAAGCTCTCAATTGTTCAAGACTTTCTGACTTTTCGAGCATTGTTTGGTTGAGTTTTGTCATTTTAAACAGTGCATCTCTTCTGTAGCCGTACAAACCTATATGACCATAATAAACTGCTTCTCCCTCATTACGTTCAAAAGGAATTTTTGAGCGTGAAAAATAGAGAGCAAAACCGTTTTTATCCTTAACACATTTTACAAGGTTCGGATTATCAGCTTCTTTTTTATCCTCGATAACTCTTAACAAAGTAGCTATATCAGCATTATCATTCGTTTTTAGAGCTTGAATAACGCCATCAATACTATCGGGAGTAATCATAGGTTCATCACCTTGCAGATTAACAATGTATTCCATATCCGTATGACGTTCGGCGACTTCTGCAATCCTGTCAGAACCGCATTTGTGGTCAATTTTTGTCATCTCAACATTACCGCCAAAAGATTTTACGCAATTAAAAATTTCTTCATGATCAGTTGCAACGATAACAGTATCGGCACCCTTTACCATAGAGGCTTTTTCATATACCCATTGAATAATTGGTTTTCCGTTAACCTCGATTAAAGGTTTTGCGTGTAATCTCGTTGATGCATACCTTGATGGAATAATAATTGCTGTTTTTGACATAGCTAAGACTCTTTCGTTTTTATAATATGATTCTGCTATAATTATATTACAAAACAGTGGAGAAAAATAAAACAGTGGCAATTTTTTCGGACAACGAAAGCAATAAAGAATCTCTCAAAAAAAACCAAAATAATAAGAGAGAAAAAAGCGAAAATCTGCAAACAAAAGAAATATCTTTTGACAGATCTTTCGAAAATAATATCCGCCCTAAAAAATTGGATGAATATATCGGCCAAACTGCTTTAAAAAACACATTAAAAATCTCCATAGAAGCATCAAAAAAAAGAAACAAACAAATTGACCACATGCTTTTTTACGGCCCCCCTGGGCTTGGAAAAACAACATTGGCTTCGGTAATTGCAAATGAATTGGAAACAAACATAAAAATCACATCAGCCCCCGCTCTTGAAAGACCAAGAGATATAATAGGCATATTGATGTCGCTAAAAGATGGTGAAATTCTTTTTATAGATGAAATTCACAGATTAAACAAAATTACGGAAGAAATCCTTTACCCTGCAATGGAAGATTTTTTCCTCGATATGACAACAGGCAAAACTCAAACAGTAAAGACTCTGAGAGTACCGCTACCGCATTTTACGCTAATAGGTGCAACAACAAAAGCAGGCGAACTTTCAGGTCCGTTAAGAGATCGTTTTGGAATAATTCACAGACTTCAATTCTATACAACGGAAGAACTTTCTAAAGTTGTCGAAAGAACAGCAAAAATTCTTGAAATAGAAATAGAAAAAGAAGGCGCACTTGTAATTGCAAAACGCTCAAGAGGTACACCGAGAATTGCCAATAGATTGGTAAAGAGAGTTGCCGATTACGCAATAGTCAAAGCAAACGGAATAATTACAAAAGAAATCGCTCAAGAGGCCTTGGACACATTACACATTGACAATAGCGGACTTGATACCACTGACAGAGCTCTACTAAATTTAATTATAGAAAAATATGATGGCGGCCCTGTAGGATTAGAAACCATAGCTGCAGCTCTCGGCGAAGATGCAAAAACAATAGAAGACGTTTACGAACCGTATCTTCTTCAAGAGGGTTTTATACAAAGAACCCCAAGAGGAAGAAAAGTCTCACCTCAAGGTTACAGGCTTTTGGGTTACAAAACAAACCCTGCTCAACAAAGTCTTTTTTAAAACAAACTCTACTTAATTCTTACAGCCTGAGTATTCGTTTGATTTTTCAAATCAGTTGAAGACAATTTGTTTTTGCTCGTATTTTGTGTGAGATTGCCTTTCTTTTTAAAGAACAGGAACTTTCTTTCCTTTTTAGGTTTCTCCTGAGGTTGACTTGTTTTGGACAATGTAGTCTGAGACGGTGTGCTTGGAGTAAATGCGTTAGTCAAAAGAACATCCGTATATTTTGTATCCAAGTGAGCAAAATCAAACAGAACTACACCCCCCAATTTCAATTTTCTTGTTTCGTGTAATTGTCTTAACAAATCATCAGGATTTCCGTTCATAAAAGCAACAAACAATCCCGGATATATCTTTGTGTTGGGTTTAGAATTTTGTTTTATATCGTTAATCAAAAAGACAGCAGTATCTTTATCACAAGTCAATATCAAAGGAGTAAAACCGTCTATGTAATTATTATCAGACCAAGTTTTCCAATCCTGCATTTTAACTTCCATGCTTTTAAATCTGTCGGGGAATATAACAGCAGTTACAGGAAGATTATATTTTGAAGCCAACTGTTTTGCTTTAAAAACAAAACTTGTAACCTTGTTTTGACGGTATTTTGCCCAGCTGTCCCATTGGGGAGTTCCGTATTTTATATCAATCGGGTCAACACCTGACGCGGTTTTGAATTCGTTTCTTGCATATTCTGTATATCCCCAGTTGCTCATCTCGTATCCTGCAAAATTAGCACTTATTGATTGAGGATACCTTATATAATCCAAGTTAATACCATCAGGTTTATACCTTGTTATAATTTCTTCTAGCAAAGTCAAAAGATAAGTTTGAACTTCCGGATTTGCAGGATCCAAAAAATATCCGTTATGCTCCGACAAAGAGGCAACAGGTGTCGGAGAATTGTATTTCATTCTGGTTACGTTTGCCCATTTTGGATAAACAGATATGACATTCATTGGGTTATTCATCGGATTTTCGTTACCGGCATAAAAAGTTTCAAACCATATATAGATTTTTAAACCTCTCTTATGTGCTTCTTCTATCCAAACCTGCAGAGGGTCAAACTCGGCATTAACAAACTCATTTCTCTGTTTTTGTACATTATACTTTCCAAATGTTTCTGATGGAAAAATAGTTTTCCCCTGATAATAAGTTTCTAAAAATACAGTTTCTATTCCGTATTTTTTGACTCTATCAAGTGTCTTTTTTATTTCTGCTGGAGTTTTTTCCTTTGGTCTTAACCAAACCCCTTTAAATTCATCCTTGTAATAAGGAAGAGCATACTGCATAGCCTTATTTGCATTATTTATAGCTAAAGATGAATATTTTTGAGTTTCATTAGGATTTCTATTTGCTCTTTTAAGATTATCCAGTGCTCTTGTTACATATTCATGAGCCATAGAATCATCGTAGTATATGTCATTGTCTTTGTAATATCGTATTACCTGATCAATTTCTTTTATCTTTTCTTTGGTAGCAAAAATAAAACTGTCATTTGTCAAATAAGAAGTCAAAATCATATTATCGTAGTCAATATATATTTTTGACCCTACGGTAAGGTTTTCGTTCATCCAAGTTTTAGCACGACCATGACCGCTTACAACAAGTCCGTTTTTTGGAATAATAGAATCTGCTCCGCTAATTTGAACAACAGTGTTGTCGATAACTATAGCCTCCGCACCAAACTCATTTGTCCCTGTGCGTTTACCGTTTTTTTGAGTATAAATAACAAGCTGATTGGCCCCTCTGCCTCCCGGATAAAAGCTGCCTGTAAAATTTGCTCCGGCAGTAGGGTCAATTGAATTTATTTTGTATGAAGATTGAGACAATATACCATCATACGGAACAGGAACGGTATTCAGGCTTTCTTCCTGTTTTGCAATACTATCCTGAGCAGTTTTTTGCAAGTCAGATGTTTTAGCAGGCTTAATTTGTTTATTATTTTTGATTGCAGATGTTTTTTTAGGAGATGTTTTTTTATTATTTTGAGCATCAGCACTTAATCCTGAACAAAACAGGACAAAAACAAACATAATTACTGATAACTTAGCTATAAAATTTTTCATGCGCACACTTCAATATAAAACATCTACTTTTACATATATCGACACGTTTTTAGGATAGTTTATTAATAAATAATTAAAATCAACTAATTAGAGCATATTTTGTATTAAAATGTATAAAGAAGGGCAAATTCAGTTTTGCTGATACAGGAGCTTATAAATGGAATATAAAGATTATTATGAAATACTTGGCGTAAAAAGAAGCGCAACACAAGCAGAAATTAAATCTGCTTACCGTAAACTTGCCAAAAAATTTCATCCTGATGTAAATAAAACTCCCGAAGCAAATGCAAAGTTTAAAGATATAAATGAAGCATTTGAAGTACTGGGAGACGACAATAAACGTAAAAGGTATGACAGCCTTGGCTCAAACTGGCAAGCAGGGGCAAATTACACTCCGCCTCCGGGGTTCGATGGCTTTGATTTTGGCGGTTTTGGCGGAGGCGCAAACCAATACCAATACAACACATCCGGCATAAATTTTGAAGATTTAGGCGGTTTTTCAGATTTCTTTAACAGCCTGTTTGGCGGTGGTTTTGCCTCAGCAGGAGCATCAAGAGGCGGTTCTACAGGGGCGGGTTCTTTTTATGAAAACTTTGGCGGAGGTTTCTCATCAGCAGGCAGAAACTCTTCTTCAAGAACTTCATCTGCAAATCGAACAACCAAAACAGCTGTAGACTTAAATATTACTCAAGATATTAAAGTCAGCGCAAAAGACATATTTGCTCAAAAGCCTGTAAGCGTCAAAATAAACAATCTTGAAAAATGTACGCAATGTTCGGGTGTAGGCTCTATCTGTCCCCACTGCAACGGTACAGGATTTGTAACATATTCAAAAACTTTAAATGTAAAAATCCCACCCGAAGTTAAGGAAGGACAAAAAATCCGACTCAAAGGCGAAGGCAAATCAGGTAAAAACGGAACCAAGGGAGATTTGTACCTTGTTGTTAAATTTGCAGACAAACAATATACTATCAACGGTGCAGACTTAACAAAAACTCTGGATATTTCACCTGCAGAAGCTGTTATCGGAACAAAAAAAGAACTTGAAACACTACACGGAAATATAAATATAAAAATTCCACCACAAACAGCATCAGGAACAGTATTGAGACTAAAAGAGCTTGGACTGCCCAAAAAATCAGGCGGATACGGCAATCTTAACGTAAAAATTAATCTTGCTATCCCCAAAAATCTTACAAAAGAACAAATAAAGCTATACCAAGAACTTTTGAATCTGGAAAAATAAAGTGATGCAAGAAAAAAAAACAAAATGCTATAATTGCCAATCCGAAGATTTCAAAATAATACACCTTGGAGTCAGAGATAATGACGCACTTAATGTAATTCAATGTAAAAATTGCGGGCTGACAACTCTTTCTGACGATTCCCATATAAACGAAAAATTTTATATGGAAGGAAAAATGTTGGATAAAACTACAAATCTTGAGTGCTGGATTAAAAATACATACCAAGATGACAAAAGACGTTTTGATTTCATAAAAAAGAAATTCAAAAAAAATCTTTCGCAAAAAACACTTACCGATTTTGGATGTGGAAACGGAGGATTTCTTAATCTTGCAAAAGAAGTTTGTAAAAAAGTATATGGAGTTGAACTACACAAAGGTTTATTCTCATATTTTGAAACATGCAACTTGGATGTAAAAACAAATATCAACGATATAAATGAGCCATCGGACATAATAACTATGTTTCATGTGCTTGAACATTTAAAAGAGCCAATAGATACTCTAAAAAAACTAAAAAATAACCTTGCTGAAGACGGTAAGTTAATAATAGAAGTACCAAATGCAAATGATGCACTTCTAAAACTATATAAATGTAAAAAATTTGCTCAATTTACATACTGGAGTTGCCATTTATATCTTTTTAATGAAAAAACTCTTTGCGAAATTGCCAAAAAAGCTGGATATAAAGTTACAAAAATCCAACATGTACAAAGGTATACAATTATGAATCACTTGTACTGGTTAATAAAAGGCAAACCGGGTGGACACATAAAATGGGGAAAATATGACTCAATAATACTAAATAAAATATACTCTCAATTTCTAAGTTTATTCAAAATAACAGATACAATAATTTTGGAATTGTCAATTTAGTTTCTGTTTCTATTTATGCAATAAGAAAACTAAAGATAATATAAAAAAGCACTTGCCAGAGCAAGTGCTTTTTATATTTCAATCAAATAAAAGTAATCAGTAAAACTATAAAACTACATAGGATAATTTGCAGATGTATAATCTTCTTCATTATACTGTTGAGCAGCACCTTGTTTATTATAGTCAGTTCCTGAAGCAGAAGTTTTCAATTTTTCGAGATATAACTGACCGTTCTTAACAATCTGATGCAATTGAGTCAAATCATTTTCTATATTATTTAAGATTTGCTCTGCATAATTTTCTGCGCCTTCTTTTGTTCTGTGAGCTTCATCTTCTGCTTGAATTTTGATTTGTTTTGCTTCTTCAATAGTTTTTTCACGAAGCTCCTGACATTCAGACAAAACTTGTTCTTTAATTTTTTCTGCTTCTCTTTGAACCTGATTTAACAATTCTGATTCAGAAAGTATTTTTTCAGCTTCGTTACGAGCATCTACAATAATTCTTTCCGCTCTTTGCTGCGCTTCAATTTGAATTTCTTCTCTTCTTCTCAAAATTGATTCTGCTTCTTTAATATCTTCAGGGATTGAAGCATCAATTCTATCAAGAATAGCTTCCATTTCAGAACTTTTAACCATAACAAATCCCGGAATAAGGTTAAAGCCTTTATCTAATATTAAATTTGCTCTACCTAAGAGTTCTTTAATTCTAAGTTGTGTCATAACTGATTTTTACCTTTCACTTTGATTGACTTAATTTAATTTAGTTCATTTTATTAAAATATTTTACCACACTTTCGGGAACAAATTTTGCAATATCCCCGCCATATTTTGCTATTTCTTTAACCGTACTTGAGGAAATAAAATTGTACTTTGGTTTTGTAATTAAAAATACGGTAGTAATAGAAGGAGCAAGAGCATTATTTGTTTGTGAAAGCTGCATTTCGTATTCAAAATCAGAAACAGCTCTCAACCCTCTAATCAAAATATCAGATCCAACCTGTTTAGCATATTCGATAGTAAGACCATTAAAACTATCCACCTCGACATTATGCAAATCCATTTCTTTCAATGCTTCTTCAATAAGAGCTACTCTGTCCTCAGTGGGCAAAAAACCTTTTTTTGCATCGTTTTTTAATACAGCAATAATAACCTTGTCAAACATCTTAGAAGCCTTAGACAAAACATCTAAATGCCCCTTTGTTACGGGATCAAAACTTCCCGGATATATTGCTATCTTACCCATTATACGGATTCCTTTTGTACAACTGATATTTTACGTATAAATACCCTGAAATATACATGTATAATTATATAATCGTAAAATTAAAATATTGCGATTTTAAAAATAATTGTTTATTATTGTTACAAAGTTGTACATTATCGATGCAAAATTTGATGAAAATTTAAGCTGGTGTATATTGTTTCTGTTATAATTAAAGCATTGGGAAGTTTTTAGAGGGATAAAGGTTTGATAGAAAGAATAGTATTGACCATATTAATAGCTTTTTTGTGGCTCTTTTTGTTTGTGTTCCAAAATTATATGTCTACATTTTGGGCAATACTGTTCCTTTGCGGGTTTATGTCATTGTACTGCATATATATGCAAGTTGCACTTAAACACCAAAAAATTAAGCTAAGAAAAAAACCTGAAGAACTCAATTGGAATTACAAACCTTTCGTTTCTGTTATGATACCTGCTCATAATGAACAGGATGTTATAGAAAAAACCGTAGAAAATATAAATTCTATGGACTATGAAAAGTTTGAAATAATATTAATCGACGACAGAAGTGAAGATAATACGGCAGAAAAACTTAAAGAACTTGAACAAAAATATGACAGAGTAAGAGCAGTAATTAGAGACAAAGATGCATTCCCAGGTAAATCTGCCGTACTTAATGAAGTCCTTCCACTTTCAAAAGGAGAAGCTGTCCTTGTATTCGATGCAGATGCAAGAGTAAACCCTGACTTTCTTACAAAGCTGGTTCCGCACCTTGAAAAAGACAACGTCGGAGCAGTACAGGCAAGAAAAGTTATAATTAACAGAGAAGAAAACTTCCTTACACGCTGCCAAGATAATGAATATGCACTTGATACTCATTTTCAGGTTGGCAGAAATTCAATAAAAGGTGCTGTTGAACTAAGAGGAAACGGTGAATTAATAAAAAGAGAAGCTCTTGATGATATAAACGGCTGGAATAATTACACAATCACTGATGACTTGGACATGTCTACTCGTTTACACATAAAAGGGTGGGATGTCCGTTTTTGTGCAGATGTTTGCGTTTACGAAGAAGCTGTCGTTAAATTTATCCCGCTTTTAAAACAAAGAAGAAGATGGGTAGAAGGCAGCATCAGAAGATACTTGGAACATTTTTGGGGAGTCCTTTTCTCTAAAGATATGTCTTTGCGTGTAAGTATTGATATGATTGCTTACATTACAGAATTCATTCTTCCTTTTTGGATGATTTCAGAAATTTGTTTTCAGGCATTCAAATACGTGAAAGAATCACCAAACTGCATATCTTCTTCTCTGCTTGTTTCAATTGTAGTTTGCGGATTTTTCACAACAGGACTTTTGTACAGCGTAAGAAAATACAATCACCTTTCAAGATGGCAAAGTGTAAAACAAGCTATAGAAACAGGTATATTCCTTTGCTGTGTTTGGTTCCCTATCGTAGTATTTATTGTATTTAAAATAATTTTCTTCAAAAAAACCATGGATTGGGGCAAAACTCAACACGGTGTAACAAAAGTTATAGATAATAATTCTGAAAAAGAATTACAAAAAATTGAAAATACCGAAGAAATACAATCGGAAGAAAAACAAGCGATATAATAATTATGGAGAATAAAGAAAAGAAACCTCCATTTAAAAACGGAGATGTAATTGAAATCATACCGGAAAAACTTGTCTACGAGGGCTCTGCCTTAGCCAAAGTTGATAATTTTCCTGTTTTTGTTGACGGTGCTTGTCCAAACGACAGGCTTAAAGTAAAAATAAAAAAATCAAACAAAAATTATGCAACAGCAGAAATTGTTGAAATAATCGACCCCTCAATTCACAGAGTAAAACCATTCTGTCCCATGCACAACATTTGCGGTGGCTGCGGTTGGCAACATATTGATTATGATTTTCAATTGGAACAAAAAAGAAATATAGTTTTTGAGACCGTAAAAAAAATTACGGGGAAAGAAATAGAAATCAAACCTGTTTTAAAAAGCCCTCTCACAAGAGAATTCCGTTCAAAAGTTCAATACCCGGTATCACAAACTAAAGTTTCAAAAAGAATTCTTGCAGGATACTACAAAAAAGGCTCACATGAGCTCGTAAACATAAAATACTGCCCTATTCAACCCAAAATTATTGATAAAATAACAGAGTTCATACGACAACACGCACAGGAACTTAAAATTTCAGGCTATGATGAAAAAACTCACAAAGGCGAACTCAGACATATTGTATACAGATACAGCAAATCTGACAACGAATTGATAGTAATATTTGTAGTTAATGACAACAAACTGAGCGAAAAATTTAAAAAGCTCTCTAAACAACTTATGTCAGAATTTGCACACATAAAAGGCTGCCTTATAAACTACAACACAAACCGCTCTAACCTGATAATGACACAAGATACAAGAAAAATTCAGGGCGATAATTTTGTAACGGAAAAAATTAAAGACAAAATATACAAAATTTCGGCAAACAGTTTTTTCCAAGTCAATATAGGCTCAGCCCAAAACATTTTTGAAACGGTAAAGACTATAATTTCGGAAAATTATAAACAACCAAGATTGCTTGATGCATACTCAGGGGTATCCAGCTTTGGAATATGGCTTGCAGATATAGCACGAGAAGTTGTATCTGTCGAAGAAGCTCCATCAGCAACAAAAGATGCAACAGAAAATGTCAAAATGAACAATATCTCTAACCTTGTCGCTTTAAATGGAGATGCAAAAAAAATATTCGAACAATTAATAGAAAATCAAGAAAAATTTGATGTAACCTTACTTGACCCGCCAAGAAAAGGCTGTGAAAAAGAATCTCTTGA
This sequence comes from Candidatus Gastranaerophilales bacterium, assembly GCA_944326555.1. Taxonomy (GTDB): domain Bacteria; phylum Cyanobacteriota; class Vampirovibrionia; order Gastranaerophilales; family Gastranaerophilaceae; genus Limenecus. The sequence goes on along the minus strand of CALVEK010000026.1, from coordinate 4,737 downwards.
CTATGCAATAAAATTGACAGACAAAGCAATAATATATGTATCTTGCAACCCCTCGACACTTGCAAGAGATTTGAAATACCTGCACGAACATGGTTTTAAAACAAAATATATTCAGCCTGTAGATATGTTTTGCCATTCATACCATATAGAATCTATCGCTTGGTTAGAGAAAAACAACTAATCAAGCATTGCAGATGTTACCTCGAGCATTTGAGCTGTATTTTGTCAATTTTTTAAACAAAAATAAAAAGCTCCCGATAAAAGGAGCTTTTTAAAATTGGTTTTATGTCAAACTTAAGCTGATTAAGCACCAACTGTTTTCTTTTGAGGTGCAGCACCAGGAATAGCTTGCCAATTTGCAGCCATGATTTTTTTGAATGATTTAAGAGCTGTATCTTCTAACTCACCGAGCTCATCTGCAGCCATGATAAGTTCTCTCAACGGCATCAAAGCTCTTTGGTCTCTTAAAACACCCAATGCAGCAGCTGCACCGGCACGAACCAAATCATTTTCCTTTTTATTTTGCATAACTTCAATCAAGGCAGGAACAGCTTTTTTGTCATTCAACTTACCGAGAGAAGTTACAGCATAAATTCTGACATTTACCCATTCATCATTCAGCATAGTGATAATTTTATCAACTGCTTTAGGGTTACCGATTTCTCCCAAAGCTCTTGTTGCATCACATCTTACGTTAACTTTTTCGTGATCCAAAGATTCCATAAGAGCATCTGTAGCAACATCACCGATTTCGATAAGAGCATCTGTAGCAGTGATACAAACCTGAGGGTTTTCATCATTAAGTGCTTCGACAAGCGGTTCTACAACTTCTTTTCCGCCCAAACGACCGAGAGCTCTGGCAGCACGTACACGAACATCAACGTTTCTGTCTTCTCTCAATGATTCAATAAGAGGAACAGTTGCAGTTATATCGCCCAATTCGCCCAATGCTCTTGCTGCATACAAACGAACAGAGCCGTTTTTATCATTTTTCAAAACGTCAATTAGCGGTTCTACTGCTTGGGAATCACCAATTTCACCAAGAATACGAGCCGCATTATAACGAACTTTTTCAGAATTGCTTGTTCTCAAATCGTTAAGTAATTCTTCAAATGATTTTTTAGCTTGTTTCTTTCTCGAATTCACACTAATTGTCATGTCTTTCCTCCGACATTACCTACTTTAAAATTTCCTACATTTATATTAAAAACATTTTGACGAAAATTATTGACTTTTGACTTTATTTTGTAAACAATTTCTTTACATACTTTAATAAAGGGTAAAGAGAACACTTATTCTTCTCTGTTTTTACATTATAACATTTTTTTTAAGTGTGTGAATACTTCTTTTGTTTAATTCCTGCGAAAAATGTAAATTGTTTTTTTAATAATTGAGTTCTTAATGTAAAATTAAGACAACTTTATTCAATATTCTTTGTAACAAAAAATTAATATTCTTGAAAGCAGATATTTTTGTGCTTGCTTCCATTCAAGATATACACTACCAGCCTTTTTTACCCTCAAGCCAATCCAATATTTTTATCAATAACATCCCTAAAAATGCACCCAAACACAAACCCGAAACCAAGCGAATAAAATCATTGGTTACAAATAAATTAAAATACTCAGCTGCTATTTCACCTATAGCAAGAGTACCCAAAATAATAAATATGACTTTGTTCATTTTAAACTTGTGCAAATACGAGTACAAAACAATTGCCGCAGTAATATAAGAACCTATACATCTTGCACAAATGCCTATCGGATGATTCAGAATAGTAAAAATATTTGTTCCATGCATCTTACATAATTTGTGCAAAAAATCATAAATATAATTTGCTGCAACGGAAAAATTTGAATGCGCAAGAACAGGAGCTAAAAATGCACAAATGATAACGACAACACAAAATAATGCACTAAGACCTATTATAGCATTTTTTAAACTCCACTTTAAAATATTACTCATAAAATCCACCCGATTTATCTAACTCAGTGTTGCAATACAGCCTCGATTACCCAAACTCACAAAAATATCACAACAAAAGTATTATAAAATAAAAATCAGAAAATTGCGTACTCCAAACCAATATCAGTCAATTTTCTTTCCTCTTGTTTCTCTTCATCTATTGCACACTCAGGATCTACTAAACACAACTTTCCGTCTTTATTGAACCCTATCTGCCCTATATACAAATCATCAACAATGTATCCTTTTTTGAGAATTTTGCATTCCATTTCGTCAACGTGTTTTTCTGTTATACCGTTATTTGTGCATTTTTCTTGGATATAATAAAAATAACGTCTTCTTATGTTACCTTTTCGAAAAACATGGGCATCAAAATCTTCTTCACCTTTTCTCAGCAAAAAATGGTCGTTATCACAGAGCTTAACGACATGTCCATTTTCGTTTTCCAATGCAAGAGCACTGCGTCCGCTACCCAAAAATTTTGTAAATTTCATATTGGCAAATCTTGGAGAAAATGCTTCAGCAAATGCTAGCAACTTAAACTCATCCTTAGCTATACCACATCTACAAATATCATGTTCATCGCATGCTTTTTTTATAACGTTCATTGCTTCAGACAAACTCATAGGCTTATCAAACGACAAGTGAGAAAAACTATTATCCTGCTTGTTATAGTATATTGTGGCATCTTGTATTTTTAAGGAGTTGTACTTGTTATATTCAAAAACGTCCTTATCTAATTTGCAGGAAGCACAAAAAGACACAACTGATTTTGAATTATCATTGATTTTTAAGTTGAATATAAACGGTTTTATAAAATTTGTATGGCTTACTATCTTCATATACCAATCAAGTTCAAACAAAATATTTTTTGCCACAAAAAAATAACTAATACTAATCTAGAATCGTAAGCTGCCGAAAACTCACCGTTTCCGTCATCTTACTCACTTTTTCAAGTGAGACTCGCCTAACTCCACACTCGGTCGCTGACCTCTACAAGTGAAGCACGGCTCAAACATAATCAGTAATATTTAGATAATCTGTTTTATATTTACATATTTATAAAGTAGGCAAATATACTATTTGCAATATCTATTAGGCAATTCCCTAAAAATATAAGCATTAAAAAAACAGCAAACCATTTTTGTATATCTTTTACCAATATAACTCTTTTGTGAGAACGCTTATCTATAAGCTCTTTGTATTCATCTCTGTTGGGAGCTTTAGGGAGGTCTTCTTCAAGTTTTTCAATAACGGCATTGTATTTTATTTTAATTATTGTTGAATAAGCATCCTGATTTGAAATCCACATTACACAAACTGCAATACCAAATATCTCAAGCCCGAGAAGCAGAGGGTATGCATTTGGAATAATCATCTTGATTATAATCAGCGAGAATAAAAAAATAGCAGAAAGAACCATCAAAAATCTGTTAACCATAAAAGAACGATTTATAAAACTTTCTTTCATATCGTTATAAATTCTGTATTGTTCAAGAATTAAATGTTTTTCATCCATTTCTAATAGTTCTCCGATTCTTCTTCAATGCGTATTGTAACATAATTATACTTTAATGTTACATTTATAAACACAAATAGCAAAAAATTCCCATCTGATGATTTATACTTGTATCTGTATGGTGAGGTGAAAAAATGATTCAAGCAGTAAACGCAACAAATGCAAATTCTTACAAAAGACAAAATGTAAACTTTGGAAAAAATTCAACAGAACAAGTATCTTATGCATCACAAGATAGTCGTAAACCATCAAAAGCAAAGGCAATAGCAGCTTATGCTACAGCACAATTTTTTGCAGGTGCAATAATCAGTTCTGTACTCAATTTAGGCAGCAACCTTGTTCAAAAATTGAAAAAAGTTCCTGATCCCGCAAAAATTATACCGCTTAAAACTATCGCAAAAGAAGCTGCTATCATGGGTGGTATCTTTATTGCAATGGGGCTGATTGTGGATGGAGTATTCAGTCTGTTTAACAGAAAAAAATCATAAGCATCAATCACAATTTGCAGGCAATTTTTTATACTCAATTTTATAGTTTAAAATTTTACATATTAACTCAAGCTCATCATAGCGCAGTGTGCCTTTGATGAGCTTTTGTGAAATTCCGTTTCTTGTATACTTTTTACCAGAAAACTCTGTCATCTTTTGGGCCAGCGCAGTGATTGTCATACATTCTTTTAAAAGCAGTGTTTTTATATCTTCGCGTGCTGTCATAGTATTTACTACTGTAATTTGGTTGACAAAATAACTCAAATAAATTACAATACGCTTAAAATAATAAGCGTTTTCTTGATAAAGTGAGTAATTTTGTTAAATATGAAAAACACAAAAAATCTAATAGACTCAAAAATGCTTGACGATACCACACTTGAAATGAGCTACTATACAAAAGCTCTAAAGTTGATGAGTGAAGCAAACCTTAAACTTGATTCGGAAATAGTTTGTTTCTTTGTAGAAAAAATAGACCACCTCATATCATCAATCAGAAAAGTTTTCTGATTTTTTACAAACTTTTTTGGACAACTTAACACAAATTCAAGCATGATGAATTTTTCCTTTAAAATTTTTCGTTTTTATGCAAGAATCTTTTTAAGATAGCATTTTGCTGTCTAAAGTTGTCAACAAAAATATGACAAATAATTAAGTAGTACTAGTTAAATAAAAAAGGAAAAAAGAAATGGCAAGACAAGTCCCATTGGAAAAAGTTAGAAACTTCGGGATTGCAGCCCACATCGATGCCGGTAAAACAACTAC
>CALVEK010000025.1 GCA_944326555.1 Candidatus Gastranaerophilales bacterium | reverse complement strand
GGTTCGAACCAGTGACCTCCCGGACTCTGCCGAAAAAAGCTGACTAAATGTCAGGTTTTTGAGAGGGAGCCGAGCGCTTCTATAAATAATTATAAAAAGTCAACAAAAAATAGCATAGACTGGGTTCGAACCAGTGACCTCCCGGGTATGAGCCGAGCGCTCTGACCAACTGAGCTACTATGCCATTTCTAAAAAATATTTAAGCTATGAGATTATTATTAAATAAACATTAAAAAATTACAATAATTTTTTTCGAAAATGTTTTTTTGCAGAAATTTCTAACATCTTTTCCGATATTTAAAAAACGCATTTTTTATATTAAGAAATATGTTTTAAAATTACGATAAGTAACAATATTTAAATACAATTCAGCAAAAAAGAAGAAATGACTTGCCGAAAAGACATATCAAAATAATATTTATAAAAAATTGACTGTATATTTACCGTTTAGAATATAATTTACAAACATTTTACAAACTATATTAGAATGTCGCATTAATTGTTATAAATATACTAATAATTTTTTAATTGTTGCAGGATTAAATAATCGTTATCAGAAACTTGTAAAGTCTGGTGTTTTTGAAAGGAATGATATATGAGAAAGATATTTACATACAAAATGTGTAAAAATGTTGAGTCAAAGACTACTATTGTATTTGACTTGGATATAGAAAAACTCTTGGATTTATTATATTTGTCCCCAATAGATGCAGAATCAGCTGTATTATTTAATATAAACAACATAGAACTTATGCAATTTTTGGGATTGAAAGACAAAAACGGAAGATTAATCTATTTCGGAGATATTTTAGTAGACGAATACAACAACCTGCTCACACCAGTAGTAGAAGTCAGCAATGCCGAACATATACTATTTTTTAAGCCCATACAACACCTAAACAAAGATTTTTGCATCGGATGCAAATCAACCTATAGTGAGACATTAGAAGTAATAGGAAATATATATAAAAATTCAGAATTATTTGCAGGAATGCAAGAAAAAGATAAATTAATCAAACTTTTACTTAATGCTAAAAAAAATAACAAGATAAAAACAACAATACACATAGAATTAAGCAGAACAGTTAACGTATAATAAAAGAAATCTGTTGCAATAAAACTATGTAGCAAATACAATATAATATATGCAAACACAAGGAGAGGTGTCCGAGTGGTTTAAGGTGCAAACCTGGAACGTTTGTGTGGGGGCAACTCCACCGCGGGTTCGAATCCCGCCTTCTCCGATTTTAAAACCACCCTTACAAAAGAGGTGGTTTTTTATTTTTAGTTTAATATTGTCGGTAGTTGTTTTTATTAGGACTAAACAAACACATTTAACAATAAATATATCAACTTGTTAGACATTTTAATATATTTTCTTTTGGTAAATACATTATACCTGTTAAAAACGGTGCGTTTGTTCTATTCCCACCATTTTTTACCCATTGTTCCAATTGTTCATTACAAAAAGGATCAAGCATTCTAAATCCTAATTTATAATAAAACCCTGCAGGAGATGTTTTTCCATCAATACAACAAGCCTCAAGAGAAACTCTCCCTTTCGTTTCACTATTCATTAAACTTGTTAGAACAACTCCTTTTACTGCAGATTTTCCAGATCCTTCACCTTTTCCCCAAAGCTCGTCAATACGATAGTGTGGTAAAAGCACGTATGTTTCTTCGTAATGGGCGGGTTGTGCTTTTAATATGCGCTGCTTACCATTAAAAGTTTTAACTCTTTCTGGCTTTGCTTCGACAAATTCTCTAGATAAAAGGCTTGTATATTCTTTTGGATAACCAAATGCTAATATTCCTTTGGGTTCACAATGATATCTTATAGCTGCATCTTTTAATGGAGTATGATCGTTTAGAATTTTTAATAATGTTTCTTTTATTTTGGAAGCACTATTCACAGAAATAATTTCACTAGCACAATTATATGAAAATACATCTCCGCCAAGTCTTGATTTATTTGCTAGTGAACAAATTTCATTAAATTCATTTGAACCAATAGTGTTGGTAATATTTTTTCGATTTTTTATTGTCCATCCATTATCAACAATTTGTCTTAGCATATTTATTTTCATAAAACACTCCTTTTATGTGTACAAAAACAGATGGTTAAAAAAATTGCTATTTTTTATCAAGACTATAGTTAAAAGTTTTTTGCAGATGAATCATTTTTTTACACCTTTAGACAAAACTTTTACCCTAATCGAGGATAGTTTTAATAAGTGGGTTATCTAAACAAGAGAGAAAAAAGCTTTTAATATGACAAAATGTATAATTTTATTCACAAAATAGCAATAATATTTTTTGAGCATATTTGCAAAAATAAAAAGGCTGTCAGAAATGAATACAATTAACAAAAATTTTAACTCTTACACCGTATTAAACACAAAATTAAATAATGCTGATAATAGAGGTACACAAAAAACGCCATCCTTTGGTGCAACAAACTCTAATGACTCACAAATATTAACTCCTGAGCAAGCAGCCGCTTTGGCAGCACAGAGATTAAATCAGCAAAAGAACCCAATTCATATCACAGAAAAGGATATTAACTTCGAAGTTACTTGTATAGGACATTCTCAAGTAAAAGGTAATACAAGAAAAATATATGACTATCGTTGCTCAATGCAAAATGTTTATGGCTTGGATTGGTATAAAAATTTCAACAAACCGCATATTATTCGAAACGGTAATATTGACGAAAAAAGAAACGGCGAAACAACAGCAATTGTTTTTCCGCTGAATCCCAATACCCCTGGACGCAGAGGCGGAGATCACATGGCAATGGTTCTTAACGGAAACATTGAAAAAGATGTAATCAGTGAGTTGGTAGTATATATGGAAGAAGCCGGAATACTGAACAAAAATCCGATAGCAGATATAAATTACTACGTAAATTCATTAAACCCAAAAGATTTCATGGCAAATCCAAAAATAAAAACACTTATTGCAAATTTCTTTAGACAAAAAGAAGCTGAACAGACAAATGCAACAGCAAAAACTCAAACTATTAACAATGATAATACAAATTCAAAATTAAAACCGTCTGACATAAACATAGTAAATATTGACCAAAAGACAGATAAAAACAATACTCGTCAAATAAAAGATTATCTAAGATACTATTTAAAAAATGGTAAAAAGTTTACGGTAATCCATGATAAATTTATTCAAAACAACCAAGAAAAAGAAATGACCGCAATTTTAATACCAACACCTAAAAGTGATTGGGATTGTATCACCGTTACAATAGACAGGAAAATTCCTGAGCAGGAATGTAAAAACCTTATAAACCACCTTGTAAGACAAAAAATGGCAAATATTGAAAACGAAAACTTTAGAAACGCAATAATTGAATATTTAAATAACAAAAATTAAATCAATTTCAAAAACATCAATAACAAGTTACAAACGACAATTTATATTATTACAAGATTTGTACAAATAATGAAACCTATAACGACAACAGAATTAAATAACCTTAAAAAAGCAAAACAGTATTTTCAAGACTGTTATCTTGTATCATCAGTAAGTGCATTAGCGCAAAGCAATAAAGGTCAAAAAATCCTATCCGAAAACATTGCACATACTGATTCAGGATTCAAAATAAGATTCAATAATATCAATGGGAAAAGCAAAGATTTTTTTGTTACACAAAAAGAAATGGATGATTTAATTTACTTGGACCGTTTTAAAAATCCTATACCAATTCCTGCTGAATACCCTCACAACCATATCATCAAAGCGATAGAAGTTGCGATGAATAAACTTTTAGAAAAATTTCCGTCTAAAAAACCTTGGATATGCAGATTCCCAAACTGCAACGAAAAATTTGAATTCAATAAGCCATCTAATTTCTTAGAAATGTTTACAGGAATACGCCCATTAGAGTTAAACGAAAGCAAAATAAATTTAAACTTAAAATCAAAAGCAAAAGAAAGTAGAGAACTTTTTAATAAAATTAGTGAAGATAAAAACAGCAGTTTTGTTGCAGGAACAACTTTCGGCTTACATAAAGGACTCACAAGCAACCACTGTTATAGTGTAACAAAAATAGATAAAGAAAAAGAAAAAATTGAACTATTTGATCACAGATTTTTAGAAACATTAACACTTTCTTATGATGAAGCAATCAAAAAATTAAAATTTTTCGTCGGATACTTCGAAAAAGATTTAAAATAACCATGCAAAAAGATATTTTATATTGTTAATTTCTTTTACATTTATTTAAACTTTTCGCAATTTTTTATATTCATATAACTTTGGCAAAATATGAAATTAAACAAAGAAAGGACTTGATTTAATGACAATTAATTCTGAAAGTATTGCAAACATAACAAGAGAAGCATATTCATCTTTAAAAAGCAAAGCACTGGGAGGAGTCTCAAAAGAAAGTGCTCAAAATGCCATTTCAGAAGCAGTCAATAAAGCTGTAAGACTCGGAGAAGAAGCTGTCGGAAAAGTTCAACAAGAGATGCAATCTCTAAGAAATAAAACTGCGAGAGAAATTGCAGATATGACATCTCAAAAGGACTCTTTTGTAAACCAAGTAAGAAAAAATGCAGAACAAGAAATTAGCAGAACAAAACAAGAAGCTGCATCAGCAATAAAAAAAGCAAATGCGACAAAAAGCTCCGAGCGAATTTTACCAAATGGTCATAAATCCGTACGTTCAGTGAATAAAAACGGTGCGGTAATGGTAAAAGAATACAATGAAGCAGGACAACTTTTAAAATCAAACGTAACAACTCTTGACGGTTCAATTAGAAGAACATCTTATAACCCTGTTACAGGAAAACCAATTAAAACAATAACAAACACAAGTGGTAAAGATGTGATGATTGAATACAAAGAATACGGTCAAAACAAAATCACACAAGTAAATAATAAAAAAGTAAAACCGCAAAAGCCCACACTTGTATCTCAATCGCAACCCAAATATGTAAAAACAGATTTTTCCGGTGAAAGAGGAACACAAATTGAACGTATATATTCTGATGGCACAAAAGAACAAATTACAAGAATCACAAGAGACAATGACTCTAAGTTGGAAAGAGTTATGATGGAAAAATATGATAAAGATGGGCAAAGAGTTGCAGACAAAACAATTTTTGATGACGCCAAAAGTTTCAGAGAACACATCTACCTAAAAGGAGAAAATAAAACCATTGCAAAAGAAACTATATACCAAAATGACAACAAAATAGAATTATATAATGAGAAAATATATGACGAAAGCTCAAATCGTTATGTTATTAGTAAAGCTAAAAAGAAAGATAATAATTCAACAACAACTTACAAAGCAATAAAAGATGAGTTTGGTTTTTACACAGGTAAATATACAGCCAAAACGACTTACCCAAAGGGTTCCGGACAACCTCCAAGAATTTTTGAAGTTCAACCTAGCGACATACCCCACATTTACTAATAAAATTAATAAAGACCCCTTTCAAAAGTTAAGGGGGTCTTTATTTAGCATATTTTATGATAAAATTTCTTAGATGAATGAATTCGAAAATAAAGTCGTAATAGTTACAGGCGGTTCTTCAGGAATAGGCAAGTCTATTTGTGAAGAATTCTGCAAGCTGAAATCAAAAGTTATAATAATAGATAAAGACAAATCAAATACAAATTGCGATTTCTTTTATCAAGGAGACCTCACAGAAAAAGACGTCCTCATTGATTTTTCAAAAAAGGTTATTGAGAAATACGACAAAATCGACTTTTTAATAAACAATGCAGGTTTATCAAAAGGAGGTCTTCTTTCTTGCGATTTGGATGATTTTTTGTATGTACAAAAATTGAGTCTGTCAGCTCCTTTTGCATTAACAAAACTATTTTTAAACAATTTTAATAACAATGCAGCAATCATAAATATTGCATCAACAAGAGCCTTTCAATCACAAAAGGACTGGGAAAGTTATTCTGCTGCAAAAGGTGGTATAATATCACTTACACACGCAATGGCTGTAACTTTAAAAGGAAAGGTTAGAGTAAACTCAATTTCTCCGGGATGGATTGATACTGTTTGCAGTGAACTTTCTCGTTCTGATATACACCAACATCCGACAAATTGTGTTGGTGAACCTGTTGATATCACAAATGCTGTTTTGTTCTTATGTTCTAAAAAAGCAAAATTTATTACAGGGCAAAACATTATAATTGACGGAGGAATGAGTAAACTAATGATATACCACAATGACGAGGGATGGACTTATTCGGAAGAAGTTTAACGGTACAACAATGACAAAAGTTGATTTACACATACATAGCAATTGTTCAGACGGAAGCGACTCTGTCGAAGAATTGGCAAAAAAGATAAAAGAAGCAGAAATTGAAATTTTTGCACTAACGGATCACGATACTGTTGATGGCTGCAGGTTGATGGCAGAAATTTTGGGTGAAAAGTTTATAAAAGGTATAGAACTCACCTGTCTTGCTGATGATATAAAATGCCATGTTTTGGGATACGGTATTGATATTGAAAACCAACAACTAAAAGAACTAATAGAAAAGGGTAAAATTCTAAGACGAAAAAAACTAGAAACAAGAATAAATTACCTAAAAGAAGTTTGGAATTTTGAATATACAAAAGAAGAACTTTCGTGGCTATATTCAAGAAAAAGCGTTGTAAAAACTCACTTGGCAAGTATTCTTGTAAAAAGAGGACTGGCAAAAAACAACATAGCAGCCATGGAAAAATATTTAAACGGCTGTAAAACAGGCAACACAAGATTTGATGGTAAAGAAGCAATAGAGACAATTAAAAATGCAGGCGGCATTCCTGTTTGGGCACACCCTCTTGGAGGAGAAGGAGAAAAACACTTAAACTTTGAAGAATTTATCCCAAAACTTGAAAAAATGATTAAATTCGGTATTCAAGGACTCGAATGCTACTACTCAAGATATAATTTTGAAGAAATAAAATTTTTAGTTGATTGTGCTAAAAGACACAATCTCTATATAACAGGAGGCAGCGATTATCACGGAAAGAACAAAGATAACATTTCTCTGGCTAAATTAAATACTGAGGATATCCCTATTTCCGCTGATATGCTAAGCATTGAGCCTATTATAAACAAATAAATTTGAAATAATTTGGACAGGTCATCACAATAATATTAATCACTTTAATAAAAAGATAAAATCTACTCCATAAAGATGATTTTATCTTTTTTTTGTATTTATTTTGACTTTTTTGCCGACAACATTAAATAGTATGTAGGTAAAGAAGCAAAGGTCAGAATAATGAAACTAAGAGGCGGCATAAACTTTTTTGAAAACGGCCTGACAACCAGCATAAGAGCAATGCACTTGCAGACAGAAATCTTTGGAATCATAAACGAAAACTATAACTCGTTTGATAAAGTAGGATACCAAAGAAAAGAGCCTGTTGTGTCATCTTTTGCCGAATACATAGGAGTCCATGCTCTGTCAAAATCCACAGACGATTCAATAGGCAGAATCGGCCACTCAAACAATCCCCTTGACCTTGCTATAGCAAATAAAGGTTACTTTCAATATCAAAGCCCTGATGGCACAAAAATCACAAGAGACGGACGTTTCAAACTGGACAAAGAAGGTAATTTGCTAACGCTTGAAAATTTCCACGTACTTGCAAATGACGGTACACCAATAAAATTACCTGTAGTACCTGAAAAACTTGAAGACGTGAAAGTTTACAAAAACGGAGACGTAAGAGTATTCAACAAAAAAACAAACAAATTGGAATACGCAGGGACATTATCTGTTGTAACAAACCAAGGTGTAGCAGTACTTGACCCTAACATAAAACAAGGCTACAACGAATACTCCAACGTTGCCCTAAATACAGAAATTTTGGAAATAATTCCCGTAAAAAGAGATTTTGAAGCAAACAGACAAATGTTTGTGATGCAAAACAATAATCTGTCAAAAGCCATACAAGCACTCAGCAGCACTTAATAGGTAAAAAGAAAGGTCTTACATGACAACACTACAAGGATTAATAAGAAGAGGCATAATAAATACCAATGTTCAGTTTGAAAGACTCGGTTATATTTCAAACAATATTGGTAACCTCAACACAAATGCGTATAAATCAGTAAGATTTGAACAAATTCTTGATGAAAACGGATATCTCGATGGCGAAGTAAGATACGATTACAGCCAAGGTTCATTTATGAGAACAGAAAGACCACTTGATGTCTGCTTGACAGGCCCTGGTTTTATCCCAGTAACCTCTCCCAACGGAGATGTTCAATATACAAGAGACGGTTCGTTTAAATTGGATAAAGACGGTTACATAGTAACAAATGACGGTTATCTAGTCGGAGACGGTATAAAAGTTCCTGTGAACCACGAGGGACTGAGAATTAAGCAAGATGGTACCGTAATGATTATCGAAAAAGGTCATACACAACACACAGTTCTCGGTAAAATTCCCGTAGTCCAATTTCAAAACCCTGAAGGCCTGAAATCAGCAGAATACAACAAGGTGATAGCAACAGAAGAATCAGGAGAACCTCAACTCGTTAAAGAACACAGTTATATAGCACAAGGAGGACTCGAACGTTCAAATACAAACTATATAGCAAATATCAACGATGTATTAAGACTAAACTCCTCAATGATTGCAGGTACAAGATTAATAAAAGTAATTGATGATATGTATCAAAAATCAATTAACCTAACACAATAATAAAAAGGTAAACTAAAATGTATACACCTAAAGACCCGATAATAAAAACAAATTTAATGTTGGATTTGGTATCACAAAGACAACGAGCCTTGGCAACAAACCTTGCAAACGTTGATACCCCCGGCTACGTTCGTAAAGATATCAGCTTTGACCAATATCTTGGAACAATGAACAACCCCTTGGAAACAGAACTTTCAATCAAACTTGGTCCATCAGGATTGATAGATGAACAAGATGTCGGAGTAGACCCAACATACGAACTTGCAGAAATGCAAAAAATGTCTTTGATGTATGCCGTTGCTACAAGAAAAATGTCAACAATAATAAACGAAATGAAAACAGTTGCATCAGTAGGTAAGTAATTTAAAAAGAAGGTGAAGTTATGAGTTTAATGGAAACAATGAATATAGGCCAAAAAAGTTTGGAAGCTCATGGCGCAAGGATAAAAATCCACGCAAAAAACATTGCAAACCTTGATACACCAAACTACGTAAGAAAAATACCAGTATTAAACGCAACTGACGATATATCATTCCACGGGCTTTTAAATTCTATGAAAGAAGATGTATTTGGTGTAGGAACAATCCCCTTTATGCAAGGCGGTGTAAGACTCACAGGTGTAGTAGAAGACCCGACACTCGGTGAGAGAATATACAAACCCGGCCACCCTGATGCTGATGCTAACGGCTATATCAGAACATCAAATGTAAACCCAATTGTTGATATAGCAGATGCAAACATAGCACAAAGGGCTTATGAAGCGAACCTTGCAGTAATCTCAATTACAAAAAGTATGGCTCAAAGAGCAGTAGAAATAGGCAAATAGAAATTAAACAGGTAAGAAGTTAGAATGTTTTCACCAACAATACAAGGATACATAGACCAAGGCGGGAAAGAAGCTGCAATGCAACGTGTACAAGCAATAAGAAGCCACGTTGCAAGCATAGAAAGACAGCTCAACCCTGATGCTGTGAAAACAGAAAAACAAACCTTTGCAGAAGTTCTAAAATCAAGTCAAAAGGGAGAAGGACAATTTAGAACAGATGGCAAAAACTTTTTATCTCTAACTACAGCGATAAACAATCTTCAAAAAAATACAGTAAAAGCAACTGACTCTATCGGAAAATCGGTGGAAAATGTTGTTAACCCGACAAAAAAACAAATATTAGATATTATTTCAAAAATTTCAAAGAAATACGGCGTTGACGAAAAACTTGTTCAAGCTGTAGTAAAACAAGAATCAGGATTTAACCCCAAAGCACGCTCACACTGCGGAGCAATGGGATTAATGCAACTCATGCCTGCAACAGCAAAAGGTCTCGGCGTTAAAGATGCATACAATCCTGTTCAAAATGTTGAAGGTGGAGTAAAACACCTAAAAGGACTTCTTGCCAGATACAACGGAAACCTAGTTCTTGCATTGGCCGCATACAATGCAGGAGGCGGTAATGTTGATAAATACGGCGGAGTTCCTCCATTTAAAGAAACTCAAAATTACGTAAAAAGTATTCTTGCAAACTACCTGAGCTAATTAATAGAAATGGATTTATAAAATGATAGAAAAGAAATTTGCACCAAACATAAACTTATTTGAAAGAATGCAACCAACCAAACTTGATACGGGTGTTGGAGGGATAAGTCCTTTTAGAATGGGTCGTGTGGAAAAACTTGAAACCAATGACTTCAAATCTGTTTTTTCAGGGCTGGTAGAAAACTTTAACAGAGAGCTTAATGCACCTGATCAGCTTATGAAAGATGTTATGGAAGAAAACGGCAATGCTGATATCCACGATGTTATGACGGCGATGGCAAAGGCAGAACTTGGTGTAACGGTAGCAACAAACATAACAACAAAAGTTATCCAAGCATACGATAAAATTATGCAAATACAGTTATAAAAAATTAGCAAAAAAATATTCCTTTGCGTTTTGAATAAACAGCAAAGGATTTTTTATGCAAATAAGTTTTAGCGGTATCAACAAAACAATAACCCGTCCAAAGCTCGATATACTAAGGGAGCAAATAACAGAAGCAGAAAAAGAATACCTCCAACTGAGCTCTAAAATTAATTGGATGAAAAGAAATCTCCCGCAAATGCATAATGAAATCTTTGCAAATGAAAAACAACTTTTTAAAATACAACAAAAAGTCCAAAAAATTACAGAAGAGTATAATAAATTTGCCGCAAAACAAAACGCAATACAAAAAATGTTTGATAAACTAAATCAACAGTAGGTATTATGAGAGTAGAACAACAAAAAACAAGGCCGTCATTTGGCTCATTAAACAGCCCTATAAAAAATTTTCGAATAAATACCCGTATGGGCAGATTACATGTTCAAGAAATAAGACTCAAAGAAAAATCCATTGATTTTGCATACAAAATAAGCAAATTCTTTAACGATAATTTTATAGACGGCTCAACTGATCCTTTATGGAAAGAATACCTAAAACCGGAAAAAGCATTGCAATACCTTGGAAAAAACCAAAGATACGCAAATTATCTTAAAAACCTTTTCAAAAATGATGACGGAAATACAACAATTTTGTTGGCAAGAGATGGAAAAAATGATATAAAAGCAGCTATTTTAACTTTAAGCTACAACGAAACTCCAACATTAAAAGATTCAAAACTTTTTAATATGGAGGCACTTGCCGTAGATAAGGCATACAGAAACCAACATATAGGACAAAGATTGATAGCAAAAGTTCTTGAGAGTGCAAGAAAAACAGTAAATAAAAAAACAGGGACACCTCAATTTTCTGATGCGATAATGACAGGGTATGAAAAAGCTGTCCCGTTATACAAAAAACTTGGTTTTAGAGAACTGGAACAAGATACCTACAAAAAAAGACTTTTTTATAAAGAATTAACAAAAGAAAGAGATGACATTCCTCAATATGTAAAACTCTTGTATATGCCTTTAGACAATACAGCCCAAAGATTCTACGAAAGAGTGAATGTTTTAAAAATTCACTTAAATAATTTTAAAGAATCCATACTAAATTTATTTGAAAAAATATAAAGTGTTAGTAGGTTATAATCAAAGCATTACAAAAAAAGTATTCCAAACTCTTTTTTACTTTTTTAGAGAGCTTTTTTATCCATCTTCTAAACAATCTATTCATAAGCAATCCTTGTCCTTTCTGATATAGTTAACGCATTGGAAATCGGGATTCCGCCTTTCTGAGCCGGACTATTTACAACCCTGCCTTTTACATACATTACGGTAGAGCCACCGCCATCTAAATTCATTGCATTTATACAGCCAAAAGACTTCATCATTCTTGCAAGTTCACCCAATGTCATTCCGACAGAAGCGTGTTCTCTGCCGTCTACCGTCAACATTATAAACTCGTTATTTGCAGTATAACCTATTGCAGTTCTCGGGTTTTTACCTGTTATAGCACCTAATTTTTGTGCATTTACATCTATATAAACAGCACCGTCTTTTATCAAATAAGGTCCTCCGCTTATTATGTGATTTATATTTTCCCATTCAGGAACCATTTTGATATCAAGTTCTATTTTTTTAGCATTAAAAAACGGCTCTAACTTTGACTTAGGTCCGGATATAACATATCCGTCATCTGGTATAGTTGTTGAGCCGTATGAAATATTTGTAATTTTATTGTCTTTTATTGCTATATTTACCCCATATTTTGGCGGTGTCGGAGAAGTTTGCCCCCAGTCTTTTGTATAAAGTAAAGTATAAGTTGAAAGCATCCTCGGTTGGTTTATATTATCAATCTTTAATGACTGTCGGCCTGCTTTCAATGTAGAGTCAAATTGCACCTGAGCCATCTTGAACTCATTTTTTCCTATACCCATAGCAACCCTGTTATATATAGGACCGGTATAAACTTTTCGATTTATCATTAATGTACCTAACGGAACACCGTTTTGGGGCTTAAAATATGTGCCGTTTACAGCAGCGATAGAATTATTACGAGAAGCAATTGTTCTAATAGTTGCCCTATGCTTTAAATTTGTTGATGCCAATTGTGGAGCGATTTCAATATTTGGATTAATTTTTGTATTAACTTCGACTATATTAATTTTTACAGGTCTGCCGTTGATATACTTCACCATACGGATATGCTTAACTCCGTCCGTCAATGTGAGTATAGCTCCGTTACGATAACGCTGCCTGAGCATTGACTCCCAACGTTGTTTTTCCTCCGTAAGACTCCTCGTCTGTTCTTCGACCTTATCTTGTGTAATATTCGCTCCGTTATTAATCGCTTCATTGGCAAAAGTAAATGGATTATTGTTAACCATCAAAGATTGCGTGGAGAACACTGCTAAAAGTACAGTAAAATATAGTGAATGATTGATTATTTTACCAATACTTTTTTGATTGTCAGCTAGCATAGTGTTCATTGTGATTAACTTTTTTATATCCTTTCTACTACTATTGTAACATATCTGATAATCTGCTTCAATATTGAATAAAAGGTATTTTTAAAAAACCAATCACAACAAGCCTGTTCAGCTTAACAAAAGTTTATATTTTACAGCAATAAGTATAGCTGTATTGCAAGCTATACTTATTTATGGTTAATATTACACTTAATCAATTTTTAACAAATTCTATATAATGCCTTGAGCAATCATCGCCTTTGAAATCTTATCAAAAGCAGCTATATTTGCACCTGCAACATAATTTTTGCCCAATCCATACTCTTCAGCTGCATTTTTACAAGATTTGAAGATATTTGTCATAATACCATCAAGTTTTTTATCAACTTCTTCAAAAGTCCAAGACAATCTCATACTGTTTTGAGACATCTCAAGAGCAGAAGTAGCTACACCACCGGCATTAGCAGCTTTGGCAGGAGCCAAAAGTACTCCGTTAGCTTGAAGATAATGTACAGCATCTAAAGTTGTTGGCATATTAGCACCTTCACCGACAGCAACAATTCCGTTTTTGACGAGTTCTTTTGCTTCCTCAAGATTAAGCTCATTTTGAGTTGCGCAAGGAAGTGCAATATCAGCTTTTATACTCCAAATTGGATGAGAACCGTTAACAGATTGATAATAGACAGCGCCCTTAACTCTATCTGCATAATCCTTGATACGGCCTCTTTCCACTTCTTTTATCTGTTTTACAACATCAAGTTTAATTCCGTCAGCATCATAAATGCAACCGTTTGAATCACTCATTGCAACAACTTTTGCACCGTATTCTTGAGCTTTTTCACAAGCATAAATAGCTACATTTCCTGAACCGGAAATTGTTACAACTTTATCTTTCAGGTCCATTCCATCGTTTTTCAACATTTCACGCATAAAATAGACCAATCCGTAACCTGTTGCTTCTTTTCTTGCAAGAGATCCACCATATTCAAGACCTTTTCCGGTAAGAACACCTGCCTCATAAGCATTTCTTATCTTTCTGTACTGTCCGAACAGGTATCCGATTTCTCTTGCACCGACACCTATATCGCCGGCAGGAACATCAACATCTTGTCCGATATGTCTGTACAATTCGTTCATAAAACTCTGACAAAAACGCATTATCTCATTATCAGATTTGCCTTTCGGGTCGAAATCACTACCACCTTTAGCACCACCAATAGGAAGACCTGTTAATGCATTTTTGAATACTTGTTCAAAGCCTAAAAATTTCATGATACTTTGGTTAACGCTTGGATGAAAGCGGAGTCCTCCTTTGTATGGTCCGATACATCCGTTAAATTGTACTCTGTATCCTCTATTAACCTGAACATTTCCATTGTCATCTACCCAAGAAACTCTAAAAGAGATAAGTCTTTCCGGCTCTGTCAAACGCTCAAGCAACCCTGCCTTTTCATACTCAGTATGTTTTTCTATTACCTGCTTTAATGAATCCAAAACCTCTTGTGCAGCTTGCAAAAACTCAGGTTCATTTGAATTCTTATTTTTCAAATTTGTCAAAACATTTTCTAAATAACTCATTAAATTCACCCCTAAAATACTGTTATTATGTCATCGGCAAGGAATATATTCTTAAAATATAAGATAACAAGTCCTCACCTACCAATTTGTTGTGTAAATTATATCACAAAACACCGATAATGAATGACCTTGTAAATTTTTTGGTAAAAAAATTTATGATTTGTACTAAAGAAAAAATGTTTAATATAGAATTGTTTTGTATGAGAAAAGATAGGAATTGTCTCAATGAGTAATGTTTCACAAATGTACAATGTTGCCATTATCGGTGCTGGTCCTGCAGGAATTTTTGCTGCTCTGGAAATAATGAAATTAAAACCTGACTGGAAAGTCATTATTGTTGAAAAAGGTTTAAAAATAGAAGAAAGAAAGTGTTTTTTAAGAGAAGGTGTAAAAAAGTGTCTCAACTGTAAAACATGCGGTTTGCTTTGCGGATGGGGAGGGGCAGGAGCTTTCTCAGACGGAAAACTCACTCTAACTCCGGATGTAGGCGGACATTTGCTTGACTACATGACAAGAGAACAAGTTGAAGATTTAGTTAAATACACAGACGATATTTATCTTAAATTTGGAGCAACTGACGAAGTCTTTGGTACAAACAGAGACGATTTTGCAGAAATAGAAAGAGCAGCTACTCTTGCTGAATTAAAGTTGGTACATTCACCGGTAAGACATTTAGGCACAGAAAGAAGTCTTGGTGTCTTGAAGAATATGCAAGACTTTTTGAGTGAAAACGTAACTATACTGAATAAAAAAGCAGCAGCAAGCCTTATTGTCGAAAACGAACAAGTAAAAGGTTTTGTTACTTCTGACGGAGAAGAAATCCGTTCCGAATATCTGATAATAGCTCCCGGTAGAGAAGGTGCTGACTGGCTGACAAAAGAATTTGAAAAAAACAAAATCGGTATGGTAAATAATGCCGTTGACGTCGGAGTCCGTGTAGAGCTACCTGCTCCCGTCTTTTCTCATATTACGGACAAATTGTATGAATCAAAACTTGTTTACCACTCAAAAACTTTTGGAGACGAAGTCAGAACATTCTGTATGAATCCTTACGGAGAAGTAGTGGCAGAGAACTACAGCGGTATAGCAACAGTTAACGGACACAGCTATGCAGAAAAAAGAACACAAAACACAAACTTTGCTCTACTTGTAAGCGAAAAGTTTACAGAACCTTTTAAAGAACCAATTGCATACGGACAACATGTTGCAAGACTTGCAAACATGCTTTCGGGAGGTATTCTTGTTCAAAGATTTGGTGATTTGCTTGATGGCAGACGTTCTACTCCAGATAGAATCAAATCAAGTATAATTACTCCGACTCTTCAGTGCGCAACACCAGGGGATTTAAGCCTTGTTCTTCCTTACAGACAAATGACAGCAATTATTGAAATGCTTCAAGCATTGGATAAAATTGCTCCCGGCGTCGCTTCCAGATACACTCTGCTTTACGGTATCGAAGTTAAATTTTACTCAGGACGTGTAAAACTGACAAATGAACTCGAAACAGAGCAAGTCAAAAACCTCTTCACTATTGGCGATGGAGCAGGAGTTACAAGAGGTCTGATTCAGGCTTCAGCTTCGGGCGTACATGCAGCGAGAGTAATATGTAACAGATAATTAATATTTGTTAAAGCAATGTTCATTAAACAAACGTCCTTGTGTTTAAAAATATAGGGACGTTTTTAATAAGTATACTAAAAATGAAAATAGTAGCTTTACAACAATCTAACATTAATCAATATAATGCAACTCAAAATGTTGCACAAACAACTGTGTCTTTGTCTGTTGGCAATACACAATCTGAAATCTGTTCAAAAGAAGCTAACGAAGCGATTAGAAACCAGTTAAATACATTAATTAAATTAAATGCTAAAGAAAAATTTATAGACAAGAAAATCACGCTATCAAAAATTCAAAAAGACTTGTCGGCATTATACGAAATACAAAAGTTCATTGATAGTAATGAACTTTTGAAAACAAATCTTGATGTAGACTATGGAGAACTCTGCGAATACTATTTTGATGGATTAAAATACAGAAATTGTAAAGATATAGATAAAGATGCGATGAAAAAAATCTTGTCAGAACTTTCTACTCTTTATAAAAATCCTGAAACGGAAAAACTTACTCAAAAAATAGATCAAGAAATTCTAAAATACGCTTTTCTGGGACAAACTGATATTATCCCAAAACTTAACCCTGAAATGATAAAAAAATATTGTAATATATTTAACTGCAGCGATTTAAAAGCATTCTTCAAAAATCTGGAAGCAGAAAAAATAGTATATGAAATAATTGAGAACAAAAAACCTGCTATTTTAGAAAAAAATGCGGAAACAATAAAAAACTTAATTAACAACCCTGAATATGCATTTTTAAAAGAAATAAAAATACATGACCCGAATATTCTTAGATATGACGGGGACATAAAAGCATTTTTTGATTTATTAAAAAGCTACCAAAATAATCTCTTAAAAAACGAAAAATTAAGATATTTTATAGATAATGAATCAAAAGAAACCGTCATAAGAATTACTGACGAAGTTGATGAAACATTTAAGACGCAAAAAAATTTGGTCTTTGATAAAAGCCTAAAAATGGTATCGATGGACACAACCGTACTCTCTGTTAATAAAAACAACCAAAGAGTCCAAAATATAAGAACAATTGACCTGTTAAACAATACTGAATACAGAACAAAACTTATAGAAGACAAAAAATTTGCACCAACATCCAAAGCAGAAGATAAAGCAATATGGATTTTGGACACACAAATAAAAGAAGTAAAAAACAAAGACGGAAAAACTATTAAACGAGAAATAATCAAAGAATCAGGTATTGATGGAGCATACAACATAAAAACTATTGATGAATCAGGCAAAATAAAGACAAAAGCAATGGCTTACAAAAATAGCGACGGCTCTGTATACATAGAAAAAAACACAGAAAGCACTGATGGCACAAAGACAAGGGTAAGATTCAAAAACAGAGTATCAAAATATGGTGAGCAAACTGCCGAAATAATGGATTACAAAATCACAAATGCAAAGGGAGAAGAAATATCCAAACGCGAAAACATAATCCAACAAATAAACAACTTACATACAGAATCATATGTTAATGGAGAAAAGCATAAAATATATTATCTGGACAAAGATGTAATAAGAGTTGTAAATCAAAAAACAGGGAAAATATCGGTATTAAACCTCAATGAACTTGTTAGAAATGGAGATACTGAACTAAAAGGATTTATAAAAACTCTTCCCGGATCAACGTTGGAAACTATAAGCGAAACAGTAAAAGCAATAGATAAAGTTTCACAAGAGTCCGCTGCTTGCATACCTCAAACAAAATACTTGGAGACAGCTGCAGACAGATTTGTTATTGACCATGAAATAGGACACCTAAAAAGTTTTATAAACGGAAACTTTTTACAAGAACAAAAGACCAGAGTAGTTGCCGACTTTTTTGATGCAGAAAAAAACAGATTAAGCCAAGATCCTGAACTGGTAAAAATATATAAAGAAGAAATGGCTAATTTTGTAAAAAATGTGCCAAGACGAATCAGAAATTTTGCACAATACTTTAGCGATTATGCTCATACACAAACAAATAACGGACTGGAAGAAGCATTTGCGGAAATAGAAGCATTAATAAACAACGTAAAAATTCCTAAGTTTGTATATAGAAGAGCACACTTGCTACAAGAGAATTTTCCTAAAACAATTGCATATCTGATGCAACGCAGAATATAAAAAACGCCCCCTTAAGGGAGCGTTTTAGTTTAATAAAAATAGATTATGCTTCTTCTTTCTTTGAGTTAATCATATTTTGGATTTTTTCCATAATATCATCACCCTTTTTTTGCATATCAGAAACAATATCTTCAGCTTTACCCTGAATTTCTTTTACTGTTTTTTCTGCCTTATTCTTCAATTCTTCAGAATTTTTGGCCAACATTTCTCTGGTTTCTTCGCCTGACTGAGGTGCCAACAAAAGCCCCATAACAGCACCAACTACGCCACCGACAATAAAACCTGCTAAAAATTTTCCTGTAGACATAATTTTCTCCTTTGACACTATAAAAATCGATATCAATAATATTCTATTGATTATGTATATAAAATACCCTGACTTTCATCGAACTAATCAGCAGAACAGGTGTACAATATACAATCGTTACAAATTATAACAAATTACAGACTTTTACTTTCTTCTAAAAAGATTAAAAGCAGACATAAAGCCTTTAAAAAAGCTGCCTGAGAGAAATTTGAACTTACCCGCAATTACAGAAACAAGACCAACTGCTGCAAGAACAGTCTTTTTTAAAGAAGTAACTTGTCCGTCAATATTCTTTGACAAATTATTGATTGTTGTCATTGTCTCTTTTAGCTCACCCAAAATAGGTTCAGCTTCTTTTTTAAAGAGAGTTGTAGTCTCATTCAATGTTTTTGTTAAAAGAGTAAACTCAATTAACCACTTAACGATATAAACCGTTAGCGTAATTATTGCGCCAATAAGCACCAACAATAGTAAAATTAAGCATATACTGATAGCTGTATTCATTAAAAACTCCTGTCTATAAATGTTTTACAAAAAGATTAATTTAAATCGTAAGATTGGTCTTCCATCTCTCTGGCTTTGGCCATTTGCTTAGCTTTGATATGTTCATTAATCTTGTTGTATTGCTTTTCAAGTTTGTATTTCATCATATCAAGAGATTCGAGAGCCTGTTTTTTTGCTTCTTTAATTTCAGGGGCATGTTTTTGAGCAAAGTCATTAACATAATTTTTTACATCTTCTCTTGTTTCTGCACCTGATTTTGGGGCATAAAGAATTGCAGCAACAACACCACCCAGTATTCCTGCCAACAGTCCCATACCAAAACTTATAGAATTGTCCTCTTTTGACATATAATCTTCTCCTTGCTGTATCTGTCTGAAAATAGTATATCATTTTTTTTTAAAATTTACACTATATTGGAGGCTATAAAAACAAAAATTACAGCTAATAGATAATTTTAAAAAGAACTACTTGAAAAAGAAGTTTTTTGTTGATATATTTACTTTAGCAAATCTTTGACGGTGTTGTTGAGTCAAAAGATTGTAAAAATAAATACCGTGGCGGGTGTCGTCAAGTGGTTAAGACCTCGGATTGTGGTTCCGATATACATGGGTTCGAATCCCATCATCCGCCCCATTTATCAAATTAGGAGCTTCGGCTCCTTTTTTTAATGGTGATGGAGATGAGAACCCATTGGTTCGATACAAAGCGAACCGCCGCAACATAGTGAGGACGTGTGAGCCTGTATGCGTAGGCGAAGCCGTAGAAATCCCATCATCCGCCCCATATTAAAGACTTCTTCGGAAGTCTTTTTTTGTTGGGATTCAAACCGCAAATTTTCTCCGAAAATTCGGGGTTCTACCTCTCTCAAAACAATTCACAGGATTGTTTTGCTCGGCAGAGTCATCATCCGCCCCATTTATCAAATTAGGAGCTTCGGCTCCTTTTTTTAATGGTGATGGAGATGAGAACCCATTGGTTCGATACAAAGCGAACCGCCGCAACATAGTGAGGACGTGTGAGCCTGTATGCGTAGGCGAAGCCGTAGAAATCCCATCATCCGCCCCATATAAAAAACTCCATTTCTGGAGTTTTTTTATTACAATTTTTGTGTAAAAATGTGGTCTACTGACTAAACATTAAAAAACAAATTTTGTTTATTTATCGTATCAGAAATAGAAGAAACTTGAGGCAATAATTCATTAGGTTTCGTATAATTGTAATAGCGAATAACATCCTCTGGTGTTTGATAATTATGATTATATTTCATATTTTGTATATGTATTTTAATATTATCAACACCAAAAATATGCTTTATAGTTTCACTATCTGGTGTTTTAAAAAAAACTTCATTAGGTTTATATTGGCCCAAATAACTTGTTACTTCTGACTCCAAAACTTTAAAATCAGGAGAAAGTTTAATTTTATAATCTTTCGCTGTATTTATTTTCATCCCATTTTGAGCAATATTTACATCAGTAGTATTTTTATACAAATGGATTGCATCAGGTCTAATAACCGCTCCTTGACTAAAATAAGGGTCTCCAATATGTGTATATTTATGATGATTATAATCACTACATCCTCTACCAACTACGTTATGTTTTGCAGTCGCAAAACGACCGACGTTGCCATTCTTCACCATTGCATAAGTTCTTTCTGTACCTTTTCTTAAGACATAAACTTCTTCACCAGTTTTACCCAAAAAACCAGCCATTTTTTTAAATCCTCTTGCCAATAAATTTTCTGATGTACGCAAATTTGAAACATTAATCATAAATAATCTTACCTTTCAAAACCTGACCTTATTTATATAAAGTATTTTTATTAAAAAAATTGCCTTTTAGGTGAAAATATATTAATTTTTGAATACAATTCAACAAATCTGTCTCATGTGATAAATAATGAATTGAAATAAATTCGGGCTAGAACTGTATAACATTACTTGCACCATTTATCAAATTAGGAGCTTCGGCTCCTTTTTTTAATGGTGATGGAGATGAGAAACCATTGGTTCGATACAAAGCGAACCGCCGCAACATAGTGAGGACGTGTGAGCCTGTATGCGTAGGCGAAGCCGTAGAAATCCCATCATCCGCCCCATATTAAAGACTTCTTCGGAAGTCTTTTTTTGTTGGGATTCAAACCGCAAATTTTCTCCGAAAATTCGGGGTTCTACCTCTCCCAAAACAATTCACAGGATTGTTTTGCTCGGCAGATTGTCAACTTGCACAAATTTGTCTTCTTTTGCAGAAAATCTTTGATTCTGAGAAAAGTATCTTCTCTTAGTTCACAATCCTCATTCAATTATTCATTTTCCATAGCAAAAAAAAATATTTTTGTTTTATAAATCATTGTAAATTTTCAAAATCACATCTTCAGTTAAAAAGAATCGATATGCAAACAAATAATATCTCAATAAATTCTTTTACAAAAACACAAAAAAACTTTAAAGGAAAAATTATTGACTCACATGTACATTGTGGCAAATGGACAAATGACTTGTTCAGCACAAAGGATGTACTTGAATTTTTTAATAGAAAATTCAACAACGGTAAAGATACAATCGACAGAGTCATAATATCAAACCTTGATTGTATAATAAATACAAAAAACAGAACACCATACAAAGATGAAATAAGTGGTAATCTGGAATTAATTACAAAATGCATAAATAATGATAAACTTGTACCGTTTGTAGTATGTCAACCGGGGTATGGTTCAGCAGAAAATATCGAGTTGTTGTTAAATAAATACCCAAATTTAATAAAAGGATTAAAGTTTCACCCTGCGTGTCTCGGCATACCGGCAAATGACATAAGATACATTCCGTATATGCAACTTGCTGAAAAGTACAATAAACCTTGTTTATTTCACAGCGAAGTCATAACTGATTCAACTAAACATCTTATAAGAAGTGGGGTATCTGATCCTGAGATTATATATGAAACAGCAAGGAAATTTCCAACAGTATCTGTTATTCTGGGACACATGGGCTTAGGCGGTAACAAAGCTCATGAAATAGGAATTAAAACGCTTACAAAATCAATAGAACGTAATGATGCAAAATTGTATGCTGACCTGGCTTGGGTCGATTGGGATAATCCAGCAAAACCTCATATTGTAGAAGTTATTGATAAACTTTTACATAGTACAAAAGGTGATAAAACAGAAAGAATAATATTTGGGACAGATGCTCCTTTGGGTGTTTTCGGAGAAAAAGCTTTAAAACAAGATAATGCTTACGAAAACAATATAAACAATATAAAAAAAGCAATAAGGGATAATTTTGGCGATGATGCAAATAGAATTATCAGCAGAATTTTCTACAGAAACAGTAAAAAAATACTTGGACAGAATATTAATCAAATTGCTTAAAAATTTTATAAAAAAATACATTTTGAAAACCATTGTTATGATTAATAAAATTCCTATTTTAATTGATAACTTTGAAATTATCACCAAATAATGTCAAAATAATTGAATTTTAAATAATCGACTCAATAGCAAAATATATTTTGTTGATTTTTATACTATTAAACGTCAAAAGCAAGGTGTGTCGTCTGTGCAAATTTATTCCAACATATTACCGCTATCAAACAACAGTTCTAAAAAAGCATCATTTAGGGCAAACATAAATATAAACTACAAAAAAGTAGAGCAGAGCCTTGTTTCAGACAAGTTTTTTAACGAGCAGGCAAAAGAACAGATAAGAAACTTGCTCAGGCAAATAGACAAACTGTCTGTACTAAAAGAGAAGTCTAATGTAGAAATCCACCCAAGACTGGACAATAACAAGCTAAGTTTAATAGCAACCGTAAGCAATGAAGCCAACGACATAACAACGACAATAACCGAGCGTTGTGCAAGGAAACTTGCAACCGATGAGAATTTTGCAAACAGATTTTTTAACCATATCAAGCAGGCAATAGTTAATGTGGATATTACAAGTAAAGAATTGAGTAATATTCTAAAATTTATTGAAAAATCAAAAAACATAAAAGACACAGGTTTCATCAATAATCTGGCAACATCTTTTTTAGCACAACTGGACAAAGGCAATAATCCGACCAAAAGAATCCTTGAAATCTTGCAAAAGATTGAACAACACAACACAAAAACTTGCAATATTGCAATAAAAGATATAAAAAGCTATGGTGGAATTCACAAGCGTAGTACGGTTAGAACTAATTTTTCCGTTACAAACGAAAACGGTGAAAAACTTGTACCAATCACGTACCTGCTAAAAGACCCTATAGACAACTTATTTAGGTAATATCCATTACGAATTATAATTAACAAACAATATTTTCAAGCATTACCAGACAAAATAAGCGTATTAGTCTGTACAAATAACAAGCGTAATAGTCTATATTGTCAATCATGAACACTAAAATCCTTGAAAAATTAGGGAAAAGGTTAAAATCATTGAGGCTTGATAGAAATCTTACTCAAGAATTTTTGACTGAAAAAGTTGGTGTTCATCCCACATATATAGGTAAAATTGAAAACGGGAAAAACAACCCGTCTGTTTTACTTGTATACAAAATAGCCAGAGCTTTTAAGCTGGAAATCAAAGACATGTTTGATTTTGAATAGTTTTGTTAATTACTTTTGCCTGTTCTTTCTGCAAAAAATGTAGCTATCAAAGGAATTGCAATATAGTATATTCCAGCCAACAATAAGACGGGCTTTGCTATTTTTATACCTTGCACGTATTTTTCCAAATTCGGCAAATCTTTATTAGCCGACTTGAATTTTTCGATAAAACTATCCGTCTGTTTTTGAGTTATACCATTTAGCCCATATCCGCCAACAATACACAATGCTGTTGATATTATTGAATTATTTATAAGAGGCTTCTTGCGCTCTTGTTTTATACTTTTACTTTTCGCAGTTTGTCTGACAAAGGTTAATGTAAGCAGCACATCTGTCATAGACATGATATGCTGCGCAAAATTGGTATCACAAAACTTTTTAGAAAGAGTTTGAACAGGTTTAGTATCAATTATTTTGCCGATACCTTTCGCAATACAATCTGATGCATTTTGATACAATCCTTTAAAGGAAATTACTTTTCCCGCAGATTTTTTAATCTCAATGTGGTGCTTTTTATCTGTGTTTTTAAACTTGTCATGAAATACAGCAAGCATAATAGGAGGAATCAATGCACAAGTAAGTATAGACTTTGGCACAGCTATAACAAACCCGACTCCGAGCTTAAACAACTGAGTAGCAAATGCGTAAGCCTTTGATGACAACAAATTTTTAGATGAACCTTGCAGATTTGATATTGTTTCGGTCTTTAAAAATTTTGACGGATTATTATCAATTTTTTTTACAGCATTTACAACAGGCAAAGATGCCCCGAGCATTATAAGATAATTCACAACGCCTGAAGCAATCGATTTTGCACTCGCCAGTTTTTTGTTTTCTCTATCAGTTTTTGGCGTTGCCATAATAGCCAACGGCCTTGCAGTAAGAGACATTCCAAGCATAACCTTGGCAGAAAAAAGTGATCCGTTCTCGGCTGCTTTTTCTAAAGTTTTTAGCAAAATCTTGTTATTGTAAAAACCTTTGAACGAAACATTGTTATTATTTATATTATTGTTTATATTAAAATTTGAGTTTACTTTCATCTAAGATAATTAGATAACATACATAATCAAAAGTAAATTATAACTAAGAAGAGATTAGCATATTGTTAACAAAAAACATCAAAGACTTTGTAAAAGCAGAACTGACAGGCTGGAAAAAACAGGAAATTATCGGACTGGCTATCGTTTTCTCGATAATTATAATAAACGCAATAATCGTAAAAGACAGTATAATTGCAGTAATCTCAGCGATTTGCGGAATACTTTATTCAACCATAGCAGGCAAAGGAAAAGTTTCTTGCTACTTTTTTGGTCTTATGGGAACTTGCTGCTATAGCTGGCTCTCTTTTGACAACAAACTCTGGGGAAATTTAATCCTGTATATGTGTTACTATTTTCCAATGCAAGTACTCGGCATTTTTGAATGGAAAAAACACCTCAAACAAACAACAAAAGAAATAGTAAAAATTCAAATGAGCACAAAACAAGCATTACAAATGACCATTCTTGCCTTTGTATGCTGTAGTATTGCAATTATTTTGATAAAATATTTCAAAGGCAGCAGCCCGTTTTTTGACGGTATAACAACGGTTTTATCCGTATTCGGAATGTATTTGACAGTAAAAAGATCCATTGAACAATGGATAATATGGATGATAGTGAACGGACTATCCACAATAATGTGGCTCAACCTTGTTTTAAACGGTGCCAAAACCTATGCTACACTTATTATGTGGTTTGTTTATTTTATACTTGCAATCTATTTTTACGTAAATTGGAAAAAAGAGCTCGC
Organism: Candidatus Gastranaerophilales bacterium; assembly: GCA_944326555.1. Lineage (GTDB taxonomy): Bacteria > Cyanobacteriota > Vampirovibrionia > Gastranaerophilales > Gastranaerophilaceae > Limenecus. Next base: position 3,350 of record CALVEK010000025.1, on the reverse strand, counting down.
AGGACAACAAGAACAAGATTAATAAATGTGCCACAGAGATTCACTCTGTAGCACATTGAGTTTTGAACCGATAAAATCAGCAAATCTATTTTACAAAATATGAGGCATTAACATTTGCCATAAGTTTTATAACACCTGCTTGAATAGAACTTCCTGCAACAGCAGATTCTACAACAGAATCCATACTGTTCATATTTTTTGCTAACATTCTGTATTGAGGAACAGTGCTTCCTGATGTATTACAACTGCCATTAATTGATTTTATACCATTTAGACTGTTGCCTGCAGAAGATGCAAGAATACCTGCTCTCGTATAGGCTTTTTTTGCAGCAACTAAAAGTAAATCATTACATTGCTTGTCGTATGAAGATACGGAAAAAGAAATGTTGTTTATATTGGTTGCCCCCAAAGCTATTGCCTCATCAATCATTTTTCCTGCATCTTTTACGGATTTTGTGTGAACAATAACATTATTAGATACTTCGTACTTTATTAATGACTTTTTATCATTTTTATAGCTATAGATTGGTGAGGCATTGAAATTAGCTGTCTTTATATAATCACCATTATTTTTGTCTATCATAGAAGACAATTTTGAATAAACTTTGTCAGAGATTTGTTTATTTTCTTCAGTAGCTTTTTGCAAAGATTTTGAATCTTCTGTTTGAACAGCTATATTAATCTCAACAACATCCGGAGGGAGTTCAGCATTTGCACTTGTCGAAACAGAGACAACTCCTTTTTCTATTGCATCAGCAGAAGCCTTAAGAACACAAGGCGATAAACTGCCAAAAATCAATGCACTAATCAAAGCCGCAGATAAATATTTTTTCATAACTTCTCCTTTTCAAATAAAATATAATACCTACAAGACCATAAACGATATTATAATAGAAAAGTTCATTTTTTTTGTTATTGAGCTGAAGTACAATATTCCCTCAGGTTCTAATAATTTCTAAATTTTGTAATACTATTCAAACTAACTTTATGTTCATAAAAATATTTGATTAAAATAACTTATTAATTTATATGGTAGTTTTGAATAGTTTGTTTATATCAAGATTTTCAAATTTGATTGGGTTATTTTGGCTATAACCTAAAAACTCTGTGTAAAAAGCAAGACCTTCTTGTGGTTTAAAAACTTTATTTGCCCAGGTGTCAACAATTATTGCATTTTCTCCCCAGGTTCTTGGGTCTTCTTTAATTGCGCATGGTGCTAGTCCTATGACATTAAATACGTGACTGTTTGAAGCCTTGTTTCCTGAAATTTCTATGACGGCTTGATTTTTAATTCCCATTTTATTTAATTTATCGTGAATAATGTAAGCTCTTTCTCCACAGTTGCCGTGGTTGTATTCTTTAAATTCTTGTTTAACCATATTTATGTATTCATCAAAAGTTTGCTCGTATTGATCAGGTCTTTTTTGCAACAAACCTATCATTAATTCAAAATATCTGTCTGCTTTAGCTTTCATTAATGATGTTTCTAAAGACGTAGGATTCTCTTTTTCCATCCTTTTGGCCAAGATTTCACACATAGTGAATGATGCAAGGTTTGGATATTCACTGTTAAACTCGTTTAATAATTTGTTTCCTAATGAAAAATTATAATAAATATTATTGTTAACACTGTTTATTCCATATAAATTGTTAATTCCTTGTTGGTGTTGATATTGCCAAACTTGTGTTGCAGGAATTTGTTGAACGGTTTGTGTCTGTGGGTAATAGTATGCAGCATTTTGACTAACTACTGGTTGGGACACGCTGTAGTTAGCTTGATAATTCATATTTTGTATGTACGGATTCATTGAATATGGATTAATCATTCTGCCTAAACAATTCCTATATATAAATAAAGTTATATTATACAAAAAAATTGCTTAGTATTTGTTACCCACCGTATTACACACTTTCGAGTTGTTGAAAAATTTTAAAAATACAACGTCTTCGTTTTTTCCGACAACAGGCATCCCTTTAACTAAAACAGACCCCTGTTTGTCTGGAGACATCATTGCGTTAAAGTATTCCTTTTGATTTTTTTCGTCAAAATAACAAGTTGTGACGTTGCTGCCTCTCATCCAGCTGTTAGTTTCAACATATACACATTTTCCGCTACCGTCAGGTGCAAAGCCTTTTATTTCGTAAGTACTGTTTGAGTTATAGGCTGTATTAAACGTAGATTCTCGATAAGGTTTGCATTGGTAAAAATGCCTTATAAAATCTTGAGAATACCTTGACTTGGCCTCTACACAAGAAGCTGCTGTAAAATACATTATAAAAACAAATAACAAAATCCTCTTGATCATAAAAAAATTATAACAAATTTTATGAAAATTTCACCTTAAGATAAGAAATTACAGCAATAAGAAAAAGCAAAAAAACAGCAGCAACAAGAACAAGACAACCGCCCATTATTGCATTTGCAACTTTATCAGAACGAGAAAGGGCTATTTCTTCTTTCTCTTTAATTGAATAATTAAATTTTTCCAAAGATAAATCTTTAGAAAGTTCTCTTTCTTTTTCATAACGATTGACATAATCATTGAAAAGAGATTTTTCTACAGTAACAACACCTCTTAATCTTACATAAGCAAGGAGCATCATTATTTCGTAGCTCATATCACGAACAAAACAATCATCTCCAAAAACTTTTGACTCAGACTTCCTTAAAACATAATCATTGTCATCGCAATAGAACTCAAAAAAACACCAACAGTCATCCTCATAGAACCACTCTTTTTTTGTAGATGGTTCAAAAATTACTTTTTGACATGAAAGAGAATGACAAAACTCCATCTTTTTAAAATATTCGTCAATAATTTTTTCAGAACTTTCGGTCATTTATAGTTTATAACATAAAACATTGTATTTTTTTATAATACAGAAGAGTAATTGTGAAAAAAATCACATTTTCAAAAAGAAAAATAATCAAACAAATACTTCACTCCAAGTAAAAGATTATCCTGTTAACAAAGAGTTTTTAAGTTGTAACCCTTTTTTAATAATTGTAAAAACAACACTTGAAATTTTGTTTTGCTTACGGTATATTAATAGTGAATTATTTCACGATAAAGGAGATATTACACTATGGCAACTAAAAAACAAGCCGAAACTGAAAAGCTGGAAAAGGCTTTCAACAAATCAAATGAAGTAAAAACTCATGATGATTTGAAATTAATCATTGAAAGAGCAAAAAAAGCTCAAAAAATTTACGCAACATTTTCACAAGAACAAGTAGACAAAATTTTTAAAGCAGCAGCTACAGCAGCTGATAAAATGAGAATACCTCTTGCAAAAATGGCTGTAGAAGAATCAGGAATGGGCGTTATGGAAGATAAAATCATCAAAAA
>CALVEK010000024.1 GCA_944326555.1 Candidatus Gastranaerophilales bacterium | reverse complement strand
GGCTGTAAGCCCCTGTTTTTTATGATTATTTTTTTATACCTTCATTTCTTTTCTTTTGAGTTGCGTAGGCAAAAGAAGTAATCAAATAGAAAGAAAATATACACAAACTATATCAGATGTAATAGTTCCGATATTTTTTACATGGTTATTTTAGTCGACTTCTTTTAGGGCAGTAAGGACTTTATAGAGTTTTTGCAATTCTTCTTTTGGAAAAGATTTGAGCAATACATTAATTTGTTTGAGCAAATCTTCCGTATCCATATCGTCAGGATAATCCATGAGCAAATCTATGGGGTGAACGTTAAAATTTTTGCAGATTAAATCTATTGTGTTGGATTTCGGTTGGTATTTGTTGCGCTCGAGGTTGGACAAGCCATGGATTGAGCAGCCAATTTTTTCAGCAAAATCCTCTTGTGTCATATTTAGTTTAATTCTTAATTTTTTAATCCCATTATTAATGAGTTTTTGATATTTCATAACTCTGTCTAAAATACTGCCATACAACGTGATAGAACGAATAATTATTGGAAGTATACTAGAATTCAATATTCAGTGTAATGACTCAATAGCTATAACTAGTTAAATAATGAAATTCGCAAGACCCACACACACACACACACACACAACAACAACAACACGTACCCTACGGGGCAGGCTATCATGTTTTTCTTTAAAAGTCTTTAATGTATTTTCCGTTTTTTATTTTCTTTTTACGTTTAGTGAAGCAAAATATTTTATTTTCCACTCCGATTCACTGTGTGTCATAGTCGTTTCAAAACAAAATATTTTGCCGATAAGAATGTGTATAAAGTAAAATAGGAGATTTTAACTTTAAAGAGACTGCGGAGGAGTCGGCAGGGTGTAGTGAAAAAAGATACAATCTCCTACCCGACGGGGGAGTCGGAACGGCAAAGTTAAAATCTCAAAGTAGGGAGTTTTTATGCTAAAAGTTTTTAAAATTTTTGGTAGTTGTTGTAATACTTGAAAGCAAAATATTTTATTTTCCACTCCGATTCACTGTGTGTCATAGTCGTTTCAAAACAAAATATTTTGCCGATAAAAAATGTGTGATTAAAGCTAAACAATAGATTTTAGCTAGTCCTAATTTTCTTTGGTAATAGTTATGTGCATGTTATAATCTTTTCACTAATTAGTTTAATGAGGAAAGTCAAATGTTGGATATGAGATATTGCGAATTGAGCAAAGACGGTTTTGGTTGTTGTATGACAGTTAAAGAGACTTTGTTTAGCGGTCAGTCCGAATTTCAGAAAGTTGATATTTTTGATACAGAGTCTATGGGAAGAGTGCTCACTCTGGACGGTTTGATGATGACGACAGAAAGAGATGAGTTTTACTATCATGAAATGATTTCTCATATTCCTATGATGAACCACAAAAATCCTGAGTCTGTGCTTGTAATCGGCGGTGGCGACGGTGGTACTATTAGAGAGGTTCTCAAGCACGATACTGTAAAAAATGTTGTACTTTGTGAGATTGACGGCATGGTTGTTGATGCTTGCAAAAAATATCTCCCGACAATCGGTTGTGAGTTGGATAATCCAAAAGTTGAAGTTAGAATCGAGGATGCTATTGAGTTTATTAAAGACAAAAAAGCTCAATATGATATTATCTTAATCGATTCTACTGATCCTATGGGCCCTGGAGAAGGCTTGTTTACAGAAGAATTTTACACAAATGTTAAAGAAGCTCTTAAAGATGGCGGTATCATGGCAGCTCAGTCTGAATCACCTTTTATTAATCAAGCTGAGATGAAAAAGATGTATCCTTTGTTGAGAAAGGTATTCCCTATTGTTGATACATTTACTGGCCCTATTCCATCATACCCCGGTGGATATTGGAGCTGGTGCTTCTGCTCTGAGACTGTAGAGCCTCTTTCTTTTATCGATGAACAAAGAGCAGACAAAATTGCTAAGCAGTGCAAAATTTATAATAAAGAATACCACATGGCAAGATTTGCTCTTCCAAACTTTGTGAAAGAGCTTACGGGAGCTAAAAACTAGTTTTTGTATTTAATTGGGTTAGCTAAAAAATACTATAAAAATCTGGTTTTTAGTAAGTTGCAAACATTGTTGATAGTCCTTTGCGAATAACAAAGGCTATCAATTTTGCAATTTCTTTAATTTTAGATATTACCTTTTCCATATCCTAGTAATACCCGTTTTTAAAATTATTAAACATGTATTTGATAGTTTGCTAATAAAGTATTTGTGGTGATTACAGCAAAATATTTTATTTTTCTATAATCAAAAAGGATTTTAGTTTTCTTGCACTTTTATCCTTATCAGAGATTACATGCAGATTTTTGTATTTTGGGTTATCAGTACCTTTATAATCCAGTGATGTAGAGCCACCGCCGTCAAAATTCATAGCTTTATCCAAACACAAATCTTTGCATATTTCTGACAATTCGGGTAGGGTGAGAGGATGTTTGGTTGTTGCAATTATTATGTACAAATCGTTGTCTTTTATGCCGATTGTCGTTCTTGCACATTTTTTTAGGGCAGTGATGGAATCTCTTGTTACTTTTGTTCCTTCTGTGGCAACAAAATATTCTTCTTCCATTCTCAAATCAGGGTATAATAAAGGGCCCGCTTGTATTGAGTGCATTAATTCACATTTGTAAGGTGTTTTTGCGTTGTGTGCTGCTATATCGTATTTTGTTTTTCCTTTACAATCAAGAATTCTGAACTCAGTTCTATTAAGGATTTTTTTCATATAAGGTTTTAGTGCTGTGTTTTGGGTCAGATTGTTATTTGTTTTTGGGTCAAGTACCATTTTTTTATCTTGCACAACATAAGACGATGTACCACCGTTTTTAGGGTCAAAGTAGCCCGCATTTATTACAAGTTCTGCTTTAGTTTTTTTAAAAACATCTGTGTTATAAATAAGTTTTTCACTTACAAAAGGTTTGACTTTGTATTCTCCCTCAAATGGAATCCTGAAAACATATAAACCGTTTTCTTCAAAAACTTCTATATTTTTGCATCCTGTACAAACAGATTCACATTTAAATCCGCACAACACTGTACAAGCAAAAATCATCATCAGAACTGCTTTTATTTTATGCATGATATAAACTCCTTGATTTCTATTAGAGGTCTTTAATCTTTTTGAATATAAATATCGCAATAAGTATTGCTATTGGCTGGATAGAAGAAGTTATAAGGGGGCTTATAATTCCTTTTTCTGCACACATATCAAAGAATGGCAGAGTAATATAATAAGCAAAAACAATACCTATACCTATTACAAAGTTGACCAATTTTTGTTCACGAGGTTTACTAAACCCAAGCAGACATCCCAAAATTGCAAATAATACACAAATAGCAGAGTGAAAATATCTTTGAAGATATTTGTTCAACATGAATCTGAATTCATCGTTTAGGTTTTCGCTCTTTAGCATTCCGATGTATTCTGTTATCTCTGCATTGTTGAGCTCTCTGTCTCTTTTTGTTGAGTAATTCATTATTTTGAATGCTGTATTTGCTTTATCTTTACTTAAAACTTCAACTTTTTTGATTTTGCTGATGTTTTTAAAAACGCCATCTCGTCCAAGCTCATACTGCTTTACGTCATACAGTTCCCATTTGTCTTTTGTATAAACTGCATACTGACCTTGCATAATACTTGATAATACGCTTGTATCAGTATATTGTGATGAGTCAAAGTTCAAGACAAGCGGTCTGCTGATTTGATCATTTGAATATCTTGGAACAATGACAATTTTTTTGAGTTTGTCTTGGTCAGCTTTTACTGTGTATACAAAATGAGTTTCGTATCCTTCATGTTTTAGCTGCTTGATTTTCTTTTCGCTATATGGAATCAATGTATTATAAAGTGAAAAACACAGTACAGACACAAACATACTGAGGATTATTATCGGATAAACAATACGCCAAAAAGAAAGACCGATACCTCTTAGTACAGTAAGTTCTGAATCTTTTGTTAATTTGTCAAATGTAAATAAAGTACCCAACAAAAGACCCACAGGCAAAGCCTTACCGACAATTTTGGGTATTTCATAAATTAAAAGCTGTATTCCGACCCAAGGTGTGTAATCTCCTGACAGCGTTCTTTTTATTACTTTTAATAACGTCTCCGGTGCAATCCATATAACAACAAACAGAAATATACAAACCAGTGTGGCTCCAAAGACCTGTTTTGTAATATATCCGTCAAAAATTTTGAATGGTAATTCTATTTTTTTTAATTTTGAAATGTCAAAATTCATATTAAAGAGTGAAATCCTTTCCTAAGTAGAATTGTTTTGCAACAGGGTCGTTGGCAACTTCTTCGCTTTTTCCTTGAATTTTGATTTTACCGTCAAATATAACATAAGCTCTGTCTGTAATAGAAAGAGTTGCTTTAGGGTTGTGGTCTGTAATTAAAACACCGAGGCCTTTTTCTTCGGATAGTTTTCTAATATTATCTTTGATTTCTCCGATTGCAATCGGGTCGATACCTGTAAAAGGTTCATCCAATAAGATAAATTCCGGACTTGCCGCAAGAGCTCTTGCAAGTTCTACCCTTCTTCTTTCTCCACCGGAAAGAGATATTGCTGAGAATTTTCTTTTTTCCCACATACCAAATTCGTTTAAAAGGTCTTCAAGTTTTTGTTTCTTTTCTTCTTTATCCAGTTTGTCATTCATTTGAAGAACAAGTTTTATATTATCTTCAACTGATAATTTTCTAAAAATAGAGGCTTCTTGAGGAAGATATCCGATACCTTCTTTTGCTCTTATATTCATTGGAACATTGGTAAGGTCTTTGTCGTCAAGATAAACCTTGCCGCCGTTTGCTTTTACCAATCCTACAACCATATAAAATGTAGTTGTTTTACCTGCACCGTTAGGACCAAGTAAGCCTACAACCTCACCTTTATTTACATCAAAACTGATGTCGTTTACTACAGTTCTGTCTCCGTATACCTTTACAAGATTTTTAGCAATAATTTTCATGTCTAAAACTTTACCCGATTAAGTTCTTCTTTCATCTATAAAGAATAGCACAAATCATTGAAAAAATTAAATCAATGACACAAATTATTTGCTTTTGCTTTGTGCATTGCATTGAAAACAAACCTGATTTGTATTTAAAAATTATGCATTTTTATTCAATGTATTTTGTTGTTCAGCAGGTTTTTCTTTATGACTTTTTTCTAATCCGCAGAACTTCATAATCGGATGTAATACAAGATGACTTAATTCGGGAGCAAGTATTGTAAGACCGACAACAGAACCGATTATTGAAGAAAATTCAATGGATCCTTTAGCAAGTTCGAACATTTTTCCTTGTTTTTCTAATGTTCTTTTGTGTAGTCCAAGTTTGTCTTTCCCGTTTCCAATGAGATATTCTCTTAATTTTGCTCCGTTATCTTTTGGATTTACCAAGTCTTCTGTAATTAATTTTAAGAATTTTTGATTTTTTTCAAGAAGTCTTTCCTCAGGAGTCATGTATGCCAAATGGTGGTAAGCTAACATTTGTTTTGCGTTTTTAAAGTTAGGAAGAGCTTCGTTTTTGAAAATCTTTTTAGCCAGTTTAAAACCGCCCTCTTTGAATATCGGAGGAATGATTGCAAGATATATACCAAAACATAAAAGTTGGTACAAAAGCTCTTTGGATGCTGCATATTTTCTTGTTTCTTTATCAGTATTTTTGTCTATGAGTGTGAAAGCAGGACGACCTACTGCTTTTAGTCCTGTTTCTATCTTTACGCAAGCATCTGTGTTTTGAGCTATTGTTTGTATTGTATTGCTGGTTAGAGCGTTAGCCATCAAATTTATCATAAGCCTACCCTCATTCCATTATTGTTTGCAGTATAATTCTTTTGCATAATTTGCAACAAATTTCCTTTAGGTTCTGCAGGGAGAAGTGATTTTATCGGTTGAGAAAAATTTTCTGCAATATGTTCGTTTTCTTTTATATTAAGGGACGGTGTTTGTTGTATTTCTGTTTGAGGAATCTTGGTCATTTTGTTTTTCTTTTCAGAAAGTTTTTTTACACCATCCATTATAGGTTTTAGTGTTAAGTTACAAACAGCGGGAATTATCACACCAGCACTTAAGCAAACACTAAAAAGTGAGACACCGTTTTTTAATTTTTTGGGGCTTACGCCTGCTTTTTTTGCCCATTTTACAGAAAGAGGAACAAGCGCTGCGTGAGTTGCAATATATGAACCAAAGGCAATAACCTCTGTTAGACCCTCTCTAAATGCGGCGTATTTTTTTGTTTCTTTGTCGGATTTTTTGTCCATCATGGTGAATGTTGGACGCATAATTCCTTTGAACATAGCAATTGCAAGCACTGCATATAATGCGTCGTTATGTTTGCCCAATGACGTACATACATTCTTTAGGCCGTTATATATTGCTTTTCCTAATCCCATTTTATATGACTTTCTTCACACTTTATAAGGTAGGTTATCTAATCCGGTATTGTAGCGTTCAACTTTTCAAAATGCTGCTTAAAAATTCGCTCATGTCATTCTCGTTATTATTACGAATTTTTTTCGGACACTTACATGAAGTTTGAACAAGTTTAAAAATGCTATTTGGCAACTTGCGTTGTAACATTTTTTCACAAATATGTTTTTTATGCAAATTGAGCAAGTTATGCCTTTGTGAAAATTTGATTTAATAGGTTGTTTGTGCTTCAATGAGTTTGAAACGGAGGATTTTAATGGACAGAACATTTGTTGCAATTAAGCCGGATGGCGTAAAAAGAGGATTAATCGGAAATATTATCAGAAGAATTGAACACAAAGGCTACAAAATTGTAGGTCTTAAGATGCTTCAACCGACTCTTGAAATTGCAGAAAAACACTATGCTGAACATAAAGGTAAACCTTTTTATCAAGATTTGATTAATTACATTACATCAGGCCCTATTGTTGCAATGGTTGTTGAGGGTAAAAATGTAATAGAAGGTATGAGACACATGATGGGCTCTACAGTTCCAAACGATGCTCAAGTAGGTACGATAAGAGCTGATTTTGCCCAAACAAAAGAATGCAATACAATTCATGGTTCTGATTGTTGTGAAAGTGCTCAAAGAGAAATTGATATCTACTTTAAGCCTGAAGAACTTTGCAGAGACTGGAAATCTATGATGGACTACGTTTGGGAGACTATGTAATCTTGAAATCAGATTATTTTTCATACGAATTATTAAAAGAAGATACAAAGACCGGAGCTCGTGCCGGTCTTTTGCATACCCCTCATGGTGATATCGAAACGCCTATATTTATGCCTGTAGGTACAAATTCTGCAGTTAAAATGATGACAAATGATCATCTCAAAGATACAGGTGCTCAAATTATACTTGGTAATTCGTATCATCTTTCATTACGTCCCGGAAATAAATTGATAAAAGAGTTTGGCGGTCTTCACAAATGGATGAACTGGGATAAGCCTATTCTTACGGACTCAGGAGGCTTTCAGGTTTTTAGTCTTGCTGATTTAAGGAATATTTCTGAAGACGGTGTTAAATTCAAGGATGCAAAAACAGGAACGGAATATTTTATAAATCCTGAAATATCTATGGAAATCCAACAGGATTTGGGTGCTGATATAGCTATGGCTTTTGATGAATGTGCTCCTTATCCTTGTACTTATGACGAAGCTAAAAAAGCTATGGAACGTACTCACAGATGGCTTGAAAGATGTTTCAAGGCTCATACTCGTGATGATCAGGCATTGTTTCCTATTGTTCAGGGCGCTTTTTACGATGATTTGAGACAAGAAAGTGCAAGAGTAATTTCTACGTTTGATGCTGTCGGTTATGCAATTGGCGGTGTGAGCGTAGGAGAACCTGCTGATGTTAAAAATCATTTTGTCGAACTTACTGCTCCTCTTTTACCAAGGTTAAAACCAAGATATCTTATGGGGGTTGGTACACCTGAAGATTTGTTGGACGGTATTTTGAGAGGTGTTGATATGTTTGACTGCGTATTGCCTACAAGAAATGCTCGTCATGGATCTTTCTTTACAAGAGAGGGACGTAAAATTATTAAAAATAAAGAATTTGAAAGAGATTCCTCTCCTCTTGATTCTCATTGTAATTGTTACGCGTGTCAAAATCATACAAAAGCATACATCAGACATCTTTTCAGATCAGGTGAAGCTACTGCCGCAATTCTTATGAGTATTCATAATATTCAATTTTTGATAGACCTTGTTAAAGATGCAAGAAAAGCTATTTTGGAAGACAGGTATCAGGAATTTTATTCTGAAAGAATGGGCGCATTATTCAAAAATATGGTTTAAGAAACAGTTTTTGTTGACGGGATTTTTATTATAAATTCTGTTCCCTTCCCTTTTTCTGATACAAATGTGATTTGACCGTTGTGTTTTTCTATTATCTTTTTGGATATTGCAAGTCCGAGACCTGTTCCTATACCTATTTGCTTGGTTGTTGTTCCTGCAAGGAATAATTTATCTTTGATTTTTTCGTCAATACCTGTACCTGTATCTTTTATTTTTACTTGCAAAGAGTTGTCTTGATATAATGTGGTGATTGTTATTTCTCCCCCATCAGGCATGCTTTGGCAGGCATTTATCAAGATATTCATAAATACCTGATTTAGCATATTTGGATAACATTTTATTAAAGGGATTTGTGCGTAGTTTTTGATTATATTGATTTTGTTTTTAGTCTCATGTTTTATAAGTTCAAGAGTTAAATCGATTTCTTTATTGATATCAGCTTCTTGTAAGTCTGATTCATCAAGTCTCACAAATTTCTTTAGGCTCATAACAATTTGGCTGATTCTTTTTATTGCTTCTTTGTCGATTTTATTAATGTTATTAATGTTATTTATAAACTTTTCAAAATCTTCTTTTGAAAAATTTTGAGGTAATTTTGTGATTAATTTTGCAAGTATGTCGTTGTTTGCATTAATCGAAGCAAGAGGTGTATTAATTTCGTGAGCCACACCTGCCACAAGTTGTCCTAAAGATGCCATTTTTTCTGAATTAATGAGCTGAATTTGTGTTTCTTTAAGTTCTGTCAGTGTATTTTCAAGCTCTTTATTTTTTTGTTTTACTTCAAGGAATAAAGATGCCTGAACAATGGCTGATGCCAGTTGTGATGCTATAGATTGAAGCACATCGTTTTGAGATTCTTCAAATACTTTTTGATTTGTATATATAATTAAGATTCCCAATATGTTATGCATTCTGCTTACAGGGATTATAATCCTTGTAACTTGTGCAGGATAAGTAATTTCGCTGTTTAAGTACTCTTTTATACAGGCATTTACTTTTATTTCTTTTGCAAGTATAGATTTTTTTGTTTCTTGGGAAAAATCAGCTTTTTGGCCCAGTATATTTTTGTATTTCGACGGGTATACATGTTCAATAACATAGTTTTCGTTTTTGATTGAGACATAATAAACTTTTATTGCACCAAAGAGATTGAAAAGTTCTTTTAATGCAGAATCGATAATTTTATTAAGGTCTATAGATTCTCTTACAACGTTTGATATTCTGTGCAAAAGCCCAAGTTTAACTGTTTGTGCTTGTGATTGTTGTTGTAGATTTGCATATTTTTTGTTTTCTTCAACAAGTGTTATGTATTGTTGTCTTATAAAGTTATATTTTTTTTCTGTTTCTTCGTACAAAAGTTCGGAAGTAATATTTTTAAGTATTAAAATTTTGTATTTATCGTGATTAAAAGAATTTATGTGATAGTAAAGAGGTTTTTCCGTTTTTTGATATAGGGCTATTGCACTAAATTTTTCTTTTGAATCTATCGCATATTTTATTGGATTGGAATTGAGTAAATCATCAGAATCCAAGACACATATATCAAAGGAAAAATAATTTGAGAATTTTTCTATATTCTTAATATTTCCGAAATTTTTTATAAATTGAAAGTTTTTAAAGACTACCTTACAATCACTGTCCAAAATAAGAACAGCAGTGTGGAAGTTATTGTAAATATCAAAATCCGCAGTATTCATAAGAATATTTTAGCATTTTATTGAAGAATGCAGAAATGTATTACATAGGAAACAATTATACCGACAATGGCACCCATAAAAACTTCAAGAGGAGTATGTCCTAAAAGTTCTTTCAGTTTTTCGCCTGCTGCAGAGGGACGATGTGCGTAGAATTCTTCCATAACTCTGTTCATTGTTGCTGCAATTTTACCTGCGGAACGTCTTATGCCTGCTGCATCATACATTACAACAAAAGCGTAACCTAAAGCTATAGCAAAAGGTATTGAGTTAAGTCCCGCATTATAGCCAACAGTCATAGAAAGAGCTATTACTCCTGCACTGTGGGAACTTGGCATTCCACCTGTTGTTGTGAATATTTTAAAGTTTATTTTTTTGTGAATAATTAAGAAATAAAATACTTTTAATATCTGTGCAATTGCTGCAGCAATAAGAGCATTGCCTATAATTTCAACTGCTGTGCCGATTTGATACATTAATTAACCCTTTCATTGATGCTGTTTGCAATAGCCGTTAGGATATCCGATTTGATATCACGTTGTTTAAGTATATCACAAGCCTGCTTGCAAAGTGAAGCGACCTGTTTTTTTGATTCTTCAAGCCCGTAAAAACTTATATAAGTAACTTTACCCTCGGCTTGGTCTTTACCCGGAGTTTTACCCAGTTCTTCGAGTGTTGATGTTACATCCAGTATGTCATCCATGATTTGGAAAGCAAGTCCGATTTTTTCGGCATAATCTGTTACTGCTTGGAGTGTTTTTTCATCAGCACCGCCTAGGATAGCTCCTGTTCTCATTGAGAGTTTAAAAAGTGCTCCTGTTTTGTTTTCGTGTATAAAGTTTAGTGTTTCTTTTGGAATTTGTTTGCCCTCAGAGTCTATATCAACGACTTGTCCTGCAATAAGTTTTTCTGCTCCTGCTGCCGTCAAAAATTCTTCTAAGACTTTTAGGATAATTTCTGGTGAATTTACGTCATTATTCAGAAATTTTGTATTTTGAATTATGACTTGCGGTGCAAAAGATAAAAGGGCGTCTCCCGCAAGAACAGCTGTTGATTCACCGTATACTTTGTGGTTTGTAAGTTTACCTCTTCTGTAATCGTCGTTATCCATACAGGGCAAATCATCATGAATTAAACTTTGCGAGTGAAGCATTTCAATAGCGCATGCTGTAGGGATGGCTTGTTCGTATGAGCCTGACAAAATTTTGCAAGTTTCAAGGGTTAAAATTGGACGAAGCCTTTTGCCCCCTGCCAAAACAGAATATCTCATTGATTCCCATATTTTTTCGGGATATTTTACGGGAATAAATTCATCCAGTTTTTGCTCAATAAGTTTTTTATAATCGCTAAGTTGTTGTTTAACTTTGTCGTCCATTTTTATATTTCCTTATCAATATTTTGATTGCTTTTTCTTCTTGAAACTGTTCTTTTTTTGCTGCTTATTTTGGTAATTTGCCTGTTGTGAACTGTTTTTGATTTACTTTCTGTTTTCTTTCCGCTGTAGGTTATCTGTTTTTTGTATTCTTTTGCTTCTTTGACAAATTGCAGATATGATTCGTATCTTGATTGTGCAATTTTGTCTGAGTGCTCTTTTATTATACAGCCTGTTTCTGTGTCGTGAAGACAGTCCGAAAACTTGCATTCACCGTATTCTTGTTTTATTTTGACAAATTCTCTAAACAGCTCGGTTACTTTTGCAGGCATGAGAAAATCAAATCTGAGTTGGCTAAAACCGGGGGTATCTACTATGCTTGAATTTTTTTCTTCGTCAAGAATTATTATTTCGCAATGTCTTGTGGTGTGTGTGCCTCGTTCTGTTTTTTCACTTACTGCTTTTGTTTTTAGGTTTAAGTCGGGTTTAATTGCGTTTACAAGAGAAGATTTGCCTACACCTGAAGAACCGCATAAAACCGTAATTTTACCTTGAAGACAGTTTTTAAAACTTTCTATACCGTTACCCTCAAGAGCTGATGTATATAGAATTTTGTATCCAAGCGGTTTATAGATTTTTTCTATATTAGCAATGATTTCTTCTTCACCCTCAAGGTCATTTTTGTT
Source organism: Candidatus Gastranaerophilales bacterium (assembly GCA_944326555.1). Classification (GTDB taxonomy): domain Bacteria; phylum Cyanobacteriota; class Vampirovibrionia; order Gastranaerophilales; family Gastranaerophilaceae; genus Limenecus. The sequence continues at coordinate 17,737 of CALVEK010000024.1, read as the reverse complement.
GAAACACAAAATAGGGTGCAGATTGTAGTATTCACAAAAACAAAGGTATCTGTTTAATTGTTCAAAATCTAAGTCAGGCTCTTTTATAGCGGAAACTATTACAACTTGATTTATGTTTGCAACTTTAGGACGCGGAATAAAATTTTCTCTCGGAAGAATTTTTGAGATAAAAGCCTGTTTTGAATCTAAGTTTATCTGCTCAAGCTCAACATAATCGCCGACGAAAATTTCTGCCTTTTGCTTTTTTAAAATTTCTCTAATTTTACATTCAAACACACCTTTTTCTGTGTTTGTATAATAAAAATCCGAATGTATTTTAAAAATATGTCCTTTCATTCTTCTTATTATAAAACAACTGGTCTATAATATAAATATGATAATAGATTGTAATATGCTGGCATTGAATACACCCGAGGATATTTTGCCATATCCTGCAACAAAATCAGGCTTGTTGGATGAAGATAAAGGTTATATCAAATACGGCTATCCGTCGTCTTCTTATCCTATTTTGAATATGCCTTATATTCTGGAAGATTATGATGGAAACAATATCCCCCCCGGACATTATATGATTGTTTTATCACCTGACAGGAAAACACTGTATTTTGTTGAGTCGAACAAAATAAAAGCCTCTGTCCCTGTTGCCAAACTGGTAGAAAAAACAGTCAATGAATATGAAGAACGTGAAAAAATAAAAGAGCGTGAAAAATTAGAAAAAAAATATAAAAATAACAAAAGAAGAAAACCTCTTGATCAAACAGAACGTAAAAAACAGGCTGATATGGAAGCATCAATCAATGATTCTAATCCCGAATATTATGTTTTAAAGTATCGAAACGGCAATATTCAAGCTACGGGCTATATTTTAAAGTAATAAAATGTTTTTTATAATTTTTCATAATTTTTAAAAATAAATAATATCAATACTCCAATTAATTATTTGGTGTAAAATTATAGTTAAGTAGTGGTAAATAAAAAATATGGAGAGAATAATGGAAACTTTGAATGAAGTTAGAGTGAGAATTGCTCCGTCTCCAAGCGGAAATCTTCACATAGGTACGGCAAGAACAGCACTCTTTAACTATTTGTTTGCAAAAAAGAATAACGGAAAGTACGTATTAAGAATTGAAGATACTGATTTGGAACGTTCTTCTCAAGCATATATTGATAATATTTATGACAGCTTAAAGGCTCTTGGTCTTAATTGGGATGAAGGTCCTGATGTTGGTGGTCCATACGGTCCTTATCAGCAATCAGAAAGATTTGATATTTATCCTAAGTATGCCCAAAAACTTATAGATGCAGGTTATGCTTACGAATGTTTTTGCACTCAGGAAGAATTGGATGCAGAAAAAGAAGAATCAATCAAAAATAAAAAACCTCACAAATACTCAGGCAGATGCCGTGATTTGAGTGAAGAAGAAAAAGCTAAACTTAGAGCAGAGGGCAGAAAACCTTCTATCCGCTTTAAAGTGCCTGAGGGTGAAACTTCTTACGATGATATGGTTAAAGGTCATTTGCATTTTGACAACGCACTAATCGGTGATTTTGTAATCATGAAATCGAACGGAACACCTACTTACAACTTTGCTGTTGTAATCGATGATATGGAAATGAAAATTTCACACATCATAAGAGGTGAAGACCATATTTCAAATACAGCAAAACAAATCATGATTTACAATGCTTTGGGTGCAGAAGTTCCAAAATTTGGACACTTGGGCATGATTCTTGCTCCTGACAGAAGTAAACTTTCAAAAAGACATGGTGCAACTGCAGTTTCCGAATTTGTAGAAAAAGGATATTTGACAGAAGCTCTTGTTAACTTTGTTGCGTTGTTGGGCTGGTCTCCGTCTGACGGGCAAGAAATTAAAACTCTTGAAGAAATTGCAAATGATTTTAGAATCCATGAGGTTTCGACATCAAACTCTATTTTTGAGTATGACAAATTGAACTGGATGAACGGTCAATATATCAAAAAAATGGATTTGGCAAAGTTGACTCAAATGGTTAAGCCTTATCTGTCTTGCTATGATCTTAGCGAGTATACCGAAGAACAGTTACAAAAGATTGTCGAAATTACAAGAGAACCTATCACAATTCTTTCGGAACTTACAAATGACACAAAATATTTCTTCGGCAAAGATGTTGAAGTTGAACCTGAAGTTCAGGAAAAAGTTCTTGACGGAGAAGTTGCAAAGAAAGTTCTTCCATACGTAATAGAAAACGAACTCGACAAGTGGAATTTTGAAGATGCGGAAGTGCTTCATGAACAACTTGCAGAATTGAGAACATACTTTAAAGAGCAGCATGGTATCAAACCTAAAGAAACTATGTGGGCTATAAGAGCTGCAGTAACAGGAAGAACTCATGGTGCTGATATGGTTGCAGTTTTGGTATTACTCGGTAAAGACAGAGTTGTTTCCAGAATCAAAGCTGCGGTTAAATAATGAAAACATTTTTGCAAAAAAATAACAGCAAAGATTTAATTATATTCTTTTGTGGATGGGGTATGGATGAAAATCCTTTTTCCATCCTCAAAAGTAATAAAGATATTTTGTATGTTTATGACTATACAACACCCGAGTTTGCTTGTGAAAATATAGATTTTTCCTGCTATGATTCTATTTTTCTTTTGGCATTTTCTTATGGTGTTTATGCTAGCGGAATTGCAAAACTGCCGGAATCTGTGGTTTTGAAAAAATCCGTTGCGCTTAACGGAACACTCATCCCTGTTGACAATGAGTATGGAGTACCCGTAAGACAATTTGAACTTACTGAAAAGATGGATTCTGAAAGTGTTGTAAAGTTTAGACAAAGACTTTTTGGCGGAGAAAATGCTCAAAAACATTTTGAAATTTTTGAGAACAATCTCCCTAAACGAAGTGCCAAAAGCTGTACGGAAGAACTAATCGGTATGAAAAAATATGTGCCGACTTTTTCTTTGCCTCAAAGAAAGTTTGACAAAGTCTATATTGCAGAACACGACAGATGTGTTCCGACCAGAAATCAAAAAAACTTTTGGTTGAAATTTTGTCAAAATAAGTATACCTTTAATGTTGAAGAGTTAGAAACAGGGCATTTCCCTTTTTATAATTATGAATCGTTAGATGAGTTTTTGAGTTAATGTTAAATAAGGATTTAGTAAAATTCAGGTTTAAAAAGAGCATAGAAACATACGATGCCAGTGCTGTTATACAGAAAGAAATGGCACAAAAACTGGTTGATAAAATTCTTTTGAATTGTGGCAAAAATTTTGACAAAATATTTGAGTTTGGTGCGGGTACAGGGTTTTTGTCCAAGAGCATCTTGGATGAAATAACTTTTTGTGAATATTATGCAAACGATATTATTGAAGAATCAGAATATTGTATAAAAAATATAATAGATAATGTTAAATTTTTAGCCGGAGACATTGAGAAAATAGAGATAAAAGAAAACTTTCAACTTGTTATTTCAAACGCTGTTATGCAATGGATTAGTGATATTGATGAGCTGTTACTGAAGATTAAAACTAATATCGTAAACGACGGATATTTTGCGTTTACGACATTTGGTGAACAAAATTTTAAAGAAATAAAAGAAACTACGGGAGTTTCTTTGGAGTATTTGAAATCTGAAACTTTGCGAGAAAAATGCGAAAAGTATTTTGAAATAGTCGATTTTGAAGAGAATATCCAAACACTTTGTTTTGACAGTCCCGTTGATGTTCTAAAACATATTAAATACTCCGGTACAAACGGTATTAAAACTCAGAATTGGACTCCAAAAAAATTAAGAGATTTTGATGAGTTTTATAAAAAATCATTCAGTATAAACGATAAAGTTATGCTTACATACAATCCGATATATGCGGTTTTAAAAGCTAAATAGACTATATATTCAAAATATGATAGAATTTTTACATACAGATAACGGAGAATGAATTATGGCAAGAATAGTTAGACCCTCTTGGGCAATAAGATGTGTACAATCAAGCTGCAGAGAACTTTTTGAAGTTGCTATTTTAGAAGATGGTAAACAACAAGAAGTAGTATGTCCAAAATGCGGTGAACATTATCTTTATCCTGTTTTGCCTGATGATGAGTCATCTGAACAATAAAAATGTTTTATCCTCGTCCGGTAACAAACAAAAGATATTTTCAGTTTAGTGAATATTTGAAGAACAAATTCGGCTCCAAGGTTTATAAGATAACTTTGGATGCCGGTTTTAGCTGTCCAAACAGAGATGGAACAATTTCTTCGGGCGGTTGTATTTTTTGCGATGACGGAGGGAGCTTCTCCAGAGCTCACAGTAAGTTGCTGTCTGTAGAAGAACAGGTTTTTACAGGAGTTGAAACACTTTCTTCAAGATTTAAAGCAAAAAAATTCATGTCCTATTTTCAGGCGTATTCAAATACATATAAGCCTGTGGAAGAATTAAAAAAGATATACGACAGCTCTCTTTGTCATAAAGATGTTGTCGGTATTTCTGTGGGCACTCGACCTGATTGTGTTGATGAGAAAAAACTAGAGCTGATTGCTTCTTATACAGATAAGTATGAAACTTGGGTTGAATATGGTCTTCAATCAATCCATGACAGAACTTTAAAATTCATCAACAGAGGTCATGACTTTGAGACATTTTTGCGAGCTTATGAACAAACTAAAAAAAGAGGCATTAATGTTTGTGTCCATATAATACTTGGGCTGCCAAACGAATCGAGAGAAGATATGTTGGAGACAGTAAAAACTCTTGCATCGCTTAATGTTGATGGTGTTAAGTTTCACTGTTTATGCATTTTCCCGAATACAAAACTTTATGACATGTATGAGAATGGTCAGGTAACTTTGATGGAGGAAGATGAGTACATAAAAACAGCATGTGATTGTTTGGAATTGTTGCCTGAAAAAACTACCATACACAGACTTGGTGGTAACGGACTTCAGGCTATAAAAGTTGCTCCTAAGTGGTTGAATAAAAAATTTGAAATTTTAAACAGAATAGATGATGAATTGGAAAAGCGAAATTCCTTTCAGGGTAAGCATTTTTGTGGATTATAAAGACAGATATAAAGATTAGATAAAGAAATCAAGGTTTAGTAAAAATTTGCTTTATAATGTGTACAACGATAAGAAATTACATGGAGACATTGAAATGCACGCAGATTCTATTAAATATTTTTTAACTCAATTAGAAACAGCTGATAATAAAAGCAAAGCAGAAATCGAAAACATGTTAGTAAATGTTGGTTCTGCTGCTGTACCTGTTTTGGTTGAACAACTTCAATCAGTTAAAGGTGCAGTAAGAGGAGTTGTTGCAATGACTTTGATTAGAATCGGCGAACCCTCAGTTGATTGTCTTAAAAAAGTTGCACAAAACAACAAAGATTTTGAATGGGTTGCTAAATATATCATTAAAGAAATTAAAGGTGAAATAGCAGCTTAATTTTTAGCTGAAACATAAATCTATAAATAAAAGAGGGATTGCTATTAGGCAGTCCCTCTTTTTAAGTAGCAAAAAAAAATTATCAGTGTTTTTAGTTAAAAAGGATAATATAAAAATTCCCATTTTCATATACAAAATATTGAGGAATGTAATACATCATGCTATATTCCTTGACTTTCAAATTATCAGCCGATTAATATATATTATGAAGAAATTAGTGAGGTAACATGAAAAGTTCAACATTATACAGATCTAATTTATCAAAAGAAAAAATGGTTCTGTTAGAAGAATTAAGGGCTAAATCAGGTAATGGAAGCACTCGTTTTAAAAAAGACGGCAATACTCCTGATGTATATATAAGACCTGCAAAAGAAAAAGAACTTGATGTTTTATGGCAAAACTTTAAAGTTAATCAAAAAGAAGAAAAATCTCCGGGTGTATACCTTATTACAGGTTTCATTGCAGGAGCTTTGGCAATGTTTTTGATGACAGCATTATTGAGTTTTACATCTAATGCAATAAGTGATAATTCTTCATCAGATTCACCTAAATTGGTAAAACGTGTTAAACCTGCTAAGACAAAATTGTCTATAATACCTGCTGATCAGGTTGCAGAAGAAGCAAAAACAGTTGCTCCTGAAACATATACAGTAAAATCAGGTGATACATTAGAAGCTATTATCATTAGATTCTACGGTAAATATGATACATCTAAAATATCTAAAATAATGCAAGCAAATGGTATGTCAAATCCTAATCAATTGCAAATCGGTCAGACTTTGACTATACCGATGGACTAATTGCATAATGAACAAATTTAAAAAACGCTTTTCTTTTTAGAAAGGCGTTTTTTATTTATATATATTGTTTTTGTTGAGCAGGTCTTCGCCAAGCAACCATCCTTATACCCTCGGCGGAAGGCTGGGCTGTCGTATAAATTGTGAAGTCATTGAGAGGCTTTGAATACTGTTGAATAAAATCTTTGTTTTTTATTTTTTCAACCCAAGTATTGCAGCCAAATTCATCTTTGATTATGTCTGCAAAAAATTTTTCATCCTCGTTGAATGACTGATCATTAAAATTTTTGACGATACGCATAACTTCATTTTATACTTTTGTATGACAAATTACATCAAAAGTTATAAAACTTATATAAAATTGATACATTACGTAACATGCAGAGATAGGATTTTAATTAATATTTTTTGTTGACTAAAGACTGATGAGCCAGATTTTCGAGTTCACTATCGATAGTGATTAGTTTAATTTCTTCTTTGTAGCGTTTTTTTAGGGCAAGAGATATCAGATAATCTGCAAAGTGAGGGTTTTTGGGAAGGAAAGAACCGTGTAAATATGTGCCAAAAACGTTTTCATATCTGGCACCCTCAGTTTTGTCTTTACCATTGTTGCCGTTACCGATTTTTACTGTTGCCATAGGCTCAGTTTCACCCTGTAGGTATGTCAATCCGCTGTGATTTTCGAATCCGACAAGAGTATTTGGTATCATATAATCACACTTTGCAGTAACATTGCCTATAAATCTTTTGTCTCCTGCAATGGTGTATGCATCTAAAAGGCTTATTCCTTGCAATTTTTCTCCATTGTGAGGTTGGTAGTAATGGCCAAGAAGTTGATATCCTCCACAAATAGCTAGAAATACAGCTTTTTCATCTCTTGCATCTTGTAAAGAACTCTTATGTTTTTGTAGTTCTTTTGCTACAGCTATTTGTTGTTGGTCTTGTCCACCACCTAAAAAATAAAAATCATATTTTTTTATATCAATTGTGTCATTGATATCGATGGAGTCTATTGTTACTTCAATATTTCTCCATTCGCAGCGTTTTTTTATGGTTAGTACGTTTCCCCAGTCTCCGTATATATTTAAAAGTTTTGGATAGAGATGTGCGATATTTATTTTAAAATTTCTTCCATTCATTCTTTAATTATGACAAAAAATCCTATTTAGAACAATTAAAAACTTTGTTAATTATGGTGTATTTTTTGTTTAATATATCCAACTTTGATAAAATAGCATTATTATACCGATTTGAGGGAGTTATGAAAAAATTTTTTAGTATAGTTTTTTTATTGTTGGTATGTATGCTTTTTTTGTCTAATCAAGAAGCGAGTGCCTATATTAATCCAGGTTCAGGGAGTTATATTTTTCAGACTGTTATTGGCGGGATATTGTCTATAATCTATTTTGTAAAAAAGATTTTTGTTTCTTTATTTGGATTATTTAAAAGTAAAAAAGAAAGCGAGAAAAACGAATCAGATGAATAATACTTCTTTTCGTGATCCAAGCGGTTTTATTTTTGAGAGGGATGGAGTTTTTTACAGACAAATAAATAAAGCATACAAAGATGACTATGAGCATTTTGTAAGTAGTGGTTTATATGATACGTTGCTTTCTAAAGGTTTAATTTTGTCTCATGAAGAAGTGGATTTGGATATTTTCAAGAATAATAATTTTTACAAATTTATTAAACCAAAGCAGCTAAAATATATTTCATATCCTTACGAATGGAGTTTTTCTGCTTTAAAGGATGTTGCTCTTTTGACTTTGGAAATACAAAAGACAGCGTTAAAATACAATATGTCTTTAAAGGATGCATCGGCTTATAATGTGCAGTTTTTAGATGCTAAGCCTGTCTTTATTGATACTTTGTCATTTGAAAAATTAAATGTAAATAATCCATGGGTCGCATACGGGCAATTTTGTCGGCATTTTTTGGCACCTTTGGCTTTGATGAGCTATTCCGATATCAGATTGAATAAACTTCTTGTTACCAATATTGATGGAATACCTTTGGATTTGGCTGCGCAACTTTTGCCTAAAAGAGCGAGATTAAATTTTGGTGTATTAACACATATTTTTATGCATTCTGCTTCTCAAAAAAGACATGAGGCTGATAATAGCAAGAATGGAAAAACTAATTTTTCAAAATTTGCATTTGAAGCTCTTATAGATTCTCTTGAAAGTTGTGTAAAATCTCTGAAATTTCCAAAGATTTTTACGGAATGGGGCAGATATTACGAAAATACAAATTATACAGAAAAGTCATTTTTACAAAAGAAAAAAATAATTTCAGATTTTATTGATAAGGTCAATCCAAAAACTTTGTGTGATTTAGGTGCTAATCGTGGCGATTTTTCACAAATTTCTGCAACAAAAGGAATAGATACCATTGCATTTGACATAGATCCTGTTGCGGTTGAGGATTGTTATTTGAATATTAAAAAGAATAATCAAAAACGTTTGCTGCCGCTTATACAAGATTTTACAAATCCTAGTCCTGCAATTGGTTTTGCTAATTTGGAGCGAAAATCGTTTTGTTCCAGATTTTGTTGTGATATGGTTATGGCTCTAGCTTTGATACATCATTTAGCGATTTCAAATAATTTACCGTTTAAGAATATAGCCACATTTTTTAGAGGTTTTGGTGATTATTTGGTTATTGAATTTGTTCCGAAGTCTGATTCTAAGGTTCAATGTTTATTGAGTACAAGAGAAGATATTTTTGATAATTACACTATGCAGGATTTTGAATCAGCTTTTTGTGAATATTATCGAGTTATAGAAAAAGTTAATATAGAAGATTCTCAAAGAATTTTATATTTGATGAAAGGTAAGTAATGTATTTTTTATATCCTTTGATTTTATTTTTAATACCTGTACATGCTGCTTTTGCAAACAATTATTTGGAAGTTCCAAAAAGAGATTATGTTAAGGCCCTCATTTTTATGGAGATAACAATAGGTTTATTACTTTTAGGTTGTTTATTTTTAATAAATAATCAAAGTTTGGCGGCATTAATTTTTTCTTTAAACTTTGCTTATCTTTTGAATGCTAATATTCTTTATATTGCTTTATTTAGTGAATACAAAAGAAGTAAAATTCGTTATTTTGTTTTATTTTGCGTTTATTCTGTATCTTTAATGTCTTTACTTAGTCTTGTTGTATATTCTATTTTTAAAAATGTGGAACTTAGTTTTTTTGATGCTGTGATGTTTTGGGGAAGTTTGATTATTACAGGATTTATTGCTGCTGATGTATTACCCAAATTTTTAAAATCATTCGAATCTGTTGATATTCAAAAAACTGTTTTAAAGAAAAATTTGCCTGATATTTACCATATTGTACTTGATTCACATCCCGGCTTTTATATGAATAATTTATGTGATGAATATTTTGAAAAAGAATTAAAAAAATGTGGTTTTAAGGTGTTTTCAAATTTTAAGAGTAATTATAAAATCACAGCTCATTCAATTCCTTCCATGTTCAATATGAGTTATATACATGAATTTGTAAAACCGACATTTGAAGAACGTTACTTGCCAAATGATACTTATGAGTATTATGCAAAAAATGAAGTTTTCAAAGTATTGTATCAATATAATTACAAATTCAATTTTTATACTCATGCTTGTTTTAATTATATTGTGGAAAAAAATAAAAAAAATTTGGATATTGCAAATGGTTTTGTGATAGGCGGAAATTCTGTTTTTAAGGTTTTGTATTTTAATTCCATTTTTTCCTCACTTTATAAAGTTTTTAAGTATAAAAATCCCGTTAATGAAATATTTAATGCTTTTGCAAAAGGAATAAAGAAGAAATTTAACAAGCCTGTTTATCATTACATGCATGTTTTAGCACCACATACCCCGTATTTGATGGATGAAAAAGGGAAGAGTATAATTTTTGAAAACCAGTATAAGAATGAATATTTTTTCCCTTATATAAAATATATTGATAAAATGACCTTAAATTTAATAAATAAAATAAAAGAAGAAATGAACCCTAATTCTTTAATAATAATTCACAGTGACCATAATCATGAGCGTTGGAATGATGAATCTTTTAATATATTAATGGCAATATATTTCCCTAAAAATACTGGTATAGATTTGTTTGAAGAAAATAATTCTATGAGTTTGGTGAATTTTTTTAGAATAATATTCAATAAACTTTTTGACTGTAATTTTGAATTAAAGGAAGACAAATATTATTATACAGATTCTGAAAATTTTGTGATTAGAGAAGTTAAACAAAGTGTAAAATTGGGTGCTAAAGATGAGTGATGTTTTTGTAAATATATTAAAAGTTGCAAAATTTGGTAAACAGATAGAAAAAATGGCGAAAAAGTATAAAAACAAAAAAATTGTTATATACGGAGCAGGTCAATTTTTTCAATGTATAAAAGATAATTATGATTTATCTTCTCTTAATATAGTAGCTGTTTCTGACAGAAAATTTTTGGAAAGAAAAGCACTTACTTATGATGAAAGCATTGGTTTTAATACGATATCACCGGAGTCTATTGTTGATTTAGAACCTGATATTGTATTAATAGCAGTGGTCGAAGATTATTTTATAGAACAGTATATTTATGAAATATTATTCAAGGAATGCAAAAAAAAGTTTAAATATAAAATGTTTGTTAATTTAACGTTAAAACAAAAAATGCAAAGAGTATGGGAGACATTTTAGTCTTGACGTTGGGTTTTGATAAATGTAATATAGGATAGTTGGCGGATGGATTTAGGTCTTTTCCAAGGCAGCTGATTATTTATCAGGTTTTGTGAGAGGAAAGACTCTGCCGAGCAAAACATTGATAATGTTTTGCGAGAGGTAGGGCTACCACCGACACAAAGAATTGACAACTGAATATTTCTATCTGGGTGAGTGGCACTCTGCCGAGCAAAAGCTGACTAAATGTCAGGTTTTGTGAGAGGAAAGGTAGCGCTGCTACCACCGACACAAAGAATTGACAACTGAATATTTCTATCTGGGTGAGTGGCGCAGTGGTAGCGCAGTTGACTCTTAATCAATTGGTCGTGGGTTCGAATCCCACCTCACCCACCATAAAAGGCTCCTAGTAAAGGAGCTTTTTTTATAAATAGGAAAAAGCAATCGAACCCACGTAGAGGTCGTGGGCTAAATTAAAAACGCAAACCAAGGTTTGCTTGGTCCCGCCTCACCCACCATAAAAGGCTCCTAGTAAAGGAGCTTTTTTTTATAAATAGGAAAAAGCAATCGAACCCACGTTGAGGTCGTGGTCTAAATTTAAAACGCAAACCAAGGTTTGCTAGGTTCCACCTCACCCACCATAAAAGGCTTTATTTCTTATCTTTTGTAATTGAGGACAAAAACTAAATTTTTAATTAAATCAAAATAGAATTAAGCATTACATGTACTGTATCAAATTTTTTTGAATAGGCGCTTCTGTTGTTTCAATTATTCTGTTTTTAGCTATTTTAAAATAGTTTTCATTTTTTTCAAAACCTATAAAATGTCTGTTCAATTCTAAAGCTGCAACAAGAGTAGTTGCACTTCCTGCAAAAGGATCTAATACAATTTGATTTTCTTTGGTAGCCAATTCTATTAATAACTTCATTAGCCGTAAGGGTTTTTGAGTAGGATGTAGACCTTTGTCTGTCGATTTAGATTCAATGCAAAATATGTTATCAGTTTTTTGATCATACTTTTGCAATATATTTTCATTGTATGCACCAAGTTTATATTCTAATATATTATCTGCTAGCGTTCCACCAATTTTATATGGTTTCATAAACCATAAAATAGGCTCAAATACAGGTCTTAAATTACCAACTTTCCATCCAGACCATTCTTCTGAGGATGTGTAATCTTTTCTTCTATCAAATACGCAACTTATATGCTGAGCTCTATGAGCAGCTTTCTGTTTGTTCCATCCCAACATATCTTTGTATACAAATCCTGCATCTTCTAATGCACATATACATCTGTGAGCTAGTCTTCTACCTGCAAAAATAAATACACTACTTCCTGGTTTTAATATTCTGAGCCAATCAGATGCCCAAGATGAGACCCAATTATAATATTCTATAGGTATTTTTTTGTCGGCTTCTGACCAACCATTAAGAGGCTTTCCTCTTTTTTTAAAAATTTTTCCGGCTTGTGTTTGTGCAGGACTAGAACCTAAAAGTGCTGAATTTGTGTTATTATGCAGAACATCCCATTCCTCTGCTGATATTCCATAAGGAATATCACTAAGTATCATATCTATAGATTTATCGTCTATTGATTTTATAAGTTCTATACAATCTCCAAGGTATATGTTGTCAATATCCATTTAATCCCTCAATTGTTTCATAAAAAGACTTATCGCATTAATTTTTTCATTTAGTTTTAGTGATTTTATCAGTTCATCTATGGCTTGTTCTCTTGAGTATTTTTTTATTGCAGAAATTTCATTTTGCCAATATTTAATTTCTGTATTTCCTCGAGTAACAATATTACTTTTGAGTTTTTTTAATATTTCCAAAAATTCTTTTTCCGAGCAATTAATAAAATCCATGATATATTTGTTTTGTTGTTCTAAAAAATTGGAATCACTGTTTTTTACTGTTGTTTGTCTCGCCAAAATTTCGCTGTAATTCCATAAACTGGATAAATCTATTTTTTCACTTTCTTTTATATCTTTTTTCAATAGGATACTAAAATATTCCCAAGAAAAAAGATTAACATTTCCATTCAGTGCTTGCAAAAAAATTTGACTTTTTGATTTCGGATATTGAAAATACGGACAACACAAAACACTATAATCATTGTCCCCTTTCCAATGAACCATTGATTCAACCTTAAAATCTTTTTGGTTCTTTGCTGTTCTACTTAATCTAAAGGCTTTGGCATCTGCAACTAATGTGTAGTTGTGAAATTGGCTTTTTGCAATTACATCTGCACAATTTGTCCTTTCTTTCAAAACAGTTGCTTTTAACCCAAGTTCTATAAAGCATTTTGCCAAAACAATATCTGATAATTTTGTATATAATTTTTCTTCAGTAGAGTCATGTTTTATATCTTCAGGTATTGCTCCGATTTCAGAAACTATTGGAATAAATAATTCTTTTTTTAATCCAAAAATTAGTTCCTGTAGCTTTGTGCTGGATGTTTGAAAATCTTTATGTTGGGCTTCTTTTTTTACTATATCTCTTAATTCTTTAAATTGCATACAGGTACCACGTAATTAATACTCTTTATTATACATGAAATCTTATTAAGAATGAATGTTCTACATATTTTAATTTATTAAGCAGCTAACAAAAAATATTTTTACAGGTTTTATACTGAATATGTTTACCAAAATCATTCCCAATGTAGTGGGAAATATACAGGCAGTTAACAATTTAAGAGAAAGTCAAGATAAGGATAAATTTTTCAATAACGAGACTAAGCCAAAACTCACAAGCAATTTGGGAGGAGGCATTTTTCGTATAAATTTTAAAGGCAATGAAGTAGTTGATTTTACAAATGAATTAAAAAATCTTGAGAATATTCATTGTCCAATTTGTGGAGTAAAAATGCTTTCTCAAAAGTCTATACAGTCTTTGGTAACCGAGGGTAATCGCATAGTTAGTGCAAAAAGTTTTGTTAATTGGTTAGAAAAAAATGAGGAATATGTTCCTGAAAAATACAAAAAATTTGTAGCATCTGCAAAGAGAAATTCACAAGAATTTAATACTCGTGATGTTGAGACCTTATTGTCTAAAATGAGAGAAAACTCTTATATTTTTACACAAAATGCTCTGGATGATGTAAAACAAACTCTTGTCGAGATGGGTGAAAAATATGAGGTCTCAGATGCCGACAAGGTTTTGTTGGATGAATGTTTTGTTCTTATTGATGAAATTAATCCTGCTAGAGAAAAAAACGTTTTTCATTCAGTTAAACAAATAGTTCAAGAAACAGTTCTTTCAATGGAAAATGAACATGTGCAGGAAATCTACAAAACTGTTATGAATAAATTTGTTCCTGCTGCTCAATATCAGCAATTGTTTGTTGACAGTTCAGCAGATCATAAAAATATAGCCTATAGACAACAAGTTTTGCAAAAACTTTTTAGCGGCTCATATATGTGTGTAGATAATATAATAAATGGTTATAGTGATGAAAAAGATTGGAGAATAAATACAATTTTGGTTTGTAAAGATTGCAAACCTCCTACAGTTACTCATCTTTTTAGATACCATAAAGAGAGGGCAAATCTTCAGGAAAATTTTACCAAATATGTTGAAGATGTATCGTCCAATATTTTAGACGGTAAAATGAAAAATGCTGCTTTTTATCCTGTGAGTCTTTTGGGGCTTGTGAGTCGTATTACAGGAGATAACATAAGTGTAAGTAAATATAGCACTCCTATATTAAAAGAAATTTCAAAAAAACATTTTGATGAAATGAAAGCAGATATTAATTTTGATATTGTTAATCATCGGGGCGTGCCTTGCGCTTCTTGTGGAGAAATTACAATTACACATGAACAAAAATTAAAACTCTATGACGATATTTCTAAAACAAGTACAACGGAAGAACTATCGGATTTCTTGAAGAAAAATAAAAATGTAATAAATTCCAGATATGCTTCGATAGTTAATTATATTAACAATGCTGTTCAAAGTAATAAAAATATCACAGAAAATGAAATAATATCTCATTTAAAAGAAATGGCAGCAGAGGAAATAAAAAAACATTTGATTGAAAATCTAAGAATGGCACAAGTTTTAAAAAGTGGTTTAAAGCCAAAAGATGCTGCTCTTTTGCAGCAATATATAGATAACGTTAATAATCAATTTTTGGATGTTTCTACCAAAAGAGAATTCCCTTACAGGGCATATTCAGATTTGGTTAAACAAACAATTTTTGCCGTTGAAGATATGGGTTTTAGGACGAGATACGGTTCAGACTTTAAAGAGTCTATGAGAAAAAGTTATGTAAAACAAACGATTTTATTTCCTTTAAAATCAACGGAAGAAAAAGTCGGCTCTCCTCTGAAAGTTATTGTTCAAGATATGATAAAAGGTTCTATTGCAACGGTGGACCATATTGTAGCAAAGGATCGAAAAGGCTGGAATAATATGGCGAATTATGCTGTAATGTGTAAAAATTGTAATAATGAAAAAACTAATTACAGCCTTCTACATTGGTATGATCTTCACCACAGTGTAGCTAAAAATATGCAAAAGTACCTTAATAAAGTTGTTGATATGATTCAAAAAGGCGAATTACCGGATGAATACGAAAAATATCCGTATGTATTTGCAAGATGTGTTAATACACTTACAAACGGACGAATTATTTTGCGTTTTCGATTGAATGAAAAAAAATAAGTTTGCCGGTATTAAAAAAAACAGACTTCGAATTTTCGAAGCCTGTTTTTTATTCAATCTCTAAATCAAGATGTTTTGTTATGCACTAACACCTGATTTTTCTATGATTTCTTTTTCAACGTTTCCTGGAACTTGTTCGTATTTAGCAAATTCCATAGAGAATGTACCACGGCCTTGAGTTTTTGAACGAATATCAGTAGCGTATCCGAACATTTCAGCCAATGGAACCATAGCTCTGATTTTTTGGATTCCTGTACCTTCGATGATTTCCATACCTTCAACACGGCCTCTTCTTGAAGCAATGTCGCCTACGATATCACCTGTATTTTCTTCAGGAACTTCGATTTCTACTTTCATCATAGGTTCTAAGATGCAAGGTTTAGCTTTCTTACAACCTTCTTTGATAGCCATAGAACCTGCGATTTTGAACGCCATTTCTGAAGAGTCAACTTCGTGGTAAGAACCATCGTATAATGTAACTTTAACGTCAATCATTGGGAATCCTGCTAAGATACCGCCTTCAAGAGCTTCTTCCATACCTTTTCTTGCAGGTTCGATGTATTCCTTAGGAATAGCACCACCAACGATTTTGTTTTCAAATACAAAGCCTGCATTTTCTTCTGCCGGTTCGATTTGAATTTTAACGTGTCCATATTGACCTTTACCACCGGATTGACGGATGAATTTAGAATCTTGATCAGCGTTGCCTCTGATAGTTTCTCTGTATGCAACTTGTGGTTTACCAACGTTTGCATCAACTTTGAATTCTCTCAACAATCTGTCTACGATGATGTCAAGGTGAAGCTCACCCATACCGGAGATGATTGTTTGACCTGTTTCTGTATCAGATTTAACTCTGAATGAAGGATCTTCTTCAGCAAGTTTTTGAAGCGCGATACCCATTTTGTCTTGGTCAGCTTTTGTTTTAGGTTCAATAGCTACAGAAATAACAGGTTCAGGGAAAGTCATTCTTTCCAAGATGATAGGTGCTTTTTCATCGCACAAAGTATCACCTGTTGTTGTATCTTTCAAACCAACTGCTGCACAGATATCACCTGCGTATACTTCTTGAATTTCGTTTCTTTGGTCAGCATACATTTGTACAAGTCTTGAAATACGTTCTTTCTTGCCGTTTGTAGCATTAAGTACATAAGAACCGGCAGTCATTTTACCTGAGTATACTCTCAAGAATGTCAAACGACCAACATAAGGGTCTGTCATAACTTTAAATGCCAAAGCAGAGAAAGGTTCAGATTCTGATGAATGTCTTTCTACTTTTGTTCCGTCTTCAAGTTCACCTTCGATAGCTTTAACATCTACAGGAGATGGTAAGTAATTTACAACGTTATCCAAAAGTAATTGAACACCTTTGTTTTTAAATGCTGTACCACAACAAACAGGAACAATTTTGTTTTCGCAAGTTGCTTTTCTTAAAACAGCTTTTAATTCATCAATAGTAGGTTCTTCACCTTCGAGGAACTTCATCATCAAGTCATCATCGTGTTCAGAAATAGCTTCAACAAGCGCTGCGTGGTATTCTTGTGCTTTTTCAAGCATATCTGCAGGGATTTCTTCCTCTTTAATATCAGTACCCAAATCGTTTGTATAGATTTCGGCTTTCATTGTAAGAAGGTCAATTAATCCTCTGAATTGGTCTTCTGCACCGATAGGCAATTGAATAGGATGAGCGTTTGCATTCAATCTGTTTCTTAACTGGTCAACTACACGATAGAAGTTAGCACCTGTTCTGTCCATTTTGTTTACAAAAACCATACGTGGAACTTCGTATCTGTTAGCTTGTCTCCAAACTGTTTCAGATTGAGATTGAACACCACCTACTGCACAAAATACAGCAACAACACCGTCTAAAACACGCAATGAACGTTCTACTTCGATAGTGAAGTCAACGTGGCCGGGGGTATCGATAATATTTAATTGGTGTCCTTTCCACATAGCTGTAACAGCAGCTGATTGGATAGTGATACCACGTTCTCTTTCTTGATCCATAAAGTCGGTTACTGCTGCGCCATCATGTACTTCACCGATTTTGTGAGTTTTACCTGTGTAAAACAAAATACGCTCTGTAGTAGTTGTTTTACCGGCATCGATGTGGGCTGCAATCCCGAAGTTTCTAACTTTTTCCAATGGGACTTGTCTTGCCAT
>CALVEK010000023.1 GCA_944326555.1 Candidatus Gastranaerophilales bacterium | reverse complement strand
AATACATTCCACCCATTCTTTAGCGTAAAGAACGGGTGGAGCCCAAGAAAACTCCGACCGGTTGTTTCGTTCTCACAAAGTGTACTTTGTCTTACTCGTTCGCGATAAACGGCACCGGCAAAAGCGTGGTTTTGCCTTTCTGCCTCTGCTCACTCGCGCAACTCGGACAGTTTAAACTGTCCTCAAACAAATGGAACTTATTGTTGTTTAAATAAGTTTATGTAGTTCACTTCACAAAGGTCGGGAGGTATTAAAAACAATCTTCAAAAATACAAGGGCTTATAGCCCTTGTTGTAACCTGCGTCGGTTTTCTTTTCTTTGCTTCGTTTCTTTTCTTTTGCTTACGCAATTCAAAAGAAAAGAAATGAAGGTATAAAAAATTAAATAGAATTGCTTTTTCTTTCTGATACTTTTCTTTCTTTTTGTGCGAGTAAAGAAAGAAAAGTATCTCAAAAGAAAGAAATACGCTTATCAAAAGAGATTTTATCTCTCAGAAACAAAAATTTCAGCCAATTCAGGCAGTAAATTTTCATTTCTTCGTTAAAAATCTCTAACCCTTGCTACGCCATCAGGGCTCCGCCCCGAACCCCGAGAGAATTTGTCCTAAAAGTAGCAGGGGGTACGAGGGTAGTAACCTTAGGTAGAAAAAATTATAACAACAAATAAATTACAAAAAAGGAGAGACTAAATGCTTGAAGACATTTTTGAAGAACCGCAAAAAGTTGTGGTCGACAATAAAGAATACACATTTGAATACAATCACGCAGCCTTGGCAATGTTGGAAAAGAAAACAGGCAAAAGTCCTTACGAAATATATGAAAAGCTAATGGGCGAAAACACAATTATGCTGACAGATTCGCTGGCAATAGTCGTATGTGGAGCATTAAAGCACCACTCAAAAGAAGAAATACTTGAACTTGAAAACAAACTTAGAGAGCACCCCGGACTTTGGTATCAAATAAAAGAGCCTGTAATCGCATCATTTATTTTTCCAATGTTACCACCCAAAGTGCTTAGTGAGATATTACCTCAAAAAAAAAGCACCAAGAAACAACGCAAAAAAAGGCCTGCCTCAAATACGAATGGGTAAATAACTTTGTTGTTGCCAGAAAATATCTCGGTTGGAGTGAAGATGAATTTTGGGAATCAACACCGAGAAAATTCTATGCATTCTTGTGTACATATACGAAAATACAACAGGAGATAAACAACACTTCGCCACGTCCCAATGTAGCAGTAGGCAAAGAAGCCATAAATGCATTAAAGGATATGAGTAAATATATAAAATAAAAAGTACCTTAAACGTGATATAATAGGGTTATGAAGAAAGTTTGGATTCTCTTTTTAGTTGTTTTTTTAACCCTGCCTGTATCTGCTTACACGCTAAAAGGCGGTGTTACTTACACTGTCGAATCCGCTAGAAAAGAAGCCTTTGCTGATGTAAAATACTCCATCTCTAGCAGAATCATCAAGAATAACAAATTTGACCCCAACTACGAAGAAAACAAAAAACTCATTAAACAAGGCATTGTGGAGACCAATGACAGGTATATTACTTACTTTTCAGACGGACAGTACGGTATTGTTTACAAAAATAACTTGTATTATGAATTTAGTTATTTAGAAAATGGAAAATTAGAATCTGTTGGTGTTAGAACAGGTTTGGTTTATCCTCTTAAGGTATATGAATACAACTCACAAAAAGCACTTATTACAGTAAGACTTGAATTAAATCCTAAAGATTGTTATGTATTTTCTGCAAATAGAGAACTTATTGCTCATTGGATTTATGGTGTTTGCTACGATATTAATGGAAAAGTAATAAAAAGAACTTTAAAATAGGAGATAATATGACAAATAGAATAGGACCAGGTCTCTCAAATTCAGAGACCGTTAATGACGTGCAAAAAATTTACGACACTATACACCTATCACAATTGCCTCTATTCTATGATATAATGGGATTATGAAGAAAGTTTGGATTCTCTTTTTAGTTGTTTTTTTAACCCTGCCTGTATCTGCATACACTCTAAAAGGCGGTGTTACTTACACTGTCGAATCTGCCAGAAAAGAAGCATTTGCCGATGTAAAATACTCCATCTCTAGCAGAATCATCAAGAATAACAAATTTGACCCCAACTACGAAGAAAACAAAAAACTTATTCAACAAGGTATTGTGGAGACCAATGACAGGTATATTACTTACTATTCAAACGGGCAATACGGAATTGTATATAAAAACAATTTGTACTACGAATTTGATTATTTAGAAAATGGGAAATTAGAATCTGTTGGTGTTAGAACAGGTTTGATTTGTCCAATAAAGGTTTATGGATATGATGCAAATAACAAATTAACAGCAATAAGGCTACAACTTAGCTTTGATGAAGCATATATATTTTCTGTAGATGGCAGATTACTGGCTCATTGGATAAATAACGTTAGTTATGACAGCAATGGAAATGTAATAAACAGAATTTTAAAATAGGAGAAATTGATGAAGATTGAACTAAAAAACATTGGTCTCTCAAATTCAGAGACCGTTAATGATGTGCAAAAAATTTACGACACTATATACCTATCACAATTGCCTCTATTCTATGATATAATAGGATTATGAAGAAAGTTTGGATTCTCTTTTTAGTTGTTTTTTTAACCCTGCCTGTGTATGCTTACACTCTAAAAGGCGGTGTTACTTATACTGTCGAATCTGCCAGAAAAGAAGCATTTGCCGATGTAAAATACTCCATCTCTAGCAGAATCATCAAGAATAACAAATTTGACCCCAACTACGAAGAAAACAAAAAACTCATTAAACAAGGCATAAATGAGACCAATGACAGATATATAGCTTACTTTGCAAAAGGAGGCTATGAGATTGTATATAAAAATAATTTGTTCATAGAATATTATTACGACCAAAATGGAATATTAGAACATTTAGCGAAAAGAGAAAGCTTAAATTTTCCACTAAAGAAGCAAAAATACAATTTAGACGGGAAACTCATTCGAATGGTCCTAGCTGTTTCAGAGAATAATTCATATATCTTTTTTCCGAACGGACAATTGGAATCCCACTGGTTAAACAACAAAGAATATGATTTAAATGGCAATGTCATAAATCAAAGTTTTTAGTTATACATTATTTTAGGAGAATTTATGAAAGATAGAAGCATAGGTCTCTCAAATTCAGAGACCGTTAATGACGTGCAAAAAATTTACTACACTATATACCTATCACAATTGCCCCTATTCTATGATATAATGGGATTATGAAGAAAGTTTGGATTCTCTTTTTAGTTGTTTTTTTAACCCTGCCTGTGTATGCATACACGCTAAAAGGCGGTGTTACTTACACTGTCGAATCTGCCAGAAAAGAAGCATTTGCCGATGTAAAATACTCCATCTCTAGCAGAATCATCAAGAATAACAAATTTGACCCCAACTACGAAGAAAACAAAAAACTCATTCAACAAGGTATTGTGGAGACCAATGACAGGTATATTACTTACTTTTCAGATGGACAGTACGGTATTATTTACAAAAACAATTTGTATTATGAATTTAGTTATTTTAGTGATGGGAAATTAGAATCTGTTGGTGTTAGAACAGGTTTGGTTTGCCCAATCAAAGTATTTGTTTATGATATAAACAACAAATTAGCAGAAATAAGACTACAACTTAGTACAAAAGAATCTTATAATTTTTCTGTAGACGGCAGATTACTGGCTCATTGGATTAACGGTGTTTGCTACGATATTAATGGAAAAGTAATAAAAAGAACTTTAAAATAGGAGATAATAATGGCAAGTGAATTTAGAAACGGTCTCTCAAATTCAGAGACCGTTAATGACGTGCAAAAAATTTACGAGACTATATACAAAGAAATTAAAAAAGTTGAAAACGCTTATCAAGAATATTTTGATAAATTAAGAGGGCTTAATGCCCAATATACCCAAGAATTATTAGAAAAAAATCCCTACGCTCTCGCCATCGCTAAACTGCAAGACGAACAATCCGCTCTCAACGCTGATATTGATCACTACAAAAATTTTCACGAGAAAAAACTCGCCATCGACAAATGGTATATCGAAGAATCTAAAAAAATTAATTCCAACAACAATAACCTCTCTCAACAAGAAAAAAGTGATGCGCTCTTTAGCCTCAACGCCCTTTACGATCAACGCTCCTCGCTCGTTGATCAGGAAATCTGGCAAGAAAGAACCGAAAAAATTGTATCGATATTCGGCGACGGCTTCGCTGATATTCTCAAAGAATACGGCAACTTTGACGGGAATATGAGAAAAATGGCTCAAAACCTCTACGACTTCCTCGTAGATGAAGCTATGAATGCTCTAATTACTCAAATTTTGAGCGTTGAAAAACTTAAAAGCCTCGTTTCTGTCTTTAGCTCTGCCAGCAGTTCTAAGCTCGGGTTTTGGGGCAAAGCCGGCGGTATTATTAAAGGCATTGCCTCTGTCTGGACCGGTGCCAAATTCCACTCCGGAGGTATCGTTCCGGCTTCGGCCAACTCTGAACTACCAGGAACCGCTGAACAACTCGCTCTGCTTAAAGGCGGCGAAAGAGTACTTAGCCCCGCTGAAAATTCAAGCTACAACTCTGACTCTCAGTCCTCTCCCGTTGTCTTTAACAACTTTAACATCAAAGCATGGGACTCTAAAGATGTTCAAAAATATCTGCTTGAAAATAAACAACTCCTCAATGCCATCACCTATGAGGGTATCAAAGACAACAGAAACCACCTCAGAACTATCGTAAGAAATGCCTGATTGTTTGACCTTATCCTAAATATTTTCTATAATTACAAAGTTACTACAGGGTATAAAGGATCATGTCAATGAAAAAGTTATTTATCGCTCTATTGTTAATTGTCATGAATGTTTCTGCAGCTTTTGCTAACAGTAGTATTATTATCGAAAATTCTAACCAAAAAGACGTTCTGAACAGGTTAATGAAACTCTTAATAAAACAAGGTTCCACTCTGGAAAATATATCCGATTACTCTTTTACAGCCTACAACGTCGATACAAACTTCTTTTGGTATTTATGGTACGGCTCTCACACCGAAACCAGATTCATGTTTTCCGCTATACAAGATAACAAAAATGTCATTCTTTCTCTGGGAATGAAAAATACCACCCGTGCAGGTAATGCCACAAGTGATAGCTTTTACAGCTACAAATTCCAAGAACAAGCTATGCTCCAAATTATAAAAAAAGCACTAAAAGGCTACTATTCATACGGCTTTGAGGGGCAAAAAACAAGAAAAGGTATCAAAATTACAAAATTGTATTACGAAAATACTGATACACTCCAAAAACTTGATTTTTACGACATTATTACTAAAATTAACAATCAACCCGTAAAAGGAATGTCTGAACAAGATATTGATATAAAACTGACTCCAACCAAAAGTAATCAATCTATCAATATTACTACGGTTAACAAAAACAAAGAACAAAAAAATATTACTCTATACAGTACTTTTATCAAACCGGCTATATAAATGTTTCTACTAAAAAAACTACTAATCTTATGCTTGATTTTACTTGTTGGTCAGTCTGCCAATGCATACTCTCAACAAGAAGCCGTTGTGATTCTGAAAACACAAAATATTCAACCTGATAAGCCGTCAAATTTGATGAATGCTGTCATAAAAGGAGATATACAAACATCAAAACTCCTTGTTGATGCAAATTTGATTGATTTGAATAAACGCTGCTTTGGTTCAACATTTCTCGTTCAGGCAATCTATAACAAGCAAAACAATATAGCCATTATGCTCTTGGATAACGGTGCAAACCCACAAATAAAAACAATTGACGGCGGCAATGCTCTCTTTTATGCCGTCAAAAACGGGCAAACAGATGTGGTCGCAAAAATCCTCGAAACAAGCAAAATTGACATAAAAAAACAAAGACTGCTGTTTAGACTACCGCTAAAAACTACCGCAAAAAGAAACGGCTACACAGAAATATACAACATGCTCGTTAAGTATGAACAAGAACAACAAAACACTAATTCTATCAAGTAATTAACCCACACTCTTTATATAAAATAAAAAATAAAATATTCAAAAAACACGCTAAACAGCGTGTTTTTTACTGTGCAAAGGAGGAAAAATGAAAACAAAAATACCAATTGATGAGCTAATCTCACAAGTTGGCAGACCTTACCAAATGTTTAACTCGGACGGAACTTATCAAGGATGCTTCTACCCCGTCCAATTTCTTTACCCTGACAAGCCAAAATACAAACTCCGCTCAAAAAACGACGACAAAAACTATTGGTACGGCTTATCAAAAATAAAAAAACACTGCCGACAGATTACTCCAGACCAATTGCAAGCCGGAGATATCATCGTTACAAGGTTTAAAGATGAATTACATATCGCTGTATACCTTGAATACGGAAAAATTATACACGTGTTTAAAGACCACACATTACAAATAGGGAGATTGAAATTATTCAAAGATTATCAATCTTTTAGGGTGATTTAATATGATTTTAACAGCCACAGCTATTACAACCGCTCTTACAACTGCGCTTACAACAATAGGTATATCGGTAGTTACCGGCTCGGCACTCGCCACAGCTTTGACTGTAGCAGGCTATGTCGGCGCTGCTTTGATTTATGGAGGTATTGCGCTATCTTGTGTAAATGCATCCAAATCAGGTGATTTTGGTGCAAATTCAAAAACCTACAGCGGTTTACTGCAAACTCAAACAGACCAAAACCTGCCTATACCACTGTTATACGGAACTTGCAAAGTCGCAGGCAATAGGATTTGGCAAGACGAAAACAATACCACAACAGTAAAAAGAATCGTCGCATTTTCTGATGGTGAAATTTCCGAATACTCGGACATAAGACTCAACGATATCCCTATGAATGAAATTGCAGGTATAAGTGTCCAAAGATACTACGGCACTCAAGAACAAGAAGTCGACCCCATAGTCGGAGGTTCAAACCAAAAAGAACGTGCAGCAAAAGTCGGCTCGCTTAAAAACCTCGCATACCTTGCTATTTCTGTCCCAAGAGGTCAAAAAATCGATATCAACTACAACCTCACAGCAGTAGTTAAAGGCAGAAAAATACGTGTCTACAAAAATAAATATGAATACGAAATAAAATATTCCGAAAACCCTGCATGGGTTATGTTTGATTTTTTAACCTGCTACAACGGTTTGGGATTATGCATTGACTCCAACGGCGAAATCTCAAAAACTTTGATAGACGATTTAATCGATATCGAAAGTTTTATCGAAGCCGCCGCTTACTGTGATGAATTGCTCGACTCTGTAGAAACAGACGAAAACGGAGAAGAAAAAACCGTCAAAAAACCAAGATTCACGTTCAACATGGTTTTTGATGCCCAAACATCTGCCAGAACTCTTATTGATGAGGTTTATCGCTCTTGCAGAGGAGGTTTATTCGTAAAAGACGGTCGCTTACAATTCAAAATTGACAAGGCAGAACCCGTAAGCAAAGTGTTTACGGTAAACGATATAATAAAAGGCTCGGAAACTTTCCAAACCATTCCCAAAGAAGAACATTATGATATTCTCAAATGTACATTCGTTTCGCCAAAACACGAATGGCAAAAGGTTGAAGCTACAGCAGAAATTCCTCAATACAGAGACGGTGTCCCGATAGAACACTCCGTTAACATCTATTCCGTTACGGATTTTCACCAAGCCTCAAGGCTTGCGTGGTACTACGTAAATTCAAAAAGAATACAGCCCTACTTCGGCAGTTTCAAAACAGATTACCGAGGCTGCGATTTAGAGGTAGGAGATGTAATCTCTATAGACAGTCTGCTTATGGGGCTAAGCAAATACAAAGTCAAAGTTACGGGAGTAACCGACAACGGTGCAGGAATTTATTCAATAGATTGGCGCTGCTATGACGAAAGACTCTACACTGACGAACTCGGAAGTAAAGAACCAAGAGTTCTGGTAAGCAGCATAACTGACATAGTAAAATTCCCCGATGATGTACAAAATTTTAACGTAGTACAATCAAATAACCTTTTTAACTTTGTATGGCAGCCCAATAACATAAAAACTGATACCTACGAAATAAGAATGGGCGAAACGTGGGAAACAGGCAGTATTCTAAAATCAGGAATAAAAGAAAACAAGTATACCTGCGAAATTCCAACAAACGGTTTATTCAAATTCTGGATAAAAGCACAAAATTCTTACAACTACTCAGAACACGCTACTTTAGACATAATTAGCGTCGACAGCATACCAAGCCTTAATGAAATAGTCAAAATAAATGTTCTCGAGGATCTTTCAGGCACTGCCGATGAAAATATAAAAATTTACAGGAACACTTTAAAACTCAAAGAAAATAATGTTCTTTGGGAAACAACAGAAGATTTCTGGGGCGGTAATTCAGGTAATTACCAAAACGGTGGAAGATGGGGTGCTAAAGTCTTTAATGAGGGGGTATATCAAAGTCAGACATACGATATTGGTGCAGTTTTAGAAAGTATTGTCTCCTTTGATTACCAGTTTACAAGTGCGGATGACCAAAACTCCGTATTTATTGAGTGGGCATTTTCTCAAGATAATGAAACCTTTACGGATTGGAATATCATTAATACGGGCAAATATGTATTCCGATATTGTAAGTTTAGAATAACCCTCTCTGCGGCCAACAATGTACAAACAGTACTTACAAACTTCTCTGTAGGTGTTGATGTCCCTGATAAAGACTTGAATCTTGAGGTAGAAATAACAGACCCTGAAGGACTTACAATTGATTATAGCTTTATTGCCCCACCCTCAATTGTAGCTACAGTTAATGACAACATTGATGCTTATATTGTTGTCAGTGAAAAAACAAATACACAAGCAAAACTCATTGCTTACACAAATGCAGGTGAACTAACCTGTGCAAAAGCCAGCGTAAGAATAAAAGGCTACTAAATTACTAAGCCAATGAAAAATTTTGAAAGGAAATAAAATGGCACAAGATACTTACAAATGGACAGACAACCCGACGGTTTCGGGAGTTTCTGTCTGTGATACAGATGTATTAAACGAGTGCTTGATGCACTTAAAATATGACAAAAAAGATGGAGGAGGTTTCAATCTTTTTGATATCAAAATCTCTGACCACATTTTAACAGGAGAAGAAAGCGTAGGATGGTTGCTACAAGGCTCACTTGTTACAATGACTTACCCTGATGCTGTTAACAAAATCAAAGAAGAATACAATAACGGCGTCGACGAAACAGACTCCTTAGGAATCACTTTTAGAAAATCGCTCACTGGTAGAAAAATTGCAGATATCTCTCAATCAGAGGCAATAGACCAAGTCTTTGTAACAAAAGGATATGGAGATTACTACATACTGGACAGTTTGAACAACCAATTTTACTTACCACGTACAAAATGTTTCCATCAATTTACTCTGGACACAAGTCTTGTTAACCAATTTAATGAAGCAGGATTACCCAATATTGAAGGAACGCTCGAACTATCCAGAGCGTACATAAGCCCTGGTAACACTGGCCTTTTTGAATTAGATACATCAAGCTCGGGAATAGCAACAAGTGCAAATACCGGCGGTTCTAACAATTTAAAAGCAAGTTTTAATGCTTCTCGAGCTAATCCGATTTATGGAGCTTCAAACACGGTTCAACCACCATCGAGCAATAAACTTCTTTACTATAAAGTTGGAGAAACAATTATAAATGAGACAACAATAGACATAAGCAATGTTCTTAATGAAATTGCAACACTTAGTTCTCAAAAAGCAGATATAAATTTTTCCAATGTAAATGTACCATTTATAACTGACTCTTACAGAAATGGTCAATCTTGGTACAGAATCTGGTCCGATGGTTGGATTGAACAAGGTGGCTACATAGGAAGTAATTCATCAGGAACTTTAGAATTTTTATATCCCTTTACAACAACTGATTACAGTGTCTTAAGCGGAATCAAAAATCTTAACCCCAATCAACCACACTCTGTTTATTGGAATAACTATACACTTACTTCTGTTGGCTACTCAACCAGAGTACAATCCGGTCAAGGAGCAGCAGCAGGCAGCACTTGTTCCGTATGGTATGCATTCGGATATTAAGGAGGAAAAATGTCTTATTATATAATAAAACCGTGCTCAAAAGAGCAACGTGCGGATTTTGTCGTTTTACACAACCACCAAAACGGTAGAAAAATTGTAGAAACTGAAAATTTCATTTACGCTCTTGAAGCAAATGAAATCTTTGAAAATGATGAACCAACAATAAATGAAAATTACGAATCAGAACAACTTACTTTAGCTAAAAAACAAAAATGTGATGAAGCAAATAATGCTGCCAGATATTATTTGGAAAGCGGCAATGCGCTCTATCAATTGGAAGACGGAAACCATATTGAAGCAACAGACGGAAATATTGGGAAACTAGGTGCTTACGCTCTCGGATTCATTACAGGCACATATTCACAAGAAAATTTAATTTACTGGAATACAAAAGAAGACAAAACTGTATCATTAACACAATCACAACTCACTAAAGCACTACTTGGCGTAGGCAAAGTTCAAGCCGAAATTTGGAATGTAAAATATCCAGCATATCTCGCTCAAATTGAAGCCTGCAAAACTGCTGATGAAGTAAATTCAATTATTATTGACTATGCAATGGAGGTCAACAATGCTCAAGAAAATATTACAAATAATAATGAGGTGGATAAAAATGACATTTAATTTTAACGTTGATTCTATAACACCGGAAGCTCCCAAACAAAATGAAAAAAATAACAATGTACTTCATGAGTATTTTCAAATAATGCCTGCTATGACTTCAAATTCTGCACCATCAGGATACAGAGCATCATCTAGCGGAGATTTTAGCGGATACTCACCTTACAAAGCATTTTCAAAGGCTATTGATATGAACTGTTCTCAAAGATGGCTGTCTGCAAATGCTACTGAATGGTCCCCTCAATGGATAGCAATACAACTACCTGAAGCAAAACAAATAAGCGCATACAGCATATTTTTTGTATACAAAGGGGGTGTTGCTGGAGAAGAAGGACGAAACCCTAAAAGCTGGAGATTAGAGGGCAAAAATTCTTCTGGTGAGTGGACAACAATCGATACACGAAAAAATGAACCTCAATCCACTTACTACCACGATATCAGAACATATGTCCTTAACGAAAAAGTTTCATACTCAAATTATCGACTATACATAACAGAAGCACAACAACCGGAATCAACTTATGGACACGGTGTACATATTTTGATGCTTGAGTTATTGGACAAATAAAGGAGATTTTATGGCAAATATAGGTAAATTCGAAATTTTAAGAAAAGACGGCTATATAAAATTAGAAGACACAATTAAAGAAACTGTCGCTGATTTTACTTTTGAAAAAGACAAAACATACCTGATTGGTTTTGAACGCCCTTGCCGATTTTGTATAAAAGCACAAGAACCTGATGAAGAAGAAGGATTTTTCATCGACAGCAAAACCCCTGTCAATTATACACAAGGTGATGACCCGCTTTGGGTTCTACCTGTTGCAAAAAATGCTTTCATAAACATATCAGAATAAGGAGAAAATATGAAATTTATAGAAATTTTATTAAATTATTTGAATCAAGCAAGCACTTACAAAGGCTTATTTTCAGTACTTGCCGCATTCGGTGTTATTCTGAAACCGGAAATGGCTGATGCAATAATAGCTTGTGCCCTTGGTATAGTAGGGCTTATTAACGTTTTTGTAAACGAACATGAAAATAAGAAATTAACAGAAACAAACAAATAATGTACAAAACTTTATTAACAGCCATCGGCAATATGCTGACAAAATTATTTGAACTTAAAAAAACACAGGTTGAAAATCAAGCAACAACAGAAATAATTGACGACAAGAAAGACTACAAAAAAGCAACAAACATTGCCGAAAAAATCATTGAAATATCGCAAAAATACAAACAAGAGATGACGTTTGCTGACAAACTAAATTTTTCTCATCTCGTTCAAAAATTTCAAAAGTATAACTAGGAGGAGCAAGTGTCAAAATTTATCGAATATGCTCCACTAATCGTTGTGGTTATAGGTTTTCTCATACAATACAAATTATTTGTAACTCCTGAACAGATAACGGAATTAAAATCAAATCTTATCGAATACATAGCAGAACATTATGTCTCAGAAAAAACATACAGAGACAATCATATTAGCTTAGAAAACAGAATGGACCGAATCGACAAAAACGTAAATGACGTAAAGACATTACTAATAAGCATTGTTCAACACAGCGGGAATCCTAATAACTAGAAAGGTGAATTTATGGATAATCTTTTCCAAAAGGCATTAAATTTTGTACTTAAATGGGAAGGAGGCTACACAAACAATCCCTATGACAAAGGCGGAGCAACAAACAAAGGAATCACACAATATACATACAATAGTTGGCTTAAAAGTCAAAAACTGCAAATTAGAGATATTAAAAATATCTCGGATTATGAAGTTAAAGAAATTTATTTTCAAAATTATTGGAAAAAAGCAGGATGCGACAAAATGTCCCCCAAATTTGCGCTACTGGCTTTTGACACAGCTGTCAATATGGGTTTAGCCAGAGTAAACCAATTTATGAAAGCTGCGCAATGGAAATATCCCGAAAAATTTATTGCAGCACGAGAAGCAAAATATAAAGAATTTGCAAAATATGATAATCAAAAAATTTTTTTAAAAGGTTGGTTAAATCGGCTTGATGACCTAAAAAAATTAATAAGTACAATCTAACTTCAGACATACAAACTTTTATACCCGTCTTGAAAATTTCCAAGACGGGTATTTTTTTGCAAAAATTTAAAACTATATATCTACAGGTGCCATCATTTGAATTAATGTAGAAATAGTCGTATCCATACTAACAGAATCAGAAACTCGCTGCTGCAAAAAAGCATTAATCTGAGGCATCATCTCGATAGCAATGTCCAATTTTGGGTTTGAGCCCGCAACGTACATACCTACATCAATCAAATCCTTATTTTCTCGATACAAAGCCATAGCACGACGCATTTTTGCTGCTGCTTCTTTGTGTTCAGGCGTAGCTATTGCAGACATAAGACGAGAAATACTACCCAAAATATCAATAGCAGGGTAATGGTTCATTTCTGCTACTTTTCTGCTCAAAAATATGTGTCCGTCTGTAATACCACGCACTGTATCTACAATAGGGTCATTAATATCATCACCCTCCATCAAAACCGTATATAAAGCTGTAATAGAACCTTTAGGACTATTACCCGCTCTTTCAAGAACTTTTTGAAGCCATGAGAATATAGATGGAGGATAACCTTTCATGGTAGGCGGTTCTCCAATAGAAAGACCTACTTCACGTCCTGCCATCGCACATCTTGTTACGGTATCTGTCATAAGGAATACTTTTTTGCCCTGGTCTCTAAAATACTCACAAACAGAAGTCGCTGCCTGCAAACATTTTTGACGGATCAAAGGAGGCTGATCTCCTGTTGAACAGACAAGAACGGATTTTTTCATACCTTCTTCACCGAGAGAATCTTCAATAAATTCTTTTACCTCTCTTCCACGTTCTCCAATCAGGGCAACTACGTTGACATCAGCATCAGAATTACGAGCAATCATCCCAAGCATCGTACTTTTACCAACACCAGAACCGGCAAAAAGCCCCATACGTTGTCCTGCGCCCATTGTCAACGTTGAATCTATAGCTCGAACACCTGTCGAAAACATTGTATTAATAATCGGTCTGTCAAAAGGACTTGGTGCAGGACCATCAATAGAAACAAAACTGGCACTTGAAGTATCCAGCGGTTTTCCGTCAATAGGTTCACCCATAGGGCTAATCAGACGACCTAAAAGAAAATCACCAACAGGCAGCATTATAGGCGCACCCGTTGTCGAAACAAGACTGCCTTGTCCAATACCTGCTCCATCATATAGTAATAAAAGCTGAGCTGTATCACCTTTAAAAGCAACAACCTCTGCAGGTTTTTTTTCGCCCAGCCAAGTCTCAATAAAACACAAATCACCAATCTTTAAACCGGGGAGTTTTACTTCAACGGTAAGACCCAACAGCTTGGATACAGAACCTTTATATTGATACATAGGTGTAGAATCTATGATTTCATAGGCTCTTTTTTTCATATATTCAATTGAACGTTCTGTAGACTGTTCTAGCATTTTTACCCTTTAATTTAAGAATTATAATCAGGCATATACATTTCACCTATTGTATCAACTGCCTCAACTTTGATATCCGTAATCAACTCTGAATAAGAAATTACAACAATCGTTGGTATATGTCTTTCCAACAACTGATACAAAGGTAATCTGATTCTTGGAGAACATAATATTACAGGCTGTCTTCCCACAGTTTGATGGGCTCTCATAAGAGTAGAAGCCGTTGTCTCAATAAGCTCTTGTACCTGCATAGGATTCAAGAGGAACATAGTGCCAAGCTCTGTTCTTTGACAACTGTCATCAAGTGTTTTTTCCCATTCACTTGAAAGCGTCAATGCATAAAGAACTTTATCCTCTGTACAATTTGTTAGACATATTTGTCTACCCAATGCAGCTCTGATACGTTCGGACAAAATATCAGGTTCTTTTGAGAATCTTGCATAATCACAAAGTCTTTCGAAAATAAATATGATATCCTTGATAGAAACTTTTTCTCTAATCAAGTTAACAAATATCTTACGTAAATCACTTGTTGAAATAATCGTAGGAATAAGGTCATTAACCAATGTCGGATCTTGAGATTTAACAAGTTCCATAAGTTTAAGAACATCCGTTTTTGTCATAACCTCATCAACATATTTTCTTACACACTCTTGCAAGTGAGTAACAATAACGTCAACAGAGTCAACTGCAGTCAAATGATCCTCAGGATCAATCTGAGACGGGTCAACCCAATAAGCCTGAGCTTGATATGTCGGATCAATGTTCACAATAGAATCAGCAGGTGTAGGCTTACCTGTTGCATCCCACTGGTCAGCTATAACCATAAGTTTGCCGGGATAAACAAATCCTGTTGCAACCTTATTGCCTCTTATTGATATCAAATATTCATTTGCATCTAAAGCAGATGAATCCATAATTCTGATGTTTGGAATAATATAACCCAACTCATCCGTAACTCTTTGACGTAAAGCAGCAATCTTAGCAAGTAATTGACCTTCCTGATCGGGGTCTGCTATCGGTAACAAACCTGAGCCAACCTGTAAACTCAAAACATCAACACCAAGTCTTTCATACATTTTGTTTGGATTAACAAGGTCTTGCATGTTCTGTTTAACATTTTCCAATTGACCGAGTTGTGCCTGTACATCCTGATTAACAAGTACAGAAAATGCAGCGATAATAATAACTACTGAGAAAAATGTAAACGGCAGCCAAGGTAATCCTGTCCAATGACTTGTAAAAGCAATCAACATCAAAAAGCCAACCGCACAGAACAAACTCATTGGTTTACTCAAAATTTGTCCTGCCACATCAGAAGCCAAACTCGGACTTGCAGCAGATGAACGAGTCATAACGATACCAGCAGATATTGCCATTAATAGTGATGGAACTTGTTGAGACAAACCATCACCTATCGTCAAAATTGTATATTTAGAAACAGCATCGCCAACTGGAAGCCCCTGTTGTAAAACACCAATACATAAACCACCAATGATGTTGATAATAACAATGATAATACCGGCCATGGTATCACCTTTTACAAACTTCATAGCACCATCCATAGAACCGAACAGTGCTGATTCTCTTTGCAAGTCTTCACGTCTTTTTACAGCTTCTTCTGGAGAAATCAAACCGGCGTTAAAGTCAGCATCAATGGTCATTTGTTTACCGGGCATAGCATCCAAAGCAAATCTGGCAGAAACTTCAGCAATACGTTCTGCACCCTTTGTAATAACCATAAACTGAACAATGGTAATGATGATAAAAATAACACCGCCGACAACCATGTTACCACCGGTAACAAAGGTACCAAATGCGTGAATTACCTCTCCCGCTTCACCTTTTGCAAGAATCAAACGGGTAGAAGCAATACTCAACACCAACCTAAACATTGTACCAATCAATATAATTGACGGGAATGCTGCCAATTCGAGCGGTTTTTGAATATACAAAGATATCATTAAAAGCACAATACCCAATGTAATATTCAAAGAAATTGAAAAGTTTATAATCCAGTTTGGAACCTCAATAAGCAATATCAGTATCAAAAATACGACAAATACTGCGAGTGATATTTCTGTCAACGGATTTGAATTTGGTGCTGCTCCTGCCATTATATCTGTTTAAAAGCCTCCTTGATTAACTCAAGCTGGGTACTTATATTGGCATCAATAATACCATTTGAAGTTTCAATAACTGTAGAACCCTCATCGACCTCTTTGTCGCCTTGTACATATATTTTAGCCTCAAACTGCCCCGATGACAAAAGTTTTGGGACAATTTCCTTTGTATATTCGACATCAGTAGGATTCACTTTAAGTATAATTTTATTTTCGTCCTTGGCAAGGCTTTTAAGTGCATCGTGCACTATAGAATCCAAAACTTTTTTATCAGTTTCCACTTCTTTTTTTATAATCTTTTCTGCAACTTTTAAAGAAATATCCAGAATATCTCCAGATATCTGTTCATACAATTCTTCTTTATAAGAGAAGAATCTTTCAATTTCATCTTTTAATGCGGAAACAGCTTCATTTGCGGATTCCAAACCTTTTTCAAACCCCTCTTTTACGGCCTGTTCTTTTATCACAATGGCCTCTTGTTGGGCTCTCGATATAAGATTTCTGTCATCTATTCTTCGATAACCTCTTCTTCTATCGCCTCTTCGTCTTTCTGCTCTTTGGTTATAATCTATTTCATCAAAATTAAAACCTGCAAAAATGTCAGAGGTATCTTCACTCAAAGAAGTTTTTTCAGCGTTTTCAGCTTCGTTTTTTTCTTCTTCAACAGGTGAAGCGACAGATTGTTCAACAACATCTGCTTCTATTGGCTTGAACTGTACAGGCTCTTGCTTATATATTTTTTTTTGACTGTTTCTTTTTATTATCATCCGTCAATTAATATCCGCTATTTATTAACGTTTAAGTTTTTCTTCTATGTGATTGCAAACTATATCGGCAACCCTTGGAGGAATTTCTACACCTCTGCCTTGTCCTGTAGCGGCAGCTACAAAATCTCGGATTAGCTTTCTTTCTTTACCTATCATATTAGAAATTTTATAATTATCCGAATTTTTTACAATTTTATATAATCTGTCATAAATTTTGCTCGAATTTAGTGTCTTTGGTTCGGGCAAAGTCTTTTTTATTTCATTCAAGCATTTAACAACCAAACCTCTGTCTAATTTGTTTTCCAAATCATCCATTGCTGCGTAATCTGCCAATATTGCAGCATCATCGGGAGAAAATTTATTTAAAAGTCCTTGTCTCTTTTCAGGAGCCAAATGTCTTAAGACTATTGCAAAAGTAGCCAGTTTCAACAATTTGCCATCACTTGTTTGTTTGACATATTCTTCATTATTGGCAGGAACCTGAGCGCCCCCCTGAACAGCCTGTTGTTGGGCTTCTGCTTCGGCTTGTGCTTTTGCCATATCGTCAATATTTGAATGATTTAATGCATTATTAACCTGCTCATCATTTAAAACACCTTTGCTTTTTAATTCTTCCAATGCTTCCGCGTACGCTTTTTTTACATGGTGCTCAACAACAGCAATCATATCCGCTTGAGGCAATTGTTTTATAATAGCTGTTTTGGCAATTTCAAAGACAGTAAATGCAATCTTTTGCATAATTCCGTCTCTAAACTGTGGATCTATTCCGCTTTTTATAATATCTATTGCCTTATGAAAAGCCCATTCCCCTATAAATTGGGTAACAATACATGCCTGATCTGCATTAAAATTGATAGACGTATCATTAGCGATTGCTTCACCTGCCATATAGCAGAAATTATAAACAATGTTAATTATGTACTGCTTGTCTGCATCGGCAAGCTCAGGAGGCAATGCCGGACCAACCTGATCTGACAAATTTTTAGCAAATAATTTATAATCAAAACCCTCTATAGGCAACTTTATTTCTCCCCTGTTTATTAAAATTCAGTTATGCTTTTTCTATCCAACTTTTTACGTGTTCTGCCAAATCATCGTCATCAAGACCTGACATTTCATCAGCCAATTCAGAAAGAGTAGAATTTAACTCAGGCAAAGACTGCGCTTGCTGTCTTTGCTCAAGCATACCTTGAGCAAGCTGAGACTGTCTTTCGATTAGTTCTGCCGCTTTTAAATTGACATCTCTCAGTTGTTTTTCCTGATCTTGAGATTTTTCTCTCAACATCTCAATTTCTGCTCTTTGATGTTCCTGAGCTTTTTTAACTCTATCAGATAAGAACTTAAGACCGGAACCAAGTCCAATTAGAATGAGGGCAATTGCAATCCACCAAGGATTACCTGTAGAATCAGGTTTTGGCAGAGATTCCGGCTTGTCTCCGGCGAGGAACGGATCCACTGAATCAGAGAAGGCAATCTCAACGTTCTCTGCTTTAGCCTTTGGAGAAGCTGCTCTTGCTATTAACTCTTTCAATTCTTCCAAAGTCATATTTGCAGGAATTGAGCTTTCTTCTAATGTTACGGCAATAGAAATATCTTCCACAGTACCCGGTTTTACAAGCTCACTTGTTTGAACTTTAGGCACACCGTATTGAGTTTCTCTTGCTGTTCTTGAATAGCTTCTGTTTTGTGCGGAATCTGCATTATTTGCAGGCAAGCCGTTTGGCAGATAAACACTAACCGCACTTATACCTTTATTGGTATCTCGTGTTTGGTCGCCCAAACCTTCAGAGAAAGTCTGCTCTGTCAATGATGTTTTCTTTGTCGGGTCAAAATCTATAGCATCTCTTTGCATTGGTGCCTGTCTCAGATATGTACTTACCGTAACAGCATAATTACCTTTACCGATAAGTTTATCCAATTGTGTTTTTACTTTTGCCTGCATATATTGGTCATTTTCTTCAAGTTTTGCAAGCATATCATCATCAGCTGATGCTATAGAATCATACACGTTACCGTTAGTATCCGTTATAGAAATATTTTCTGCTTCCAAACCGTTTACCGAGCCCAACAAAAGGTTTCTTATTGCTTTAACCTTCATGTTATCCAGTTTTTCACCGCTTGGCATAACAAGCTGAACTGTAGCGGTAATAGGTTTTTGGTCTTGTTCAAACATAACCTGTTCCGGTATAGAAACAAACACAGATGCGTTTTCTATAGGAGGAATTTTTCTTATCAAACGAGACAGCTCTCCGTTTATCGCACGAGTAAGGCGGATTCTCTTGTCTTCTTTTGTAGAAGTAAAATCACCTTTATCAAAAATTTCAAGACCGATGTTTTGATCAACAAGACCGCTTTTTACAATAGCAAGCAAGGCTCTGTCTCTTTGTGTCATTGTATATTTTTGCAGGTACAAAACGGATTTTTGTCCGTCTGCTCTTCTTTCTACAGTAATCCCTTCTCTGGCGAGCAACGCCTGTATTTCGATAGCTTTACCCAAATTATCCGTAGTCAACAAATCCAAAGGTTTGTCTATGACCTTTTCTTTTACGGTTTTGGGCGCACCGGAATTATTTTGAGACACAACGATACCCACTGTTATAAACAGTGCCAGAACGACAACAAGTCCTCCTATTATCCCATATAATAATGGCTTATTTTCCAGTATCTTTTGAAAATCCATTTAGCTAAATTTCCTGCCTCATCATTAAAATTATACTATCAATTACGGTAGAAGTTAACTGCCGATAAAGGTTTCGAAAAATTTTTCATCCAAATGGAGGATAAATTTTCCTCCTCTATATTAATGATTTTTTTAGAAAAGTCATGTTTATCCCAAAATTTCCCGAGGAATTTCATTACAAAGACAATGCACTCCCCCGCTTTCTTTTTCCAACAGCTCAGCAATTTTATTATCAGTACCCGAAACAAAATGGATATCTTCTTTTTTTATGTACGGCTCAAGACTTTTAACTAAAATCTGTTCAAAATCAAAACCTACTGTCTTTGCAAACTCCGGAGAAATCCCACATTTTTCATTTAAAGCTGATTTATTAGTTATGTAAGTCAAAGAACCATCACTTTTTTCATGAACTAGAGCATTCATATAGTTCATATAATGAACCAAATCATCTCTTTGAGAATTAGGTATTCTGTAATATATACGCCCCGGAATTCTTATCGGAATGTATCCGTTTTCTTGCAGACATTTAGCTATGTCATCAGCCATCGGATTCTGTGTATTTTTTACCTCTGATTGAAACTCTTTTAAAAGTTTTTTGAGTTTTTCTATAACATCATCTGCTTCTTTTAACTTTTCCAAATCATCTTCTACACGCAGTTTGTATTTTTCAATAAGATTTATACCCTTTTTTATAAATTTTATTGTCAATTTATCATCAGCAACAAGCACCTTTTTATCTTTAAGCGGGCGAATAAACAAATCCAAGTGGTAATCTGCCTGAGGTATGGAGATAACCTTAGAAACCTCATAAACTGACTTTAGCATCTCCTTACTCGTACAATTTAGCTCATTTTCTCCCACAAAGAGGTCATTATTTTTTCCGTTTTTTACAAAAAACAAATTGCCGCCTTCTACAAAACAATCACTTTCTTCAAGTTTACCTTTTGTAATTGCAGAAATTCTTTTGGGTATACCGACTTGAGCATTAAAAGAGTCAGTTATTATCTTATTTTTAGGGGTAACGACTGCTTCATCTTGCGCCCATTTCATAAACCCACCTGTTTTATTTAGAGGCTCAAAAAACTTTTTTATAAGTTCTAAATTTTTGAACAATCTGTTTGTCTTATTTGTAAAATAGACATCGAATCCGTCTTTTTTACCTATATTAGAAACTTGTTTTACTATCTCAAAAGATTTTGGGCTATCACAAACAGTCATAACGACAGCCTTTAGAGGTCTGGCATCATAACCTTTAAAAGAAACGGGTTTTGTTGTCGTAAAACTGATATCCATACATAAAACAAAACCCGTAAATAAATATTTTGCCATCCATTATTTAGTAAAAAATTTTATTGAATCTTGGGTATTACCCAATTAACAATATCATCAGCCATTTTAGGATTAGCTTTTAGCATAAGCATTCCCATTCCGCCAATAGGATATTTTTTTATCTCATAGGACCCCTGAGCAAATTTCTGAAGAGCGTATGCCTCCTTATATGAATAATTGTCTCTGACACTCACCATTGTAAGCAAAGGCATTGTTCCAATGTTAGTCATTGAAATTGCAGTCTGCAAACCTTTGAAACTTCTCGAAGGAGAAATAAGCACCATACAAGCAGGCTTATTTGGCATTTTTTCTGCAGCCAAAATTGCAGTATTAGCTCCAATATCCGCACCAACTATTGCATACTTTGTTACAGAAATATTTCTGTAATTCATTGCAATATATTTCAACAAGTCAGCAATATCTGACGGATATTTTGCATAGGTTTTTTCCGTATAATAAACCCAAGAACTAATTTTAAAATTAGAATCATAAATACTTTGTCCATGTCCTCTTAAATCCACAACAAGAACGGCAGAGCCTGCTTCTATAAATTTCTTTGCCAGTTCAGGCCAATAATCACTGGAATATCCAAGGGAGTGAAGCATTACCACTACAGGATAAACAGACTGTTCTTTTGTCGGATAGAATAATTTTGATTTAATTACAAAATTGTCTTTTGTTTCGTACGTAATTGCTACATAGCCTACTTTTTTCTTCTTTGTTGCAGCATAGGTATTTCCTGTTTGAATAAGTCCAACAAAGAGGACAAAACTCAATACTAAGATAAAAATTTTTCTCATTATAATTTCTTCTCTCTTTTTATGATATCCATTGTGTTATTTGAATATCAATGTTATTTGCAGCTACTTTGACATTAAAAACATCAAAGCATCAACAACATCAGGATCCCATTTTGTTTGGGATTCTTCTTTTATAATACTCAATGCTTTTTCTTCCGAAATAGCATCACGGTAAGGACGGTTTTCTCTCAATGCACAATATGCATCAGCTACTGCAATTATTCGAGAGCCAAAAGGAATACTTTTGCCAGCCAGACCCTCGGGCTCACCTTTGCCGTCCCAGCGTTCTTTATGATAATGAATATACGGTATTACTTCTGACAGGAAGTTTATACTCATAAGCAAACTTACGCCAATATTCGGATGATTTTGGAGTTTTTCCCAATCTTCTTGAGACAGTTTATCTTTCTTGTTAAACAGTTCCTCGGGTATGGTAATTTTGCCTATATTTTGTAAAAGACCTGCATAATATATCAAATCTTTTGTTTTTTCATTCAAAGCAAAATACTCACAAATATCTTTTGCCAAATCAGCCACTCTTTGCGAATGATTATTATGAAACTCACTTTTTGCATCAACTGCTTTTGCAAGCATTTCTACAAAGTTTTGTTGTTCTTGACCCAAATCACCGATAATTGCTGTTAACTCTGCACGATAATGCTGCAATTCCGAACTTGTTATATCTGAGTCATTCATCGCATTAGCAGTCATATCCGTTAATTTAAGCAACAACATAGAAATTGCAAAAAGGCGAGAAGTTACTGTTATAAGTTTTTCAAACTCATCAGAAACCTTTTTGCCCACTACCGGTTCTATAACAATAAGACCTGTATTTTCAGAGCCGTACTGCATAGGTATTTTTAAAGCCTCAGGATTATCAAGATTTATTTCTTCATCAGGACTTATGGAGGAACCGACAAGAACAAGATTAGAATCATCCTGCTGCATACCTTTAGCAAACTCTGATGCCAAAAATATATGACAAGCACTGGCATCTATCATTTGAACAATAGTCTTTGCAATAGAATTATAGATAATATAATCTTCTTTATTCGTAAATCCTAACACACTCAAGGTGTTATTAATCGAATATATAGAAATAAGCTCTCTAAGCTGTTTTTTCAGACTTTCAGCTTTATCTTCGGTATCATGTTTTTTTATTTTTTGAGCAAGTTCTTCAGAGATTAAATGTTCAGTCAAAAAATCTCCAAGATTCAAAGCAAAAATTTCTTCAAGAGGATCTCCGTCCAAAAACTCTGCACTTCTTGAAAAAAGTGATACTCCATCTTCACGCTTATTTACATTCTCTTTGGTCATGGTACGTTCCTATTACTTTAAAATCGCCCTAGCCGAAAACGGCAATCTTCCTTACTTACATTATCGGCATGACAAAAATAAAACTTTATAGCTAAAGGGCAAACTTTATACTTTTGTTTAAGAAACTTAATATTTTTATATATGAATATGCATAAAAAGATAAAAACAAAATCAAAACAAAAAATAGCCCTATCGACCTGCGACAAGTGGAGTTTACTCCACTGAATAAAATTTTATAATTATCTTGTAGATAAAACCAAGAGTTGTAAAGTTTAAGGAGACTTATATGAAAATCACTAAAAAACTCGCAATCACCCTTTCTGCTGCAATGATGTGTTCTATTATGAGTACCTACGCAGCCCCCATGTCATCAACAATACCTGTCGGATGCCCTCTCCAACAATCTGCACCTTGTCAAAACACAACTCAATGTGAAGACCAAACACCCTGCAATTGCGGAAAACCCGACTGCCCAAAATGCTGCGAAAAAGCACCTGTATTTAATTCATGCGAAGAAATTCAAGAATGGAAAACTAAATACTTTGAAAAAAGATGCGAAATTTACACAAAACTCGGACTAAGCCAAGAGCAAAGAGTAAAAGCAAAAACAGTTGACGAAAAATTCTTTGACGAAATTGCTCCACTCAAAATGTGCTGTAAACAAGAAAAAGCAAAACTTGAAGAAATGAAATGCAAAAAATGTTCTTGGAAGTCAAAAAGAGAACAAAAACAAAAAATCAAAGATCTTAAATCAGAAATAAAAGACAAGAAAAAACAGCATAAAGAGTGTTTTGAAAAGCTCCTGAACCAGTGCCAAAAAGATGCATACAAAAAGCTCTCAAAACATAAAGGATGTGGATGCTAGAAAAGCGAAAAATATTTTTATAAACCTAATCTAAAACCCAAAGATGGCGAAAATATAATATTTTCGCCATCTTTTTTATACTTCGTTTTGTCTAACAATCATAAAAAACGTTTTATCTGCTTAAAATATCATTCAAGTCTTTATCCGCTTCTGTAATAGGTTTTATCTTAAACTTTTCCACGAGAATATCCAAAACATTTGGGGATACGAACGCAGGTAAAGTAGGACCTAAACGAATATTTTCAATACCCAAATATAATAAAGTAAGCAAAATACATACAGCCTTTTGTTCGTACCAAGAAAGAACAAGAGAAAGAGGGAGTTCGTTAACACTGCAGCCAAAGACCTTTGACAGTTCCACAGCAACTTTTATTGCACTGTAAGCATCATTACACTGCCCCATATCCAAAAGCCTTGGTATTCCGTTTATATCACCAAGCTGCAAGTCATTGAATCTATACTTTCCACAAGCCAGAGTTAAAACAAGAGTATCTTTTGGTGTTTGTTTTACAAACTCAGTATAATAATTTCTTCCAGGTTTTGCGCCATCACATCCGCCAACAAGAAAAATATGTCTTAAAGCTCCTGATTTAACTGATTCAACAACTTTGTCAGCAAGCGACAGAACCGTATTATGACCAAAACCGACAGTAAGAACATCTCCGCCGTTGATACCCGTCATTTTCTTCTCTTGCGGATAACCGCCAAGCTCCAATGCTTTTTCTATAATCGGAGAAAAGTCTTTCTCATCAGAAATATGAACCATATCCGGATACCCAACAACAGAAGTTGTAAAGACTCTATCTTTATAACTGTCTTTTACCGGCATTATACAATTTGTCGTAAACAAAATCGGTGCGGGTAAATTTGCAAATTCTTTTTGCTGATTTTGCCAAGCTGTACCAAAATTTCCCTTTAAATGCGGATATTTTTTTAGCTCAGGATATGCATGACAAGGCAGCATTTCGCCATGTGTATAAATATTTATTCCCTTGTCTTTTGTCTGTTCCAACAAAATTGCCAAATCCCTGAGATCATGACCTGTTACCACAATAAAAGGACCTGCCTCAATATTTGTTGTTACCGTTGTAGGTTCAGGTATACCGTATGTTTCCGTATTGGCCTTATCCAATAACTCCATACACTTAAGATTTATTTCTCCTGTTTTAAGAACAAGCGGTAACAATTCATCAATACTCAAATCTTTAGATACACCAATCAAAGCCTCATAAAAGAAATCATCAACAGCTTTGTCAGTATACCCGAGAACTCTTGCATGATGAGCATAAGCAGCAATTCCTCTTAACCCGAAAAGAATCAATGACTTTAAACTTCTTACATCCTCATCAGCATTCCATACAGTTTTTATATCAAATTCGGTATCACAATTCTTTGCGTCTTTAACCTTGTCAATATAACGTTTTATAGCATCATTATCAAAATTAACATTTGTAATTGTTACAAAAAGACCATTGATAATAAGCTCTGTAATCTCATCATTTTTTTGTGCACAATTTGCAAGTTCAATGATTGCATTAGTCAAATCATCTTGTAAATTTGCCGTATCAGCTTTTTTACCGCAAACACCTTGCGACATTGTACAACCTTTAGAACAAGCTGTTTGCTCACATTGAAAACAAAACATTTGATTCATATTAAATCTCCTTTAGTTGATATTGACAGTATAAATTGGTATCATTAAAATATCCGTTGCAAATGCAACATTTTTCCAATAAAAATGACAAATTCAATGAAAGACTCAATTGAACTATGGATATTTTCCAAAATATAGACAATAACTGCCTTACCCAACTATTGGACTGTTTACAAGCAGTAAAAAAAACATACAAAAAAGGTGAAATAATATTTGACATAAATGATGAAATAAAATCAGTCGCCTGCGTAGAAACAGGCGAAGTTCAAATATTAAAGGACGATTATTACAAAAACAAAATCATAATAGCAACAATTAAAGAAGGAGAAACATTTGCCGAAGCAATGGTCCTGTCAGGACAGAAATACAGTAATGTATGTGCAAAAGCAACACAAGACACTAAAATACTGTTTTTAGATTTCAAAAGAATAATCAATACTTGTTCAAACTCCTGCCAATTCCATAGGCAACTTTTGGAAAACATTATTAAACAGAGTGCAAAAAAAAATTTGATACTACAGAAAAAAATAGAACTTTTATCCCAAAATACACTAAGAGAAAAAATCCTTTATTTTCTTTACGATGAAAAGAAAAAATCAAAAACTGATTTTATAAAAATACCTTACAACAGAGAAGAAATGGCAAATTACTTGTGTTCAGACAGAAGTTCACTTTCAAGAGAATTGGCAAAGATGAAAAAAGAAAAAATAATAGATTTTCATAAAAACACATTCCGCCTGTTTGATTTAACAACTGCACCAAATAAATAAACTTCGAATGTTCCCTCTTTTTGGGAGAGGGTTGGGGTGAGGGTTAACTTTATATAAAAAACGAACCTTTGTAAAGCAATATTTATAAAAAGAGCAGAAGAAAGTTTGCTAATATTTTGTTTGGGTTATAATTTAGATTGTAGTACAGTAATTGAACTTTAAACGGAAAAAGTTGGGGCAGACGCCCAAAACAATATGGAGCGAAAGCAAAACCCGCCAAGTATGTTAAAGTTCGTAGAAAAAAGGAGAAAAAGATGCCGGTAGCATCAATGATTGATTTACTCGAAGCTGGTGTACACTTCGGACACCAAACACAAAGATGGAACCCCAAAATGAAACCGTATATCTACGGTGCAAGAAACGGAATCTATGTATTAGACTTAAGAAAAACTTCTGACAAATTAGACGAAGCATACGCTATCGTAAGAGAATTTGCAGCAAGAGGAAAAAATGTTCTTTTCGTAGGTACAAAAAAACAAGCATCTGAAGTTGTTGCAGAAGAAGCAACAAGATGCGGTATGTATTATATCAACCGTCGTTGGTTAGGCGGTTTGTTAACTAACTTTGAAACAATCAGAGGCAGAGTTAACAAATTAAGAGAGCTTGAAGACTTCGTTAAATCCGGTCATATCGAAAAACTTCCTAAAAAAGAAGTTGTTCAAATGACTAAAAAACTCGAAAAATTGTCAAAAACTCTCGGCGGTATCAAAGAAA
This sequence comes from Candidatus Gastranaerophilales bacterium, assembly GCA_944326555.1. Taxonomy (GTDB): domain Bacteria; phylum Cyanobacteriota; class Vampirovibrionia; order Gastranaerophilales; family Gastranaerophilaceae; genus Limenecus. The sequence goes on along the minus strand of CALVEK010000023.1, from coordinate 3,256 downwards.
TGCGCGGTATGCCGGATTTGATTTTCGTAGTTGACCAGAAAAAAGAAGATATTGCTATTGCAGAAGCTAACAAATTACACATTCCTGTAATCTGTCTTGCAGATACAAACGCAAATCCTGACGGAATCGACTACATTATCCCAGGTAATGATGACGCAATTCGTTCTATCAAATTGATTGCTTCAAAACTTGCTGATGCAGTATTGGAAGGCAAACAATTGAGAGAAAACAAAGCTGTAGGCGCTAAAGCAGAAACTATTAAAGCTGAAGACGCAGGTGTAGAAGCTCCTGCCGAAGAAAAAGCAGAAGAAGCTCCCGCTGAAGCATAAGAAAAAATTGATTAATAGCGGGATTACTTATTTAGATAAGTCATACCCGCTATTAATTTATTATTAGTATTAACTAAAAAACAGAGAGGATTATTAATATGACAGTAACCGCTGCTATGGTAAAAGAATTAAGAGAGAAAACTGGTGCAGGTATTCTCGATGCAAAAAAAGCACTTACCGAAAATGACGGTGATATGGAAAAAGCTATGGAATACCTTCGTCAAAAAGGTATCGCTTCTGCTGAAAAGAAAATGGGCAGAATTGCTGCAGAAGGACTTGTTGATTCTTACATAGAAGGTAACATTGGTGCTTTAATCGAAGTTAACTGCGAAACAGACTTTGTTGCTAAAAACGAAGAGTTCAAAGCTCTTGTTAAAAACCTTGCAAAACAAGTTGTTGCAACAAAACCTGCCAGCGTTGACGAACTTCTTGCTTCTACTTGCGCTCAATGCGGAAAGAAAATAGAAGATGTTATCAAAGAAAAAGTTGCAACTATCGGTGAAAAAATCACTGTAAGAAGATTTGAAATCGTTGAAGGCAACCCTGCTTCTTACATCCACAACGGCAAAATCGGTGTTCTTTTAAACACAGATGTAGCTAACGAAGAAATGGAAAAAGACATTTGCTTGCACATTGCTTCAAATGCTCCCGAATTCGTTTCAAGAGAAGAAATTCCTCAATCAGTTATTGATGAAGAAACAAGAATCGAAATGGGTAAAGAAGATTTGGCTAAAAAACCTGAACAAATCAGAGCAAAAATTGTAGAAGGCAGAATCAACAAACTTATGGCTTCAAGATGTCTTTTGGAACAACCATTTGTTAAAAATCCTGATGTAACTGTTGCTCAATTAGTTGAAGGCAAACTAAACATCAAAGGATTTATCCGTTACGTATTAGGTGAAGGTCTTGAAAAAAGACAAGACAATTTTGCAGAAGAAGTAGCAAGCCAAATGGCAGGCAACTAATAAATTATAAAACTACAAAAAGCCCGTTGTGTAAAAGCAACGGGCTTTTTGTATAATCAAACAGAAATTTATGCAGAAAAATAGCTTAGAATACAGACAGAACCTTTCCATTTTATTTGAACATTCACCCAAGCTGCTTTACAAAACTTTTCACAAACCTTGCTTAATTTGATATCATAAAAATAATAATTAATAATATTTTTATGGTCGGATAATACTCACTCCACCATTTTTAGCAAGAATGAGACAAAGAGGATTTACATAAGGAAGATGAAAAAGCATAATTTTACAAAAAAAATGATAGCAGGATTGCTGATTGCAACCGCAATAAATCTTTTTGGTGCAGCAGGTTTTTGTGCCGATAAAAAGCTATCACCAATGATTCTGCCGGATTCAGCTTTTAGTAATCTAAACGGAGCCGCAGCCCCGGTTGAAAAGCCCAAACTGCCTAAAAAGAAAGTGGAAATCTATACGGATGAACAAGGACATCCGATATCAAAAGAGCAAAAAGAGCGTTCCGAACAACTCAAAAAGACCTACAAAAAAATAACAAAAGAAGAACGCATTATGGAAACACTGGAACTGATGAAAGGCGGACTTGCTGATTTTTCAAGAAATGCAATCTTAGGTAACAATCTTACTAATGAGCCTATTTTCATATCTTTTGATGACTTAAGCAAGTTTGGACAAGCATACGCAAACTTTGATGCGCTTGGATGGAAGAAAAAAGATCGTCTGTATATTTACATCAACAAAAAGCATCAAGATGCACCGCCGCCTGCCCTTGCTGCTGTCTTGGCTCACGAAGCACTTCATCAGGACGAGTTTAACTCGCTAAACGAAGAAACCTACGCTTGGACACTCGAAGCTGCAGTCTGGACACAATTATCCGAAAAAGACCCAAAATACAATGACAGCATGCATCCGCTTGTAATAAGAGAAAACACATTAAAAAAACTGTTTATCAAAGGCAATTACACAAATAAATACATAAGAAAAACAGTTTACCAAAACCCGGGATACTCAAATCTTCCATCACGTTCACCGGGATTTGAAGATGACAACCTCTAATATGATAATTAGTAAAATTAACCGGAAAAATTGTAACCCAATTTTATAAGCATATTTTTTAAAGTTTTTGTGGGCAGACCGATTACATTTTCAAGGTCGCCCTCAATTTCTTTTATAAACTCAGGGCCCATTTCTTGAATACCATAAGAACCTGCCTTATCAAGAGGGCGTTTTGTTTTTACGTAATCAAGAATCAACGCGTCATCTAAACTTTGGAACGTAACATAAGTCTTTACAAGCTCTGTTACAAAATTTCTTGTTTCTGAGTCAACAATGCTTATAGATGTAACAACAAAGTGTTTTTTACCACTCAAATCTTTAAGCATTTGTAGAGCATGTGCTTCGTCTTTGGGTTTACCAAGTATTTTATTTTCAAGAACAACAACGGTATCGGCACTAATCACGAAACTATTTTTGAGGGATTTTCCGCCTGTTCTGTCATCATCAACCTTGTGATTATCCAGAACAGACAGAGCTTTTTTTAAAGAGAGGGATTCTATTTTGTCGTCCGAGTAGTCATCAGATTCCAGTTTTTCATCAAAACTCGGTACAGCGACTTCAAAATCGACATTTAGTTTTTTTATCAGAGAGTGGCGCCTCGGTGATTGTGAGGCTAGGATTAACTTTTTATTTTCAAAATCTTGTTTCATAAGGTAATTTTAGCACAAGTACAACTACCTTGTTCATTTTTCGGCGATTCGCGAAAAACGTGGTTTTCGCTCACAAGGGGCGTTCCTGTTAGTCAGCCCCGTCCGATTTCGCTTCTTGAAATTCGGACGTTCGCGAAAAACGTGGTTTTCGCTCACAAGGGGCTTTCCTGTTAGTCAGCCCCGTCCGATTTCGCTTCTTGAAATTCGGACGTTCGCGAAAAACGTGGTTTTCGCTCACAAG
>CALVEK010000022.1 GCA_944326555.1 Candidatus Gastranaerophilales bacterium | reverse complement strand
CCTGTTGTAATCAGCGTCGGTTTTCTTTTCTTTGCTTCGTTTCTTTTCTTTTGCCTACGCAATTCAAAAGAAAAGAAATGAAGATATATAAAAATAAAATGGAATTCTTTTTTCATTGATACTTTTCTTTCTTTTTTGCGAAAGAAAATAATAAGCAAAATATATTCCACCCATTCTTTAGCGTAAAGAACGGGTGGAGCCCAAGAAAACTCCGACCGGTTGTTTCGTTCTCACAAAGTGTACTTTGTCTTACTCGTTCGCGATAAACGGCACCGGCAAAAGCGTGGTTTTGCCTTTCTGCCTCTGCTCACTCGCGCAACTCGGACAGTCAAAATTGCTAAAGTACAAAGAGTAAAGTGATTGATATAATTACCCTGTCCTCAAACAAATGGAACTTATTGTTGTTTAAATAAGTTTATGTAGTTCACTTCACAAAGGTCGGGATTAAAAAATCTTTTAATATAACTAGAGGTACGGGGGCTGTAAGCCCCTGTTGTAATCAGCGTCGGTTTTCTTTTCTTTGCTTCGTTTCTTTTCTTTTGCCTACGCAATTCAAAAGAAAAGAATTGAAAATATATAAAATTAAAATGGAATTGTTGTTTAGTCTTAAAATTCTATTTGTTTTTACATAATAAATATTATCAAAGCATCAAAAAAGAGGTTGAAAGATATTCAACCTCTTTTTTATAAACTATTAACAGTTGATTATACAACAAGTCCACCATCAACACCGATAACTTGACCTGTTACATAAGTTGCATCTTCTGCAAGGAACTTAATAACAGTAGCAATATCTTCAGCTTCGCCCATTCTTCTTAGAGGAATGTGTTGATAAATTTCGTTATTATCAAGACCCTCAGTCATAGCAGTTTTAATAAATCCTGGAGCAACTGCGTTAACTCTAATATTTCTTGAGCCTAATTCTTTAGCCAAAGATTTTGTAAAACCAATTAAACCGGCTTTTGATGCAGAATAGTTTGCTTGACCTGCATTACCCATAACACCAACAATACTAGACATGTTGATGATAGAACCGATTCTTTGTTTCATCATAACTTTTACTACAGGATGTGTAACATTGTAAGCACCTGTTAAGTTAATATTGATAACTGCATTCCATTGATCAGGTGTCATACGCAAGAACAAACCATCTTTTGTAATACCGGCATTGTTTACAAGAACATCTATTCTTCCAAATCTTTTAACAATAGCATCCACACCTGCGTTTACAGCTTCAACGTTTGTTACGTCAAACTCAAAGATTTCAGCTTCAACGCCAAATGCTTCACATTCTTTTTTTACAGCTTTTGCATCGTCTTCACGACCAATGTAGTTAATAGCGATATCATAGCCACAACTTGCCAATTTTATTGCAGTAACTCTACCGATACCTTGTGATGCACCTGTAATTAATGCAACTTTCTTTTCAGACATAATTTTCTCCTTAATTACTAATTTTCAAATTTTAATATAATACGAACAAAAAAGTCTAATTGTTAAGAACATCAGCTACTGAATTTAGTGTTTCTTCATCATAAACATTCAACACAGTTAACGCCGGATTTATTTTCTTAACAAGTCCTGCCAAAACTTTACCGGGACCGATTTCTACAATTGTATCCACACCATCTGCAACCATTTTTTCAATAGTTTGAGTCCACAAAACAGATGAATAAATCTGTGCAGTCATTTTTGCCTTAAATCTGATGGCGGAAGTTGTAGGTTCCGCATCTACGTTTGTATAAACAGGAATTTTGGCATCATTAATTTCACAATCTTCCAAAATTTCCGAAAATTTAACACTTGCTTCTTCCATCAACATAGAGTGGAAACCACCGGATACAGGAAGAGGAATAACTCTTTTTGCACCCGCTTCTTTCAAAGCCTCATTAGCTTTAGCTACTGCATTTTCTTCACCGGTAATTACAATCTGAGCAGGAGAATTGTAATTGGCCACAGAGACCATTCCATCAATTTTAGAAATTACATCAAGAATAGACCCCTTATCCATGCCAATAACTGCTGTCATAGCACCTTTTGTTGCTTCTGCTGCAGCATTCATTTCTCTAGCTCTTTTGTCTATTAATTTCATAGCAGTAGCAAAATCAACCGCACCAGAAGCATAATATGCACCATATTCACCAAGAGAATGACCTGCAACAAAATCAGGAGTCAATTTTATTTTTTCTCTTAAGGCTTCTAATGCAGCAATTGATGTTACCAAAATAGCCGGCTGTGTGTTAATAGTTTGTTTTAAATCTTCTTCAGGCCCTTCAAAACAGAGTTTTGAAATACTTCTGCCTAAAACTTCATCTGCTTTATCAAAAATATTCTTAGCGGCTTTAGAGCATTCATACAAAGATTTTCCCATGCCAACAGATTGAGAACCCTGTCCGGGGAATACAAACGCAACTTTTCCCATATATATTTTCTCCTTAATAACTATCTTTGAAATGCATTACACATTTTGCAAATAATTCTTGCAAAAGCTAAGCAATACCTTCTCTTAATCTTACAATTACAGTACCCCAAGTTAAACCTGCGCCAAATCCGCTCAATATAGCTTTACAAGGGAGTTTAATCTTACCTTCTTCAATACCTTCTGCCATTGCTAAAGGAATTGAAGCAGCAGAAGTATTACCATACTTGTCAAGGTTTGTAATAATCTTTTCATCACTATAATTAAGTCTTGATGCCATTGCTTCTATAATTCTATAATTGGCTTGATGAGGTATCAAATAATCAACATCATCGGGAGTAAGCCCTGCTTTTTCAAGACAATTGCTAATAGACTCAGGCATTGTTGTAACAACAAATTTGTATACTTCTCTACCATTCATCACAATTTTCTGTTTTTTAGGCTCACAAGGCTCAACCAAAGGACAATTTTCGCCGTTCATAGGCATCAAAATAAAATCGCCTCTCTTACCGTCAGAATGCATGTCCATAGCAATGATGTCATCTACTCCATCAACTGATTCTTTAAGAACAAATGCTCCGGCACCATCACCAAATAAAACACAGCTGGTTCTATCATACCAGTCAATATACTTAGAATTTGCATCGGTAGCAACAAGTAAAATGTTTTTGTAGATTCCTGAAGAGATAAAAGCCTTAGCTATATTCATCGCATAAATCATACCGGTACAAGCCGCTGTAATATCATAAGCAGCAGCATTATCCGCACCAATTGCAGCTTGGATTTCACAAGCAGTAGAAGGATAAGGATGAGCAGGCACCGAAGCTGCAGCAATAATCATATCGATATCTTTTGGATCCATCTTTGCTTTTTTCAAAGCATTTTCAGCTGCTCTTATGCCAAGTGTAACTGCATTTTCTTCACCTGACACAACTCTTCTCTCTTTGATACCAGTTCTAGTTGTAATCCACTCATCACTTGTATCAACAAGTTTTGTTAAATCATCATTTGTAATAACATGCTCTGGAACACCATAACCTACACCTGCAATCATTACAGGAATTAAATTTAATGACATAAACCTATCCTTCGTATAATTCTGCTATCTTCTTATTAACTTCTGACTCAACAGCTTCTTTTGCCACTCTTACGGCATTTTTTATCGCATAAGCCATACTTCTTCCATGAGAAATAACGGTAATGCCCTTAACACCTAAAAGTAAAGCACCTCCAAATTCCTCGTAATTAATTCTTTTGAATATTCTCTTCATTGCAGATTTTGCAAGCAAACCAATCAACATAGAAATAGGATCTCTTTTGAATTCTTGCATTATCATTTTAAAGAGCATCGAAGAAGCTCCCTCAATACTTTTTAAAGCAACGTTACCAACAAAACCATCACAAACTACAACATCGCAATCGCCAAGGAAAATTTCCTTACCCTCAACGTTACCAACAAAATTCATCTTATCTTTGTTGTCTTCTAACAATTTATAAGCGGCTTGCGCTAATTCATTGCCTTTACCAGCTTCTTCTCCAATATTCAAAACACCGATTCTCGGATTTTCAACCCCAAGGACGTTTTTAGAGAAAGCAGACCCCATAATTGCAAACTGATATAGCATATCAGGCGTACAATTACTGTTAGCACCTGAATCAATCAAGACAACAGGTTTCTTCATAGTAGGCAAAGTAGTAGCAATAGCAGGTCTTTCTATACCTGGAAGACGACCTAAACCAAATAAACTCGATGCCATAGCCGCACCAGTAGAACCAGCCGCAACAACAGCTTGAGAACTACCTGTTGCAACAGCCTTAACAGCCAAAACAATAGAAGAATCTTTTTTCTTTCTAATAGCTGCACCCGGAGCTTCACCCATTTCAATTACTTCAGAAGCAGGGGTAATTTTTATATCCAGTTTATCGACATCTACTCTGATTCTACTTTTGGGAGAATTTATATTATTTGTCCTAAACCCGTTCTTTTTGACATCGTCGATTATTTGTTTTATTTCATCTTCTTTACCGACAAGCTCAATTGCAACATTATATTCATCAGCAGCCCACAAAGCACCTTTTACAATCTCCTGAGGTGCATGATCACCACCCATTGCATCTATAGCTATCCTTGTCATACTTAAACTCTTCTCCCTATAAACTATCTTATTTAATTACCAAACTTTTAATTTATTGCGCCGAAGTTATTCGGCGCAATAACAACAACTATTATTCTTCAGAAGATTTTTCTTCTTTTACTTCTTCAGCAGGAGCTTCGTTTTTAACTTCAACAGAAGTTTCTTCAGCTTTTACTTCTTCAACAGCTTCTTCAGCTTTTTTAGCTTTTTTAGCTGGAGCTTTTTTAGCCTTTGTTGCTTTAGCCTTAGGAGCTTCTTTTACGTCTTCTACGAAACCTTCTGCTTTTCTTGAAACTACTTTACCTTTGTATTGCCCACAAGCTGTACATACAGTATGAGTCAAAACCAACTCACCGCAATTTGGGCAAGTTGTAGTTTCAGGAACTGTAGCTTTCCAGTTAGATCTTCTGTGTCCTTGTGCTGATGCACCTGTTCTTTTCTTTGGTACTGCCATTTCTATTTTCCTTCTTCTAGTTTATTAATCTTTAAATTCTTAAAAACTTCCAAACGAGGATCCGAAATTTCTTTTTTGATATATTTTTCTATTTCGGGGTCTCCTATACAATTTATATCACAAACACAAGGATTTGGAATGTTTAATGTTACAGATTGATAAATTAAATCTTCAACATCAATTTCATCATCCCCATCCAGTTCTGTAACAAAATCGCCGTCTTTCAGTTCAATCTCCTGTCCGCTGTGCCCATTCACAGCAGAATCAAGGCGACCGAGTTTATATGTCTCATCCACATCGACATCAATTTTTTGAACAAAATCTTTTAAGCATCTGTCGCAAACCAACTTAACATTTGCAACAATCGTGCCTTTTACATTTATATATGCTCCGTAAGCACTAAAAATCAACTCTGCTTCAACAGGGCCGAGCGTATCTAAATCACTTACTTCATTAGCAAAATCAATCTTTAAAGATTGATTTTTGGAGTTTTTAATATCATCTATAGAAATCTTCATGGTTTTCTCATTGTATTTTAGACAAAAGTCTATGTCAAAAAATTTTTAAAATAAAAGCTCCTTTTTCAAGGAGCTTTTAACTTTTATTTACCAATCTTCCATTGCAAGCCGCCGGAGAAGCCTATACCGGTTCTTCCACCGTTTCTGATTGAGAACTGAAGATATCCAGAGAATGTATCTTTGAATTTCTTCATTACACCCAATCCGTATTCAAAATAGCAATGTCTCATTCTAATATGATCAGTATCAATATTTCCTGCTTTACCGTCTACACTACCCATAATATTGTATACTAACTGGGTAGTTGCATAGATACTGAATGTTTTCTTTTGCCATATAAAATTCAACCCAGGAGCTAAATTTATACCATTAAGCATACCTGAGCTCATACTCATAGCACCAAAGTTTGAACTCCAATTTTGTTGACCGAAAGCATTATATGCTGCCATAAATGCAGGTTGAATAACAAAATCGTGAGGTAAGTGAATGTTATATGCAGATTTAGAAGCCACTCCGGCAAACCAGTTACCAGTAGTATCACTACCGCTTCCGTATTGACCTCTTACAGACATATCATTTGCATAACCACCACCGTATGCCAACAATGATGTCATAAAGTTGCCCTTGTATGCTGTACCCATAAAGCCTAATTGAGCTCCATTTTGGTACATACTAACGCCACTAAAGTGCTGATGTCCGCCATTGTAAGCAATATAAGCTGTTGGAACAATCTTCCATCCATTACCCAATTTAATCAACGGGAAGTCTGCGCCAATTAAAGAGCCATAAGCATTATTCCCTACATTTAGCCCCTTTGTCATTGAAAGAGTTTCAAAAACTCCGTATGCTTTATACCATAAACCACCATCTTTTACACTATATTGGTATTTGTCAATAAATGGTATAGCTGATGCATATTTATTAGCAGTTCTTTCTTCTTCTATCAATTTGCTTGTAATTAAATTTACGTGGTCAAACAACAGGTTATTAACAACAAGTTGGTTTTGCCAAGAAGCAATTGTTGCAACCTGTCCTCTATATTGTTGCGGATTAAAATTCATCAAGCTCGCTGTCAATATAGGAGAACCTGCACCCGAAGATGTTACCAAATATTGACCCATTGCTGTGTTAGTTAAAAATCCGCCATCCGGCAATTTAATCATGTCGGCATGACCACCGTTTGGATCTGTCAAGAGATTTGAAATATCAAACTGAACATTCCTGTCAATCGGAGATGTTGTAAAGTTTATACCACCAACAAGCAATTGGAAAGGATCTCCAGACGTTCCTGTATTGTTGATTATGTTAGATGATACAATTTGGTCGGTTGTCTGAGTTCTTGGATCGACATCAAATGAAATGTTTGCATTAGAATTAACAACTACACTATCAGCATTAATTGTATTTATAGAACCGGACATCATGTTAATTGTCGGTGTACCTGTTCCACCTGCCTGACCGATAGTAAAGACATCATTAACCTGCATATTACCTGCAGTATTCAAAACTGCATTATTATATACAGATAACGTTGTCATTTCTGAGTTTCCTCTTAAATTAACAACAGAATCATTATTCAAGGACATATTAAGAATTGTTGAATTGCCCAGCAAATTAACAACAGATTTGTCTGCGGTAGTAAGATTTCCAATTGCAGCTGATTTATTCAAATTGACAACAGAATTATCGCCAGTAACGGAAAGACTATTAAACTCAGATTCTCCACCAACATTTAATTGAGTATTGTCAACAGATAAATCACCCACTGCAACAAACTCATTTGCGATGTTCACAAAAGAATCTGTCATATTGGCATTCTCGCCAACTGCAAGATAATCACCAACAGAAAGGTTTGCATTATTCAAAGTCAAATCACTGTTAGTTTCTATAGCCTTTTCTACGGCTAAAGAACCGTTATTTACGGTTAACTTGCCGTCATCTCCTGCTGCATTTTCAACAGCAAGATTTCCTTTAACATCCAAAGCACCGTTGTTTACATTTACTGCGCTTAGATATTTATCTTCAGATGAAGCTAACTCTAAAATACCGTTATTTACATTAACCTCACCATTGAAGTTTTCAAGAGATGAAGCTATTGTTGTCTTGCCTGCACCTGTTTGATTAATTGCTGCTGTATCAGCAGTTGATGAAATAACAGGATTATAGACAATATTTGTAGAATTATTTGCAAAATTCAATGAGGCATTTTTACCTACAGAAACTGTTGAATTATCTTTTATATAAGCATTATCAGCATACGTAAGTTTAGTTGCTTCATTCAATATAATATTGTCAGACTCAGCCCCAGAACCATTGCCAAAGGTCAAGTCTCTGACACCTGAATCTTGATATAGAGTTAAATCACCTGTTACTCTTGTTCCGTTAAACAAGCCTAAACCTGCAGAATTAACATTAACGTTAACAACAGAATCATCAGAATTTATATAACCAATAACAGCAATATTTTTGCCGTTAGCAATTGAATCTGCATCAATTCTATTAACACCATCAGCACCTACAGTGCCTTTTATGTCGTTATAGATGTTTACCGTACCGTAACCGTTTGAACCGTCTGCAATAACATTTACTTCGGATGTTAAATCAGCACCGTCTTGCAATACGAGAGTACCTCCTTGTACGACGTTATTTTTTCCGCCAAAGAATTTTGAACCTGCCTGAGCGATAACTGTTCCCATCTTCTGCAAGAAGTTGCCGCTAAACTCATGGTTATCTGATGTTATATTAACCGTTCCAACTCCCCACTTATGCGGAATTTTTTCAGGTACAGAATAAGATGAATCAATCGCAGCTTTGTCAGGATCATACTCAGGGTTATCAACCATAGTAATTTTTTGATCAACTAAAACATTACCGTTGCCCTTTACATTTTCATCAAGTGTCATTGAATTTCCTGCGTCAGGAGACAATTTGATAGTAGCAGGTGCTGTAACATTAAAACCTTTTCCTCCTGCTGCATTATTACTACCGTTAGATAAAGTCAAGGTATTTTGAGACTTTCCATCACCGATATTTACTATACTATCTTGGGTTTTAATATAAGAATCACCTGATAAAATCATATCTTGAGTAAATTGAGTACCGCTTGCAAAAGATACTTCTGTATCACTAAGATTAAATGTACCCTTAATATGTCCGTTTGAGGGATCTCCACCAACCCGCAATCCTGTTGTATCAAATACAACACTATCTGCAACTTTTAAAAGAACATTTTCGGTAACGGTAACGTTAACAGTGCTATCAACCTTACCACCTTCTGCTATACTCAAAATTCCTCCATCGAGAACAGAAGTAGAACCGAAAGTTCCACCTTTAAGAACACTTATAGTCGAATCATCGTTTGTCTGGATTACATTACCGACATATTTACCACCATTATCTACAGTAAGTGTTCCGTTATTAACCAAGTTTCCGGAACCTGTTCCTGAGATATTGATTTTACCGTTATTAACAACATTTGCCGTAGTAGAAGTAGTAATATCACCACCAATTTGTGCAGTAACATTTTCTTCAATAACCAAGTTAGAAGTATTATTCACAGTGATAAATGAACCGGTTTCTGAAAACAAACCACTACCAATAGATACGTTGCCGATACCATAAATATCAGTGTGAGATGAGGTAGCCGCATAAATATCATTTGCAATATCAGCAGCAGTATTACCGCTAAAAGAAATATCTCCACCGGTAGTATACAATTCAGCTGTACCTGCATTGTAAATAGCACCGCCTTTAGAAGCAGAAGTGTTGTTTACAAACTTTGTTGCCTGTTGAATCACAGAACCGTCTGCCAAGGTTTTATTTGCAACACCGCCTTGAATAACCAATGATGTACCGTCATTATATACAGCACCACCGGCATAAGCAGAACTGTTTCCGTCAAACAATGCACCTTTTGAAACAGTCATCTTACCACTGTTTGAAATAGCACCACCGCCGTTATCTATTGCACTTGCGGAGTTATTAACGAAAGTTGATGCTTCACCGACTGTTGCAGTACCGTAATTTTTAATTGCACCACCTGCATAACCTGCAGTATTACCGCTAAATGTCGCATTTTTATCAACATTTAAATCACCGCCGTAATTGAAGATAGCACCACCGCTGTTATCTTTAACAATATTATTTTCAAATAGTGCATTTTCGCCTATTTTAACATCAGAGGCTACGTCATTATACTCATAATTATATATTGCGCCGCCAGATGTAGAGAAATTATCCTTAAATACAGCATTGTTGCCAATTTGTACGTTAGAACCTTCAACATACAAACCACCGCCACTACCGTTAGTAGCATTTCCAATAAACTGTAAGTTGTCGCCTGCTACAAAGCTACCTTGGTTTAGAGGGTCATTATTTCCGCCGCCTGAAACATAAACCGCACCACCTGCTGCAGAAGCAATAGAAGAATGAGTTAAATCCGTATAACCGTTATTTTTAAAAGACGCGTTATTTCCAAGTTCAATAGATCCGCCATTCCAAGAAGCAATTGCTCCTCCAGCTGTGCCATTGTTAGGATCTGAAACTCCGCCAAGATAATTTTCTTCAAAAAGTGCGTTATTACCTATTTCAACACTGCCTTGGTTAGATATTGCACCTCCGCCATAATACTGAGCATTTGATGTATTACCTTTAAATACAATATTGTGCCCTGCATTTATTACGGCATCAACGTTATTAAATATAGCACCACCGTTACCTTGCGCTACGTTATTTGTAAAAGAAGCATTTTCTCCTAAATTTGCAGTTCCCTCGTTATATATTGCACCACCGCGGGAATCAGACTTATTTCCGTCAAATGATACTTTGCCGTTTGTTTGATCAACATTTAAAGTAGAATCAAAATTTGCTATCGCACCACCGACGTTAGTTGAACTATTTCCAACAAACTCTGCCTCAGTATTAAAATCAACAGAAGCAGGAGAATCTTTATGCAAGCCTGTATCGCCTGCAAGAATAGCACCACCGTTACCGTTTGCTGTATTGCCGTTAAATACAACTTTACCACTATTGAATTCGAGTTTTCCGTCTATATTAACAATAGCACCGCCACCGGACCAATTTCCAAGAGAAGAATTTGTTCCTTTATTGTTGGAGAAGGTAACATTTCCGTTATTAAAAATCATTGTGCCGTCATTATATATAGCACCGCCCCTCTTGGCAGAATTATCAATAAACTCAACCTCACCATTAATAGTAACAGATACACTTTGGTCATTAGAACTGTTATAAATGGCACCAGCTACATCACTACCTGCAGCATTGGATATATAACTTTGAATGCTATTTGGCAGCGAATTAAGAGTAACATTTTTACCGCTGTAATAGTTTACAATAGCTCCTTGGTTTGTACCTGTCCAACCGGAAACTGTTCCTACATCAAAAGACGTATTGGTAGAATTGCCGTCTACATAAATATATGCGCCAACATTATTTGGTGTAAGCGGACTATCAGGTTGTGTTGCCGCACCAACAGAACCACCACACAATGACAGCAACAAGAGATATGCTGCCATTCGTTTCTGTTTTGTTTTACTCATTCATACTCTCCTAATATTTTAATAATAAATTTTAATTCCATACACAAAAAGTGAAAGCCAATTATTGTAAATGATATCATTTACATAAAAATAATGGAATACACTGAAAAAATTAATAAAAAACCTTTACATAGCTTTATATTTCGGCACTACCATCTTGTTTCATTTTGTTAAGAGCATTCTTAGCTCCTGCATTTTCTTTTGCAAGTTGAATAACAAAATCAGCAGCCTGAGCATCTCGAGCTATAGCTTCTTTTAAAGAAAGAATTTCTTCTATAGTCATTTCTTTTACCGACAAATCTGTCATACTATCAAGATTTTCCTTAAAAAGTTCTTGCGATAATTCATCAAACCCAGGCAAATTCTTCTTAAACCCGTACCACTTATGAAACTGATGAAGCATATAGTAAACATTAATTTCACCATCTCGCATGACAAACATTTCTCGGGACTTAAAAGAAACTACAATCTTCTTATCACACAATAGACCAACCCAAAAGTTAAGATAAAAAGCCTTCCAACCTTTGTGAGGTGTAATAAAGCCTTCTTCTTCATTTATTTTTGCGAGTATTTTATCTGCATGAGCAAATTTATAAACAGGCGTACCCTGCTGTTTTACAAACGTCAACAACAATTCAGGATTTGTAAAACAAGACTTAACTATATTTTTTACTTCTTCATCCATCGACTCCAAAATTTTCTCTGTCTGTGTAGACAAAGTCATGGTCTCTGACGCATTTATATGTGTTTTGGTTGTCGAATTTGTATAAGTACGGGGTTTAAGTTTTTCCATTGTCTGGGCGAGCTTTTTTCTCCTTCGCTCTAAAATATAATTTATTATTTTATTCACCAGTTTTGACATGCAATCTCCACCTTAATAATTTTGACAATAGAAATACAAATACATAATATATATAATATCTAATTTGAGGATAATTAACAACTATGACACAGCTTATTTTTGAAAAATCAATATCAGGAATGACAGGAGTAACAATCACTGATGAAACTGTAGATGTAAATACCCTTGGTATAAAAGAGAAGTTTTTAAGAAAAGAAGAACCGGAACTTCCGCAAGTAAGTGAGCTTGAGGTTATGAGACATTTTAAGGAGCTTTCTGACAAAAACTTTTGCGTTGAATCAGGGTTCTACCCTCTTGGCTCTTGCACAATGAAATACAACCCAAAGGTTAATGAATATCTGGCATCTCTCGATGGTTTTACAAACTTACACCCGCATCAGTCTGACGAGGATGCTCAAGGTGCACTTGAACTTATGTACAAGTTACAAGAAGCATTGAAAGAAATTACAGGAATGTCTGCAATTACATTACAAGGCTCGGCAGGTGCTCATGGTGAGCTGTGCGGAATGATGATTGTTAAGCACTATTTCAAATCAAAAAATGAAACTCAAAGAACAAATGTAGTAGTGCCTGACTCGGCGCATGGAACAAATCCTGCCAGCGCAGGGATGTGCGGTTTTAATATACTAAAAGTAAACAGCAACGAAAAAGGCCAAGTCGACATAAATCATTTAGAACAAATTTTTGAAGAAAACAAAGGCACAATAGCTGCCATAATGTTGACAAACCCAAATACATTAGGGCTTTTTGAAGAAAATATTTTAAAAATCTCACAAATCGCTCACAATGACGGTGCCCTGCTGTACTATGACGGAGCAAACCTTAACGCAATTCTTGGAATAACAAATCCAAAGGTAATGGGCTTTGATATAGTACACTTGAACTTACACAAGACATTCTCCACTCCTCATGGTGGTGGAGGTCCGGGAGCAGGCCCTGTTGGCGTTGTTGAAAAATTAAAAGAATTTTTACCTGTACCTGTAATAACTTACGACGGTAAAAAATATTCAAGAAACTATAATTTGAAAAACACCATAGGAAAAATTAAAGAATTTTACGGAAACTTTGGCGTTCTAATAAAAGCATACGCATATATATTAATGAGAGGCAACACGCTAAAACAAGCCTCCCAAGATGCAGTATTGAATGCAAATTATCTGAAAGAAAAATTAAAAGAATATTACGAATTACCGTACGACTATACTTGTATGCACGAATTTGTACTGTCAGGTGATAAACAAAAAGCAGACGGAGTCCATACGCTTGAAATAGCAAAAAGACTTATGGATTTTAAGTTCCACCCGCCAACTGTTTATTTTCCGCTTATCGTATCTGAAGCATTGATGATTGAACCAACAGAATCAGAAAATAAAAAAAGGCTTGATGATTTTGCGAATGCGATGATAGATATAGCAAAAGAAGTAAAAGAAAATCCGCAAAATGTATTGTCAGCACCGCACAATACACCTGTAAAAAGGGTAGATGAAACTAACGCAGCAAGACATTTAGATTTGAGATACAAAAAAGATTAATCTCTCCAAATGACGATTAGTTAGCATCAAAAACTATGAACACTAAAATATTGAAAAAATTTGGACAACAAGTAAAAAACTTGAGGAAAGAAAACGGTTTTTCTCAAGAGGAATTTGCGGAAAAATTAAATATTCATAGAACCTACATGAGTTTTATTGAAAGAGGAGAGAGAAATCCCAGCCTTTTGATGATTTTTAAAATATCTCGAGCACTCAAAATAAAACTGCCTGATTTGTTTAGTTTTGATAAATAAAATTGCTTCATTAAAAAAAATTGTGTAACATAAGGTTATCTGAAAAATTCTGAAAAGTTATTAATATATTACACTGCTTTTTAGAATAATTTTTTGTAAATAAGAAGCACAAGAGTCATCGTCTAGAAGAAAGATAATTTATGCACGAATACTACTTTAAAATAAGAAAAGGTGATATTGAGTTTGAATGCTCAACAACAGACAAAAAAACATTCGAAGAACAACTTTCCGATTGGATTAACGGAATAGTTAAAGGCAGCTGTGTTGTTCCATCGAATAATGAACCAACGGAAATACAAAATAATACACAAAATGAATTATCCGAACAGGAAAAAGAAGAAAAAGTTTTACAAAGAAGCGGATTTATCGACGTAAAAAATCTTACATCCATAAACGAAATGCAAACACCTGATTTCGCTGCCAATTTTAATCTCGGAGAAAAAGAAGAAGAGCAGCCTCTACCCTCTGAAATAAGTTTTGAAGAAGCCTTGAATGACTCCATACAAAACCCTAAAACTGAAGTTGTCGAAAAAGTTGATACAATATCTGATTTTGAAGAACACATAAAATCATACAATCCTCAAACACAAACTGATTACCTTATTACAACAGCTCTTTATATTTTGAATATAGAAAATCAGGAACGATTCTCTATCAAACAAATCAACGCAAAACTTGTACCGTTAACAGGCAAACCTATCGACCACGCAATGATTCAACAAGCAATTGATGAAGAACTGATAAGAATAGTTCCCGACCTGACAGGGACAAGTGAATTAACAGAATACACTCTAACAGAAAAAGGAGAGGGCTATTTTGTTGAATAAACCGTTATCTTCAAAAAAAGTAGCTGTCGGATTAAGCGGGGGCTTAGACAGCAGTGTTACATGCCTGCTTTTAAAACAACAAGGGTATGATGTCATTGCCGTTACAGTAAAAATGGTTGACGATGATAAGTTTGAACAAATAATAAAAAATGCAAAAAATGTTGCGGATAAAATAGGCATTCCTCATCATGTACTTGATTTAAGTTATGAGTTCAAAAAAGATGTAATTGAATATTTTGAAACCTCATACAAACAAGGTCTAACCCCAAACCCTTGTATTATGTGTAACAGGACTATAAAATGGGGCAGGCTTTTTGATTATGCAATAGACGAACTAAAATGTGATTTAGTCTCATCGGGACATTACGCAAAAATTGTTGATGATAACGGAATAAAGAAACTTTATCCGGCATTGGATGCAAAAAAAGACCAACAATATTACTTGTTTGAACTTAACCAACATCATCTTCAAAAAATTATTTTCCCACTGTCAGAATACAAAAAAGAAGAAATAAGACAAATAGCAATAGATAATGATTTGCCGTCCAAATCGGCAAAAGAAAGCCAAGATATCTGTTTCATAACAAAACCAATGACAACAAAAAAATATATTACAGAAAAATTTGGCATACAAAAAGGTGATTTTATTCTCATAAAAACTGGAGAAAAAATAGGAACCCACGATGGATTTTACCAATATACAATAGGTCAAAGAAAAGGTATAGGAATAGCTTACGAAGAACCTTTGTATGTAGTAGGCTTAAATGCTCACAAAAATGTTGTTTATGTTGGAACAAAAAAAGATTTGCTAAAATCATCTCTTACTTTTAAAGACTTAAAGGTTCAATACGACATAAACAAAACAGAATTTGATGCATACGTAAAAATAAGATATAACATGGATGCACAAAAAGCACATATTATCATTGACATGGAGAACAAAACAGGGAAAATTGATTTTTACGAACAAATCGCTTCGATAACTCCAGGTCAGGCAGCTGTGTTTTATGATATCAACGACAAACACCTTATCGGCGGGGGCTGGATTGAGTAATTTTGCACTTATAAAAAAAGCAGAAAGCTGCCATTCATTGACAAAAGAGGAAATAATCAAACTTCTGGAAGATAACTCAATAAACAATAATCTATTCAATGTTGCTGACAATGTCCGAAAACAATTTGTAGGCGATGATGTGCATCTTAGAGCTTTGATTGAATTTTCTAATATCTGTAAATGTAACTGCAAATACTGTGGAATAAGAAAAGATAACAACTGCATAGAACGATACAGAATGACAGAAGAAGAAATCATCTCGTTGGCAAAATTAGCGAAAGATTTGGACTACAAAACAGTTGTTCTTCAATCTGGAGAAGATGCTTTTTTTTCTACAGAAAAATTGTGTAAAATAATCGAACAGATAAAAAAACTTAATTTAGCCGTAACACTAAGTATTGGAGAGAAAACATACCAAGAATATAAGGATTATAAAGAAGCGGGTGCAGACAGATACTTATTGAGAATAGAAACAACAAATAGAAATCTCTATGAGCAAATGCACCCTAATATGTCCTTTGAAAACAGAATAAATTGTCTTAATAACTTAAAAGAATTGGGATATGAGACAGGAACAGGGTGTCTTGTGGGCTTACCTCTACAAACGGTAGACTCTCTTGCTGAAGATATTTTATTTTTTAAAAAACTCAATGCGGATATGGTTGGTTTAGGACCTTTTATACCGGCCCCAAACACTCCATTACAAAATGAGCAGGGCGGAGATTTAACACTTGCACTAAAGGTTATGGCAATAACAAGACTTTTATTGCCTGATATAAACATTCCAGCAACAACAGCTATGGAAACACTTCATCCTGACGGAAGAATTTTTGCTTTAAAAAGCGGAGCCAATGTTGTAATGCCTAATATCACGAACATAAATTACAAAAAGAAATACACAATTTACCCCGGAAAAGCAGGAGAAAATATTTCTGCAGAATCTCACAAAAAAACCGTAGTTGATAAAATAAAATCAATTGGAAGAAATATTTCACAAAACTACGGTTTCAGAACAAAAGTTTAAATTTAAAATTAACTAATCTAGAATCGTAAGCTGCCGAAAACTCACCGTTTCCGTCATCTTACTCACTTTTTCAAGTGAGACTCGCCTAACTCCACACTCGGTCGCTGACCTCTACAAGTGAAGCACGGCTCAAACATATTAGTATACAAAATCTTTTTCTGCTTCTTTAATAAATTTCTTAAATTCCATAACAGTAGAAGGATTTTTTAAAGTTGATTCAATGGCAAACTTATTTCCGTTTGCTATTACAACAGAAGTCCCTCCGTTAAATTCTTCAGATTCAGCAATAAACGACAAAACTCTCGAACGGAAATCCGATTTTACCTTTGGACTTTCTATTTTTATCTTAGCCTCTGATATTTTTGAATCTTTTAATGGTTTTAAAATACTAACGATTATAGGCTTATCTATTCTTCCAACCTCATTTGTTTTTTGGAATAAAGACAATATCTCACCAATAGCAGAAGCAAATCTGTCAGCAACAGGTTTCTTTACAACATTCATTTTGCAAGAAACTCGAGAAAGCCCTTTATTATTGTTATACAACACTTTCATTATTTATTCTCCATTTTATTACTTTCTTTATACTTTTTCTTTATGGCAGAAGCCGTTTTATCAATTCTCATAAGAGAATCGAAACTCAATGTATTCCAATATTCACCAAGCCCGTATTCATATAATCTTGGTTTTGGATATTTCCTGTCTGTATCTTTTTGGGTTTCGTTGTTTCTTACCCAATAATACATAGCTTTTTCATAATTAAAATAAGCCTGTTCTTTTTTAGGATCATTAAAAACTTCTTTTACGTCTTTTTCTATTCCGATTTTATCGTAATATTCTTTTAATTCAGGAATATTCTTACTGATATTTTTGTTTTGCAAAATATCATAAATAAGATGTTCAACATTGCCTATATAATTAAGTTCTTTTGTGCGTATCTGAAATTCACCAAGAACATCTTTAGTACCATTTTTAGTTTTTACCTTATGCACAACATTTATCTGAGTAGTCGTATAACCGTTCTTTTTACGGACTTCTTTTGTTTCAACAACTCTCAAGCCGGGAACTATTTGTTTCCAGTATTTTGCAACATCGTGAGAGATATAAGGCAAAATATGGTTAGCATGATAATTGCTTACTCTTGTAACTTGTAAATCACCGTTTGTAATTGCTTTTGTAAGATATTTTTCAACAAGTGCAAGCTCTTTTTGATCACCAACTGGCAAAACTAATCTTGTACCAACTAAGTCCTTTATATAATTAATAGATTCAAGATGATCTTTCCTGCTATGTTTTAAGATATCTGCAATTTTTCGATAATCTCTTGAATCAAAACTAATATCACCATCCATGACAGCTATTTTCAAAAGAGCTTTATCCTCTTTATCTAATTCATCAATAGGGAGTTTAAATGCCTTACGAGACACTATATCCATCATTTCTGAATTAACTTTATTATCTTTATATTCTTTTACCAGCTTGTTATAAATAGATTCAGAATCTTTAGCCCTGTACTCTACGTATTTTCCAAGACCTTTGTCTCCGCCGAACACTTCTTTCATCTGATTTGCACAATCCTCACCATATTTTACAGCTTCAGAGTGCAAAGTATTTGCCAATTTTTTAAAATGTTTTATTTTATTTGTTGCCATACCAATAACAAGAGCTTGGCTTGGTGTAAAAGAGATACGACCCTTTGCATCTTTTTTAGGTTGCAAGAAATAGAGAAGTTCTTCATTCAACAACTCTTCTTCTTTAACATACTCTAAATCAGAAGCTATTTTTTGCATATCTGCTTGGGATAATTTTTTTCTTTTTAAGTCAACTTCTCTAAGCTCAAATTTATCGGTAGAGGGAGTCCTTTCTAATTTGTTGTCTGACTTTGTTGCCATACCAAACGAGAGAGGGAACTTATTTACCAAATTTACATAACTGTTAAATCCAATATTACTTATATTCATCTTTATTTCCAATATTCTTCACATCCAGAGATAAATATTGTAAATAAAAAAAATTGTTAATAAAATCAGATATTTTTATCAAATGCAATATTTTGTTACAAGTTATAATTTATTCTGAACATACATATAACAAAGGTTTATATTCACATTACTACCAATAACTATAAAATATCTGCCAAAATACATACAATATCTCAGGAAATTTTCTCGAACAAATTTATATTTCGTGCTAATATTTTTTTATGTCAAAAAGAAGAATAGCATACATAGCAATATTTTCTCTAATTTTTCTGGGATGTCTTTGGGCATTTATTTCTGCAGGCGTCATCACCAAAAACTTTAAAAAAGAAGCACTCCAAAATGCAGGAGAAAAACAGAAATTAGATGTCAAAGATGTATTAATTACAGAAACAAAAGAAGATAAGAAGTATTGGGAACTATATGCCGATTCAGGATACTATGACAGCCAAAGTAAAGTCGTTATTTTATACAATATAATAGGCAACTTCTATAACAATGACGAAGTTGTACTAAGTATGGAATCAAGCAAAGGTACATTCAACGAAGAAACTAAAAGAGTTGTACTATACGAAAACACATACATAATTTACAAAGACGGAACAAATGTTAAGGCAGACCGTTTTACTTGGCAAGGTAATGACAAAGATATTGTTGCGCAAGGAAATGTAGTTATTAAAAGAAATGGTGAATTAAAAACATACAGCAATGAAGCCTATTTGGGCAATAAAATGACAAATGTCAGAATAAAGGGTCGTTCAAAAACTGAACTATACAGCAA
Source organism: Candidatus Gastranaerophilales bacterium (assembly GCA_944326555.1). Classification (GTDB taxonomy): domain Bacteria; phylum Cyanobacteriota; class Vampirovibrionia; order Gastranaerophilales; family Gastranaerophilaceae; genus Limenecus. The sequence continues at coordinate 13,980 of CALVEK010000022.1, read as the reverse complement.
GGGGAATTTTAATGAAAAATTTTAGAATTTTATTTTTAATATTGGCAATAACAATATCTACTATCGGATTTGCAATTGCATCAGATTTATCAATAGAATCTGACAAACAAACTTTCAAAATGGAAGAAAACAAAGCAAAATTTGAAGGTAATGTTAGGGTAAAAATGGACGATATAAAAGCGACTTCGCCAAGAGCTGAAGTTTTAATTGACCCTAAAACAAAACAACTAACTGATGCAGTAATGTATGACCAACCATATGTCGTACAGGTAAAGCAGGCAAAGACAAGTGAAATAAAAGCTAACATATTGAAAATGTCTTTGCTTAACAAAAAAATAAAAGCAACAGGTAATACCCAAACAACAGTTACCGAAACAGGAGCAATGAAGCCTACAGTTGTTATAACTGCAGACGAACAGGAATATGACACAAACACAAAAACACTAACAGCAAAAGGAAATGTAATAATCTATTATAAAGATGTCGAAACATTTTCTAATTCTGCTGTAGCAAACTTGAACCAAGCAGGAGACTTACAAAAACTAACACTAACAGGGAACGGAAGAATCAAACAACAAAACAGTGTAATTACTGCCAACAAATTCATATATGATGCAGTAAAAGAAATCGCTTATGCTCTTGGTTCTGCTCATAGTGATGTAGACATGGATGGAACAAGAATAAATGTATGGTCCAGTCGTCAAGAATATTACAAAAAAACAAATATAATTCAGGCTTCAGAAAAAGTACACGTAATATACAAGGATTACGATGCAAAAGGTCCTAAAGCAACCGTTTATCCTGATAAAGTAACAAATAAACCAAACGAAATTGTTTTCCTCGGTCGTTCTACTATAACAGAACAAATGAGAACAATAGAAGCTGACAGAATAAAAATGTTTATTAACCCTAAAAACTTCTTTGCCGAAGGTAATGTGAAAACAGTTATAAAGAACATACAAAGCAACAAAAAATCGGCAGGATTTTAATTGCAAATTAATTGGCAATTTTTTGTAAAAAGAATACTTTATATAAATACGGAAGTGTAAAGTAAGGTGTTTTTATGACAAATAATTCTATAGCTTTGGGTGTTGCAAATCAATATACAGTGGGAGCACAAAATCGTTCGTTGCCTGTTTATACGGAAAACAAAAATAACAATGGTAATACGGTACCTGAAAAGCAAGCCCCAATGCAGCAGCCAAAGTATCTTTGTGCATCAATAAAACCGCCCAAAGCGTCAACAATAAAAGATTTTTCTAAAAGCATCAAAAAATGGATTACTGAGTACATAGAAAAACCTCATAGATATAATGTCGATAAAATAGAAAAAAACACTGACACTATTTTGGATATTATAGACACTGGTTCAACAAATACACCACAAAGAAAAGATAATTCCACTATAAACACCAGTGTATAACACAGTTTATTTTATATGATATTTTCGCCCTAAAACTATACTTACCAAAGAAAACAATTTATTGGATTTGTTTTCTTTGATAAAGTCTTAGAGTCAAATTTTCTCAAAAGATTTATATAACTTCAACTCTAAATGTTGGAGCATTTTTTAAACGCTGCTCCATTTCTTCAAAAGACAAAAAGCCCTCCTGTGCTCCAAAATTTGAAACAACAGAAGCAGCATTGACAGAAGCAAGCATAAGAGATTTTTCTACATTCCAATTTGTGTACTCCAATGCAGCAGCAAAAGTTGAAGAAAGTGCATCCCCTGCGCCTAGCGTACTAACAACTTTTGCCGGAAACTCAGGACATCTATAGTATTTTTGTCCGTCAAAAGCGTAAACACCATGTTTTCCGTCAGTTATAATAACAACTTTTGCATCAGTTGATTTTAATTTATCCAACATTGATTTTATATCGGGATGAATTATCTCAGAAGAAAAAGACTCTGTTTTGGTATCAGGGCGAACCTCTATATTTGTAACTAGAGAAGCCTCTTCCTTATTCATAACAACAACCTCTGCTGTTGCAAGAATTTTTTCAAAATACTTTAATCCTTTTTTTAGACTCGAGCTACCTGGATTTATAGCAACATTCACACCATTTTCTTCTGCAAATTGAGCAAGTTTATCCAAAACTGCACCGGATTTACCGTTTAAAGGCGCAATATAAAGCCACTTTGCATTTTTTATAGCATCATAATTAATTTCACTTTCTTTAACAGTACCGTTTGTACCTCTATGTGCAAGAACAGTTCTATTACCTTCAAAACTCAGCAAAATAATAGAAAATCCGGAGCTCTCGTCTTCACTTGTTATAACATTTGAAGTATCAACACCAGCCAATTTCACTTTATGTAAAATATTTTTTCCTTGAAAATCATCACCGATTTTGAAAATTGCACTTGTTTTGTATCCGAGATGGGCAAGGTTAGCAGCAGCATTCAATCCACCACCACCAACAGCTGTTTTAAAACTGTCAATTTCAACTTTTGCCCCATAAGGGAAAGACATAAATTCATTGCTTGACTTTTTGGTAGAGACAGAAACGATATCAGCCGCATCGCTTTCTACAAATGCATCTATAGTTGCACTACCAATAGTTATAAAATCATACATGTTTTTTCTCCTATCATGCTCTCGGATGAGTACTATCATACACCGCTTTTAGACGCTCTGTCGATACGTGCGTATAAATTTGCGTATTAGATATCGAAGCATGTCCCAAAAGCTCTTGCACAACCCTTAAATCTGCACCGTTTTCAAGCAATTTTGTTGCAAAACTATGTCTAAATACGTGAGGTGTAACCTTTTTGGGCAACTCTATTTTCTTTACAATATCATTTAAAGCGGTTCTTATTGATTGTGTCTGCAGCCTGTAACCTGTTTTGTTGATAAAAACAGCATCATTCTCATTTTGAGTTAGAACACATTTTTCTTCGGGAACAAGATTTCTAACATTTTGTATGTATTTTTGCAAGAAATCTTTAGCTCTGCTTGAAACAAGAACAATTCTTTCTTTTGCACCCTTACCCATTACTGTTATTTCATTTTCATCAAGATTAAGATTTCCAAAATTTAAGTTACTCAACTCAGAAACACGCATGCCTGTTGCATACAAAAGCTCCAATATAACCCTATTTCTAAATCCTGCGGGGGTATCAATTTTTATATTATTTAAAATCTGTTCGATTTCTTCATTTGACAAAAATCTAGGAAGCGTTTTACTTCGTTTTGGAGAATGAACACTATTTGCAGGATTAGAATCAATTATTCTCTCTCTGTATAAAAACCTATAAAAAGTACGAATTGCAGCTATTTTACGAGATAATGTGGTTTTTGAATAATTAAATTTTTGCACATAAATAAGAAAATCTTTTAACTTTTCATGGTTAGTTTCGGTAAGCTGAGTATCTCCAAGCCAAATTAAAAAGCTCAAGATATCTGAATTGTAAGCTCTAATAGTATGCTTGGAAAAATTCTTCTCAACTTCAAGATACAAAAGAAAATCTTTTAAATAACTTTTTACAATTCCACTTAGTGCCATAACGTTATTATAAAACAATTTAAATATAAGCAGTAAGGGGTTAACAAATTTAAACAATTTGAAAAAAAAACTGTATATTGTATGATAAAGTAACGGATAAAAGTGTATACATAGTAAATTAATTAATAAAGGAGAGGAAAATTGTCTATCGTATTGGATAAAAAGCAGTGCTTGATAGCAGGAGACGGAGAGTTGCCTGTAGCAATGGCAGAATCAGCACAAAAAAACGGATTTGATGTTGTGGCAATTTCCCTTTCTTCAGATAACAGAAACAGATTAAAAAAATATTGCAGCAAGGTGTACAATTTCGGTCCCGGTGAAGTCTTGAAAATCAAACAGACTCTGGTTGATGAAAAAATCACCCAACTTACCTTCATCGGTAAAGTACACAAAGGTCTTTTGTTAAGAAGACCCAAGCTGGATATGGAAGCATTAAGACTCATGAAAGAAGCACAAAGGCTCAATGATGATGCCGTTATGCTTATTCTTGTAGACCAATTGGAACAAATGGGTATAAGAGTTCTTGATCAAACAATATTTATCAAAAATTTAATGGCACCTCCCGGTGTTCTTGGCGTACATGAACCGGATGAAGAACAATCTCTTGACGTTGAATACGGATACTGGTTAGCTAAAGAAATGGGTAAACTTGATGTCGGTCAGTCTGTTGTTATCAAAAACAAAATGATTATGGCTGTAGAAGCAATCGAAGGTACTGATAAATGTATCGAAAGAGGTTGTAAACTCGGCGGCAAAGGTATTACAGTTGTTAAAGTAAGTAAACCTACACAAGATAAACGTTTTGATATCCCTGCAATTGGATTAAACACCCTGAAAACAATGAACAGATTTGGAGCAAAAATTCTTGCCATAGAAGCAAACGAAACAATTATAGTAGACCAAAAGAAAGTAATTGAATTTGCTGACAGACACGGCATAATTGTTATGGCAATATAGATTTTTCAGCAAAACACTGAAAGATATCAATTGATAAAATATTTAATCCTACAAATCCTGTAGACAAGTCGAGGGGAAGATATGGAGACAAAGAAAAAATTATTTATCGTTACAGGAGAGTTATCAGGAGACAAGCATGCCAGTGCGGTTGTAAAAAATTTGCTGCAATTAAGAAACGATATAGAAATACAGGCTATTGGCGGTGAAAACCTAAAACAGCTTGGAATAAAACTTTTTTCTGACCATTCAAAAGCACACATGTCAGCTATGGGGTTAACTCCAAAGATACTTTTTGACCACCTGACTCTCGGTAAAAGACTTGTAGATTATCTAAAAAATGATTATAAGCCGGATTTAGTTTTACTCATTGATTATGGCGGATTTAATCTTAATATTTCAAAATTCCTGCATAAAGCAGGTATAAAAGTATTTTATTATATACCTCCTCAAATATGGGCATCACGCAAATGGAGAATAAAGACAGTCAAAAAAAACATTTCAAAAGTTATGACAATATTCCCTTTTGAAAAAGAGATGTACGAAAAAGAGGGTATAGATGCAACATTTGTAGGACATCCACTAATCTCACAAATGCCACAAAAGGCAAATAGAGATGCGGTTTTTGAAAAATATGATTTAGACAAAAACAAAAAATTAATTTCTATTTTTCCGGGCAGTCGAGTTTTTGAATTGCAGAACTTAATGGATGTTTTCTTAAAATCAGCACAAGAAATTTCTGAAAAAAGAACAGATGTACAATTTGTCATAGCACAAGCAGACAGTCTAAAAGATGATGTATTTAAAAAGTATCTTGGCAAATCTTCAATTAAAGTTATAAAAAATGACAATTATTCTCTGCTGAGTGTTTCCGATGCGCTTATGCTAGCCTCGGGAACAGTTGCTCTTGAGGCAGCATTGTATGGAACACCAATGATTATAAGCTATAGAGGTCCTTGGATAGCTTATTGGGTTTACAGAATTGTCAGATGTATAACAAGAGTTTGTTTGCCTAACATAATTATGGACAAAGACATTGTTCCCGAACTTTTGCAATCCGACTGTAAACCGCAAATAATTTCATCAGAGTTACTAAAAATTCTTGATGATGAAAGTTATAGAAATAATATGATAGAAAACTTACTAAAAGTCAGAAACATACTCTCAACACACGAATCATCAAAAGAAGTTGCTCAAATAATAAGTAATGCAATATAAAATACGAACTTAAAATAAAAAATCTTATGAAAAAGATAAGTTTAATAAAATTATTTTGGATATTTTTTAAAATAGGACTTGTTCTCTTTGGGGGAGGATATGCTATTTTACCCTTTTTAAAAGCAGAAATGGTAGAAAAAGAAAAAATCTGCTCAATGGAAGAAATAACAAACTATTATGCCCTAAGCCAATGCTTCCCCGGTTTGGTTGCAGGTAATGTTTCAATGTTCACAGGATACAAAGCAAGAGGAATTGCCGGCGCCTTTGCTGCTGTTTTTGGCGTTTGTTTACCTGCTTTTATATCAATCGTTGCAATTTTTGCTTTTCTAAGCATAATTACAAACTACCCAATTGTTCAAAACATATTCGAAATTTTAGACATAGCAGTGTGCATATTAATTTTGCTAACAGTCTTAGAACTCTGGGAGTTCTCTGTTTACGATAAGTTTACGGTATTTATTTTTATTATTACACTTACTGCAGCTATATTAAATATTTCTCCTTTCATAATAGTAATATCAGCAGGAATATTGGGATTGTTAAAAAATTTTCTATTTCCCAAAAATAAAAAAGATGCTAAGGAGGATGTAAATGAATAACATTCTCATTCTTGCAATAGAATACATGAAGATAGGAGCTGTTGCCATTGGCGGTGGCTACACTGTTATACCTTTTTTATACTATCTGGTTGATAAATACAAATGGTTTGATATTGCAGAAATCACTCAAATGATAGCAGTATCAAATCTTACACCAGGGCCTATCGGTATAAACATGGCTACTTTTGTAGGAATAAAAGTAGGAGGGATTTGGGGAGCAGCATTGACCACAGTAGCATTTATGCTACCCTCATTTATAATTATTTGCCTACTTGCAAAATTTTTGAAACGCAATAAGGAAAATAAATATATAAACAGTGCCTTATATGGATTAAGACCTGCTGCCGTTGCTCTCATAAGCATAGCCGGATTGAAAATTATGAATACTACAGTTTTTCATATAGAAAAATTCACAACATCTCACAATATTGGAGATATTATTTCACTTAAAGCATCTATTCTGCTTGTTATATTTGGTATAATGGGATTAAAATTGAGAAAAAATCCAATGATACTGATTGCAATAGCAATTATTACAGGTTTGTTAGTAAAAATATAAAGAAATTTATTATGAAAAAAAATATTAAAACAATAATAACAATAGCAATAATCACATTAATATGTGTAAGTGCTATTTATGAAATCACAAAACCTACAAAATACACAAAACCCAGCGAAAAAGTGAAAAAGCAGGAAGTAGTATTTTGGTCTTTACAAATGGGAACATTTGGCAGCTATATGAATCCTCTTATAACCGAATTTGAAAAAGAGAACCCTGATATAAAAATCAAATGGATTGATGTACCTTACTCAGAGGGCGAAAAGAGAACACTGGCTTCTATATTGAGCAGTACGCCGCCTGATCTCGTCAATCTGACCCCTGATTTTTCAAGCATACTTGCACAAAAGCAAGCTCTTGAGTTTATTGACTGCAACAAACTCGATGCATACAACCCACAAATTATAGAAATGCTCAAACAAAACGGAAAATGCTACGCAGTTCCATTTTATGCAACCTCATCCATTACTTTTTATAACAAAAATATTTTGAAAAAAGCTGGTATAAACAAAATTCCATCCACCTACAGTGAGATGAATGCGACAGCAGACCAAATAAAACAAAAAACGAACCTGTTTGTTACAATGCCAACACTTACAGAGAATGATACATTTTTAAAAATACTAAACAAATATGACATTAATACGTCTGAAAAACTTGCTACAAAGCAAAGTGAAGAAATATTTAATGAATATAAAAATTTATACAAAAATGACTATATTCCAAAAGAATCTATTACACAAAACCACCAAGAAGCACTGGAAAAGTACATGTCTGGGCAACTTGCATTCATCCAATCAGGTGCAAACTTTTTAAATATAGTAAAAGAAAATGCCCCTCAAATTTATAAATATACAGATGTTTCCTATCAGCCAAAAGGCTCTAACGGAAAATATGATGTATCTGTAATGAATCTCATAATCCCACAAAGAGCAAAGAATAAAGATGCTGCTTTAAAATTTGCATTATTCCTGACAAATAAGAAAAACCAAATAGAACTGGCAAAACTAACTTCTATTTTGCCAGTAAATAAAAATGCATTAAATGATAGTTATTTTACATCCTATAATGAGAAAGATGTAATATCAAAGGCAAGATACATAAGTTCAAAACAACTCAATAATCTGCTTATTCCAATAAAACTTGAACACAACAAAAAAGAAATAATTACACTTATAAATAACACAACTCAACAAATAATGCTTGATAAAATACAAACACAAAAAGGTTTGAAAGAAGCAGCCAAAAACTGGAAAAAAATGGAAGAAATATGATATACGCAGATATTGAACTTAAAATTAACAGCCAAAAAGGAAATGAAATTTTACTTTTAAAAAGACAAAGTAAAAACGATTACAAAAAAACGATTTTGACAATAGGGGTTTTTCATGGAGATGAGCCCGACGGAGAATATCTGATAAGCAGATATCTGCAAGACAGGACAGAAACATCCAACAGACTTTTGTTTATTCCCTGTCTAAATCCTGACGGAAAAGAAATTCAAACAAGAAAAAACATAAATGGTGTTGATTTAAACAGAAATTTTCCAACTAAAAATTGGATAAAAGTTTCCCAAAGTGATGATTACTACGGTGGAGAAAAACCTGCAAGCGAAATAGAAACCCAATTTTTGGTTTATGTCATAGAAAAATATAAACCTGATTTAATTTTATCAATACACGAACCATACAAAGTTGTAAACTATGACGGTCCTGCAGAAAACATTGCAGAAGATATTTCAAAAATTACAGGATATAAAATAGAAAAAAATATCGGATATCCGACACCCGGAAGTTTTGGAACGTACTGCGGAGTAGAAAGGAATATACCGACAATAACTCTTGAACTTCCGGAAAAAGAAGATAAAGAGTTATTGTGGCATACAAACAAAGACATTTTTACTTATATACAGGATTACTAGCAGATCCTGATTGCGGTTTATTTTTGCTATCAACTGTCTTACTTATCAAAAAGACAATTGTCTCACCCGGTAACATGTCAAGAACCAGTTTATTTTTCTTCATCACTGGTTTTGATGAACTTTTTACAGGAAACATCATATCAGAAGATTCATGATCTTTGAGTTTAATTGTAGCTGAACTTTGGTATACAAGGTCCTTATTAAAAATTACAAGAATGGTTGAATATTTGTAATTAATTTGATAAGCAAAGACATTCGGATTATTAGTTTTCAAGAAAGTCAATTTACCTCTGTTAACTATCTCATTGGACATAACCTTTAATCTATTACCCAATACAAAATCCGAGAGCAAATCTGTATTTTGGGCTCCCGGTTTACGAGAAAAGTTAAATATGTCAAATTTACCATTATGGACATAGTAAATATCATCATCCGTATAAGTTTTTGGTGCTTTTTGATTTGCGTACTTATATTGGTAAGCATCACCTGTTTGAAAACCATCCAAAAAATATGAATTTAAAGGCAATGTTGCCTGAAGCCAAATAATCATATTAGAATACGGCATACCTCCTGTCATAATAGGAGAAACAACATCGTGAGTCGCAAAACTTCCAAGTACAGCTTTTGGCTGCTTTTTAAGAGCAAAATCTTTTCTGACAGATTGTATAAGAGACAACTCTTTTTCCATTCTTTCCGCAGTTTCCCAATCTTTAAAATCAAAGAAACTACCGTACCAACCGTCAAAGCCAGCTTCGAGGAGCTTGTAATATGGGGTAAATGGAGCATTTTGAGCAACAGGAGTACACCAACTTTCTGATGCTTCTGCTATAAACAAGAACTGAGAATCTTTACGTCTCGCATAGTTAATAAGATTTTTCCAAAAATCAAAAGGTTTTGATGTTGCAACATCAGCTCTTATTCCATCAGCACCAAGTTTTTGTACCATGGTAATGTAATCTTTATACAAATTGAAAACTTCTTCATTCAATCTGCCATCTTCATTTTCAACTTTAAAAAGTCTAACATCTGTCCAATCGGATGGAACTACAGGCTGCCCGTCAGCACCCTTTACAAATAAGTTAGGATTAGCCAGATACATGTCATATGAACCACAACTCGGCAAATCAAAAATTACTCGTATATTTCTTTTATGACATTCTTTTATGAACAACTTGGCCTCGTCATAAACACTCATGTTATTTGTAGTATCATCCAATTGTGAATTTAGCTTTGTAAAATCAGAAATAGCGTACAAAGAGCCGGCAGTGCCAATAGCTTTAACTTTGCCTACAGGAGTAACAGGCAAAAGATGTATTGTATTTATGCCTTGTTTTTGTAATTCATCCAATCTTTTTACTGCATTAACAAAATTTCCAGCGACCTCACCCTTTTCAAGTTCTATTATGTCATTTCCGTTTTTATCCTGAGCATTAAAAGATCTAATGTTAACACCCAAAATGACAGCTTTGTTTTGAACAAATAAAGAACGAGCATCATTAATCCACACACCATTATTCATAATGGCAAAAGATGGTGCTGAAAAACAAGCACAAGATAATAAAAGAACTAATTTTGTAAATATGTTTCTCATCAAAAAACTCCTCAAACCATTGATATTCTGATTATACAAAAGTCATATAGTGATTGCAACTCGACAAAAGTTGAGGTATACTTAGAAAGTATCATTATTATTGGAGGCTATACATGCGTATTTATGTAAACGGCAAAAATATTGAAATCACAGATGCAATCAAAGCATACGCAAAAGAAAAAATCGGTAAAGTAGCTAATCATTACGACCAAATTGAGGGTATAGATGTAATGCTTACTGTAATCAAAAACCCAAGTGTAGCAGAAAATCACACTGCAGAAGTTACTTGTAAATTGACAACAGGGGCTGTGCACGTTGCAGAATCTGCAGAGTCTATGTATGCAAGTATCGACTTGGTTGCAGATAAGTTGGCAAGACAAGTTAAAAAATTTAAAGATAAAAATCTTGGCAAATCAAAATTAGACTCAATCAGAACTGCTAATCTTGAAGAAGCTGTTGAAGAAACAGAAACAGTTTCTGAATAATTTAAGTTTTTCTAATAAAAAAGCTGATAACGAATGTTATCAGCTTTTTTGTGTTTAAAAGTTCTAGTATGAACCCGGAATTAATTTTTCATAATCATCTATAGAACCGTTGTCCATACAGCACATAATAATGGCCTTACCTAAAGGATGCAAATCAGATTTCAAATACAGTTTTAATTCTTCTTTAAAGAAATCTTCAAGCATCTTGGCTCCTGCATCATAACCTTCTTCCTCAACTTGAGGCTGTTTTGATACATCAAAGAATTTCTTTGAAATAGCAGTACCCTCAACGTGAATATTTTCAGGGATATATCCACCCAAAGGGTGTCTTGCCGGTTTAAGGTTAAGTTTTCTGAAAGAAGCCTGACCACGTCTTGCAAGATATTCTCTAATAACCCACTCAGCCATAAAGCCTACCTCCCAAGCACCTATATGCTGGTTAGGAATAAGAATATTTCTTGTTTTTGTTGTTTTCATAAATTGTTCAAGCAGAATATTTGCTAAATCAACCCTCTTACCGGTAGCAAATGGCCAAAAAGAACCAACACCTTCGCTTTCCAATTTAAAAGCATCTTTACCGGAGCTTGTTATGCTGGGATTACCAAAGCCTCTCGGGGCAACCAAACGCCATAGCCAAGCAAGTGCGGGTGGCAAAATATGTAACATTCCAAATATACCGTAAGACGGTTTTTCTTTAGTACAAGGAGGAGTTCTCAATCCAAAACTTCTATAATCTATTTCTATTGGACCATCTTGAATATTTTTCATCTGGTCTCTCGGAATAATAATTCTGGGATTAGGACATTTCTTTCCTGGAGAATCCTCAGAATGCTCCCATATAAGACAAGTTGCATCAGGGTGAGCTTCTAAATTAAAGAAAATCAAAGGTTCTTTAGGATTTGTAGTAACAGACTCAAGATTTGGGTCTGTGCCATATTTTTTTATATGATCTATTCTCACAAACCAAGAATTTTCAGCATCTGCAACAGTCAACTTACCGTTTTCTTTTTGGAAACTAGAATGACACAAAGCCATATCATCAGTAACAGGTTGGAGCTTACAACCTTGTTGCAAAGCAAGATGTTTTTCTTCTCCTGTAACTACATTTCTACCTAAAAGAAGCCTTCCGTCTTCTTCACGATGCGCATACTCAAGCATTTCACTCTTACCGCTACCTGATGCGCCCTCATGCAATATACTGATATCATTGTCATACGGAGTTGTTATATTAACAGTTGAAGCGTGTACTGTAACAAAATCTTCTTTAAGACCCAATGCCAAAAGAACGCCATATACACCTTTCTTTGCACTAGGACCCGGATATAAATTATAAGAGAAAACCTCGTGCACAGAACCTTGTTGATTGTGTACAACAACCTGTTTACCATCAAAATGAGTATGTCTGAAAGGCGGAGCTACATATATTATAGCCTTTGGTTCAAAATTTTTCTCCAATTTATCATTCGGTATAACACCCTGCAAATCATAAATACTTGCAGCAAAAAAAGCTGCATTCTTTGGCGCAACCATCAATGCAGGATAGCCGTACTTAGAACCTCCAGCCATAAAAGGTACAAGAATCAGCTCGTTTTTTGCCAACCAATCAAACGTTTGCTTTCTGACAGGTGCAAATTCTTTTTTAAATCTTTCTTCAAAAGTAACTTTATCAGTCATTTCTATATTGTTAACAACCATACAATTAGGATCGCGTCGCCTCATGTATGGGTCCGGATAATTTATAGCAATACCGTTTTTACAACGAACAACATCCGCCTCAACAATATTACCTTTACCTTCTACATCATAAGCAACGGAAAAGGTTAAATTTCCCTTACCATTAACTGACATATCTATCAAATCATCTCTTGTTTCAGGCAAAATAACAGCAGGACTCAAATTAAATAACTCTGCCAAATCACTGCTTATATGCCAATGTTTCCACTCAGCCTCTTGTTTCAACAAGTTTTCCATATAATTCCTTTTCAATAAATATTACAAACAGATACTCAGATTATATTATAAATACCTTGATTTATCTAAAGAAATGAGTATATTGTAAACTAATCTAAATAAAAGATTATAACAAAATAATGTAATTCAGACAAAAAAAATAAAGATTTAAAAAGAAAATGCCGAAATATATGTTGTAAGAATTTATTGTTTAATAATTTAATCGAAAAAATCAACAAATTACTTAAATTTCAACAAAATCTTTTATAAAGACTACAAAACCAAAACTAAATTAAATAAAAAATTAATATAAAAAATTTTTTAGATAAAAACACAAGTTTTTAGTACAAGTTTAAACTAACAAAAGATAAGGAGTAAATAATGGTAGATTCAATCGGTTCAGTACCAGGAACAAGTTCAACAACATCATCAAAAATTGAAGAAGAAGAAAAAAAGAAAAAACAAAACGAAGAAGAAGGTCTATTCTCAGTAGATAAGCAAGAAAATCAAAATAATTCGCAAAATACAAATACAACAATTACAGAAGACACAGCACGTACAACAGCATTAAACTACATTTCAAGTTTAAAAGCACAATACCCACAGTTGGCAGCAAAGTTGGATACATATTATACAAACCTCGATATATCGTCATTATGCCAAGATGTTGCATCAACTAGCGACATAAAAGCATACATATACTGTGAAACACAAAGTTTCTTGAATCAATAAAAGAATAAAAGGTAACAAAAAAGGGCATAAGCCCTTTTTTATTACTCAATAATTTTAAATTTTTCATAAAATTCATTTTTTTCTCTAACAAAAATCAAATCAGGGTAATCCGGACGCTTGTACAAAACCATAATTTGATGGTCATTAGCATTTGTACAATTAATAACATCATCCCTTACCATCTCATAAGTATTACCCGTTTTAAGATGACAAAATTTTTGCATAAAAAACCTCCAATTTATAACATATCTACTCAAACTTAAACTTATTATTTCAGAACAATCAAGACAAAACCGGCATTTTAAGAAAGTTTAGAAATTCTATATACCCTCTACAAAGTTTATATCCCAAACAATTGCTACCAGCAGTATATGCTCAAAATTTTTGAAAAGTCAAAGCAAGTTTAATAAATGGCCAATTTGTACTCACCCAGCTAGACCATCTAAATGCAGATGATGCAAGCA
>CALVEK010000021.1 GCA_944326555.1 Candidatus Gastranaerophilales bacterium | reverse complement strand
ATTAGGAGTTTTAGGATTAAAGAAAAAGCCATTCATGGATAATATATTATACTATTTTTACTAAAAAGTCAATATTTAGATAATATATTATCCAACATTTAACAAATTGAAAAATGCAACAAAATGAAGTTGTGTTGTATTTTGGGGGTAAATGTATAGAGGTAGGATAAAATAGATTTTTGCAGGTGGTAGTTTTTGAATGCTATTTAAACGATATTTAAACGCGGTTTAAACCCAGAAACCTATTATCCCAGGAACCTATTAAGCGCAAAAGCCCCATTTTGACCATAAAAAAAGAAGTCTTAAGACTTCTTTTTTTATGGTGGACGTTGACGTACGGTTTAACACTCCAAATCTTCAAAAACGCAGCATAATATAGGTTTTCAGACACCATATATTCTCAATTTTTGTATAACGATTTTGAAAAATCTTTTACGCAAAAAAATGTATAACATTTTTTGAAATTTATCTGATTTTATCTGGTTTTTGGGCAAGACTCGTTAGCATATCAAGTCTAACATAATACAAAAGGATTCGCTGTACATGAAAAATTTATATAATCTATTGTACTTATTACTCATTAGCACTCACAAAAAATTCTTACAGCTACTACTACAGTACACACCAAAACTTGAGATCACCAGTCTTTTATTGTCTGATTTTGAGTTAGTTTGTACCAAGAACTACAAAACTACAGTTTTGAAAAACTACAATATATTTGAAACATTTGTATCTGCATGCAGTTTGCTACAGACAAACATACCCTAATCCATTTAAAATTTTGTTTAAATTGCAATAAAAATAGAGAACTACACACACAAAAAAAAAAAAGAACTATACTAAATTTAGTTATCGAGGATTATATCGTTCTGCTCAATTCAATATTTTTCGCCTTAGCAGAAAGGCTATTTATTATTTTATTTCTTGTTTGTGTCATGCCTCGTTCATAATAAAGCAATGAAAATTGTTGCATCATTTCCATCGCCTCATGATTGTACACAACAGTTTCTTTCATATATTCATTTTGCTCTATATCTGTTGCATCAAAAATCAAATCAAATATATTTTCAGCAAAAGAATAAACCTTTACTCTCCACAAAAAACGAGGATAACGAGAATTTGTTAATCGTAATTTTTCATCTTTTGACAATATTTCATCACTAATAATTGAATATTTAAACTCATTAATATCTGTCAAAAATATTTCCCAAGAAAATCCAGAAGCCATTTTCTTTACATGTTCATTATTTAAAAAATTTGAAAAATCGACAAACAAATGATTAAACTCATATACTTGTCTTAATATAGATTCAAAAGGAATTCTTATTTTATGATATGTAGGTATCAATAATGCTTTAGGAATTGCATGATAAATTTTTCTCCCATTTTCCATACCATAAGATGTAGTTAAAATCCATCTTTCATAAGTAGAACCATCTTCATTTTTCATTACTTTCCCATACTTATCAATATCAAAACCAATTTTTCCAAACTCCATTTTTGCAAATGGTCCAACTTGATCATCATGTACATATATTTTTGAAATATTAGATGCCCTTAAATTAAAGGGATATCCCTCATGTGGCTGCTGGTATACGCAATCTATTTTTTTATTTTCATCAAAATTATAGCCAACAATAGTTACGGCATGCATATCTACTCTATTAGTAATTCTATTAATAAGTTTTATACCCATCATAACAGGTAAATGGGCTTTCAAATATGCGTAAATTGTTGCTTTAGTTAGGACTTCACTATCTGCATTTATACATAACGGTTCTAACCCAACTTTATTTATAGCTTTAGCCATCATTTCTAAACTCAAACCATGATTTGGAAATGCTCTATTCGATACAGGAAAATCCTGTGTTGCAGCTTTTGTAATTTCATACGGTGATGGAATAGAATGATGAAACAATTCACCTGTTCCATAAAACATACTCCATAATGAACTAGTTGCACAAGCCGCAACTACGCTATCTTGTTCCTGAAAAGGTAGTGTTTCTATATACAAAGGTATTCCGGCAAGATGAACCTTATGTTTAACAGTCGCTGGAAAATAACGATTATCGTCTTTGGGGTAACTTTTTAAACAAGTCTTGCCAATAATACTCTGCGGTAAATTTTTTATTACCATATAACCAAGATAATTATCTTGCAACTTTTGATGATTTTCTTTAAAAAGTTGAAAATCCGTTAATAAGCTATTAAAATTTTCTTCCGTTATTTCACAAGAAAAGAAATGCAATCTAGTACAAAAACGTTCATATGGGTGAAAACACTTCACATAATAACTTGCATAATCATTCAAAAAATCTTTATCAATATATTGTTTTTCAACAACAAAAGTTTTAACATTTAAAGTTTGCAAATAATCTTTATAGAAATTATTATCAAGTTTTTGTTCTAAATAATTGGTGTTTATTTGAGAGAATGTTAAAAAGACAGACTTTAAAGTTTCAAAATCATACGGCAATATTATAAAATTTTTATCACTTGCTTTTAAATCAATATCTAAAGTCAATTAAACACCTATACGTAACTTCATAACTTCAGGTGACACTAACAATGATTGTACCATATTTTGAGAAACATCACTTGCCTGTTTACTTGAATTAAGGACAAACTCTTTTTTTCCATCTGATTTCATAAATTTTAGTATATCAGTAGTTATTTCTTTATACCTAAGATCTTCCATTTTACACCCGCTTCCATAAAGATGATATCATAAATCATTAATTCTTTATAAGTATATTACTTTTTTTTACAAACATAAACCATCAAAAAACGTATTATTTAATTACATCAGTTTATTCAAGTATAAAAATTTCAATTTTGCTTGTTTCTGCTACAATAATAACATCAAAATAAAAAAGGATAAGCAATTGCCTAGAAAAAGCAAAAAACAAAAAATTTCAAGCGCTTTATTTTATAAGAGGATTGCTGAAATATCAAAAATAAAAGAAGCTTTTGCATTACAAAAAACTATTGAATCTTCAAATTTAAGTAAAGTTGGCTATATATTGTGGCAATATCCTGAAACGAGAAATAGTGATATAACTTTAGCCTTAAGATATTATAGTGTTTTTCATCCTGATATGGTCATAGGAGAGACAATTTCTTTTCAAAACTTCTACAAATTACCTAAAATGTATGACATACAAAGAGATAGGGCAAAGATACAAAATGATTACAAACTTTTTAAAGCAAATGACTCGGTTAAACGCGGAAGAAAAGACAGAAGTGATGAATATAAAAACTGTTATTTAAAAGAAAAAGCAGAAGAAATATGTAAAACAGCAGAATATAGCTTGTTTTTTGATGAAAGTGGTAAAGAAGGACCATATTTTATATTGGCAGGGATAGCAATTGACTCTTACGACTCAAATTTAAAAATGTATCAACAAAAAATATCCTTAATGAAGGAAAAACTATGTCAAAAGTATAAAGTAAAAGACGAAGAACTAAAATTTGGAAACATAAAAACATCAAACTATCGTTTTTATATTGATTTTATTGATGAAATATTTAAACTCGAACAAATACCAACCTTTTACTCTATTTCAATAGAAAACAAAGGGTTAAAACAACATTCAAAAAAAATCAAATCCGAAAAATTATTAGAATTCTTGCTGTTAGAAGTATTAAGTGATGTTATACAAAAAGCAACAAAGGATTCATTGCTAAATTCGTTAGTTGATTTAAATATTTTTCTTGACATTGATGGTAAAAGTCCTGATTTGCTCGAAGCAAAAGACAAAGAAAATAGTTTACAAAATACTTTGAATGAGAGATATAAGTATTTCGTTAATATAAATAAACTACAGTGGATAGATTCGAAAGATAATATCTTAATTCAATTATCTGATTTGTATGTAAGCTCTTTAAATAATATATTTTCTGAAAAACCAGATGAAACACCTACTGCAAAAGCCAAAAAAGATTTTGCTTGGCATTTTTTAAACAAAGTTGGAATTAAAAATATCGCGGATTCTGATGAAAAGAATTTTACTTTCTACAATAAGGCAATTGTTAAATTTAGCGACATATTCAAAGATAAAGATAATCAAAAATGAAAAGATTAATGTTGCAAACTGACATGTTATGTGTTTGGTACTACGATTTGTTATCAAGCCTTGTCACTACCGACTTAAAATTTGGATTTTTAGCCAATTCTTTTAATATATCACTCACTTCACTTTGGGGGTAGTGAAGTTTTGGGTTTTGTTGTATTAGTTTTAGTAGATATTTCACTAAAACAACGCTCATTTTGTGATTTTTGATTAGTCTTCTTAGTCCTTTCAACCATTCAACATCATATTGGCTGTATAAACGCTTTTTTACGTTTCCCGTATTAACTCTGTATACATTTATAAGTTTTGTTGTGTCATACATTCTCAAGCGATCAGGTGTAATACCTAACATGCCTGCAACAACGCTAGTTGTTAATATAGGGTTGTCTTTTGCAAAATCATCTGAATTTTTCATACTACCTCTTATTAATATGTTAGCGTGTTTAGTAACTTACGGACACTATTATGTTTAAAGTTGGAATTAAGCATATTTTTATATACATTAAAAAGCCTATTTACATAAATATGGTTAACTTTTAAAATAAATCTATTAAAATGTGATGTTGTTTGAGTACTATAAAAATTCAGCAACAAAAAACATATATTCAAAAGGATTTTTCATGAATAAAGACAAAATACAATCGACTAAAAAAACTTGCATGCATTGCGGAAACAAAATAAATATTACTGCAATAAAATGTAGGTTTTGCGGACAATTTCTTAAGGAAAATACACTTGGAAAAGAATTTTTTTTCGTTTTGTTTGCTGTTTGGATGGTTTTGATATTGTTTTTTTTCAAAAATATATATGCAGATTTTTTTGTCAACAAAGGTATTGAACTATCTGAAAACGGAAATATAAAAGGTTCCGTTTACTTAATACAAAGTGGTATAAGTATAAATAAAAATGAAAAAAACAAATACTTCAATTTAATAGAAAATACAATTTTAAATGAAGCTGCAAATGGAGAAAAAAATAGAACTTTCAATTTATTAAGAACTTCAATTTCTGTCAACAAACAAGCTCCTAGCTATTACATAAATTTGCTTTTTAATGCAGGAGAAAAATCAATAAAAGAAAAAAATTATGAAAAAGCAATAAATTATTTTGATATTTTAATAGCTCTAAATAAGAATAATTATAAAGCTTACAGTGAAAGAGGGTATGCAAAATCACGTCTTAATAAACTAAATGAAGCAATTAATGATTTTAATAAGGCAATCTTCATCAATAAAAATTTTACTACTGCATATCAATACAGAGCAGATATATATCTACAAAAAAAAGAGTATAAAAATGCAGTAAATGATTATGAAAAAATTCTCAAGTTAAAAAATGATCCTAAAATAAAAGCAAAAAAACAGTACGCTTTAGGCTATTTATATCTGGAACAGAAGCAATACAGAGAATCTATGGATAATTTTTGGGAAGCCACTTCAAAATTCAAAAAACTAAAAGACAATACTGCTGCAGAACAAGCACAAAAAGCTTTTGATTATGCAGCAAACTTGAGATGTGAATATGGAGATTACTGTTATTAATAAAAACTAAAAACATAAGGAGAAATTTATGGCAAATGAAAGTATTCAACAAAATCAAGTACAAATGCAAAAATGCCCTTTCTGCGGTGAACTAATTGATAGTTCAGTACAAAAGTGTAAGTACTGTGGTGAATGGTTGAATAAACCACAAAAAGACTTTAAAACGACAGCTTTATTATGTTTCTTTTTAGGATGGCTAGGAATACACAGATTTTATACAGGTTATATCGGTATAGGTATTGTTCAAATCTTAACTTTTGGGGGCTTTTGTGGTATTTGGCCAACAATTGACATGTATAGTATTGCTTTGGGTAACTACAAAGACCGTAACAACAAGCCTTTGAAAGAATATAACAAAACTCTATCTATTGTTTTGAGCATAATTATAACAATAGCACTTGTCTTTAATCTACATAATTTCTTTGATGGATGGAATAATACAGGCACTAATAAAACCAATGCAACAAGCCAACAACAAAGTAGCACTAATCAAATAAAAACGGCCAAACAGGATTTAGAAGTAATTGAGCATCATCCGTGCACAGGCGACTTTGGATCAAGAATGGTTTGTGGAACTATTGTAAATAATACAAACAGGACAAAAGGATATGCTCAGGTAGAAATTAACTTATATGATGCCTCAGGTAACCTTGTTGATAGTACATTAGATAATATTAATAACCTTGAGCCAAATGGTAAATGGAAATTTAAAGCACCAATAATGGATGATAGTGTTACAAATTA
This sequence comes from Candidatus Gastranaerophilales bacterium, assembly GCA_944326555.1. Lineage (GTDB taxonomy): Bacteria > Cyanobacteriota > Vampirovibrionia > Gastranaerophilales > Gastranaerophilaceae > Limenecus. The sequence goes on along the minus strand of CALVEK010000021.1, from coordinate 28,469 downwards.
CAAAATTAAAGATGTAACAGGATTTTAATACCTTTTACATTTTTTAGAAAACCTTTCTATTGAAAATCCGAATTTTCAAAAATTCGGATTTTCAGTTTACATTCATCTAAATGAAATAAAAAATGTATTTATAATTCAGAAAGGTTGTATTTTATGAAACAGTTACTATTTTTCACTGGAAATGTTAGTATAAAAATCGGAGCAGAACTTTTTGAGAGTCTTTTTAAAGATATTTTATTAGACCAATATGATTTTTTATTTGTATCAACTGAAAAATCTTTTTTAAAGAGACTAAACATGCCTGAAAATACAAAATTTCACTTACCATCAATTCAAAATAGAAACTGTCTTAATCTCAAAAATAGTATAGATTTTTCAAAATCTGAAATAAGTCTTATTTTAAAAGCACAAAAATATGAAAAAATTCTATTTTTGTGTGATGGTTTTACATTCTCATACTTATTGCTACTAAATTCTTTATTTGAGTTAACTTTATATAGGAATATACATCTAAAAATATTTTGTTTAGATTCCTTTTCACACCAACATTTTCTTGATAAAAATCTTGAAAAGAAAATAGCCTACATCATACCTAAAAAATTTGTCCAATTCTTACCAACTGCTAAAAATTATAAAAAAAATTTTGAAAAGCATGTCAAAAACATTATTTTAAAAGCTATTTCACAAGAAAAATAAAAATTTAAGATAAAAAAAAGAAAATAAAATAAGCGTAAGATCCTTTTTAATCAACATTTTCTAAAATCAGCTTGACAGCATGGCTTTTCTTACTTTAATCTTAAATTGAAACCTTTAGGTTTCAAAATAAAAACAGAATAAATTTTAGATGAGCTAATTTATCTGCTAAAAGCTTTTATTCATTCAGTCGATCGAGCTCCGTTGAGTCGATGCAGATTATTGAGGTCGAAGTGTAATTATACAAATAAATTGGCTCTTATGAAAAAGATAGATATAAACGTCGGGTAAAGCCTCTACAGAAAGGAAACTTACTCACTTAGGGTAAAACACCGAGACTGTAACGCAAATTACCTGTAAAGTGTTCGGACTAACTATTGAAAACATGAATCTAGAGGATATTCTGCATAGTTTGTACTTATGTACAATTTTGTTCCGCTGTTATAAAGCAGGGGAATCAAAGAGCACAAATAAAAAAGTCTTGAAAAGGCTTTTTTAGGATGTGTGTACACTTACATAAACATAATTTAAGCCAATAGAAAGGTTTTTTATGAAAAAGAACAAAATCAGACTATCAGAAACAGCTTTCTCAGAAAATGAAAAAGAAATGTTGGTCGCACTAATACAGATAATTACACAAAAAATTGTAGAGGAGGTAGTCGATGAAAGACGCTCAAAATAAACTGCTATTACCTGTTGTAGTTAAAACAACAAATGAAGAAAAAACCGAACAACCTGAAAACTACGATGAAACGTTAAAAATTGAACCTGTTGCCAAAATAATCAAGAAAGACAATAGATTTCCATTAAACCAAAATAAAGAACAACTCCTACTAAGACTATATAGTTCACGACAGCAATTACCTATACTTGCTTTATTTTCAGGTTCAGAATTGATAGATTATCGTACATTTATTACAGCACTAAGCAAATATACAACAAACCTGAATATGGGTATTATGCATAAACAATTTCAGAGCTTTAGGCAAAAACTGAATGAAAATGCACCCATTAGAAGCATATTTGCTTGCGGAGGGGACCAATCGGATACTTATGTTTGGAAAAATGCTACATTTGATTACAATAGTTCTAAAATTCATTATTTACAAAAATTAGATCAAAGCAAAAATTATGATGATATACAAAATAGCCTAATAGATATAAACAACAACTGTCGCCCAGAACTTTATGTCACAGAAAAAAATATTAAACAGATTGCAAGTGATTTTTTCAAGAACATAAAAGAATGTTTCTGTGATGAAAAAGCTCTTTTATGCTTTGGTGCAGCTCTTAGTGTAATTTATTGGAATACGTTTCAAGAAGAAATCAAAGGTTTCCCTGCAATTTTCTTTTTAGGAGAATCTCACTCAGGTAAAAGTACACTAATGTACTGTTTATCCTCAATTTTTGGTCTGTCAGATAGTTGTATATTATCGGGCACATCGACTCCTTTTGCTATATCAACAGAACTAAATAAAAGAATTAGCGTACCAGTATTTATTGAGGAATTATCTCAAACTTTTTTCAAAAAAGATGTTGAAGAATTAGTCAAAAATTTATATAGTGCTATACCACGAGAAAGAGGGACAAAAACAAATATAGAAAAAATTTCTATATGTACAACCTGTGTTTTCACATCTAATTACAAGTTTGTAAACCCAAGTGAAGCATTATTATCACGTACTTTATTTGTAAATATGAAAAAGGCAAATTTTAACTCGAAAAAATTCAAATATTTTACAGAAAATACACGAAAAGAGTTATCGCTTATTTTGCCCCTTTTACTTAGCTATAAAGGTCATATCATTCAAATATACAAAAAGGTTTATGAAATTTTAAGCCAAAAAATACAAAATTACAGTGAAGATCGATATTTAAAAAGCGTAGCTATCTCCTGTTCTACTTGGTTTTTAGTTAATCATATTTTGGGAGAAGAACTCTTTGACTGGAAAGAAATGGCTATTTCCTACAGCAATAGCTATGAAGAATATTTAGAATCTAAAGTCAAAAATTCAGACCTGATGTTGAGACATATATCAAAACTTATAGACAATGGTGAACTCAACTATAATGTACACTATAAACTAATCCAAGATAGCATATTGCGTCTCAACTTAAGAAAATTCATTGATAAATTCAATATTTTGTTTGCTAATGATGACACTAAAATGCTGACAATGGCAGACTTCTGTAACTATGTTGAAGCAGATAGTCGCTTTGATACAAAAAGGAAAACAATGGATATTGGAAAAACAATATCTATCAATATAGCAAAAGAAGAATATTTGCTAGAAATTGTAAAAAAAGCTAAACATCAGCAACCCTTCAACGGAAATTTTGAAGACTACAGTGAAGTTTAGTTAGACTATGCCTATAAAACATAGTGAAAGATGTCAAATATATAAAATAAAAAGGAAAAAACAATGAATCAAAACAATAACAAACTAAATAATATAAAAAATGCTACTTGTATAATTTATTGTAGAGTTTCAAGCAAAGAGCAAACTGAAAATACGTCTTTGAATGACCAAGAAATATTATGTATAAATTTTGCAAAAAAATGCAATATGAATATCGAATCAATATACAAAGAAGACGGAAGTGCTATGAAGCCTGAGACCAGACCTATGTTCAATGAGGTAATAAAAAAGCTCAAAAATGGAGTTGCAGACGTAGCTATTTTTGCATTTATAGATAGAATGTCAAGAAACCCTATAGATGCTTACAAAATCTTACAACTTGTACAAGAAGAAGGATTGACAGCTGTATTTGTTCAAGAAAATCTTATTTTACAAACACCAATTAGGGCACATGAAATGCTAATGTTAGATACAATTCTCGGTGTTTCAAATTACAGAGTTCGACAAGACAACGAAAAGTGCAAAGCAGGAATTCTTGCAAAAGCACTGAAAGGTTTTCGCCCATGCCGACCGCCTTATGGATACGAAAATGATGGGCCACGAGATAAAAGAACTGCCGTAATTAATGAAAAAAGAGCAAATTTTGTAAAAAAAGCATTCGAACTATACGCAACAGGAAACTACACAATTTCTGAACTGGCAAATGAATTATATCGTCAGGGTTTTATGTACGAACTACAAGAATCCCAAATCATTCCAAAGCAATCTCTTATATCTATATTGAAAAATCCTTTCTATACAGGTAAATACCACATAAAACAAGTTGATGAATATAAAGCTGGTAATCATAAACCAATTATTACGGAAGAACTTTTTGAAAAAGTTCAAAATTTTCTTGATTCAGCTCCCAAAGCCCCTCGTAAATACAACTTTAAATATTCAAAACTTCTAACTTGTATAACCTGTGGACACTGCATGACAGCTGATGTCAAGAAGAAACATAATGGCAAACAATATGTATACTATCGCTGTACAAATCCTAAATGCAATGATCGTGTTTGTATTAGTGAAACGATACTTGATAATGACTTAAAAACATATCTTAAAGAGATTCGTTTGGGACTTATTCCTAACAAAATTGTGAAAAATGTCTTAAAAAATGAACTATATTCCCACACACAAAAATTAGCAATTCTAAAAAGAAGCAAAAGCCATAAATACAATGCAGAAAGGCAAGCTTGGGAAGATATAACTAGAAAAAATATTACAGATGAACAATATATTAGAGGTAAACTAGCCAATATAAATGAAAAATATGGAGATTTAGACTCAAAAATCTATGTAGCAGAAAAGCAATTAGAAACAGTAAATGCAAAAGTCAGTGAAGCCTTTGAGAACAGTCTTTATGACGTTTTTGAGAGTTTTGATACTATTACTAAGCAAAAAATTCTTAGTTTAGTATCTAACGTATTTAAAAGCGATGGTAACAGATTAAAGATGACATTCAAATCAGCATTTAGAAAAATTAGAAAAAGATAAGAAATTTCAGATTTGATATATATATTGACATAAAAGCCGCAAAAATGCGGCTTTATTTTTTGAGACTACATCAAAAACCACACCTACAAAACAAAAATCTTACGTTTCAAAGCATGGCAAAACCCTTGTTAGACAAGGCTTTCAAGAGCCGACTACGTTTACGACGCTTTTTAGAATATATATATACATATTTTTGAAGAATTTTTATTTATAGTGATTTGAACTAGATTTTATAATTTTTATTTAGTTTTTGATTTGAAATATATTAGACAAAAAGACTTTATACTATGGTATTTTGGCTGAAATCTTACGGAAAATAATCCACTGAACTTACTTGTAATTTTTGAAAAATAAGTAAAAATAAAAAGGTTAATTACAGAAATATCAAAGGATTTTTTTACTATGAAAAACAAGCAAGTTGTTCTTTATGCACGTGTATCAAGTCGTGAACAAGAAAGAGAAGGATTTTCAATACCCGCACAACTTAAACTTTTGAAAGAATATGCAATGAAACATGGTTTTCAAATTGTTCAAGAGTACTCTGATGCAGAAACGGCTAAAAAAACAGGTAGGACAAACTATAATTTGATGCTTGACTTTCTAAAAAATAACCCAGAAATTAGAACAGTATTGGTTGAAAAAACAGATAGGCTGTATAGAAACTTCAAAGATTACGTAACACTTGAAGAATATGACTTGGAGATACATTTAGTAAAAGAAGGGTCAATAATTAGTAAAAATTCCAAATCACATGACAAATTTATTCATGGAATTAAAGTTCTGATGGCAAAAAACTATATAGATAATCTTTCAGAAGAAATATCAAAAGGTCTTCAAGAAGGTTTAGAAGAAGGATATTGGCCATTTAATCCACCTTATGGATACAAAAGAGGTGAAAAGAAAAATTTGTATATAGATCCACTTAAAGTAGTTTTTGTCCGCAAAGCATTCGAATTATTTGCAACTGGAAAATATTCTTTACGTAAGCTATGTGAAACACTTTACACTGAGGGATACTATTACCAAAACGCAAAACCCAAAATCACAAAAAGTGTACTAGAATCAATGCTAAAAAATGTAATGTACACAGGGCAAATGCGCTGCAATGGAATCATATACCAAGGGAAACATCCTCCAATAATTAGTAATGATTTATTTATAAAAACGCAACAAGCATTCAAAAAGGTGTGTAAGTCTAAGGTGCGCAAAAATTTTGATTTTCTATACCCTGGAGTTGCCAAATGTGCTGTTTGTGGATATTCAATCAGTGGTGAAAGAAAAAAATATAACAAAATATACTATAGATGTACGCACAATGACCCAACTTGCACAAATACAATGTGTATTTCAGAAAAAGAAATGACAGCAGCACTATATAGACATCTATTAAGAATATCTTTGGATAAAAAATTATATGAACTCGTCAAATTATCACTTCAAAAAAGTCTAAAAGACGAGCAAAATTATCATAAAAATGAAATAAAAAGGTTAAACAAAGAAATTGATCTATGCACTGATACACTAAAAAAGATGTACTTAGACCAAATTAATAATGTTTTGGACATGGATTTATGGATTAATTTCAAAAATGAATATGAAATTAAACTAAACAGTCTAAATGCAGAACTTCAAAGGCACAAAAACGCAAATATTGACTACATGAAAACAGGATTATTGATTTTAGATGTTTGTCAAAAAGCAAGTACAAAATATTCAGAACTTAGTCCTGAAACTATTGCCCAACTTGTTAGAGAGACATCTTTATCTGTTACAGTTAAAGAGAAAAAGGTTAAAATGAGCTTTAAAGAGCCTTTTGCTAGTATAGAAAAACTTATTCAAACAGCAAAACTAGGTATAGCAGAGTATGGCTATAACAAATTCTTTGAAATCTTGTTTGATCAAAAGGATGCATGCATTAAGGCAACAAAAAAGAGCCTCGAAGGCTCTTATATGTGTAACTCGAACAGTTCTATTTGTTCGAAATGGTGGGCCGCAGTGGACTCGAACCACCGACCTCACGCTTATCAGGCGTGCGCTCTAACCACCTGAGCTAGCAGCCCATAGCTAATCAGCTAGTATATATATTACACCATGGACAAAATTTGAAATCAAGCATTTTCTTCAAATTAAAAGTTTGCTACTATTCTTCGTTACATGTCGGACGCAATATTATTATAGAATTTATATTTAATTGAACAAAGTCATGAAACTCTGTTCTTCTATTAGGCATTTGTCTATATGATATTTCGCAATCCTTGATAGCAACAAAGCGTTTCTTTCCATTCAAAATATCTGATAATACACGACTTCTTTTACCAATTTTGGGCATAAAAACATAACCCTTAATTTCGTAGTCTTGCGTGATTACTAAAACTCTTTCTGACCATACACCATTTGTAAAATCATTATCGCCCAATTCTTCTACTTCGAACATTTCAAAATCTTCTGACATTTTTATTCCTCATATTTTCTATAGTTATGACAATTGATAAGATTGGAACAATGGTAAGTACAAAGCAAGTGCAAGGAACATTACTATACTACCAATTACAATAAGCATTAATGGTTCTATCATTTTAGTCAATGCATCAATAATATCATCCAATTTTTTATCAAGAAACATTACAGACTGGTGTAACAATTCACCCAATTTACCTGTTTGCTCACCTGTTGCGATCATAAATAAAACCATAGATGGCATTATATTAGCAGAACGCAACGCCGTAGACAGGTGAGTACCCTGTTGTACTTTATTAATAGCATCCGTAATCTTGTTTTTAATAGTTTTATTATCAATAGTCAAATTACCCAAATGTAAGCAATCAACAATAGGAATACCTGCTTCATATGCTACAAACATAACTGTAATAAAGTTTGAAAAGTTTGCATACCTTAACATATCACCAATTAATGGCACTTTTAAAAAGAAATCATCTAAAATTCTTCTTGAGGTTGGATTTTTAAAAGCCGTATAAATAAGGCCGCCAATCAAAAACGGTGAAATCAAAGTTAAGGCCCAATATTTTTTAAGAAATTCTCCTAAATCAATACATATTTGTGTAAAGATTGGTAATTTTGCACCTGATTGATCGAACATTTCCTTAAACGCAGGAAATACAAACATAAGCATAACTACAACAACTATAGCTGCAAGCGCAATTACAAAACAAGGGTAAATTAAAGTACCGATAACTCTACCTTTAATAGCAGCTTGTTTTTTCAACAAATCAGCAAGTCTTTCAAGGGTTTTTTCCATCTCCCCTGAATCTTCACCGGCTTTTGTCAAACCTACATATATGCTTCCAAAAATTTCTTGATATTTCGCAACAGTATCAGCAAAAGTAGCACCTGCAATTACTTGTTTACGAATTTCTCTGGCAAGTAACCTAATACGTGAAGACACAGCATCTTTTTCTAAGAATACCAAACCTTCAATAATAGGAACACCTGTAGATATAAGTGTTTTGAATGTTCCAGTAAAGTCAATCAATTCTTGTAATGACAGCGGACTCAATCTGACTTTGGGCGCAGAAACTTTTTTAGAATCTTCAAAAACCTTTGTAGGTACTAATCCAAGATTTCTTATTGCCTCACGAGCAGACTTTACATCCTCTGCATCTATTTTACCATTTACTATTTCTGATTGATTTCTTAAAGCTATATAATTAAAAATTGTCATTATTTATACACCTATAATCATATACTATTCCGTTACAGGACCAAGTACACGAACAAACTCACTAATCGTTGTCTCACCTCTTAGAATATGACCAAGACAAGATGCTTGTAGCGTTTTCATGCCCATTCCAACAGCTGCCTCTTCAATTTCTACATCGTGTGCACTATGCGCAATCATTTTTTTAATTTCTTTATTTATTAACATTACCTCATAAACACCAATACGACCTTTATAACCTTCATTGTTGCAATCAAAACAACCTTTAGGTCTGTAAATAGTTCGTTTCATAAATTCTTGTTGTTCTTCAGGTGTTGCTATAACCAATTTTGCTTCTTCTTCTGTCGGATGATATGCCTCTTTACATTTTGGACAAAGTCTTCTTACCAAACGTTGAGCAACAATACCTGTCAATGTAGAAGATATCAAATAATCAGCTGCACCCATTTGAATCAAACGAGTAATTGTAGCGGCAGCAGAGTTCGTGTGCAAAGTACTTAAAACCAAGTGACCTGTCAAAGCAGCTGCAATAGCTGTTTCTAAAGTTTCAAAGTCACGAATCTCACCTATCAATATGATATCAGGGTCTTGTCTTAAAATAGCTTTCATACAAGAAGCAAAAGTGATACCTGCTTTTGGATTTATCTGAGATTGGTTTAAACCATCAATCTTAATTTCGACAGGGTCTTCTAACGTAGTTATATTAACACCCTCATCATTAAGACTTTTCAATATTGAATACAAAGTGGTTGTTTTACCCGAACCTGTAGGACCTACCGCCAATATAATACCATTTGGAGCGGCAACCATCTTATTAATTCTTTCAAGATCCTCTTCTGTTCCTCCAGATAGTTTAATAATTTTGTCCTCAGTCTTAATACTGGCTGCAGGAGCCAAAATACGGATAACCATTTTTTCTTTACCCGCAACAGGAAGTGTGTTAATACGAAAATCGTAAGAAATACCTTTATATTTAACTGTAAAAGTACCATCCTGAGTTCTTCTGTGCTCAGCAATGTTCATCCTAGCAAGAACCTTGAAACGAGCAATTAAAGAAGATTCTACTTTATTAGGCAAATCCAATACACGTCTTAATATACCATCAATTCTGTATCTTACAGTATAGCAATCTAATCTGGGCTCAATATGAATATCTGATGCCTTCATATCAATACCATCAGTAATAATCTTAGTAGCAAAATTTGCTACAGTACCTGACGTGTCTTCTAATTCCCTTTCTACCTGTTCCCAAAGAGACTCTTCAACCTCAAACTCTAAAGCCTCTTGTTCAATTTTTCTTATTATCTCATTAGTTTCTTTTCTCGCACGACCAAAAAACTTATTGATGCAGTTCTTATATTCCATATAGCTCATCAATAAAACTCTTGGTCTTAAACCAGTAAGATAAACAACCTCATTCAGTGCTTTTTTATTATTAGGATTAACCATACCAATGTCTAAGAAACGACCATCAGAAGAAAGAGGAAATAATTGATTTTCTTTAATAAAATCCTCTGGCAATATCTTAACAACACCTTCAGAAATATTTAATTGAGCAGCTGTAACATGTGAAAAACCCTGCTGATAAGACAATGCATCTTTTAACTGATCAACAGTTATAAAGCCCATAGTAACGAGAGTAGAACCAATTGGAGTGTCAGACTTTTTGCACTGAGCAAGAGCTTCCACCAATTGTTCTTCAGTTAAAATGCCTTGTTCAATAAGTATTTCACCAATCTTCTTCTTGTGTGGCACACCTGCATCATCATTATTATTTTGAGATACTTCAGCATTTTTACTAACACCAGAGCCGGTACTGTCCACAGTTTCTTCTTTTTCTATTGAGCTAGAGAAAAAATTATCAATATAATAAGCTAACAAATCCGAAAAATCATCAGAAGAAAGTGTAATAAATTTTACAACATCTGAATCTTTTTGAGCAATAAACTCAGAAACTGTGCCTTTAACAACACCCTCTTTTATAACAACATAAAAAAAACCACCTTGTTTGTTAATAGGAACAAAGGACAACGAAATAAGATCTTCCTTTGAAAAAAATTCGGAAAATTTCGAATTTATATTACTTTTTATTTTATTAACTGTTTCAGTACTCATAATTGCATCTTTACATTTTATTTGAAGAAAAGACCGACCACAAAAGCCGGTCTATTTAACAAATTATAGGTTTTCAGACTCAGCAACAGCATCCTCGGTATCTTTTATAATACGAGGAGTAACCATTATTACCAACTCTGTTTTTACATTGGTTGTCTTAGTACTTCTGAAAGCACTTCCTATAATAGGAAGATCGCCTAAGAATGGGAATTTAGTAACATCTTTATTTTCTTGCTCTTGAACCATACCACCAAGAACAAGTGTTTCCCCATCTTTAATACGAACGTTGGAAAGCTCTAAATTACGTCTTTGCAATAATGTAGCAGCAACGTACTCAGAACCGCCTGCTTGAGAAACAGAATACTCTTTTCCTTTTTCAGTAGAATAACTTGGCTTCAAGTTCAATGTAACATAACCGTCAGGACTAATGAATGGGGTAAGCTCAACAGATATACCCATATCATCACCAATTTCGTATGTTCTTGACACACCGGCGTTAGCACCAAAACTACTTGACATAATTTCTTCTTCTACTGATTTAACATAATCTGAAGTCAAATCAATTACAGATTTCTTGCCGTTAGTAACAACTACTTTTGGATTTGCCAACATTCTGGCCTTTTTATTTTGTATCAGATAGTTAATATTCCAACCAATCATGTTCTTGCCATGATAACGATCAAAAACCTTAGTAGGTGTTACATTACCATCCTTATCTGTCGCATATGTATAATATGGACCACCGGAAAAGAACATTGGTGTATTTGTCGGGTTTGAAAGGCCTTCAGAAGAGAAACTTCCTGAGAAGAACGGAGTCATAATATTCCAAGTGTTGCTAAACTCCTTAGAGCCATCTTCAGTAAGCTCTACAATTTGCACCTCCATATATGCCTGAGGTTGCTTTTTATCATTAGCCTGAATAAATTGTTTTATCATTTCAGCCTGAGATTCAGAGCCACCTGTGATATTAATTGTACCTTTCTGAGGGAAATAAGTAACAGTCAATGAAGCACCGCCAAGAGACTTCAAGTTACCACTTTCTAAATCTGCTTTAACAGAACAAGCAACTTTACCTTCACCTAATGTAATATCACCGGAAGAACTTCCTCCTGAGGAACCAGTAGCTGCGCCTCCAGCTGCAGAAGTACCACCAGAAGTACCACCAGAAGAACCACCTGAGCTATCACCACCAGAAGAAGCAGCACCACCAGTCAAAGAACCTGTTGGTAAGGCAGAAGCTCCTGATGATCCTAAATCAGAGGAGCCGGTAGAACCGGAACCAGATGAACCAGTCGACGCATTTGGGAACAATGACTGACAAATAAGAGTTGCCATTTCTTTAGGCGTAGTATGATTCACCCTATAAGAAATAGTTTTTGGAGGCACATCCAATTTAGATAAAACTTTCTGAGCCATCTTATAATCGTTTGGCGTACCAAAAATAATTAACTCGTTCGTTACGGGATTAGTAACGACTATCTTGTTATTTGACAAGCCTGGTCTATTAGTCGAAAAAATATTGCTATTCAAAAAATCTGCCACTTTTGCTGAATCAGCATATTTTACAGGCAGTGTCATCATATTTTGTTTGCTTATGTCTGAACCTTGGCTGGCATCTTTTGACATTATTATAAGAGTACCATTTTCAACAAGATAAGTTAAATCATTAGCCTGCATTATCATTTTGAATGCATCATTTAAGGATACATTAACCAAATCCAATGCAATCTGTCCTTCTACAGAGTTATGAAATATGATATTCAAACCAGCTTTATCGGCAATCATTCTTAAAGCAGCTCTCAAATCAGTATCTCTAAGACTTATACTGATTTTTTGATTACCATTTCTTAAGCTTACATCACCATCAAGATTGATAATGTCCGAGCTTTTATATTCGGATCTTAAAACCGGTTTTGCGACAGACGCCTTAATTTCAGCATTAGCATCTAAGGCATACCCCAATGTAGCAGCCAATGCAATAAGCGTAACACCAGACATTGCTACCGAAATCTTCTTCTTTTTGTTTGTTTTGCCATTAAACATTTATTTATGACTCCTATAAATTATTTGTTAAACTCTAATAAATTCTTAGCCTTTGGAGAATATGCTCCTCCAAACTGTCTTGAAACAGATGACACCGGATTCAAATTAACATCGGTGTGCAAAGACTGTCCGGCACTAATCTCATATACGTTAGTCCCACACTTAACAACAACAGACTTTCTGGTAATATTAAGTATCTTGTTGCCCATAACCACATCGCCTTTATGTACCAACTGTTCTGAATCATTGACCACAATCAATGCTGAAGGACGGACTTCATCATACATAATACCGTTAATCTTTATATTCATTAGTTGCTCTGTCGCTACATAACTATCAGGAACTTGAACAGGAGGAGCAACTAAGTCAAATTTTGGCTTATCGGCCGATGCAACCTGCTGAGCATGAGGCAAAAATGGATCAGGCCTGCCCCCTGCAGAGACAGGTATAACAACTGAACCGATGGAGGTATGAAGACCGACTTGATTTTCTTTTTCCTCATCAGCCTTTTTCTTTTGCATAGCCTTTTCCAATGCAGAAAGCTTCTTTGTCTCACCAATCGACGAATTATTTTTTACATCAGCATTGGCTTCAGCAGGAACTCCTTCAGCTGTTGCCAAATCTACATCCACCGTCGCCATATCAGCAGACGGATTTCCACTCGGTTGCGCAACACCTTCAGTATTCACAGCTGGTGCTGACTGATCGTAAAAATAATCTGCAGCAGCTTGCCCAGCCTCCGAGGATACTTGCTCTGTATGTTTTTTATAAAAAAACAAACCAACAGCACAAATAGCCAAAACTAAAAGCAAAGCAATAAAAACAAAAGATGAACTTTTACTCTTTTGCTGAGCATATGAGGGAACATTACCCGAAAGATCATCTCCAGAAACATCGGTTTCCGCATTTACACTAACCGTATCAGAAGCAAATTGTGGTGGAACACTACCATTATAATCAGCTTCTGACGACGAAGACGCAGACAAAGAATCACTGTCAAATGTATCTAAAAAATCATCTGAAACACCTGCATCTGAATCATTCTGGGTGTCAAATGAAAAATTCCCATCGGAGGTATCATCAAAGTTACTTCCGCGGTTATTTTCATATATATCCGAATCGCCTAATTCTCCAAACATTTACACTCTCTTCATACTTCTTCTGTTAACATAATAAACAAATCTTGCTGATGGCATAACATACAAACAGCCGATTCTATTATAATTCTATTACAGGATTAAAATTATGGCAAATTTTTTTAGCGGAATCAGTTGATTGGAGTATATTTTGAATTAATCTAGTAATATTAGTGGATTTATTCGTTCACATTATTTAACATTTCTTTTATAATTGATGTTAAAACTTTATAATAATCGCATGGAAGATATAAGAATTACAGCGCCAATAAAAAAGCCTGAAGATGTTACAAATTTTATAAACAAGATTAAGTGCAGAAGTTTTTACGTTTATCATCACAAATTTTTAGGTGAAAATGGTTCTAATTTCGAATACGTAAATGAATTTATAAAAAAAGCGCACGAAAATGATTGCAAAATATATGTAAATTTTAAGCATAATATTACAGAAGAAGATTTGGTGGAAATCAAAAAATTCATTACTTTTTTGAAACAAACACAAATTGACGGAATATTCATAAACAGTTTTGCAATACTTGAAGCAATAAAAACACATTCTTTACCATTCAAGGTAATTATAGATTCTTATTTTGATATACACAATCTTGCCGGTATTGATTTTGTCAACATGTTCCATAAAGCTGATCAAGTTATTATTACCGAAGAAATTTATCTAAAAAATATTGCAAAAATAAAAAAATACAAAAATATCTCACTGGCAATTGATTCTGACAATCTTCCTTGGTGCGCGGAAGACATTAAAAAATTGCATGCTATTGATTCTGTAATAATAAAGGGGAAATTTGCATCATCTGAAGAAATACTTGAAGGTATCGAACTTGTTGAAAAAATCCTTGCTAAACCAAAAGTTTTTAAAAACCAAAAATTACCATTTAAACACGTTAGAAAAAGCATTTATCAAACAAATCATTTCTCGGGAGAAATGATGAGCGCACAAGGTTCTGATTTTAAATTTTCTCGTAATATACAAAAATTTGAGTGGGAAAACAAACGCCCAAGACTCAAAAAAGACATCGATTACAAAAAAATCACATACCCTAGGATAAACTTGCGTCTTTCATCTATTTCTCAACTCGATGACATAAAAAAATTTATAACAAAAATAGGTTTTAACCCTGTATATAGTATTGAATACGGAGAAATTTTAAATACTGCAGATCTTTCCAAAAGCAGTTTTAATCAAATAATAACGAAAGTAAAAAAGTTCTGTTTTAATTATGGAATAAAACTACAACTTAGCACCCCAAGAATCCTAATAGAAAGAGATTTTGACAGGGTGTATGAATATGTAAAGAACCTTTGCTTAACAGAACCAATTCCATCTTCCATAATAATAAATAATATCGGATACCTTTGGGCATTCATCAATGATGATGAATTGCACAGAATACCTGTTGAAATAGGACAGGGAATAAATCTTTTAAACAGTATGTCCATAAAGTGTCTTAACAACTTGCATCCTATAGATACGGTTGACTTCAGCACCTTTAATGACATTAACAATATTAAAAGTTGTATAAGAAAAATAAAAAACATTATCCCCAACAAAAAATTAACGATTGCCGGTAATGTAAGAGTTCCCTCTTTGGGCTTATGTCCTCTGAACAATGATTCGGCTATTGTATCAAGATTATCGTGCAAAGCTCCATGTCATAATGGTAATTACGCATTAAAAGACCCGTCTTTAAAAAAAGTATTGCCATTTGTTGTTGATGGATTCTGCAGAATGCACATGTTTCAAGATTATATCTTACACCTTTATGAATATATTCCTCGTCTTGAAAAGATAGGGATAAATGAGTTTGTTATAGATTTATCGGATCTACCTGCAAAATACGTTTCAATACTACTAACGCACCTGTTTAATTCACTTGCAGGAATCGAAAAAAATATTGATACAATACAAGATGAATATTTGATAACATCTTTAAAATAGTGAACAAATCGACTTTAAGAAGAGCCGAAGAATTCTTTCTTCGGCTCACAGCAGAATATTTATCAATAATGTGTCTTCTGCTGTTAACTCCATTTTTTATTCAAAGGCAAACTAATCCGCCTTCAATAATCTTGGGCATCCGGCACCTGTGTATACAGAAATCAAAGCAATACCTGACAATAAGAGATTAACACCAAGCAAAATACCTATTGCATACAATGCACTACCAGGTAGACCAAAGAATATTATAAAAGCAAGTGCAAACTGTAAGAGCCCTGATACTATACCAACCCACCAATGTTTTAATATTCCTTTACTTTCAAATGCCATAACCATGGAGTTTATACCCTCCAACACAAAGTACACACCAACACCAAGAGTTAGTACAAAAAGGTTAAACAAAGGTCTCACTGTCATATAGGCACCTGTTACTATCATCAGTGTTGCTATAAGGACACTTAGCCATGATTTTTCAATTTCGTTTCGTCTTATTATAGAACTTATAAACTTATAAATACCTACAAAAATCAAAGCAACACTAATCATAAGACTCAAAGCCAAAGTAGACATTTGAGGCAAGATGAGCAACATCATACCTATTATTAGCAAAAATACACCCTCAATAAGAAAAGTGTTACAGAATCTTTTTACCATATCTGCCATACAAAACAACTCCTTTTTATTTACACTCCTTAATATTAAATATCTTTTTACCTCATAACATTGACTAAAAAGGTAATTTTAATATAGGCTTTTGTCTTATTTTTCGGTCATACAGACATTTTTTGCAAAAAGTCAAGAAAAAAATGTACCCGACAGGGTACAATTTATGTGCTATATATAAGAGTGCAAGAGGTTGAAATATTCACAAATTATTTTTACATTTCCGCCCACCTTGCACAAAAGGGTGAATTATGTCTTTTACCCAAAATTGATATATACTTCAAAAAATTTAAGGAGTGAGGAAATTGAGATTCTACTGCTGTGGTCTTTTATACAGCACTGATGATCCTGAAACTTACTGGTGCATAGAAAAATATTTAATGAAAAGACCTTCGCTGAAATACTTTGATGGGAAAAAAATAACAAAAGAAATCGTATACGCTCTTTTTTGCAAAAAGAATGATTGCTGCAAAGTCAAGATATTGCGTTATTACGAAGATAACGGGATAGTAAAACCGTTAAAAATCAAAAATTTAAGTAAAGAAAATGCAAAAAAATTCTTGGAAAGAACCAAAACAATGAGAATCAGACAACCACAATGCTGTCCTATAAAAAAAGTACAAAATGCTAAAAATATCCCGTGGGTCTACGGAAAAGCGTTAGACGGAGAAACACAAGTAGCAAGATACTTGGACGAATCAGGGAACAGAAATATTTTTAAAGACCAAATTTGGCAATCAGAAATAATTAAATCAACCATTAAAACATACAATATTTAACTCTCTTATTTAGCCTTCCAAGGGAGGCCCTCCCGCCTCCCATTTTTTTATGGGCAAAAGTTAAATTTTTAAAACACTTAGAAAGGATTTATATGGAATATCCTATTTTTGACATACCTTACAAAGAGGCCTATACAACTTCTATAGAGTTTAATACGCAAATAAATGAAAAAATGAAAGGTCATGAGCAACGCTACCCTGTTTGGACATACCCTAAAAGAACCTTTAAGCTGAAATTCGACAAAAACTTCAAGCAAAGACAACAGCTTGAAGATTTTTTTATAAGTGTAATGGGGCAATCAGGAAAATTTGAATTTTTATGGAATAAAAATAAAGGAGGAAACGGCAAAACCTATCTTTGCACATTTAATGCCGATAGCTTTAAACAAAACATTAAAGACTTTGGTTTTTCCGATTCTGAACTTGAACTTGTTTGTATTGATGATTCTCCGGTTGAACAAGTTGCTTCTCTTGATTTTTATCACAATGTTGAATGTGATTCCTCCATAAATTTTTATACGATAGTCGACAAGGTTTTTACGTCCAGAAATGAAAGGAAATCCTACTGGGATTTACCTAAAAAAAGCTGGAAATTAAAATTTGAAAAAAACGCAAAAACAAGACAACAGCTTGAAAATTTCTTTATAGCAAAAAGGGGACGCTTCCGTTCTTTTGAATGGGAATGGAAAAAAGAACTTGGCGGAGACGGTAAAACATACAATGTAAGATTTGATTCCGATATCTTGGATGTAAACGTGGATTCATACGGATTTGGAGCAATGGAAATTGAACTCAAAGAGGTATTTCCAACCGTTAGTCCTTTTAATGAGCTGGAAAAAGATGAAATAATACCTAGGAAACTATTAAAAATAGAACTAAGCGGCGGTTCTATCTATGTTTTAGACAATGAAACTCTTGATTCACTTCAATACAATGGAGAGAACTATATAGGAGCACCGTTGACCTTTGATGAAATAAAAAAAGATGACAATTCAAGTGTCTCAAAGCTCAACATTAATTTATCCAATGTCGGACTTGCAATCTCAGGAATTATAGGTCAACGAGGAGATGTAATAACAAATGCACCTGCAGTCTTAACGCTGGTTTTCCTCGATTTAAACACTAATGAGTTAATTCCTGATTACAAAAAAATACTTTATGCAGGCAGATGCAATAATCTAAAACTGGATTACGAAAATGCATCCATGGACATAGAAACATCACTGGGCGGATACGAAGTGCAAGCTCCTGTTATGAAATATCGGACAACCTGCCAAGTAAGAAGATTTAAAGATTGCAGATGTGGTTATACAGGAGAAGAAACAGAATGCGACAGAACTTTTGACAGGTGCAAAGAACTGGGCAATGAGCAAAACTTTAGAGGATTCCCTCAAATGTACAATGAACTTGTTATAAAAGTTTAATTATTCTTTTCTATCCCCATAAAAAAACAAAATATTTCACATTTGACAAAAGAAAATGAGGTAAAAATGTTCACAAACTTCGATATAAAAAATATCAGATATGATTCTGACACCATTGAAAGACTGGGAAAATACAATAAATACAAAGATTTATATGACGGAAACTTTAACAGAGCCTTTAATTCGACTGTGTTAAAAATCAGAAAACGTTATCCTCTTGATAACACTACCGCACAATCACTCATAAATATTAACCTATTCTGGGCACTAACAGACTTTTTCAAAGGTTTCTTGACAAATCAAGGAATAACCGTAAATGTTGACGATTCAAAACAGAAAATCTGGGATGAAATTGCAAAGAAGAATAATTTCATATCAGTGTTAAAAGAAGTATACATTGATAACTCACGTTTTGGAAACGGTATATTTAAAGTAGCCTTAGAAGAAAATGAAGTAAAAATATTTTCCGTAAGCCCGGAATGCTGGATTCCTGTATTCAACCAAGGCAATCTTAATAATATTCTCGGACACATTCTAGTCTACCCTTTGGAAATAATAGAAAACGGAGTAAAAAAAGAGTTTAAAAAAATCGAAAAACACTATAAAGGCTATGTCGAAAACGAAATCTGGACTTGTACAAACAATACATTAAACAGACAACTGGATGAAAATGAACTTGAACAATTCAATACCGTACCTTACGAGGATTTTTCTCATTTATGGAATGATTTTCTTGTATTCCCTGTAAAAAACACAACAGAAAGTGATTCATACTTTGGTGAAAGCGATTATAAAAGATGCAAATCCATTGTAGAAGAAATTATGCTGACTATCAGCCAAAACTCCAAAATTATAAACAGACACGCTAACCCGAAACTTTCAGGAAGCGAGCAAAATCTGGAATTTGATCCTGTTACAAACACGAGAAAATTCCCTGACAAAGATTTTATAAAAATAGGTACTGATGGAATCAAACCCGAATACCTCACAGCAGATTTGCAAGCCGAAGCGATACAAAAACACGTTGATACATTATTAAACTTTTTCTATATACTTACAAAAACTCCGCCTCAAGCCTACGGACTAAACATAGCCGGTAATATGTCAGGAGAAAGTCTAAGAAAAATATTTATTGCAGCCCTATCAAAAGTTGATGATATAAAACAGGTATCTTTTACCTCTGCAATCCAAAATGTTGTCAATTGTGCAATGGCATTCAACTCAACGCCAGTAAAAAGTGTAAACGTTGCTTGGGGTGAACCTATACCTGCAGATTACTCAGAGCTTGTTGCAACAGAAAACAGCCGAGTCGCAGCAGGCACACAAAGTAAATTGACAACGATTGTTACTCTCGACAAAGTATCGGAAGAAGACGCACTAAAAGAACTTGCAAGAATTAATAATGAAAATGCATTATCAGAGCAAACAAAGGACTTTCCAGAAAAAGAAAAAGAAAAAGAAAAAGAAAATAAAAATAAAAATGAAACAATAAATTAATGCAGAGAAAAATCATACACCGCAAAATAGGTAATAGGATTACTTGCGATATAAAATACAATACTGTATCATTTAGACATGAAAAAATTTTTACTTACCTGCTTAATACTTTGTTTAACATCAAGTTTCGTAAAATGCGAACAAGTTTTTGTGCATCCGATTGACAAAGACGAAAGTGTTTGCAAAGAAAAAGCAAAAACCCTTGAAGAATGGTCAAAATGTACATATAACGCATCCAAAGCGTGGAACAGAGAAGTAGATAAATATTACTCTCTTTTGTACAAAAAGTTAACAGGTGATGCAAAGACAGCTCTTTTTGAAGACCAAAAATACTGGACAATGTACAAGAATAATGAAATCAAAGTCATAAATTCTTTGTACAACGAAAACTATGAAACAAAGGACAGACTGATTTTTCGAGCAGACCAAAAGAAGAATCTCGCAAAAAGCAGAGCTGAAGCATTAAGATTGTATTATATCCAAACTTTCTCCGACGATGACAAAGAAAAAATTAAAGTTAACAGCGATTACAATCCTGACAATATTATTATTCGTGGTCTACGCTACATCGGCTTTTGATTTAAAAAAAGATGATACTTTAATTGCTACATCTTTTTGTCTAAAATCGGTTAAAAACGGTGATGAAGCATCAGTTCTTTTGTGGAATTGGATTTTAAAACATATAAAGTTGTGTTCTAAAAATGCAGCAATTCACAAAATTTACCAAAACGATACAGCAGGCTTTTTCTATGATTTGAATGAAGACGGAACAAGAGAAATCATTGGAACACATTATGCAACCTCACTATCAGGAATGGGGGATTGTTTATTGTATATCCTAAAATTCAACCCTAAAGAAAATAAAAAATATTCTCTAATCTCAAAAGACTTATATTTTGATGCCCAAAACAATATAAATATATTGCAAGAAAAAACAGACGGTTACCACAATATAATGGTTTCCTCTATAAACTCCGAAAAACCTATAGTTCTTACTTATGATAAGAGTAAAAAATCTTATGTCGAAAAAAGATAATTAAAAATTATTAAAACGGAAAATACATTAATTTTTTTCAGAAAGTACATGCAAAAATAGCAAAATCAGATGATACAATCCTTCTGATTTAATCCAGCTATTATACACGGCACTTTTAAGTGCCGTTTTCTTTTGCAAATATTTCTACCTATTTACACGCTATAAAAGACCTGAGCACCAACAGGTCAACAAAAGAAAGGAGTTCCTATGTCAGGTACACAGGAAGAAAATCTTAGTGCAAAAAATGCCCAATTTAGCACTACAGAAAAAACAGAATCCTTAAAACAATCAGGTATTGAAAAAGAAGATTCTGATTCACAAAAAGTCTCTGAGCTAGAATCACATGAGCTTGGCAAAAAGCTCTCTCCATCACAAAAAATGGATATGCTTCTCAGAGGCTCTAACACAGAGGTTATGAAAAAGGAAATTGAAAAACTTCGAAAAGAAGCTGCAAAATACCGTGTTGCTTCAAAAACAGAAGAATCTCAGAAACTGGCAATAACTCAAAAAGCAAAAGAGATTCAAAAAGAGTTGGAAGAATTAAGAGCAAACAACAGAAATCTGATTATTATGCGCAAGCTGGATAAAGCCGGTTGCATAAAAAGTGAGCTTGTTGCAAAAGATATTCCCCAAGAATGTGAAAATCTTGATTCTTTTATCGAAAAGTACAAAGAAGAAAACAAATTTCTTTTTAAAACCCCTAAACAAAATTTCGGAGGAACATTCAAAAGCTCCGGAAGAAAAAATCTTTCGCCATCACAAAGAATGGATGCCTATATTAGAGCAGCCCTCGGCAGATAGAAAGATAAAATTTACTAAACAGAAAGGAAAAAATAATGACACTAGATGCAAAAATTATTTCTCGTTCTAATGCAGAAGCTCTTATTCCCGTAGAAACTTCTTCAGAAATTATAAAAAATGTACCACAGGCTTCTGCAGCATTATCATTGTTTAAACAATTGCCAAACATGAGTGCTAAACAAAAAACATTACCAATTGCTTCCACTTTACCGACTGCGTATTTCTTAAACGGCGATACTGATATGAAAAAGACAACTAATGCAGAATGGGATAAATTAACTCTTACTGCAGAAGAAATTGCAGTAATTGTACCCATTCCCGAAGCTGTTTTTGAAGATGCACAATACAGCATGTGGGATGAAATTCAACCGCAAATTGTTGAAGCATTCGGTGTAGCAATCGACGAAGCCGTATTCTTTGGAGTAAATAAGCCGTCAACTTATCCTGAAGCAATTGTTACAGAGGCAATTTCCAAAGGTAACACTGTAGAACTCGGAACAAATGAAGATATTGCGGGTGATATCATTGGTGAAGGCGGTGTAATGTCAAAAGTTGAAGATTGCGGATACAAAGTTACAGGATTCTATGCCGACAGCAAATTAGAAGCAAAATTCAGAAACCTCAGAGACAAAAACAATCAGCTTTTATACACACCTGGGCTGACTTCCGAAATGCCTGTAAGCCTTGTTGGAAGACCTATGAAATACGATGAAACAGGTATTTTTGACCCTTCTAAAGCGCTGCTTATCGCAGGTGATTTCACAAAAGCAGTTTACTCAATACGCCAAGATATCACTTACAAAGTTCTTGATCAGGCTATTATTCAAAACACAGACGGTTCTATCGCCTACAACCTTGCTCAACAAGATATGGTTGCTTTGCGCTGCGTGATGAGATTAGGTGTTCAAATAGCGAACCCAGTAAGCAGAAAAGGAGCAGAAAATCGTTATCCTTTCGCAATTTTAGCACCTGCTGCAGAAGAAATGGGCGGATAAATATTACATTTTATCTTATACAGATAGGGCAAATGCCCTATCTGTTCTTTATGGAGAAACACTATGACTATCGAACTATACAAAAACAGTCTCATTACTCTCGAAGATGCAGAATTGTATTTTGAAGAAAGATATGATTCCGACAAATGGTTTGAACTTGATGAAGCAAACAAGCAAAAACTATTGATTACTGCCAGTAAAAAAATGAATGCTTTTGACTTTGTCGGAAATCCTCTTACAGAAAACCAACCAATGGTTTTCCCAAGAGATTACGATTTGCCGCAAGATATCAAAGATGCTGTTTGCGAAGAAGCTATCGAATTAATAAACAAATCAAATGACATACACATAAAAAATCAATCCAACAACATCTCATCGATAAGTCTTGGCGTAGGTTCAATATCTTATGCAAATCAGAGTTTATCTCACGAAGAAAGAAAATTATTTTCTTCAACTGCAAAATATCTTATTAATAAATGGCTCAAGAAAGGATTTGTTTTAGGCTAAAACAAAATCCCAAACTGCAATCAACTAACATATCACTCAACAAATTAAGGAGAGAAGTATGGGATATTACAGCAATATGCTAACAGATACAGCTGTCTTAAAGACAGTAGACGGCACAGACGAAAACGGACGCCCAAATATCATTGCACTTGATGAAATTGATTGCAAAATAGAATTCAAAAATGCTCTTACGGTCAATTCTTATGGACAAGAAATAACTTCATCAGGAAGGCTATTTACGGAATCCGTAGTTAAAGTTGACGACATAATAGAAACAAAAAGTAAAGCATTTAAAGTAGTTAATGTAACACCCTATTATCCACTTACAGAAACATTCTGCGCCATAAATGAAGTCTATTTTGCATAAAATTTTAAACCAATTCAAAGCAAACTATAACATAATTCCAAATATTAGGAGTAAAAATGATTTTAGACGATTTAAAAAGTCTCATAGTAAATAACAACATTGCAAAAGAAGAAAAAATAAAATTTGACTTTGACTCAAATACAGGTGAAGACGTTATTATCCTAAAACTTTACAATCATAACCCCTGTGATCTGGCAAGAAAAGCATCAATAAATATTGCGGTCAAATATAACAGCCTTGAAGATGCAAGAAACACTTGTTTTGCAATACACGATATTCTTTTTCCTGAGGACAATTTTCAAAAAGCATTATCCATTAACGGGAAATTAGTACACATAATTTTGAACAGCGGGCCGTCTTATCAAGAAAAAGACCTTTCACAAAGACACGCTTATCAACTGGACGTAACCGTTATTTATAACAGATAGGAGAAAAAAATGGCACTCAAAACAGTAACAAAACTTTTCGGTGTAGATGATGCAAAATTATTCCCTGTTACAGAAGATTCTGCAGAAAGATTCACATGTGCAGAAGGGATTGATCTTCCGGGCGTAAGACAGATTTCATTAACTTACGAAATGGAAGAAAAATCACTAACAGGTGATGAAAAGGTTTTGGAAGTATCAAACAAAATCAAATCAGTAACATTCAATATGGAATACGCAAAACTCAGCTTGGAAGTACTTGCTCAACTCACAGGCGGCAGCTATACAACTTCCGGTGAAGATGATAGTGCTGTAGGTACATTTAGTTTTGGCGGCGGCGATTTACCAAACTACTTCCAATTAAAAGCCCAAATTCTTGATACAAGTAACGATGGTGGAGATGTGCATTTTTGCATTTATAAAGCAAAAGCTACAGCTATCCCAATAAACGGTGTACAAGATGATTTTGCAACTTTCACTTTTGACGGAAAAGGCGTATACACTGAACACGAATTCGGTGCAGAAGGCAGCAAACAAACAAAATTAATTGACATAGAAATACACTCTAAAGCTACCGATTTAGCAGCAACTACAGACGAAACCGCTTAGCTTTAAACAGCGCCCGATATAATCCGAAAAGGCACATTGGATGTCTTTTCGGATACAGGGTAAGATTTTTACACAATAAGAAAGAGGTGGTGGCAAAATCAAAAAACAAAACAGCAAATATAATAAATTATCTGTTCCATAAATGTAATATTAATATTTATATGAACAATTCAAATAAAATTAAAAAATATATTTTAAAATCTATAAACCTAGCTGCGATAACAATCATTGTTATCTGTTTATGGTCATTTTTTGTTGAACCGCAATTAATGATTGTTAAACATTACAAAATAAAAGACGAAAAACTTTGCGGGCTAAGAATTGTTTTTGCCTCAGACTTTCATCTAAAAATGAATGATGATAAAAAACTAGATAGAATAATAAAAAAAATAAATTCCCAAAATGCAGACATCGTACTTTTAGGCGGAGATTTTGTAAACGGGCACAATTTTGAAAACACTCTTCCTGTCGATAAAATCGCAAAAAAATTATCGCTTATAAAAGCAAAAAACAAAACAATATCAATACTTGGCAACCACGATTGGTGGCTTAATGGAGAATTGGTTAAAACCGAACTTGAAAAGAATGGAATCGAAGTTCTGCTAAATGAAAACATAAAACTAAAATACAACAACAGCAACCTATTCATTGCAGGTCTCGAGGATTATATGACAAGAGAACCTGATGTAAAAAAAACTTTACCCAAAACAGATTCTCCTATTATACTCTTAACACACTCTCCTGACACATTCCCAAGCATACCCAATAATGTAACTCTGACGCTTGCAGGACATACTCACGGAGGACAAGTCATCATTCCTTTTTTAGGCTCTTTAATAGTTCCGTCTGATTACGACAAAAAGTATGCATTTGGATATATTGAAGAAAACAAAAAAAAGATGATTGTCTCAAAAGGGATAGGTACAAGCATAATACCAGTAAGATTTAACTGCCTGCCTGAGATTATTGTTGTAGATTTCTATAAATAAGTATTATTGAAAAAATAACCTCAAAATTTTGATAAACATCTGATAAAAAATGACTTCTTAAAAAAGAAGTCGTTTTTTTATAAATAAAACAGGAGTAAATAATGAAAAACTATAAAAAGAAACTTGAGCTTCTGCAACAGGAAGAAGAACGCTACATTTTAGAAAAAGCTCTTGAATACCAAAAAGAATTGGGTATTGAAAACACAAGCGGTGGCTGGAACGACACAACAGACGGATTTAGACATGCCTGGGGCTCGGCTTATCTTGCTATGAAATATGGTGATTTGCTATCACACGCTGCAACTTCCGGACACGAATTATTAGAAACATACCAACCAAAAGAAGAAAAATCCATGGATGAATGGAATAACGCAATCGGAAGAGAAATAGCCAAAAATATAAAGGCAGAATACAAAGATATAGACCAAAATATTAATTGGTCGAGCATAGAAGATTTGATAGCACAAAAAGCATTTGAAAAAATATCTCAAAATGAAATAGCAACATCAACATCAGACCCAAAGCTAAACAATCCACTTTTCAAATTGACTGCGGTAAAAAATGCAACAGAAAACACCACAGAAAGTTTAAAAGACAGATTAATAAGAATGAGAGAGGAAAAACTTGCCAAGTACACACAAAGGCTCGCTGAATCACCTCAAAAGATACAGGAAAAAGAATCAAAACACGTAACATTAGAAGAACTCAAAGCTCCGCAAGAAGCAAAAAAGAAAAGAGTTAAGGACATTATTAACGGTACAGTTGAGTTTGATGAAAATATCGACTTAAGTGCTTATGAAAATAAAAAAAGCAATGATAATAAAATTTTCACAAAAGAAGATATAGAAGAAATGTCCGACGAAGAAAGAGAAAAGAACAAAGATGCCATAGCCTATCAAAAAAGGACAATAGGTGTCCCGACAAGAGAACAGGCTGACAAAGCAGTTAAAAGCGGCGGGATGGTACATGTTGCCTCTTACACTCGTTCAGACGGAACAAAAGTAAAAAGCTACTACAGATCGAGATAATAAATGAAAAAGAAAAAAATCACAAAAACGAAATACAACAAGTTAGCAAGTGATTGTGCAGACATAATCACTCAAAACGATATTACGTTTGTTGATGAAATATTTGCATTTTTGGATATAGCACCATCTGATTTTTATGAATACAAATTGGAAGAATCAGAAGTTATAAAAAACGCAATAGAGATAAACAGAGCAAAACTAAAAAGAGAATTAAGAGCAAAATGGTTTGAAAGCACAAACGCAACACTAAATGCGGCATTGTACAAACTTGTATGTACAGAAGAAGAAAAAAGAGCGCTTTCATCCTCGAGCACAAACAAAAACGCACAGCAAAATGAAATATGTACACAGGAAGAATATTTAAAAAGTCTAAAAGAAATGAGTGAGGGATTGGAGAATGCCGATTGACTGGACAAAATCTAAATACAGTAAAAAGCACCGTCTTTTTTTGAGCAAAAAGCCGGAAGACATGAAATTTTTCACTCTTTGTGATGGAGCGGTAAGATCAGCAAAAACTCTTTCAATAATTTATAAAATCCCTCAAATCTTTAATTTTGTGGGTAATGAATACTTAAAAGTTTTTTCAGGGTATTCAAAAAACACGGTAAGAAACAATGTCCTTGTCGAGCTTTTACCTTATCTAAAGAACTACCATGGAGCAAAAGTTAAATTCAATTCTGCAAGCGGAGAACTAGACATAAACTTGTGGGGCAAACTTTATAACTGCTTAGTCGTCGGCGGCGGGAAATCTGACAGCGATTCCAATATTCAAGGCGCCACCTGGGATTTTTGGTATGCAAATGAGCTGCCAAAACATCATTACGGGTTTTATAACATGGCCTTATCCAGACTGACACCTGAGAATGCACGAGCTATTGCCGACAGCAACCCTGAAAGTTCTAACCACTGGTTGTATAGAGAAAGAATAAAGCCTTATCTTGAAAATGATGAAAATATAAGAAGTATTTTTGACTACTGGCATTTTACAATGGAGGACAATGCCAATCTTTCCAAATCTTTTATAGAAAATCAAAAAAAATTATACAGAGGTGTATTTGAAGCACGAAAAATTAAAGGATTATGGATTGTTGCCCAAGGCCTTGTATATGACACATTTTCCATCGAAAAGCATACCTGTTCGCACAAAAATATACTCGAAAAAATTCAGAATAACGAATTTTTCGAATACTTCTTGGGGCTTGATTGGGGATGGATTCACCCCTTGTCTTGCGGTCTTTATGGAGTAACAAAAAGCGGAAAATACTACAAAATTGATGAACTATACGGTTCAAAAATCAGTGAAGATAAAGTCATAAAATGGATTTTGGACAAACAAAAAGAATATAAGCGCTACTTCAGATTTATAAACTGCGACAACGCTAGACCTGAACAAAACCATAAACTTAGAGAAGCACTAAACGGAATCATCGTACACGAAAAAAAGCCCAAAGTTGTGGACAGTATAGGAATAGTTCGTTCCATAATCAACTACGACCGACTGATTATAAACAAAGACAGATGCAAAAACACAATTAGAGAATTCGGGCTATACAGATATCCTCAAACTGATGAAGATACACATATTATTTCTGACCCTGACACGCCACTCAAAGAAAACGATGACACAATGGATGAAACAAGATATGCGCTAAATTTTTATGAAACAAACTACGGATATATGTTTAAATTATCCGAAAAATTTTCGTCATAATAAGCAGAAACTCTATTCCAAACAGGTTAAAAAACAATGGGTCAGTATGCCCCTGTTGTAATCCTTGCGTCGGTTTTCTTTTCTTTGCTTCGTTTCTTTTCTTTTGCCTACGCAACTCA
>CALVEK010000020.1 GCA_944326555.1 Candidatus Gastranaerophilales bacterium | reverse complement strand
TCATAGTTTTTAATCCTTTTTTTTAATCTACATTTCTTTTTATATTTGAATTTGAAATTATAGCTTGCTCTTTTTTCGTTTTTTTTTCATCTATCTGTTGGTTTTTTAGTTTCTTGTTTATATTAAATTCTTTACTTTGTAAAACAATAACATTAGAATAAAAATGTAGTAAAAAAAGGGTGAAGTATGAAGATAAAAGGTTTTTCGCTTGCAGAAGCACTGATTACATTGCTAATTGTGTCAATAATTGCACTGGCATCGGTACCTGTAATTACGAAAAAAAATAGAGCAAAATCCCAAGCACCCTCTACAGTCTGGTCAATAAATACAGATATACATCCAAGTATCTCTCCCTCTTCAAACAGGGACATAAAATTAGGAAGAACAACAAACAGAAAAGATCAAGGCATTATAATTAATGAAATCCTTGTTTTTAAAGATACTAAAGGAAAAACTATAGGCTGGATAAAAGAAGACGGAACAAATTCTTTCACAGAAGAAATAGTAGCAAAACAAAACCAAATAATAAGAATGCTAGACACACTGACAAATAGACTAAGAGCAGAAATCGAATCAGAACAAAGTATTTATGGACATAATGAAACAGAAACTTCAAATTATGGCCAAAGCGAAGGTCTAAACAAATTAAAAAATCCACCAAAAGCTAATGGAGGAATAACAGGAAGAGAAAGAATTTTAAGAGGCGGCACCGGTAGAGAAAGATTAAAAAGCCAATCAACACAACAAGATTTGCAAATACTAACACCGGAACAAGCTGAACAAATAGCTATTTTACAAAAACAGCTGGAACAAGTAAAAAATAACAGATACAATAATTACTAATTAAATAAAGGGACAAAAAATGATTAAACCATGGAATGAATATTTTCTGGAAATTGCAAAAACCTGTGCAACACGTTCAAACTGTTTTAGAGCAAAGGTTGGTGCTGTAATAGTTGGAGAAGACAAAAAAATTAAAGCTACAGGATACAACGGAACTCCATCAAAGGTAACTTCTTGTTACGAGATTGGTAAATGTTACAGAATAGAAAACAATATACCATCAGGAACAATGTATGAAACCTGCAGAAGTATTCATGCCGAACAAAATGCAATAATACAAGCAGGACAAGACAGATGCAAAGGTGCAACAATGTACATATATGGGCACAATTTCATCTGTATTCTATGCAAAAGATTTATAGTTCAAGCGGGTATAAAAGAAGTTTATCTGCAAAAAGATGATAAATCACCTGTTGTTTATGTTACTGTTGAAGATATAAGAAAAGAGTTGGATGCACAACGTCCATAGTTTTTGTTCAACAGTAATAAAAAAATTTTTAAATAACTATCCAAAACACAATGACAAAAAGGAATAAAGTATGTCTATAAGAAAAATTGTTTCATACGGTGATGAAGGTCTTAGACAAAAATCTAAAGAAGTCTCTAAGATATCTAAAAAAATACAAACATTGGTACATGATTTGATTGACACAATGTATGCAAACAATGGTGTCGGATTAGCAGCACCACAGATTGGTGAACATTTAAGAGTATTTGTCATTGATGTTTCAACAGGGAATGAACCACTTAACCCCAGAGTGTTTATTAATCCTAAAATAATAAAAAAATCAGGAGCCTGCAGCAGTTATGAGGGCTGTTTGAGCTTTCCTGAAGCATATACGGATGTAAAAAGATATGCAGATGTTACGGTTAAAGCATTGGGATTAAATGGAAAACCTTTTATACTTGAGGGCAAAGACGGAAGCCTTTTAGCAAGAGCAATTCAACATGAATTTGATCATCTGGACGGAATATTATTTGTTGATCATTGCAGAAACAGATTTGAAGCAGACAGGATTCTTAAGGAAAAAGGACTAAATCCTGTAGATGGAGAATATATACTGGAAGAACCGGAATTAGATGAAGCTCTAAAAGACCTACCATCAAATCCGGGAGATACAGTTTTGCCTGAAGACAATAAATAAAAAAGGAGTTATTAAATTGATAAACGCTATATATCTTGCAACACCGGAAATTTCCGTAAATTGTCTTCAAAAATTACTTAATTTCAACGATATAAATATTCAAGCTGTTGTAACACAGCCTGATAAACCTGCTGGCAGAGGTAAAAAATTAACGGCTCCACCAGTTAAAGATTTTGCTCTGGCTCACAATATAAAAGTTTTTCAAACAAGCTCTATAAAAAATGATGAAGAACTAAAAAATGAATTAAAAAAACTAAATCCTGACTTCTTTATAACATTCGCTTTCGGTCAGATTTTAACCCAAGAAGTTTTGGATATACCTAAAATTGCAACGATTAATTTACATGCATCATTGTTACCAAAATATAGGGGTGCAAATCCAATACAAAGAGCTATATACAATGGAGATACAGAAACAGGAATTACAACAATGATTACTGTTTTGGATTTAGATGCAGGTGATATTTGCCTGCAAGAAAAAATCAAAATAACTCCTAATATGACAGACAAAGAACTAATGAATATAATTAGCGACAAAGCACCATTTATTATGTATCCTACACTAAAACAGTTGTATAATAAGGTGCTAACACCCAAAAAACAAGACGACTCTTTAATGACTATTGCTAAAAAATTCAAAAAAGAAGATGCAACAATAGACTGGAATAAAACAGCACAAGAAATACATAACCACGTCCGCTCAATGACTACATGGCCTTGTGCAACAACAACATTTCAAGGTAAGTCTATACAAATATTAAAAACACAAACTGCAGATACAACACCTGAAAAAAATTATATGAACGGTGAAATTGTAAATATATCAAAAGATGGGATTGCAGTTAGTACATCACAGGGTTTATTATTAATACAGGAAGTAAAACCTGAAGGCAAGCAAAAAATGGATGCCTATGCTTGGTCTAATGGCTCGCAACTCAAAAAATTACTCAATGAAACAAGCCTAAAATTTGAATAAGGAGGTCCCAAACGATGTACTCAAGAGGAATACGAGGAGCAATCACTATTGATGAAGACACTCCTGAAATGATAGAAAAAGCAACTGTTGAGTTATTCAGTAAAATAGTTGAAAGCAATGAAATAGAAATTGAAGATATTTCTCATATTATTTTTACCCTAACTAAGGATATAAAAACATCATTTCCAGCAAAATTTGTAAGAAGAAATTTTAAAATCCAATATGTACCCCTACTTTGTGTTAATGAAATGGATATAGAACCAAGCCTAAAAAAATGTTTACGCATTTTAATGGTTGTTAATACAGAAAAAAAACAAAATGAAATTAAACATGTATATCTTGGCGGAGCAAGAATTCTTCGCTCTGATCTTGTGAGTGAATAGTTTCAAATTCAATATCAAAGTATCTTTCAAATCCGTCTTTTAAGGCTTCACATAGTTGGAACCCTGTCAATGACGGATTTATCTCATTCAAAGAAGTAATTTTATCAGTTTTTGGATACTCTCCAAAAATCCCTTTTATTTTTTCCTCGTTCAAATTAAACAAAATAGAGCCATGTTGCAGGATATAGCCTTGTTTTCTAAACTGTGCAGAACCGACTATTTTTTTTCCTTTATAACTC
Source organism: Candidatus Gastranaerophilales bacterium (assembly GCA_944326555.1). GTDB lineage: Bacteria > Cyanobacteriota > Vampirovibrionia > Gastranaerophilales > Gastranaerophilaceae > Limenecus. The sequence goes on along the minus strand of CALVEK010000020.1, from coordinate 32,676 downwards.
AAATCTGCACCTGTTGATAAAGACATGCAATATTCATATTTTGTTGAACACTTCACATCATCAGGAAATCCTGTTTCTATACCCAACATATTAAATCCACATATCAATGCACCGGTAATCTCTCTATAAGAAGAAAGTACCTTATTGCCGTTTTTTAAAAAATCCGCAGGACAAACAAAGCTATACGTAATTTCATCATCATGCAAAAGGGCTCTTCCACCTGTCAACCTGCGCACAATGTCTATACCGTTATTTATACAGTATTGTTTATCTAAGCAAGAGTCATCCTGATTTCGGCCTAATGACACACAAGCAGGAGCCCAACCATAAAATCTTAAGACAGGCACTTTCCACTCATTTTTTATAGCAAAGCCCAATAATCTTTCATCCAAGTCCATATTGGTATTACCATTATGCGGTTTATAAGGGAGGAAAACGCCTTTTTGCTTATAAGTCATTGTACTTCTCCCTTTATCTTTTTTATTGCATAAGGAATACAATCAACTATATCCGTAGCCAAAACAGAATATTCAGTCAAAGACTCTGACGCAATTTCTCCACACAGACCATGCATATACACCCCAAGTATTGCAGCATTTTCAGAAGATAATCCCTGAGCCATAAATCCTGCAATCATACCTGTAAGCACATCGCCGCTGCCTGCTTTTGCCAACGAAGAATTACCGCTTGTATTTATATACACATCCTGATTTTTTGTGCAAACAACTGTTCTTAAACCTTTTAAAACAACTGTACATAAAAACTTTTCAGCAGCTTTTTTGGCATATCCGATTCTATCTCTTTGAATTTCATCTAACGAAACATCAAGTAGTCTTGACATTTCCATAGGATGTGGAGTTATTACAGAATTGACAGGCAATGATTTACACTCCAATTGAGACAAAATATTCAATGCATCTGCGTCTATTACAATTTTTTTATCACTACCAGAAAAATACTTCAAAAAATCATCGACAAAAGCATTTACTGCAGGCAAAACGGACAACCCCGAACCAACAGATATTACATTATAATTATTTACAACATCTTTTAAATCATTAAATGCATCAGAAGCAATACACTTGTTATAATAATCTCTCAGCGGGAAAAAAGTAACCCAAGGAGTAGTAGAAGAAAGATTATTAATAACATTCTCTATAGATGCCAAAGTTACAAGCCCTGCCCCAACTTTTAAAGGAGCAACGGAAGACAAATAAGCAGCACCTTGATAGTTGAAACAACCTGAAATATTTAAAACTTTACCATAAGTACCTTTATTTGAATCTTGTACTCTTTGGGGAAGTATTTCTTTTGCCAAAGATATATCAATTTCCTTGTATAAAGCCATATTAAGTCCTTTTTATACACCAAGTTGTCTAAGAGCTTCATAAACAACAATAGCAACAGAATTAGAAAGATTTAAACTACGTTGTCCATCATTCATTGGGATGGTCAAAGCAGACTCAGCCTTTTTCGCCAATAAATCTTCAGGAAGTCCTCTGGTCTCCGGTCCAAAAACAAGAAAATCTCCGTCTTTAAAAGAAATATCAGTATATTTTTGCTTTGTCTTTGTAGTTAAGTAATAAAAATTATTGTTAGGAAATTCACTCCACAAAGCATCTAAAGAGGGTACTCTTTTTATATTTACAGAATCCCAATAATCTAATCCAGCTCGCTTCAAGTGTCTGCTATCAATCGAAAAACCCAACTTTCCAACAAGATAAACATCACTGTTTGTACAAGCAGCAAGCCTTACAATATTTCCCGTATTTTGTGGAATCTCCGGTTCATACAATACTATATTTAACTTTGCATTTATCTTCATAATTTATAAAAATCACAAGTTACTCTGCTTTATCTTCAACAAAGAAACGTCTGCTTTCAATAAGAACAGGCAAACCTCTCAACACACAAAATGCAACTGCAGCATAAACACAGAAATGTGCAAAAGGACAAATCATAGTGCATATATTATGAAAAGAAGTCCAAGCAGAAATTGCCTGAGATGATAAAACAGGATCGCTACCTTCCAAAAATAATTTCATGCTTGCAAATGGGAAATTGCAAAGAATCATTAAAGCAAATGCCAATGCTTTTGTAACAGCATAAGAACCTCTTGAGAAGTTAGAAGCTACAAGAAAATGTCCTAACTTTGTTTTCATCATTGTTGTTGAACCAAACGCAGTGAATCCTTGTTCGAGAGCAATACTTCTAACACCATCGGTCAAAATGCCTCTTGTAACAACAACCAACGGAACCCAAACCGGAATCCAACCTAAAACTGCAAAAACAATCCAATAAATGTTCTCAACAACTCTATCGCCTAATATATCGAGCACCGCACCAAACTTAGAACTTTCTTTCAATAATCTTGCAACAAAACCGTCAAGACCATCAAACCATATTGCTATTATGGTCAAGATAAAAGCTGTAATATAGCTTGCAGGTGTTTGGTAGAACAAAAGACATATTGCAATAAATGCAATTATCATTCTTGCTATAGTAATTAAATTAGCCATCTTAAAATATACTCCTCATCTTAAATATTGTTTTTTCTATTGTTTACTTCTTGATGCTGCAAAACTGTGTTCATTTAAAATCTTTAACTTATCCCCAAGCATCATTTTTTCAGCATCTTCAAGAATTTTTACGACAAAATATCCGTTTTCTCCATCACTTCTGGCTTTTAACCCTTGTTTGATACATTTTACAAAATGCTCGCATTCAAGTTTCAACGGTTCTATTTCAATATAATCTAAAGCTATGTTGCTTCCTGAATTCGGTTTATCATTTTTGAACACCTGTAGTTTATTTTGAGGCAAAGTATCATCAAACATTGCAGAGCCTTTTGTGCCTCGAAGCATTAGATTAACTCTTTTTTGCGGGTGTATCCAACTGTCAGAGATATGAGCAACACAACCTGATTCATACTCTATCTCAATATGAGTTATATCCATAATTTCATTGCTTTCAGAGCTTACACCCATAGCAGATATAACTCTTTTGGGTTCTTCTCCTAAAATATAACTAACCATAGAAACATCATGAGGAGCCAAATCCCACATAACACTTCTATCGTTTTTAAAGTAGTTTATATTGAGCCTGTCAGATTGAACATATTTAATCTCACCAAGTTCACCAGACTCAACAATCATTTTTAATCTGTTAACAGCAGGATGATACAAAAGCAAATGTCCTACCATTAATACAAGATTTTTAGATTCAGCTAACTCTTTCAAAATCAATGCTTCTTTACTTGCAGTAGCAATTGGCTTTTCAACATAAACATGTTTACCTGCCTCAAGAGCAAGTTTAACAAGTTTAAAATGTGTATGACTCGGTGTAGCAATAACAACAGCATCAATTTCTTTATTATTTAAAACTTCGTTAAAATCAGGCGTAGTATAAACTTCAGGATAATCAGTATTGACCCTTTTCCTGTTTTCCTCATCCATATCACAAACTGTATGCAAATAGTTAAGATTATAAAAATTTCTTACTAAATTTTTTCCCCATATCCCTGCTCCTAAAATTGCAACATTGATATTAGACTTATCCACGCTCATTTAACATCCCCTGTTTAAAATACTCATATTATCTAACCCATTATATCAACGTAAACAAATAAAAATCAAATTAATTATATATAAAGGTTAATTTAAAATCTAAAATAAATAAAAGGATTATATGTAGAAGAAGCAATAACTGCTGTGGAAAGAACAAACAAAATGATTAACCAAGCATTCACAATGCCTCTTAAGAACCATCGTTCTTTTCTTATATAAAGCATTTTTGAAAATATCGGGGCACAACAAATAAAAGCAAGAATAAAAATAAAAATCTGCAGATTATCAAAATAGTAAGAAAGCGTATATTTTACGTCATGGATTGCAAGTAAGCCAAACATATTCTTGAAATAGTCAATTGCATAAGATAAATTTTCAGATCTAAAAAATACAAAGCCCAACAACCCAACCAACTGAGCATAAATATGCTTTAAAATATTTACAAATCGATTATTTGATTCTTTATTCAAACCGGTTAAATTTTCAACAACAAGGAAAAGTCCATTCCATACACCCCACAGAACAAACGTCCAACTTGCACCGTGCCATAAGCCAATAAGGAAAAATACAACCATAACATTAACGTATGATCTTTTAAAATTCAATCTTCTTAAAATTTTCCAGATACCCAATTTCCTTACAAAATTAGGAAGCCAACTATACCACCTAAACCCAAAAACATAATTTTTGAACCAACTGGATAAAGATATGTGCCACTTATGCCACGCTTCTGTCATAGATTTCGCATAATACGGGTAATTAAAGTTTTCCATAAATTTAAAACCAAAAATCAGCCCCAACCCGATTGCCATATCAGAATAGCCACTAAAGTCATAATAAATCTGAAGCATATAAGATCCAACGCCTAACCAAGCAGTCAAATGAGAAAAAGTGTCAGGGGCTTGAGAAAAAACCTTATCAGCGACTTCGCCCAGAACATTGGCAATCAACATTTTTTTTGATAAACCGATAATAAAACGCTTTATCCCCATTGAAACATTATCAAAAGAATGCACTCTATTATCTAATTGCGGTTCAATATCACTGTATTTCAAAATAGGACCGGCAATTAACTGAGGAAACAAAGAAATATATAGTGCTAACTTATAAAAATTACGTTGCGGTTTTACTTCGCCTCTATAAACATCAAAGATATATGACATTGCTTGAAATGTGTAAAACGAAATACCTATCGGCATTACAACATGTATAAAATCAATATTCGTCTTAAACAAATGATTTATATTATCAAGCAAAAAATTGAAATATTTAAAATATATCAAAAAAGCCAAATTTGTCGTTACCGTAGCAAAAAGTATTATCTTTTTGTACTGAGAATAACGTTCCAAAAAGATAGCACCAAAATAATTAACTACAATAGTAAGAATCATTATTGCAAGATAATTAGGCTCACCCCAAGCATAAAAAATCAAACTTGCAAACAGCAAGACATAATTTCTCAAATCTTTTTTTACTATCAAGTATAAAAGACAAACTATTGGCAAGAATACATATATAAACGTCATTGAGCTAAAGAGCATTTTTTACCATTCCAATTCTATACTATTATCGTACATTGACTCTATATACTGCAAAGCCTCGCTTTCATTCAAAGCAACAATTACAATATCAGGTTTTTCTTTTGCTATTTTATTCTCAAATCTATAAACATGAAAATTTGATTCATAAGAATTATTTACTCTAACTTTATCCGTAAACCTAAACGTCTGACGAATAAAAATATACAATTTTTCAATATATGATGAGCCGATAAGAAGAACTTTTTTATTTATACCTTTAGGATAATAGGCTCTGCTTGAGAGAAGATTATCATCATCATATTTTTTTATTATTAATCCTGAAGATTTTTTGGGGGAATAGTATGTATAAAAAGTATCCAAATATTTTTCATCACACAAAGACATGGCATTTGACGTACCAATAGTATATCCCTCACCTTCAAAAGACATAACCCTTTTACTCTTTGATACAGCAAAATTATTTAAAGTTTCTGGTCTTATATTTTTATAATCTTTCTTCATCAAATCAATCAATGCAAGATAAACTATATAAGCACCATAATCCGTCTGATGAGTATCAGTCTTAAAAAACAATTCATCATTTGCTTTTTGCTTTGCTTCTAAAAGCTCTTTTTTGGGATACAAGAACGTAAAATTTAAATCTTTCTTTTTTGCCAAATAATTACTAAACTGTTCTCCTGCTGTTATATATCCCTCTGTATTATGATAAGGAATATCTTCTCTATATATATTCGCACGATCAGGAATCACAACTACATATAGCTTTGAACCATTTTTCGAACATAAATCAGCGAATTCTTGCAGAGATGTTTCATCATTTTCTAACTCACTTAAAGGCACCTGTCTATAAAGATTTTTGATAGCCGCCTTGTGAGTAAAAACGCCCTTACGTTTATCAACTATCACTAAATTATTTTGATAAACATTAGAGGATAAATCTATCAGCTTTTTGTAAAAATTATTTAACTGTTCTCGTCCAAAGAATCTGTCATTGAAATAATTTTCAAACTGACGTCCCCAATTGTTATTTAACTGAAAATTTTCGTAAAATGCAGGAAACTTAGCAAGAGGTCTATTTTCTAACTCAGATATATCTGATTTTTCAAGTTTTAATGTTGGAATAAAGAGTAGGACAAAAAATATACTTACTAATGCAATATCAGAAATAGAACAATTTTCATTTTTTTTAAGCGCAAATATATAAGAAAAAAACGAATAAAAAATAATAAAAGCAAAAAAAGCAATTATTACAAACGGACAAAATTTGAGTTTTACATCATAATAAAAACTAAACGGGAATTTATAGACAAACCAAATATCTTTTTCTGTACCAAAAATATCAATAAAATCAGGATACAAAGTCAATATAATGCTCTCTTTGCTATCGATATATCGATTATCTGAAAGTACATTCATTCCACTAATTAAATTTTTACCTTGTTTTCTATCTTTTATTTTTAATTTGGCCAAGTTCAAAGTCTTGGTATAACTAACATCAATATTTTTATTTTCTATTTCATTAAATTTTAAGATGAAAGTACCATTACCACTGCCTAGTTTCACATCACCTAAAAAAAGGAAATATGATTCATTATTTTTAGCAGATGTATCAGATAATCTCAAATTTAAAGGATAAATATCCAGCCAAAGAGACTTTGTTAAAACCAAAATTAAAAAAACAGTAAGAAATGTAAAAATCAATTCTCGATTAGAATTTTTAAAAAAAGCCGAACAATTTTTCAGATAACTAACAAACTTCATTTTTGTACACTACTCTCAATTTTAAATCAATTAAAACATAGATCCTTGTTTATAACAATCATCTAAATAGCCTGAAAGTATTAAAGAAAACATAACTATTTCGAACAATGTAAAGCAACTAAATAAGTAATATTATAATCAAGTAAATCCTCAACTCTTCTGATTGCTTGTACTTAGTGCTCACCTCTTGGCTCAACATTGTTTGTGCAAAGAGGTTTTTCTTTACTTTTTGTTAGCTTAGCTTTTTTATAAATCTCTCAATTCTTGAAATAGCCTCTTTTAAGTTTTCTAATGAATAAGCATAAGATATTCGCAAATACCCTTCTCCGCAATCGCCAAAAGCAGTACCGGGAACTACCGCAACCTTTTCTTCCATTAAAAGTTTTGTAGCAAACTCTTCTGAAGTCATATTGAATTTTTTTATACAAGGAAACACATAAAATGCGCCATAAGGTTCAAAACAATCCAAACCAATTTCTTTAAACGCGTTAAGGAGAAACCTGCGTCTTTGATTGTAAGATTGCCGCATTTTTTCAACCTCTTCATCACCTTTTTTCAAGGCTTCAACAGCAGCATACTGACTTGTTGTAGGAGCACACATAATTGCAAACTGATGTATTTTTGTCATTTGTTTTATTATTTCTGACGGTCCGCAAGCATACCCCAATCTCCATCCTGTCATTGCATAAGCCTTAGAAAAGCCGTTAATCAATATAGTACGATCTTTCATTCCATCAAAAGAAGCTATTGAAACATGCTTCCCCTTGTACGTCAAAGCAGAATATATTTCATCAGACATAACAAGGATATCTTTTTCTTTGACTATCTTAGCAATAGCAGCAAGATTTTCGGGTTCTAAGATTGCCCCAGTAGGATTATTAGGATATGGCAAAATTAGTACCTTTGTTCTATCAGTAATAGCAGCCAAAAGCTCATCAGGTGTTAATCTAAAATCATTCTCAGCCTTTAAATCGACAATTACGGGCTTTGCACCGGCAAGAACAGCACAAGGTTCATAAGATACATAAGAAGGCTGCGGAATAATAACCTCATCACCCGAATTAATTACAGCTCTTAAGCCAATATCAATTGCCTCTGAGCCGCCAACCGTAACCAAAATTTCGGAATCAGGACAATAATCGATATTCTGGGTTCTTTTTATGTAATTGGCAATCTCACATCTTAAATCTTTCAAACCTGAGTTAGATGTATAAAAGGTTCGACCTCTTTCAAGAGAATAAATTCCCTCATCTCTTATAAACCAAGGTGTATCAAAATCAGGTTCACCAACACCAAGTGAAATTGCATCTTTCATTTCACTAACGATGTCAAAAAACTTTCTTATACCCGAAGGCTTTATTGCACAAACTTTATCCGAGAGAAAATTTCTCATGGCGTAATAACCTCTCTCTCATCCTTTACGGTTTCGTTTATTATCGTTCCATGGTCTTTGTATTTTTTAAGAATAAAGTGAGTTGCCGTACTTAAAACACTTTCCAAAGTAGACAACTTGTCAGAAACAAAAGCAGCAATTTCTTTCAGACTTTTCTCTTCTAATGAGACCAACAAATCATATCCACCGGAGATAAGATAAACTGATTTAACTTCGGGATACTTATAAATTCTTTCGGCAATTCTATCAAACCCCTGCCCTCTTTGAGGCGTAACCTTAACCTCAATAAGTGCAGAAACTTTTTCTATATCTGTCTTTTCCCAGTTTATAAGAGTATGATACGCGCAAATTACATTCTCTTTTTCGAGCTTCGATATTTCATCTAAAACTTGAGCTTCTGTCGCCCCAAGCAAAACTGCCAATTCTTTAAAATCTATTCTGCTGTTTTTCTCCAGAATCGATAATAATTCATCTCTCATATACTTGTACTCCCAAATTTCTGTTTAAAAAATTATATTATATAGATTTACAAATGTAAAATATTTGTCCGGTCTTGAAATATGGTATATCCTTTATTATGAACCCAAAGTTTTATGCTGCATGGGTAAAATAGAAAAAGATATATAATTATATCTAAGAACCTTTTCTTTGCAGAAAAACAGGGTTAGAGTATCGTTTAAAAGCAAATCCTTAAAACTTAATTTGGAAAAATTATATTACAGTTTAAGGACGGTTAAATAAAACAGATTTGGGATATTTTAATGATTGATTGTAAGTCAAAAAAGATAATAGCCGTAGATGATGAAGAAATTGTGCTTTCAACGCTCAAAATGCTCCTTAATATAGAAGGATTTGAAAATGTTGAATGTTTTTCAAATCCGACATTAGCACTGGAGTACATGAAAACAAACAAACCTGATTTAATTATGTCAGACTTTATCATGCCCCAGATGAACGGCATTGATTTCTTATCAAAGGCCAAAACACTTTATGATGACGTTAGCATGATTCTTCTTACCGGTTATGCTGACAAAGAAAACGCAATAAAAGCGATTAATGAAGTCGGTATATATAAATATATTGAAAAACCTTGGGATAATGAGGACTTACTCATAAATATAAGAAACGGACTTGAAAGAAGCGGTCTTATATCTGAATTGAATAAAAAAATAGAGGAATTGTCTGAAGCGAAATCTCAACTGGAAAAATACTCTCACTCACTAGAAGAAATAGTGATGCGAAAAACAGCGGATCTTGTTGAATCCAATACAAAACTAAGCGCAATAATAAACTACTGCGCTGACGGTATAATCATTGTAAATCCTGAGAGAAAAATAATACAAGCCAATCCGGCTTTTGAGAACATAACGGGTCTTGATAAAAATTTATTGGAAAACAAGAGCCTAGACGAACTTATTTTTGCTCAAGAAAATCAATTGCAAAAAATAACCAATGATAAAAGAGAAGTTCTCTTAAGAGATGCGGCCATAAAAAACTTTATAAATGACAAAAAAATACCCGTAGAAATCAACTTTGCTCCAATTTTATCGGATGAAAAAGAAGATAAAACGAACTACGTTGGTGTTGTCAGAAATGTCAGTCTGCAAAAAGAAATGGAACGACTACGCGACGATTTTATCGCAACTCTAACACATGATTTGAGAACGCCGTTACTTGCCGCAATACAAACTCTACAATTTTTCCTTGACGGAACTTTGGGAGAAATTGAAGAAAAGCAAAGAACATTGCTTGATACAATGAAAAAGAGCAACGAAGACATGCTTGGATTAGTAAATGCATTGTTGGAAGTTTACAAATATGAATCAGGTAAATTAAACCTTTGCAAAACTACATTCGAACTAAAGCATTTTGTCGATGACTGCATTGCACAAATAAAAGCACTTGCAGACAAAAAACAGATTGAAATTTCTGTTTCATACGACAACTGTGAACAATCACAAATAAATGCCGACAGAAACGAACTGAGAAGAGTGCTTTTAAACCTATGCGGCAATGCACTGAATCATACAAATGCAGGCGGTAAAATAGAGATTACTGCGTCAAATAAGGATGAAGATTTAATCTTAAGCGTAAAAGACAATGGAATAGGAATACCCAAAAACGATTTAACTAAACTGTTCAAACGTTTTTCACAAGGAACAAGCCAGAAACGTTCAGCCGGTACGGGTCTTGGACTCTACTTATCAAGACAAATAGTAGAAGCACATAACGGCAAGATTTGGGCAGAAAGTGAAGTTTCAAAAGGTAGTGTATTTTCTTTTATGATTCCTGATTCACTTAAAACACCACAGAAAGTATAGTAAAGTTGGAAGAAGCAATGACAAACAAAACAACAGATAAAGATATAAAAGTATTACTCGTTGAAGACCATACAATGATAAGAATGGGGACAGCCCTTGTTATAGAAAACACTGATGGTATAACTCTTGTTGCACAAGCAGAAGACGGACACCAAGGTGTTGAAATGGCAAAAGAATTTTTGCCTGATGTTATTTTGATGGATATTGGTCTGCCGATAATTGATGGAATTGAGGCAACAAGACAAATAAAAGATGTCAAAATAGATTCAAAAATCCTGATATTCACATCAAGAGACAATGATGACGATGTCTTTGCAGCTCTTGCAGCAGGAGCAGACGGATACATAATGAAAGGTGCAACGCCTGCCCAACTTACTGCAGCCATAAAAGCCGTAAATGAGGGTACAGCTTGGCTTGATCCTGCTATTGCCAGATTAGTTTTATCAAGTGTACAACAACAGAAATCTGAAGAAAAAACACAAACAGATATTAACTATAAAGCGGCAAAAAACACTTTTGGCCTTACTGACAGAGAAATGGAGGTTTTGGCGTTAATAGTGGACGGTTTATCAAATCCGGAAATTGCAGAAAAACTTTTCATAACAAGAGCTACAGCAAAAGCTCACGTACACAGTATTTTGCAAAAGCTGTATGTTGATGACAGAACTCAAGCTGCTGTTACTGCAATGAGAGAAGGCCTTGTATAGAATGACAAGAAAAATTTTAAAATTTTTCAATATAATAGTCTTAATTACCTGTGTTATTTGCTCGACTGCAAATTCTTGTGCGGTAGCATTTGATTTTAAAAGAGATGTTGCCTCAAAATTTTTTTGGACTAAAAGCTACAAAGAAAAGCATCCAGCCCCAAAGAATAATATGCCTAAAACGATGAATGAATATTATCGTGAAGCAAACAAAGCAGCTGAAAAAGCTAAAGAAATACCATCTCCGACTTTTGAAAAAGATGAAAAACTCGTAGACCTGCCTGATCCAAATATTCTTTTAAAAAAATACAATGATCCACCTGGTTTTTATAACATAAATTTAAACAACCTGAAAAAATCAAGAAAAGTTAATTCAATAGGCGTCGTCTCACCAAACTTAGACAAGATGGTTTATTCAACAATTTATTACTACCCATCTACTAAAACAGCAGGTTCTGAATTGTATCTTATGAACCTTGATGTAAACAAAAATCTTCAATCAAGAATAGAAAATGCCCATGTAAATCATGGCAAAAAAGTAATCCACAGGACAGGTATGGATGCACTGGAGCTTGATGTACAAAAAACAATGACTGTTCTTGACTGGTCAGAAGATGGAAAAAAAATTGCTTTTAAAGAAAAAATATCTTTTACGCCTGATGGTTTATGGAAAACCAATTTGCTTGTATACGATATGCAAACAGGTAAAGTTAAAGAGCTAAGCGAAGTAAGAGAGGCTATAAAATACTATTGGCGAGAAAATCACGAATTATATCTCAATGATTACAGATGGGATATATATCCGATAGGTTGGGATGCACTTAATCCTGAAAGAATAATCGTTTTTGCGTACGCATCAACGGGCGAAAAGCCCAAATACCTTGGTGCTTGGTCTATTGATTACCATGGAGACAGAGCAATGCTTATGTCATTAACAAGCACTAATTTTGAAGTATCACAAAACGGCCTATGCCTGAGAACAGAATACAAAAACTAAGGAGCAATCTTGTATAAATATTACAAAAAATACGTACCATACTTATTTTTACTGCCTGCCGCAGTTATACTTATACTGTTTTTCTTTATACCTTTTTTCGAAACTATTTTGCTAAGTTTCTTTGATTACAATTCAAACATATACCACCCTACATTTGTATCCTTAGGCAACTATGTAACGCTTTTAAAATCACCCGTTTTTTATAAAGTAATGCTTAACACATTCATATATTTGATAGTAGCAGTACCATTTCTTGTTGTATTTCCGCTGATTATTGCAATTATGATAAATCAAAAAATACGAGGCATAACTTTATACAAAATTCTCATATATTTACCTGTTATTGTGTCAATAGTCGTTGCAGCAATAGCATTCAAATGGCTTTATGCACAACAGGGTATTCTAAATTATTTTATGGCATTGTTTCACATACCCGCAATAAGCTGGCTTACAGACCCAAATGTTGCTCTATACTCAGTCATAATAGTAACAATATGGAAAGGTATCGGCTATTATATGATGATTTACCTTTCTGCATTAATGGGTGTGCCAAAAGATTTATATGAAGCCTGCGAAGTTGACGGAGCAAATCCTATAACAAAGCATTTGACTGTAACATTGCCTCACTTGATGCCGACAATTGGTCTTGTAACAATGATTTCTTCAATCTCTGCAATGAAAGTATTTGTAGAAATATACGTAATGACAAAAGGCGGGCCTTTGGATTCGAGTAAAACAATAGTTTACTACATATACGAAAGAGCTTTTGAAAATCTGGATTTAGGAATAGCATCAGCAGCATCAGTTATATTACTGTTTGTTGTACTTTTGCTTTCCATAATCAATTTCAGTTGTTTTGAAAACAAACAGTATCAACTTTAAGGACTAAAAATGAAAAATCTAAAAAGTATAACAAGAGGATTCTCAATACATACAACATTGATAATAGTTTCTTTGCTGTCTGTTTTTCCATTTTTATGGCTACTATCCACAGCACTAAAAGGCAGTAATGAAAACATATTTCAATATCCGCCGGTATTTTTCCCACAATGTCCGACTTGGGACAATTTTAAGGGAGTATGGAATCAAATTCCGTTTTTATTATATTTTCTAAACAGTATGATAGTTGCAGGATTTACTGTAGTTTTAAACCTCATACTTTCTGCATTGGCGGCTTATCCTCTTGCAAGAATGGATTTTAAAGGTAAGAAGACCGTATTTTATGCAACACTTGCAACAATAATGATACCATTTCAGGCAATAATGCTTCCCGTCTACTTGATTGTGCTCAAATTGCACATGGTCGACTCGGTGAATACTTTTATGGGTTTTCTTGGCTTAATTTTACCATTTGCGGTAAATGCTTTCGGCATATTCCTGATGAGACAGGCATTCCTTGCTATCCCTAAAGAAATGGAAGAAGCAGCTTTTGTTGACGGTTGCAACGTATTTCAAATTTGGTGGAAAATACTAATACCAATGGTAAAACCGACATTGGCAGTTTTGGCAATATTTACATTTATTGGTTCTTGGGGTGAATTTTTATGGCCAAGTATTGTTCTCACACAAAAATCATTGTATACGTTACCTGTCGGAGTAAATGACTTACAGGGAATGTTTAGCGCAAACTGGCGTTACATTGCAGCAGGCTCTATCATTGCTACAATCCCGATACTTGTGTTTTTCATAGCAATGCAACGATATTTTATTTCAGGCGAAAATGATGGAGCAGTAAAAGGATAAAAAAAAAACCGACTCACGCCGGTTAAACTTTACCACATATTAGAGAGAGGAATTAGAGAGAGAAATTTTAAATCTTTTTTTATTCCTTCTACTTTATATATTCCCGATTGTAAAAATTTAATAACATTTTTATCTCAAATTTTAATATTTCTTTACAAATAATAATTTAAATAACAAATTTGATATTTACGGGCATTAGAACAAAAAAACAAGGATAAAACAATGCCTCAAATAAATCCGAATATCAACTCCAATAACGTATCATTTAAAGCACAATTTGAAGGAATGAATTCAGAAGTAATCAAAGTACTCTTTGAACACAAGACGAAGGCTGATACAAGACACAAAATAGTCTTTGTAAAAGGTTATGACCGCTATGGAGACGACAAGTTTGAACTTTACAAAGATGGAGAAAAAACAGCCGAATATGAAACAGAAATAGTGAATGAGCGTTTGTTTTCAATACAAAGATTAATGGGAATATACAATATTTTAAAAATAAAAGAAGCTCAAGCAAAAGTAAAAGAAATTAAAAACAATAATAAATAATCACGCATAATCATATAAAAAAGAATCCCTCCAAGACAAAAGTCAGGAGGGATTCTACTTTATAAGAAAAACGATTATTCAGCTTTTTCTTCTTCAGTTTTTTCAGGAATTCTCATTGCATAGAATGATCTCCAAACGAATATCAACGCAATCAATAAGAAAATCCATCCGGCAATAGGAGCGATTTGTCTGAATGATTCATTGATAGAGATTTCCATAGCCAACAAACCAAACAAAGTAGTGAACTTGATAATCGGGTTCATTGCTACAGAAGAAGTATCCTTGAACGGATCGCCTACTGTATCACCAACAACAGTAGCATCGTGCAAAGGAGTACCTTTTTCGCAAAGATCACATTCAACAATTTTCTTAGCATTATCCCAGCAGCCGCCGGCATTAGCCATGAATACAGCTTGGAATAATCCGAAAATTGCAATTGCAATCAGATAGCTTACAAAGAATGTTACAGGAGCAACAGTCTTGCAAGCAGGAGCTGACAAGCAAGCAAATGCTAAAGCAAACGCAAACAATGCAATAAAGATGTTAATCATACCCTTTTGAGCATATTGAGTACAAATTTTAACAACTTCTTTAGAGTTTGCTACGTTAGCAGTTTTAACATTTTCATCATCTAATTTAATGTGATTTTTGATATATTCAACAGCTCTGTATGCACCTGTTGTAACAGCTTGCATAGAAGCACCTGAGAACCAGTAAATAACAGCACCACCTGCTAACAATCCAAGGATTGTATATGGGTTAAGCAAGTTAAGAACTTGTTCAGGTTGAATACCCAAAGTATTTTTGATAACCAAAATCAATGAGAAAATCATTGTAGTGGCACCAACAACAGCTGTACCGATAAGTACAGGTTTAGAAGTAGCTTTGAATGTGTTACCGGCTCCGTCGTTTTCTTCCAATTGAGCCTTAGCAACTTCAAAGTTAGGTTTAAAACCATAGTCTCTTTCAATTTCTTCAGCGATACCTTCACGTTCTTCAATCAAAGACAATTCGTAAACTGATTGAGCGTTATCAGTAACAGGACCATAGCTGTCAACAGCGATAGTAACAGGTCCCATACCCAAGAAACCGAATGCAACCAGACCAAAAGCAAATACTGAAGCGTAAATCATAACAGAATCAGGTATTTGCAAGCTGAATACGTAAGATAATCCCATCAAGAATACGATTACCATACCAATCCAGAAGCCTGAGAAGTTTCCAGAAACAATACCAGAAAGGATTGTCAATGAAGAACCACCCTCACGAGAAGCAGTAACAACTTCTTTTGTGTGAATAGCATTAGGACTTGTAAATATTTTAGTGAATTCAGGAATCAAAGCAGCACCCAATGTACCGCAAGAAATGATACCTGCTAATACCCACCAAAGGCTTCCACCAAGGTCAGCCAATAACCAGTGGCTTACACCAAAAGTCATAACGATTGAAAGAATAGATGTTAACCAAACAAGGTTAGTTAACGGTTTTTCAAAGTCTAATTTTTCAGCTTTACCAAAGAATAACTGAGTAAGACCAGTGTTAATCCAGTATGCAACAACGGATGTAACAATCATGAGGAATCTCATTGTAAAAATCCAAGTTAGCAACTTGATTTGATATTCAGGGAATACACCCAACAAAATGAAAGAAACAAGAGCAACACCAGTTACACCGTAAGTTTCAAATCCGTCAGCTGTAGGTCCGATAGAGTCTCCTGCATTATCACCTGTACAGTCAGCAATAACACCAGGGTTTCTCGGGTCATCTTCTTTGATTTTGAATTGAATTTTCATCAAGTCAGAACCAATGTCAGCAATTTTTGTAAAGATACCACCGGCAACACGAAGAGCAGAAGCACCAAGTGATTCACCGATAGCAAAACCAATAAAGCAAGCACCTGCAAGATGTCCTGGAACAAATAACAAGATAACAAGCATCATGATAAGCTCAACACTAACGAGCAATACACCGATACTCATACCTGCTTTTAAAGGAATGTTTAAAACTTTTAAAGGATTAGCTTCCAAAGAAGCAAAAGCAGTTCTTGCGTTAGCCAAAGTATTCATTCTGATACCAAACCAAGCTACACCGTAAGAACCTAAAATACCGATTACTGACCAAGCCAAGATAATCAATACACCTTTTAAGCCCATGTGTTGCAATCCGCCGAAGTAGAAAGCAATACACAAACCAATAAGGATTTCCAAACCGAGCAAGAATTTACCTTGTTGGATAAGGTAAGTCTTACAAGTTTCAAAAATAGTGTTTCCGATAGCAGCCATGCACTCATGCACTTTGTAGTTTTTAACCTTGATAAATTCGATAAGACCAAAAACTAAGCCCAAAACGGAAATACCAATACCCACAAGCAAAAGATTAAAGCTGTGAGGATCGCTGGCAAGATTTGGAACAACCAAATCAGCCTCCCCTGCGAATGCAGAGTTTGATGCCATAAGAAGCGCGAACATGCTCATCATGCCGGCTTTCAAGGCATTGGACCATTTTTCTATAGCCATCTTCTTTCTCCCTTGTCCTTCTCCATCAGAAGAACCTTTTCTACACATACCCTCATTGTACAATAAATCGCCGTTTTAGCAAGAAGTTTGTAAATGCTAATCTTTTTTACCGAAAAAAATCTGATTAATCAATGCATTTGCAACTTTTATCTGACCGTTTAGTTCTGATACAACATCTTCGCCTGCAAGCTCTTTTATCTTAAGACACTGTAAATTTAACATCGTTCTTTTAAACATAGTAAAAGATTGAGAATTTTTATATGGAGAATCAGGCATATTTGACAAATAGCTTAAAAATTTGGATATATCATCAAAATTTGAAGGCTTGATAAACGGCGTATTCCCCGATTTAAAGTCATCAACAATAACAGAAAATATCTTGCCTGCTATTTTTTTATTAAAAGAGGCAGAATCAAAAACATTGTCGGCATCACCAGTTAACTGACCTAATGTCAATGATGAATACAAAGCCCTTAGCGGAGATTGATAAAAATAAAACTCATCATCTTCCTTGTAAAAATCAATTGCTGTTATAGTCTTGTCTTTAGGATTGTATATCAAGTTCTTTGTTACGCCATCAAAAAACATTCCGTTTTGATTGGCATAAACAATCTGTCTAAGAAGTTTTTTGTAGATATCAAGCGGCAAATCTGCTATAATCTCATAATTATCAAAATCAAAAAGAGAGACACCCTCTATCAACCTTTGTATAGAACACCCGTTAGCAAGTTTTGCGACATTATGATTTATTTTATCATCCTCAGTTAAATCAAAAGAAATTTTACCCTTGTAATCCAACAACTCCTTTTTATTTTGGGGATTCTTCATAATCCTTACACAGTAGGGTTCATCCTTTAATCTATAGACAACAGCTTCATTACCTTCACCAATAAAATTTTCTTTTTTGCTGATTGAGTCGCTAAGCACATCCAAAATTTCTTTATCACCCTTGTTTAATAACGGTTTTTTTGAACTTTCAAATCTGTCATTATCTAATTGAGGCAAAGAAGAAAAAGAACAATTCCTCTTGGAACAAAAAGTAGAATTGTATCTTTTTACTAAAGGATTAATAAGTAAATTCACGCTCATAGTGCGATAAAACACATAAACAAGAAAAATTGCTACATTGTTAACAGTTTGCAAACGTTTTGGTAACACTTATTGTCAAAATCAAAAAAATCTGATAATATGTTTATTACATTTTTTAAAATTCTTAATTGAAACAGGCAATTTTTTCTCGCCAAATGTTTTTATATAAGAGTGAAGGTGAAAAGAAAAATTTTGTGTGTGTGAAAGGAAGTATTTTTAATGTTGAAGGAAGTTATTAATTTTTTTGAAACTATTCTTGCGGGTTTGTATGAGTTAGCTCCTGTTTACGTAACGGTAGAATCCGATTACGATACTTATCGCTAATTCGTTTTTTGTTGCGTACTTCTTAGTTTATATTGTTTGGAAAATTACGGTACATTTCAACCGCATGCTTGTGGTGCGATGTATTTAACAGAATATCTGAAGTACAGAGTAATTCCCCATATCTGCTAAATTGCCCCAAACAACGTATTCCTAATTTCGTGTTTTTTACTGTATAATAAATGTGCGGTATTTACGAAAGTAGGACGGTTTATGGATAATTTAAACGAAACAGCTGTAATGAATGTTGTCATCATAGATGAAGAAGAAAATTCGAGAAGTATTATAAAAAATTATCTGTGCGATATAGAAGGTGTTTTGGTAAGTTCAGAGTTCAGTGATTATGAACAAGGTTGCTCATTTGTTCTTAATGCACCAAAAAGCGTTATTTTTATAGACACATCCTACAACAATGAAAAAGCACTAAACACAATTAAAACAATAAAAGAAAACAAAAAAGATAACATAATCATTGCCTTATCAAACAAAACAACAACCGATTCGATTATAAAAGCAATGAGAGCAGGTGCAAAAGATTTTATCTCAAAGCCAATTGTTAAATCTGAGTTTTCTGAGCTTATTAACAAGCTAAAATATGAACTTTTAAACCCTATCGAAGAGAGTCCCTGCAAAATTATCTCGACTTTTTCAAATAAAGGTGGAATTGGAAAAACTTCTATTGCAGTAAATCTTGCTGTTGAATTAGCTCAAATGACAAAAGAAAAGGTCGCATTG
Source organism: Candidatus Gastranaerophilales bacterium (assembly GCA_944326555.1). Taxonomy (GTDB): domain Bacteria; phylum Cyanobacteriota; class Vampirovibrionia; order Gastranaerophilales; family Gastranaerophilaceae; genus Limenecus. Next base: position 13,440 of record CALVEK010000020.1, on the reverse strand, counting down.
ATTGACTTAAATCTACAACTTGGTGATGTAGCTACATTTTTAGATATGACACCTCCTTTTGCAATGGATTACATCGCAAATAATATATCTAATTTGGACAAAGAAGAACTCCTTAAAACAATGACCAGATACAAAAACACAAGTCTCTATGTAATTGCAGATCCGCTTAATATTGACAGCTCTCAAGACATTACAGCAGAACAGATAAAAAATATCCTAAACGAATTAAAAAAGATTTTCTCATACGTTGTCATTGATATAGGTACTAACATAGATTCAAAGACAATAACAGCACTTAATATGTCTGATTTGATTCTGTTAGTTGCAATAGTTAATTTGCCTGCTATCAGAAGTACTCAAAGATGTATGGAAATGTTTGAAAAACTCGGATACACAAAAGACAAGGTAAAACTTGTCTTAAACAGATATATGGAAAATGAAGACATAAAAACCAGTGATATAGAAGATGTTGTAAAACAAAAAGTCTACTGGAAAATTCCAAACAATTATCTTACAATGATGTCTGCAATAAATAAGGGAGTTCCTGTTAATGAGATAAACCCATCATCTAATATTGTACAAAATTATATGGAATTTGCCTCTAAATTGTCAGACTATTTGATAACTCAAAGCATAAAAATATAATCCAAAGGAGAAAATAAATTGTCACTTAAAGATAGATTGAGAAGTAAAAAAGAATCAAAAATCAGTGCAAAAGCTGAAAAATGCGAATTTAAGATTTCGATAAAAAAAGTAACTGAAGCAGCATCAAAAGTTAAAAATTCATCAGATTTAGGCAATATAGTGAAAGAATTTTCAAAGTTTCTTAGCACATTAGCTTCAGAAGATGCACAAATAACTTTTTCTGGCAGTTTTGATTTGGGACAAAGAACACTATTAAACTGCGTACTTGCAAAGTTTATAGAAGATGGTAAACAACAAACCAAAGTAACTGCATCAAAAGAAAACGATGAAGAAGAACAGGAAGAAAATAAAGAAGAATCAAAAATGATAAAAAGAAGAAAAGCAGTAAGAGCCAAACTTGCTCAAGCAGCTAAAGAAGAATAATTTATAAATTATTTATTTCAAAATCTAAAAGATACTTCTTTACATCAGAACCGCCTAAACTGTAGTTACCGATTGTTGAATTTGTTCTTATTACTCTATGACATGGAATAATAATCGGTATTGGATTTTGTGCCATAGCTGTACCGACAGCTCTTGTTGCTTGTGGAGCATTAGACAACACCGCAAGCTCCTTATAAGAAATCGTTGTCCCATATTTAACTTTAATCAAGTTGTCATAAACCGTTTTTCTAAAAGTAGAAAAATTTTCAGGTAGCTCGTACTCAACACAAAAATTTTGCAACCTGCCGTCAAAATATGCTTTTAACTGATTTATAACTTCAGTACTAAAATCCGAACACATAAAATCCGGTTCAGCCTTATCAACCATTTCTATTTTTTTTAAGGCAGAATCTGTTGAATACAACTTGAGCACTCCAATAGGAGAACTGTAAAAAGCAATATTCAAAATAATATTACATCCTTTCAGGAGCATCTACAGCGAGTATATCAAGAGCAATTTTAATTACTGTAGAAACAGACTTAACAAGAGCTAATCTTGCAGCAGACAAGGCTTTATCATCAGTCAAAACTCTTGAGAAAGTATAAAACTGATGGAAACATCCTGCAAGCTCTTGCAGATATTTGCAAATAAGATAAGGAGCTCTGTTTCTTGCAGCCATTAATATTACCGGTTTAAACTCTTCTAATTTGAGCACCAACTTTTTAGCAGAGCTGACAGACTTTTCGTCATCAACACTCCAAAGCAAATTCAAATCTGCATTCATGATTGCACTATCCAACTCTTCAGGAGTAAATACCGGTGCAATTTTTTGCTTTGTCTCAACATTTATACGTTCATTTTTTGCATTTCTAAAAATAGAGCAAGCTCTGGCATGAGCATACTGAACGTAAAATACGGGATTTTCGTCTGTTTTTGACTTAGCAAGTTCAATATCAAAATCCAAAGTTGTATCAATGCTTCTTATAATCATCCAATATCTTGTAGCATCAACGCCAACTTCATCAATCAAATCTTCAAGAGTAACCATATTTTTACGTTTACCCATACGAACAGCTTCACCGTTTAAGACAATATTAACAAGCTGGCCAAGCAATACTTCCAACTTATCAGGATTATCACCAAGAGCTTCGATTGAAGCTTTCATTCGCGGAACATATCCATGGTGGTCTGCACCCCATATATTTATTAACTTATCAAAACCTCTTTGAATCTTGTCATGATGATACGCAATATCTGCTGTCAGGTAGGTATTTGAACCATCCGTTTTACGCAAAACTCTGTCTTGATCATCACCGAATTTAGAAGACTTAAACCAAACAGCCCCATCTTTTTCGTATAACATATCAAGTTCTTTTAATTTATTGACGCACGCTTCAACTTTACCTGATTTGTGCAAATCTGTTTCAAAATAAAAATTGTCAAAATGAGTATTGAATTTTTTAAGCAATTCTTTTTGCAAGTTTAACATTCTTGTCTTTGCAAAAAGCGACAAAACATCAAGCTGCTCTTGAGACAAATCTTTAATATCTTTTGGCAGTGAATTTGCAAACTCATTGTTTTCTTTAACAAAATCTTTCGCCAAAGGAATCAGGTAATCCCCCGGATAAAAAGACTTTCTCTCCACTTCATCAGAAGGAAAATCCACCTTCTCGCCAAGCTCTTGCAAAACTCTTATATACAATGAACGGCCTAAGTTTTTAATCTGATTTCCTGCATCATTAACATAAAATTCCTGAAAAACTTCATATCCTGAAAATTTCAACAAATTAGCCAAGGCACTGCCCATAGCAGCCCATCTACCGTGTCCGATATGGAAAGGACCCGTCGGGTTTGCAGATACATACTCAAGCAAAACCTTTTGCCCTAAACCAAAATCATTTGAGCCATAATCAGACTTTTTGTTCATGATTTCAGAGACAATTGCGTTCAAAAAGGATTTTCCAAGTTTAAAATTAATAAAACCTGCAACAGTGGTAATCTCGCAATCATCAATATTTAAAAACTCTGAGACAACTTGTGCAATTTGAGGCGGAGCCATCTTTGCAAACCTTGCCAAAGATGAAACATTAACTGCAATATCCCCAAACTCTTCGTTTTTTGGAATTTCTGCATTAAGCATAAATTCTTCATCACCATTCATCTGATTCAGCTTATTAGCTTTGGCTGCGTCTTTAATTGCTTTTGTTGTCGCGTCAATAATATATTGTTTTAGCATAGTCCACCTAACTGTAATCCTTTTACGATAAAAGAATTATAGCTAAAAAAAACTATACCGGCAAACAAAAACTATCAGTTATTAGTTGACAACGAAAGCATTTCTTTCTTTTTGGCATAATAATAAAAATTATCAAGCCCCTCAATGCAGTCATCGATTACTTTCATAAGTTTAATCAAATCTTGCTGCATTTTTATATGTCTTAGAGTATTTTCATCAAACTCATTATCTTTATTCATGCTCAATCCCTACATTTCAACATAGATAATATCGACAATTTTTCACAAAAACTTTATAGAATAACGTAATATATTAAGTTATATAAACTCATTTTATAAATCATCGCCATTTACAAGCATTTGAGCAATGTATAAATCTTTCTTAGTTGTAATTTTAATGTTAGAATAGCTTCCCTCTACAACATATACTTCGCGACCTAAAAATTCCAACATGCCAGAGTCATCAGAAAAAGATTTTCCCTCAAGTTTTTTGTGAGCATCAAAGATAAGGTTGTAATCGAATATTTGAGGTGTTTGAACAGCCCACAAAAAGTTTCTGTCGGGCGTTTCAAGAATTTTGCCCTGTTCATCGACCTTTTTTATAGTATCAACAGCTTTTACAGCGACTATTGCAGCTTTGTGCTTTAGAGCTTTTTGAATACATTTTTCAATATCCTGATATTTTATCAACGGTCTTGCGGCATCGTGAATTGCAACAATATCAGGGTCAGAACAGGCTTTAAGAGCATTAAAAATAGACGCTTGTCTTGTTGAACCGCCCCTAACAACTTTAACAAGATTATTTTTGGAATAAAAATCCAACACTATCGGTTCAAGAGTTTCTGATGCAGAGACAATTATCTCACAAGGCTCAAATTCTAAAAAAGCATCTATTGAATGCCTAATTACTTCTTTATCATTAATTTTTTCCAATAACTTATTTGTACTGCCATATCTGCTTGAGCTCCCGCCGGCAGTAACTATAACCGATAATTTCATTTAACTTCTATCCTCTGACATATCCTGTGTAAAATGATTAAAACTGTTCTTGTCAAAAATATCTTCATCTATCAAAAGGGTATCGCAACCATCTTTAATTTTAACATTTGCTCTACCCTCTGATTTTTTTACAACACCTATTTTGAAAAACTTATACTTATCCAACTTTTCATAAACCGATTTACTGACACAACACAACAACTGATAATCCTCGCCACCCCACAGAGCAAGATTCTTGTAACTGTCAGGAAAAGTCTTTTTCAATTCCGAACTAATAGGAACATCATCCAAATCCACCTCAATACAAACGTCAGAAGCATCAGCAATTTTGTACAAAGCATCAGCAAGACCGTCAGATGTATCCATCATCGCAAAATCACTATCACAAACTTGTGAAATAATTTTACTTTTATCAACTTGAGCATTCGGACTCAAATGAGCATCAACAAGAACAGATGACGCTTTATTATTTTCTTTTAACAATAAATAGCCTGCTGCACTATCTCCATGGTTTCCCGTTATAACAACAACATCTCCATCTTTAGCAAAACATCTTGAAATCTTGTAATTTGCACACTTTGAGCCGACAGCACAAACAGATATAAAAACCGTATCAGAACCCGTTATATCTCCACCCGCAACTTTTACATCATAATCTTGGCAGACCTCATTCACTCCCCTATAAAATTCGCTAACAAAATAGTCATCACAATCAATCGGAAGTGATAAAGATATAGTTATAAACAAAGGCTTAGCACAAGCAGCTGACAAATCTGAGAGATTTACATTAACGGATTTTTTCCCAAGCAAATACGGTGTTATCGTATTCAAAGAAAAATGTACATCTTCAACAAGTGAATCTTGAGTAACGTAAATTCCCGAACTACCAAGAAATGACGGGTCAATATACGCGCAGTCGTCGCCCAAAAGCGACGAATCTGCAAGCGTATTATTTATAATTTTAAGATACTCCAACTCTCTCATAATAGTATTTTATCATAAAAGAGCTAAGCGTTTTCCTGATTAGCATTTTCCTGTGGATTGTCAGCCGTAATCTGCTTATTCTTTGCTACCTCAACGAATTGAGCATTAAGATCCGCAACAACCAAATACACATAAAAATAGAAAATTGGTATAAATATTATCCCAACGATTGTCGCTACCAAAACAGAACATACAATCTGGTTCAGCATTGATAAAGCAATATATAAAAGAATCAAAATACAATAATTTCCAACATTATTTTTAAGCATTGAAAAAGCATCTTTTAAAGCAACAAAAGAGAGTATTTTTTGTTCTTTAAAAAAGTTCGCCATCATTAAAGGCAAGAAAATTGATGTTAATATAGTTAAAAATAACGCAAATGCACCAAGCAAAACGACAAAAATAAAATAAATAGCATCTGATGCAAACATTGGTAAATGCGTTCTTGCACAGCCAACAATAAAAAAGCCCCAAAAAACTGACGAAATAAGAATCACTGGCAATATGTACAAGAAATATCCGCAAAAATACTTTATACCGGTAATAATCAATTCACCAAAGTTTTTCCAGTCAGGTAAAATTCCATTTTCGGGTTCATTAATTCTTATATAAACGGTCTTACAAACATATCCCGTAACCGCAAACCATAACAAAAAAGCACAAATAAGAGCCAACACAAAAGTAACTGCAACAACAGGAATAAGCCCTGTTAAAAGCATCAACAACGGAAATAAAAACACCGCAATCATTGCAAGAATTAACCCTGCACCAGCCAACAGCTTATTACCCCATTGAGGATCTTTTGCAATGTAGGTTAACGATTTTTCAAAATCCAAATCCATATATTTCTCCTTATTTATGAACTAACATAGAATTTCAATATTTCAACCATTAATTCTAAGTCAACGGACTTAACCTTACAAATACAATATCAAGGTTAAAATCCGTTTAAAATATTTTAGCTATTTGCGTTACCACTTCCAGTGTCTTTATCGGCTACACACGCATCACTGTCTGCAATAGAAATATATTGAGCAGTTATATCCATAGTTACAAGCTGAATATATACAGACAAGAAAGGTAATAAAATAATGCCTACTATTGTTATACAAAGAATAATAGCGGCAAAATTAAACAAAACACCTAAAGCCAACACCAATGCAACAAGAATTACATAGTTAACAAATCCCGATTTCAAAAGTTTATATGCTTCTCTAACATTAACAAAAGAGAATACATTAAAATCCTTTATGAAATTGGCATTAAACACAAAATAAAAGAATAAAAATACCAGATAAATCAAGTTGTGTACAAGATTAAAGAAAAATGACAGAGTTTCATAGCTGTTGGCCGAACCTGAAGAAGTACCTTGTTGTTTAGCAATAACCTCATATATTCCGGCAACTATACCCAATACTATCACAGGTAAATAGTACAAAGTAGAGCCCAAAGCACATTTAAAGCCAATAAAGACATAACTCCAAAAATCATCCCACTCAGGCAGAGAAGCAACTCTGTTATGAATTCTGTCTTGTGCAGCCTGTAAACAGTAACCTGAAACAGAAAATCCAAGCAACAATGCACTTATCCAACACAAAATAATAGCAAGAATAATATATGCATTAAATGTTTTTGTAACAATAGCCAAAATTGTCGGAAAGAAAAACAGAACAACAGCGGCAATTATTAACCCCGAACCAATAAGGAGTTTTTTCACCCAATTAGTATCGTTTTTTACAATGGCAAAAGAGCTCTCAACATCATACTTCATATATTTTCTCCTAAAAATTTAAAGTAACCTTATAATCAGGTATCACAAACTTATCGTTATTTGCATCTTTGTTTGTAAACACGGCATAATCTTTCAAAGAGATTTCCTTAGCATTTTTATATAAGTCCATATTAACATATTTTTCGTATAATGCACTAAGATCTCCTGAGTAGTTACCCATAATTTGTGCGTATTTCTTAATCTCATCTTTATTTGCACCTGCACCGTAAGCCTTAGTCTTTGCATCTGTACCTGATGGGCGAATTTCTATGAATTTGTCATCAAATTCCAAGTATGTGCCATCTCCAACAAACTTAACATCAGTCAAATTAGAGAAGTTTAATTCTTTAAACACATCGGAAAGAATTTCTTTAATCTGCTCCAAAGACATTTTCCCCTGTTTCTTTGCAACAGCCATAGTAAGGTAAAATACATCATTTTTAGTTCTTTTACCCTCACCAACAACTTTTGCCTGTTTCAATTTTTCAATGTCAGGTTCAGATTCATTGTAATAAGCAATATCTTCTCTTATGTCAAACTTTGAAATTATTTCATTTACCGCAAATACTTCTTCAAGATACTGACTCAATGTTTTGTGAGACTCTGACAAGTAAGAAGTTAAAGCTGATGCAACAATAATTGCCTCAGTTGCGCTTTTTTCTCTCATAGCAATAGCCTGTCTGCCTGCTTGAGATTTTATTAACTCTTCAGAACCAATAATCATACCGCCTGATTCTTCACCTCCAAAAACAAGTTTTGGATTAACGCCAAGATTAATATCATTACCCAAAACATCGGTAACAACAACATCTTTGTTTGGATTATCGGAAATTTGTTTTTCAACTTTTTTCATTATGTTAGCAATTTCTTTAAATCCGACAGGCACATTAACAACCTTGATATCATTTTTCTTTGCCCATTCATCCCAAGATCTTGCTGAAGCTGTTGTTTTGATAATGAATCTTGGATGTTTATTAAACAAGCCGTCTTTTTTGAGCTGATTAGCCCAAAAATCCATAATCATCAAGAAAGACTGATTTGCAGTGAACACAGTCAACACTCTGCTATCAGAAAGAGGAACAAAATCTATACCCAATTTTTTCAAGTATTCAATCTTATCTGCTGATTCAATTTGGCACACTGTCAATCTGTCGTGATCAGGATCCGTAATAAGAACAACTGTACCGAGTTCACAATCTTTCAATTTTTCTTCGTATTTCATTGACTTAATTACAGGGAAATATGTCTTGCCCTCAGTATCTTTTGAAAGGACAGTTGCATCAACTGAATAATCGTAAAAGGTTTTATTACCCTTTGGGTCAACATCGTATTTTCCAATACCATGGAAAAACGGATCTTCTTCCTTATTAAGCCATACAAACTTGTCAGCAATACCCAATACATCAAGGATTTTGCTCAATGTACGATAAGCTGAACCACCGACATTTTCTATGACAATTTTACTGTTCAAGGATTTTATCAAATCAATATTTGCATCCTTTGCTACACCATCTTGCAAATACTCTTTATACAAAACTACACCGTCGTTTAGTTTTTTCATTAATTCTTCAGAGATTAAAGCATCATCATTTGCAGCAATTTCTATGTCATAAAAACCGTTTTTCTCTACCTGCTCAAACATAAACTTAATTTTATCTACAAACAACATTGATTCTTCGGGAAGATATTGGCTTCCTTGAGAATTTAAATCTTTGGTAGCATTTTTAACGGATATTCCATGGCTTGATGTAATATATTCACCACCAAGCAAATCCAGTTTGTAAGCAAGAAAAGATGCCATCCATATAGGAATAGTCTTTCTATCAACCGGTACAAGAGTTTTTATACCATGCGCAGCTTGTACACGAGCAATAAGTTCTAAAAAGTCTTGCGAATTGTATCTTACTTCGCATCCTGCAAGTTTTATTAATTCACTATCAGGATAAAGTTCCTTTGCAACAAGAGCCTTCGCTTCTGTAGCGAGCATAATACCTACCAAGTTTATCGGAAATCTTGTATCATGAGGATAAAGAATATTCTGTGGGCCTCTAATACCTGCTGTGGAGACCTCTGCTTCTTTTGCATAATTTTTAAACCAATCTTTCAAGTTTAACCCCTCAGGATTAGTCTTTTCATTATAAGGTTCAAGATGTTCTCTTTTTAATCTGAAAGTAAATTTATCTTTATTTGAAAGGTCTATTAACTTATTAGCTTTTATATAATCAGGCGTCTTTGAATCTACTGATTCAAAAAGTGATTCTTCCAATACTGATTTTGCTATATGTCCATTAAAATCTTTACTCATTTTCGGCTCCTTGTATAAAATCCATGCAAGTATTATACAAAAATAAAAAGTCTGTGTATAGCACCTTTTAATGTGTTTTTGATATAATTTTCTCGTCATCACTTAACAGAAACAAGGCAAAACGTAGTTGAACAAAGCACTAAAAACAATTGAATTTGACAAAGTTCTTGAAATACTAAGCAATTTTGCAGTGAGTAATCTTGGTAAACAGCGTTGTTTAAAAACTGTGTTATATGATGATACCGATGCAATAAAATACAATCAGACCCTAACGACACAGGCACAGAACGTATACAGACTAAGTTCAACTGATATCCCCCTCGGGAATATACCGGATATAGATAAAACCCTTAGTATATTAAAAAACAAAATAACAATATCAGTAGAAGATGCAAAAGATATTTTTGAAGTAATAATATCAACAAGAAAATTTTCCTCTTTTTTAAACAGATATGCTCAAGAACAGCCAGAATTATTAAAATTCACACAAAAACTTTTCCCTCTGCCTGAAACAGAAGAAAAATTTAACGAAATTTTTGATTTATCATTCAACATAAAAGAAACTGCATCAGCTGAACTTAAGACTCTTTTTCAATCAAAACGTTCGAATACAGAAAACCTAAAGAATACTATCTCAGAATTAATGAAAAATTCAACATTTACCTCTTACCTGCAAGATAATGTATATACATTAAGAGACAATAGAGTGGTTTTTCAGGTTAGAGCAGAATCCAAAAACAAAATTCAAGGAATCGTCCATGATATCTCACAATCTGGGCAAACATATTTTATAGAACCCAAACAAGTTGTCGGATTAAACAATAAGCTCAGAGAGCTTGATATATCAATAGAAGCAGAAATACAAAGAATAATAAAAGACCTTTCATTACACCTTACAGAACATGTTGAAGAAATAAAAAGTTCGTTCAACACATTGATTGAGCTTGATTTTATATTTGCAAAAGCTAAATATTCAACCAATATTGATGCAATAGAGCCAACTATTTCAGAAGAGAAAGTTATAGAACTTCAATCAATGAAAAATCCCGTACTTATATCAATATTGGACAAAGTGGTAGAAAACGATTTTTATATAGGAAATCCGTATAAATCAGTCATAATAACAGGTTCAAATGCCGGAGGGAAAACAGTTGTACTAAAAACCGTGGCACTGTCTCTTGCTATGACAAAAGCAGGATTACATATCCCATGTTTTAAGGCAAAAATTTATCCTTTCAAAAAACTGTACGCAGAAATAGGTGATGAACAAAATATCATTCAGAGTCTATCAACTTTTTCATCACACATTAAAAATATAAAAGAAATAATAGATAACGCAGACAATGAAACATTTATTCTGATTGATGAAATAGCAGCAGGAACCGACCCCAAAGAAGGTGCAAGCCTTGCTAAATCTATAATGGAAGAGTTTGTACAAAAAGGAGCACTTTCATTAATATCAACCCACTTTAATGAACTTAAATCATTACCTTTCAATAATAAATCGTTTCAAAACGGTTCTGTAGACTTTGATGTTGAAACGCTCACTCCAACATATAAGTTAAGACTCGGCATCCCCGGGGCTTCAAATGCATTTGCCATCGCAAAAAACTTTGGGATACCTGAGGCAATAATAGAAAATGCAAAAAAGAACTATGAATCCGAAATTACTGATGAATCAAAAGTTCTGGAAGAGCTTCAAACAAAATACTCCGAGCTCAATAAACTGACAGAAGAAGCTCAAAAGCTGAAAACAGAATCAGAAGCTAAATACAAAGAATATTCTGAATTACTTGAAAATCTCAATTCACAAAAAAGAAAAACCCTAAAAGACTACAAACGACGCTACGAAGATAACCTGCAAGATGCAAAACAACAAATCAAAAAAGTTTTGGAAAACCTAAATCATCACAAAACAAAAGAAAATGCCATCAACTCATACAAGAAATTGTCGCACAAAGGTTCAAAAATATCACAATCCCTTGCAGACGAATTTTCTAAAGTTGACGTAAAATACCAAGAACTGTCAAAAGAAGACATACAAATAGGAGCAAAAGCGATAATAAAAGGGCTGGATCAAGATGTTGTCATTTCGTCATTACCTGATTCAAAAGGTAATTTGCAAGTTATGGTCGGTCAACTAAAGTCAACAATAAATATAAAAAAACTTGCTAAAAGCCTAAAAAGGCAAAAAGATATAATCCAAAAGAAAATAAACCTCGGTAAATCAAAATTTGTAATAGAAAGAATCAATATGTCCCCCAAACTGGATTTACGAGGTTACAGAGTAGATGAAGCTCTGCTTGAGCTTGAAGCATTTTTGGACAAAGCCTCAATGGTAAATCTGACGCCTTTAGAAATAATACACGGGCATGGCACAGGACAACTAAGAATTGCAGTAAGAGACTATCTTGCTGATTCTCCTTATGTAGCAAAATACAGACAAGGAGAAGACTCAGAAGGTGGTAACGGCGTAACAATAGTTGATATTAATTAACTACAAACCTATATTTTGATTCAACTTTAATACATCTACAAGAGAAAGAACAGAGTAAATTTCTTCAAAAAGCTCTACAAAGGTTTTTGCGGTGGTCTTTTTAGATATATTACCCATTGCAAACAAATCCTTATTTACACCCAAAATTAAGTACAATTTGTTATTTTTAAATTCTGCTCTAATATACTGTGCCTTGAATGCAGTTTTTATATTCAAATATCGCTCAATAAAAGCCGTGGTCAAAAGATACCTTGCTTCTATCTGATCTGTGGACTCAACATTGTACAAAGAATTAAATTTTGTATCTTCAAGATGCACAGATTGAAGATTCGGTCTTTTCTTGAATTTCAATTTTTTATTGGTAAGACCTTTTTCGTATACGCATGTATTCCCGTTAAAATTTTTATTCATATCAAGTTCAACAACCAAACAACGCATTGAACCGGTAATAATAAAATATAAGCCAATCAAACCTGCAGGAAACAATATCAAAAGCAAAACGGTTATTATGGAAAAGATTATTGCAACATCATTACTAAATATAGAAAATATTGAAGCAACAACGCCAACTATCAACCCGCCAATAATGAAGTAAAAAGGGACAACAAAAGCCAAAATCATTGCAAAAACAAAAGATGTAAGAATATTAACGGCTTTTAGACCCAATTTTGTCTCCAACAATTTTATACCGACATTATGGTAAGACCCCTCTATGACATCATCCAATGAAAACAAATGAAAAAATGGCGTAATTTTTAAAGACGACAATACCTTATAAATTTGCTTATTTGCCTTTGATATGGTTTCAAATCTCTTCATCTCCGCAGGTCCTCGACCCAAATACGAAGACTTGTACCATCTAAAATTACCAAATAGCGTTAAAAACTCAGGCATTAAAATATTTTTTAACTTATTTTCATAATCCATCTCAACGTTCATGGTCTTGCCAGAACCATTTTTTAAAACAATAATAACAACCGCCAAAACAATAAAAATTGCACCAATCAGCTTTAAAGCAACAAAACCAACCAAAACAAAAATAAAGCCCAAAAGAAGCAAATTAATAGAGTAAACATTTAGTTTATCTTTATTTCTGCTTACTTCATATTCCGGTAACATAGGAGCAGCTTTTTTATAATAAAACTGCCGAAACTCATCTATCAATTGTTTTTTTGACTTGCCTAAACAATTTAAGTTATCCATAACAAGATAAATTATAGAAAGTTTTTTGTTCTATATCAAGTCAGATGGGCTAAATCTTTTATTACGATTTAAAAATTTTATCAATAATGCTCTCATGTTTTTTCTCACTTAAATCTCTCTTATATATATAAAGTATATACCTGTATAAAAATTGCCTTTTTTGTCATGCACTTTTTACAGATTTGTTAACAATACCGCTAAAACGCAGATTATATAAGGTTTTATAAAAATTTAAAAAAAACTGTTTACAAAAAAAATTGTCTTGCTATAATAAATTATACAAGGTCAGCAAAGACCGCTGAGATATTCCTCGGTAGCTCAATGGCAGAGCATTCGGCTGTTAACCGAAGGGTTGTAGGTTCGAGTCCCACCCGAGG
>CALVEK010000019.1 GCA_944326555.1 Candidatus Gastranaerophilales bacterium | reverse complement strand
AAGGCATTACTTGTTGCAAATACCAAGGGAGTGCTGCTACCTTCCTCCATTTCGACCTGACATTTAGTCAGCTCTCATGGAGTCCTTGCCACAAAGGCATTACTTGTTGCAAATACCAAGGGAGTGCTGCTACCTTCCTCCATTTCGACCTGACATTTAGTCAGCTCTCACGGAGTCCTTGCCACAAAGGCATTACTTGTTGCAAATACCAAGGGAGTGCTGCTACCCTCCTCCATTTCGACCTGACATTTAGTCAGCTCTCACGGAGTCCTTGCCACAAAGGCGTTTGTCTTGCCCGTCAATTTCTATTCAATTTTCAAAAAAATTGCCGAAGATAGGAATCGAACCTACAACCTACGGTTTACAAAACCGTTGCTCTACCATTGAGCCACTTCGGCATAGGATTATAATATTAAGGACATGTAAAAGTGTCAAGTGGTCAATTTGATTTTTTTAATATATTGCATAATTCATCTACAACATTTGCCCATTCCCAAGGCTTATTTTGCTTAAAAATTCTTACACTGTCATACCAATCCGTCTTTTCTGTCTCTTCAAACCATCTCCACTCGCTGGAATATGGCAAAAGTAAATATGTTTTGACCCCTAATGCACCTGCAAGATGTGCTATCGCTGAATCAATCGTAATTAACAAATCTACATTCATTAATGCTGAGGCCGTGTCCTCAAACGTTTTAAAAGTCTCTCCAAGATTTACTAGTTGCGGAAAAGCCTCGATTTGATTATGTTCATCCTCTTTTTCAAAACTGTAAAATTTTGCATCAATACGTTCTATTAATGGTCTTAGTTCTTCCAGTTTTATTGAACGGTTAGCAAAAACTTTCGGATTTCCCTGCCAAAACAGACCAATCTTTTTGTCTTTTGTTTCAAAATATTTTTTGTATTTTTTAATATTTTCATCACTCACCTTTAAATATCCCTCGGGATTTGGGATATTATTGAAATCCATGTTTAATAAATAATTTAATTCCATTATATTTGCGCTGTAATCGTAGTCTGTCTCTCCTGATTCAACAAATTCTATACCATCAAAATTCTTTTCTATCAGTATTCTGACAGACGGTGGAAGCCAAACTTTTACGGTTTTAAAATACTCTTTTAGATACGGTAAATATCTGCTGAACATAATATGGTCGCCATATCCTGCATAGTAAAAAACAAAAAGTGTCGATTCAGGGTGTTTTTTCCCGTCCCAATGATTTTTATATTTTGCTTTAATCTCGGGTTTTAAAAATTGATAGTATTTGTAGCCGTTTTGCAAATCTTTTTTTGATAAATAAGACATGCCAAGACTCACCATTGTTTCATTGTCATTGGGTTTAAGTTTAAGAGCTTGTTTTAAACATTTAATCGATTCGTCAAAATTCCTCAACGTTCTGTACAAAACTCCAAGATTATGCGCTGCAGGGTAATTTTCTTCTGATTTAAGCGATTTTATATAACACTCTTTAGCTTCCGTATAATTGTGCTTTTTTTCAAACATCAAGCCCAAATTATTCCAACCTACACAATCTTTCGGTTCTAATTCAAGTGCTTTTTGATAAAAATCAATCGCATAATCAATTTGCTCTGTCTGCTTTGCCATTTGTGCAAAATTTCTTACAAATTCTACGTTATCTTTTTCGTATTTAACAGCTTGGGCGAAGTTTTGCATCGCTTCTTCGTATTTTTTTTGTTTAAAAAATACAAGTCCCAAATTCTGGTAAAATTCGGCACAAGGAAAACCCTCAACAGCAATCTGAAAGTTGAGTTTTGCTTTTTCCAGTTCTTGTTTTTGCAGATAAATTAACCCGAGTAAATTCGATACATCAGGCTGTTTTGGGATTTTCTTTAAAAATTCAATATAGATTTTTTCTGCTTCATCAAGTTTGCCCTGAGATTGAAGATTAAGCGCCTCTTGGATATCTGCCATAAATAAAAAACCTGCTTAATATTATTGCTTAAGTTCTTCGTGATAAACGCCGCCACCGCAGATAGTTTCAATAACTTTGAGTAAAAATTCTCTTGGTGCATCCATGTGGTTTATATAAAATTCTCTATTTCCGAGGTGATTTATCTTTATTATGCAGTTTTGACCTCTTTCTGCAGGGATAAATAGTGATGCAACCTCTTGTTCCAAAACTGTGTGCAATTGGTCTTCATCTTTAACATTTTTTGTGATTTCATTAAAATCACCTTTTATTGCAATTATTCTGTTCGAAATCATTGGAACTTCTACGCCTCTATACAAGGCTTGCGGCATATTATTCCATTTTGTAGTAAAGCTGATTGTATGCCATAAAATATGAAGAACAAGAACGGATTTGTCTTCACTTTGTTCAAAGAAAATACTGTCAGTAGCAACGCCTCTCGCTCCAAAAGATTGTTTTAAATACTCAACTGTAGCTTCCATATTGTCAGTAATTTTTACAAACGTCTCTGAAGCGTTCATGGTAGAGCGTTGGTATTCCAAAAACTGTTTGTACATGTGAGTAGAAACAAGATTAATCCTCTCCTGAATTACAGAGGACTTTCTAATCGATGTTTCAAGGTTATCAAAGCTGTTAAAATTGTTATCCAAGTATCTCTCTTCTCTCTTAATAACATTGTATACAAAATTTAGTTTTTGGGGTAGATTTTTTGTACTTTGTTTACATTCTAACACACTTATACTATTTGTTTACACCCCTTGTCAACTTCAAAAAACTTGCTTTTTGTTTGTTATTTCGCTACTATCTAAGTAAGGAAATGAAAAGGATGGAATTGAATGCCTAATGTAGCTAATTGCAAAAAATGCGGTGCTTTATTTATACAATCTTCTAAAAGAGATATTTGTGATAAATGTTTTGAACAACAAAATAAAATGGTCAGTGATATTAATTCTTTTGTAGAAATGTATCCTAAAGAAACAATTTCTCGTGAAGAAGTACTTGAAAAATTTAACCTTCCAAAAGCAGAATTTGAATCATTGCTTGCTGCAGGTAAATTTGTCAGAGTAGCAAAGAAAATTACAATTGTTTGTACAAAATGCGGTAAGGTTGTGCCTATTGCAAATGCAACTAATTCACTTTGTAATGATTGTACAAGAAAGTTGCAAAACGAGATATGAGAGCAAGCTGAGGAGCTTTGGGATTACATTCAGTCCAAGCTCTTGAGAAGAAGATGAAAATAGTTATTGTCGGATATGATCAAATGTTTTCCAGCCTTATTACGGGTTCTTTGGAATCTAAGAATAAGGTAGTAGGAGTGTTCCGTCATGAACGTGTAACTATTCATCCGTTTTTGTTATTTTTCAAAGATATTTTTGCTCCGAGTAAAGATTTTTCGTTTATCAAGAGTTTAAGGCTCAAAGAGATTAAAGCAAGAAGTGTAAATTCTAAAGAATTTTACAAAGAGGTTTTAAAATTAAATCCTGACCTTATTCTTGTAGGTTCTTGGAGTGAAAAATTCAAAAAACCGATAATAAACTTGCCTAAACTCGGTACCATAAATTGCCACCCGTCGCTTTTGCCAAAATATAGAGGCCCAAACCCCTATATGAGGGTAATAATGAACGGAGAAAAGGAAACAGGTGTTACTTTTCATTTGATGGATGAAAATTTGGATACGGGGCCGATCCTTATGCAAAAGAAAATAGATATTTTGCAAGGGTTTAAAGGTGATACGGGAGAAAGCCTTAAAAACAGATGCTGTGCGGTTGCCAAGATTGCAATTGCTGAGCTTTTAACTTCTATGAACAACGAAATAGTTATTCCCACTAATCAAAACGAAAAAGAATCTTCTTATTATCCTCAGATTAGCGAAAAAGATATATTAATTGATTTTGAAAAGACGTCAGTGCAAATTAATGCTCTTATTCGCGCATTGACCCCATGGCAGCCTGCATATATTCCTCACAAAAAGGCTTTTTTGCAAGTTGGGAGTGTGAAATTTTTTGAGAATAAAACAAAATTCCATGCTGATAAATACAAGGCAGGATTGGTTTTGAAAAAAAATAAAAACGCAATGTGGATTTTGACAGGTGATGACAAAATTGCCAAAGTTTCAAAATTAAAACTGTTTGGCAATTTTGGAAGTTTATTCACACCTTTTTATATGAATTTTTGTGTTAAATCAGGTGATATTTGTAAATAATATTATTAAAAACCTTTGATACAGCTTTGTGGTGCAACAATTGTTGTTACATTTGGTGCATCAAAGTATTTATTTGCTGCTTTGATTACATCTGCTGCTGTTATGCTTTTTATTAATTGAGGGTACTCGTTTAGATAATCTATCCCTCTGCCTGAAACCTCAAACCATCCTAAAGTCGATGCTTTTTCCATGTTTGTTTCTTGAGCAAGGATAAAGTTTCCGAGGATTTTGTCTTTTGCTTCCTGAAGCTCTTTGTCTGATACAAATTCTTTTTTAAGCAGGTTAATTTCCTTTAGTAATTCATTTCTTGAGTGTAGAGCTGTTTTGGGGTTTGTGCCTATGTAAACAGCAAAAACGCCCTGATTAATGTTTGGTAAAAATGTTGAACCTACTTGATAAGCAAGTCCTTGCTCGTCTCTTAGTCTATTGAATAATCTGGAGCTCATTCCTGTTCCTAAGATTGAATCTATAACTTGCAATGATGCTAAGTCTTTTTTGCTGTTTTCCGTTATTCCGTCAGTAAGCCAGCCTATTACTACCCATGCAGCTTCAGACTCTTTGTTTGTTTTTATTATTTTATTTTGAGAAAGCTGTTTAAAACAATTATTGTATTTCTTGTAGTCAAAGTTTGATGCCGTACAATTTTTCTTTTCGTAAAAGATGTCTGATAGTTTATTTATTATTGCTTTGTCATCGACATTTCCGTTTATTGAAATTACAAGATTTTCAGGACAAAAAACGCTTGTATAAAAATCTATTACATCTTGTCTTGAGATTGTCGGAATAGTTTTTTCCAGAACTTTTCCTGTTATTCCATAGGGAGTTCCTGCCCAGATAGCTGTTTTAAAATCTTCAAAAGCTACACTGGATGGAATATCTCTGCTTCTTTGTATTGCATATATCTGTTCTGTTTTTATTTTTTCTATTTCTTGTGCATCAAAAGATGCGTTGTTAACAATTTCGTTAAGTAAATCAAATGTTAAATCCAAATCGTTTTTTGTTGTTTTAATTGAAATTGAAAAGTAATCCGAATTGTTTGCAGGTGCAATTTGTATTCCGTTTTGTTCCATTGTCTGCGAAAGGTCTATGGCTGAATATTTTTTGGTACCTTTCATCATTCCTGCTGCGGTTATATTACCAACGCCTTGTTTTTTTGCCACAAAGTTACCGCCTTTTGCATATATTTGCATAGCAACGATGTCGTTTAGTTGGTTATGGTTAATTATAAGATTTATGTTATTTGAAAGTTTATATTGAGTTATATTTTTTTCATTTTTTATAATTACCGGTTCTTTTTTTTCTACGTTACTTATTTTTTTAATATTTTCCGTAGATTCAGATTCGGGTAATACTATAGAAATTACTGCGTGATTTGGATTGAGATATTTTTTTGCAACTCTTACAATATCTGATTTTGTAACTTTTTTTATGTTTTGAATATACTCGTCATAATACTTGGAATCACCATACACAAGAGTTGTATAACCAAGCTCATTTGCAATATTTGAGGTTGATTCACGAGAGTAGAAAGTGTCTCGTTCTATTATGCTTTTTGCAGTATTTATATCTTGTTCGTCAAAGTTGCCGTTTGTTAGCTTTTGTATCTCATAGAATATTGCCTTTTTAAGTTTTTCTTTGTTTGCGGGAACAAAATTTGCCCTTACAAATATAAGACTGTCATCTTTCATCGAAGCATGACCTGCTGATATGCTGTAAGCAAGCTGTTTTTGTTCCTTTACTCCTTGATACAGTTTTGAAGAACGTCCGTCTCCGAGGATTGTTGCCAAAACATCCAAAGCATAGCTGTCTGCTTTGTTTTCTTGAGGTACGCCTCTAAAACCTATTATCAAATATCCTGTTTTTATGTTTGCTTTATCTACAATTTCAATTTGGTGCTCTATATTTTTATCTGTTTTGTATTTTAGTTTTTGTGTTTTTTGAGTTTCTTTTTTATTGAAATTTTGTTTAATCAAATTGATAGCATTTTGAGTATCAACATCCCCTACCACAACTGTTATCATGTTTTCGGGATTATACCAACAGTTGTAAAAACTTAGTATTTCATCTCTTGATATTTTTTCGATAATTTCTTTTTTGCCTATGACTTTTCTTTTGTAGGGATGATTAATATAAAAAGCATTTACCATGTTTTCATATAGTTTATTTTCGGGGTTATCATTTGTTTTTGCGATTTCTTCTATTACGACTTTTCTTTCTTTTTCGAGTTCTTTTCTCGGAATTAGAGGATTAAGAAGCATATCTGCATGCAAGTCCATGGCTGTTTCAAAATCTTGAGACGGTATTGTTATGTAGTAGTGAGTAAAATCTTTGCTAGTGGCGGCATTTGTCAGTGCACCTTTTGATTCCAGTATTTTGTCGAATTCACCTGTCGGATGTTTTGTTGTCCCTTTAAAGAACAAATGTTCCAAAAAGTGTGCTACTCCGTTGTTTTGGTCATTTTCATTAATTGAGCCTGTCTTAATCCAAGTATCTATGGTTACTATAGGATTGTCGTGAACTTCTTTTATGATTACGGTTTGGCCGTTATCGAGTTTAAATGTTGAATAATCCAGTGCAAAAACATTCTGTCCTATGCAAAGAAATATCATTAATAGAAATATTGCAAATTTTTTCATAAATTTAATCCTCTATAATCTTTGATATCAGATTATACTATATATTTTAATTGTGGCGCATAATCTTAATAACAGGTAATATGGATTATTTTTTGATTGCTCTTTTGGTTAATGGATTATGTAAAAAATTTTTATAACATGCAGATATGTTTAACAAATCTCCAGACACAAATCCTTATAATAACTCAAACAGATGGTGGCAGACATATTCTGACAGCATTAACTATAATAACGAATGCGCAATTGACGGTTTTTGCAGTATAGACCCTATTGTTTATTCGCTTATGGAAATTCTTTTGTATGAATTAAAGCAGATTACTTACTATTACGTAAAAATGCAAGAACTTGGTTATGAGAATAAAGATTTAAAAAATCAAATTATCAATTATTTATCTATAATTCTCATAGGTTATGAGTTTGATAGGAGCGAATTTCAAGATATTCTTGAAAAAATACACAACGAAAAAGAATCTGTAAAAGAGTCATTTATTGCGGTTTGTGAAAAAAGAAACATGGATTGTCAGATTTTGAAATCAAATATCAAATTCGACAAATTTGATTTGACTTCTATGGTAAATCAGGGAGAACAACAGGCAATAAGAAGGAATATTGCAGTAAATTCAAATATCAGAAATCTTTACGAAATTATTCTTAATCTAATAAAAAGTGCGAGTATAAGGTTGATAGAATTAAAATCTTATACGGATGATTATGTTCCGGAAGAAGATGCTATATTGAAACTTTTTAATAATCTCAATTTTTCTTCGATGACAGAAAATAAGCTGATAAAGAAAGTCAATGATTTTGCAAAGGTAAACTTTGATATACACAAAAAATTGCATCAACAGAAAGAAGAATATTTTGGAAAGATATCTTTGCATGATGTAAAAATAGAGGTAAAAGAGGGTAAGTCAATCCTTGTTTCAGGACAGAATTTAAAAGATTTTGAAAACTTGCTTGAAGCTGTAAAAGATACCGATATAAATGTTTATACGCATGATGGAATGATAGTTGCTCATGCTTATCCAAAGTTTGCGGAATATAAGAATTTAAAAGGGCATTTTCAGATGTCAATTGACAGTGTACAATTTGATTTTGCTTCTTTTAAAGGTCCTGTTCTTGTCGTCAGAAATTTTCAATATTTGTTAGACAGATTATATAGGGGTAGAATTTTTACAACCGGTCTTTTGGCAGGCAAGGGAATGACAAAGATTAAGAACAATGACTTTTCTTCTCTTATAAGAGCGGCAGAAAACTCTTGCGGTTATGCAAATGAACACAAAATCGCCACTGTCAAAGTAGGCTATGATGAAGATTTTGTGATGCAAAAAGTAGATGCTCTTATTGAAAGAATCAATAACAAAGAGATAAAACATCTGATTTTTATAGGCCTTTTAAATCACGCTCATGTTCATTCCGAATATTTTAGTCTTATGGAAGAATATTTGCCTGACGACTATTTTGTTATATCAACAATATTGCCGTCTTCAAAGGAAAATGTGTTGTATTTTAATTCCTTTTTTAATTCTTCTTTAATATACAAAATTTTAGCTCATATTAAAAAACATGTTGATTTTGAAAAATTGCCCGTAAGTTTGTTCATAACCACATGTAATTTACACACAATATCTCATTTGTTTAATTTACGCCAACTGGGAGTAAAAAATATTTACCTGCCTGATTGCACTGCGAATGTAATAACTCCGGGTATGTTGAATTTTTTAAAGGGCAAATTTGGCTTTAAACAGGTCAGCAATAACCCTAAAAAAGATTTAGGAGAGTTATAATTTTTTAATTCTTTTTTCTTTTGGATTGTGGAGCCAAAAGAAAAAACGAAGATATTTACTTTGTCAAAAATTCTTCTTTTTTTATTTTTCTGCCACAGCATTTATCTTCATCACAATAGCCAAGCCTTTCACATTTTGGCACAAGATATGGAGAAAGCCAAGGTTCTTCTTTTAGAAGTTCTTCGCACATCATTTTTACCATAACTCTAATTTCATACTGTGCTCTTGTACAGAGTCTTATATTTGCAATGTGAATGAGCTCTCTAAGGTTTAGGGATGCAACGATAGAACTTGATGCAGCATTAGGAAGGACAAATCTGGCATCTTCCGCAGGGATGCCTGCTTCTGTCATTTCTGTGTAAAAATCTGCAACTTTTGACATGAACTCTTCATATTTTTTCAAAAGTTCGGGATTTTTTGCAACTGTTGGCGGAGTAATATAGTCAAACTGTCCTTTTTCTTTTACATAACGCTGTGATTTTTGGGAGAAAGATACATGTCTGTGTCTTACAAATTGATGAGTACATGCCCTTGATACATTTGAAATAGCAAAACTCACCTGTATATGTTCTATTGTTGAATAATGACCGGAAGATATGACTCTTTCGATAAGTTTGAGCATTTTTTCTTCATCAACGGCGTTTTCATAAATATTTACGGGCGAATCTGCACTGTAGCAGGTTCTGCATGCTGTGTATATTGTTTTTAGCATGTTTTCAGGTTTTGATATAAGTTTTACTACAGGTTTGTTGTTTTCCATAATTCTCTCCCGTTAAATCTCGCTTTCAATATGATATCATCTGTATAATTTTTTGTAAAAACTCGTAATAAATTTCAGAATATAGATAAATATGGAATCTTGGATATTTATAAAATTTTAAAAACGCCAAGATTCCATATACAAAATGTAAACTTTTATAAGTAAAACATTATTCAAACAAATTATTTTGTCATTTTATAACTTATGCCTGCACGTTTCATACGTCTGAGTGCTTCTTTAAGCTCTTCAACAGGTCTTGTTAATGCAATTCTAAAAAAGCCTTCGCCACAAGAACCATAACCGTTTCCAGGTGGAACTACAACATGTGCTTTTTCTAACATTACAGTAACAAATTCTTCAGAAGTAAAGCCCTCAGGAACAGGCAGCCACAAGTAGAAAGTAGCTTTTGAGGGTTCTACTCTCCAGCCTAAGTCTCTAAGACCGTCTTCCATAACTTCTTTACGTTCTTTGTACATTTGATTTAATTTTTCAATCTGTTCTTCAGGTGCTTTGTAGGCTTCTATAGCTGCCTCTTGAATAGCTTTGAATGTACCTGAATCGATATTATTTTTGATTGTACCCAGAGCCTTGATAGCTTGAGCATTACCGCAAACAAAGCCGACTCTCCATCCTGTCATATTGTATGATTTTGAGTGTGAATAAAATTCTATAGCACAATCCATGGCTCCTTCAACTTCAAGAACAGATGGAGCTTTGTATCCGTCATAAGTCATTTCTGAGTATGCCATATCTGAACAAAGTAATATGTCGTATTTTTTACAGAAATCTACTGCTTTTTTGAAAAATTCTTTGTCAGCAACAGCCGCTGTAGGGTTGTTTGGGTAATTCAAAAACATAAGTTTTGATTTTTTTGCAACTTCTTCAGGAATAGCATCAAAATCAGGAAGGAAGCCGTTTTCTGCTTTTAAAGGCATGGAATAAGGTGTTCCGCCTGCAAAGATAGTTGCATTTTTGTAAACAGGATACCCAGGATCAGGCACCAAAGTATAATCACCCTCATCAACAAAAGCAAAAAACACATGCGCAATAGCTTCTTTTGAACCGATGTTTGCCAGCATTTCTGTATCAGGGTTCAATGTTACGCCAAAACGCTTTTTCATCCAATCACAAGATGCTTTTCTAAAAGCCTCAGTGCCGTTGTATGGCGGATAATCGTGATTTTTGGGATTATCAATTGCTTTGTGCATAGCTTCAACTACTGACGGAATTGTAGGGGTATCAGGGTCGCCGATACCAAGAGAAATAATCTCATGTCCTTTTGCTTTAGCTTCTGCAATTTTTCTGTCTATCTCCGCAAATAAATACGGAGGTATTTTATCTAATCTTTGCGATTGTTTCATATCTATTCTCCTATATTAGTTAGAACATTTTTTCTTAAAGCACATAGGCAAGCATATCAATGCACATATTAATGCAGATAAGCCCCAGAAAGCAAGTGCGCCGTTCCAGCCGAACTTGTCAACAACAAGACCTGTGCCCAAGCCCGAAAGCATTGCACCTACGTAACCAAAAGTTCCTGTAAATCCTGTAACAGCAGAGGCTACTTTCTTTGAGCTTGATTCTATAGCACAAACACCGCCTATAAGCATTTGTGGGCCGTATGTGAAGAACCCTGAAAAACCGATTAAAAGAATATCTATAACACCGGAACCGTTGATTTTTAATACATCAACCATAGATTTTCCTGTTACAGCGGCAAATGCTGTATCAATAAAGTTTGTGCCTGTTCCGTTAAAATATAATCCTGTCATACAAACAATTACACCGACAAGGAAAATAACATTTATCGGAGCTCTTGCACCTTTAAAAATCTTATCTGAGATAACACCTGCAGAAATTGTTCCAAAGAAACCAAACAATGGCAAACAAGCCAATTTCATGGAAGCAAGCTCCAAGGAGTTTTCTTTTGCTTCAACAAGATATTTGATAATCCAGTCTTCCGTGCCGAATCTGATTACATAAACAAACACATAAGCCATTGCCAAAGCCCAGATTGCCTTGTTAGTCAAAACATTTTTAACAAGAATCTGTATGTATGTCATGCCGTCATCTTCATCTTCTTTTTTGGCAGTTTCTTTTACTCTGTCAGGCTCTCTATACTCCTCAACATCAGGGAGCCCCAATGTTTGAGGTTTATCTCTAAGACGATTGAACATCCACAAAGCAATCAATATCGCCAAAATACCCGGAATATAAAATGCAGCCTGCCAACCAAATTTTGCAATAGCAAAACCTGACAAAATTACAGCCAAAAATGTACCTGTCTGGTGAGAGGTGGACCACATTGCCCATTTTGTAGCTCTTTCCGAGTTAGAAAACCAATAAGTCAAGCTCTTTGCAACAGGAGGGAAGCCCATAGACTGGAACCAGCCGTTACATCCCCAGAAAAATGCCAATACCCACAACAAAATTGTTGCAGACGGCAAACCAAAGAATGTGAATTTACCCGGAGTAAATACAAAAAAGCTCAACGCAAAACATATATTCGCAAGACCTGCCAATATTAAACCTGTAGGCAAAAATTTACGAATATCCGAACGGTCTGCAATCATACCGTTTACAAATTTGCCTATTGCATAAGTAAAATACAACGAGCTGCCTATTACACCCAATTCAAGGTTTGAATATCCGAGTTCTTTGCTCATTGATGGCAATGCGGCAGCAATGTTCTTTTTACACAAATAAAACATTGCATAACCTATAAAGCAAGAATAAAACATTCTCAATCTAAAATGAGAATATGTTTTTTTAACTTGATCTTCATCTTTAATAGGTTCAGCAACAGCAGGTTCTTTAAAAAATTCCAGTAATCCCATAATACACTCTCTATTTAGCTTAACTCGTATATAAAATTATCCCAAAAAAATACGCTAATTACAAATCCCGATTAATTATGTTAAAATCATTACGATATATATAAGAATGAGGGAATAATGGAAATTTTGACAAATTTTGCACATAACAATGCACTTGCATTATCTACAACAATTTTAATTGTTGCATATATATTTATAGCTTGGGAAAAAATCTCAAAAGTAACAGTTGCAATGATTGGTGCAGCCATAACGCTTGTCCTCGGATTATTATCTCAATCAAAAGGACACGAAGCTACAATTGACCCTCATTATTTTATAAATTTTGTAGACTTTAATGTAATTTTTCTTTTAATAAGCATGATGATTATTGTCAGCATTGCAAGTAAAAGCGGTATTTTTACTTGGATTGCAAACGGTCTTTTAAAAAAGACAAAAGGACATCCAGTAAAAATCTTGCTTGCATTAGGCTTCTTTACAGCCGTAGCGTCTGCTTTTTTGGATAACGTAACAACGGTTATATTGGTTGTGCCTGTTACATTCCTTGTTGCAAAAAAACTGGATATCAACCCAATACCTTATTTAATAACAGAAATCCTCTCATCTAACATCGGAGGAACGGCAACACTTATAGGAGACCCGCCTAATATTATTATAGGAAGTAAAGCAGGGTTTACTTTTATGACATTTTTGCTTGAGTTAACAGATATCGTATTTTTGATACTTGTTGTTACTCTATTTATATTGTGGTTGTGCTTCAGAAAAGATCTTGTAGCCTCTAAAGAAAAAATGGAAGCTGTTGCCGAATTAGATAACTCGGAGACTATAACAGACAAGCCCCTTGCAATCCGCTCATCTATAGTGTTGATTTTGGTAATTTTGGGTTTTGTATTGCACGATTTATTGCATATAGAGTCGTACGTTGTAGCTCTGCTTGGTGCCAGCTTTTTGATGATATTTGAAAGTCCCAAAAGAGTCCTCAATGGTATAGAATGGAACACTATTTTCTTCTTTATAGGTTTATTTATAATAATCGGAGGTTTTGAGGCAGCAGGCGGAATCTCTATCATGGCAAAATGGATTCTTGACGTTACTAACGGAAACGAATCTGCAGCTGCTATGTTGATTTTGTGGGCATCCGGAATATTGTCGGGAATAGTAGACAACATTCCTTATACAGCCACTATGGCTCCTATGATTTATCAAATCCAACTGGTCGAAGGAGCTGCTTATGCACATCCTCTATGGTGGTGTTTATCCCTTGGAGCTTGCCTTGGCGGTAACATGACAATTATTGGTGCTGCAGCAAACGTCATTGTTTCAGAAACTGCAGCGGCTCACGGTAAACCTATCTCGTTTATGAAATATCTGAAATACGGTGCAGGAATCACCTTTGTATCACTTTTAATGAGCTCAGCTTATATTTATTTCAGATTCCTGTTACCTGCTGCACATGCTGCTCACTAGGTAAATTTTTTACATATTCTTTATCGGCAAAATATTTTGTTTTGAAACGATTATGACACGCCGGTGAATCGGAGTGGAAAAATAAAATATTTTGCTCCAAGAATTAAAAACAGTAATAGAGTACAAGGAAAAATTAAGCCTTTACTACAAGTTTTGTTGATAAACGTCTTCAGGTTTAACGAGTTTAGGCAACTCAGGATCATCAATTTCAAAAATGTGAGCTTGTGCAGGTCCCAAGTCAATTTCTATAACATTATCTTTCGCTTGCCATTCACTACCTGTACCGTATTTAGGTGATAAATCAACAAGCTGTTGAGATGCTTTCATTCCCGGCACATGAACTTTTACTTTCTGTTTTGAGTTTACATCGTGATTTGCGATAGTAACAAGAGTCTTACCGTCTTTACAACGTGCGTAAGCTATAATCTCATCACGCTTGTTGTTGTCGACCTTAAGCTCAATATACTGCCCTTTGGTAATAAGTTCACCGTATTTTGGTCTTACGCTGTTCATCATATAACCAAAATGATGACCGATTTCAGGGTTTTCCCCACCCGGTTTTCTTGATTCGTTGAAAATATCAACAAATTCTGTATGAACATAATGTCTTATATTATCTTTTGTCAATGAGAAGTGATCAAGAAAATCTATAATGCCGCTGTATTCAGGCATATTTGCAAGTTCTGCTACTTTTTTATTTGCATCAGGACTTGAGAGAAGTTTTTTGAGTTTGTCTCTGTCTTCAAATTTGCTTGTGTGCATTAAAGAATTTATTGTGTCTTTGTACACAGGATTTTCTAACAACTGGTTAAACGTTTTATCAACAAACTTCTTGCCATAAGGATAAATATATCTGTCGCCTGACTCATAACCTGTAACGATATACGGGTTTGTCATAGGTAATGTAGTTTGAACAACGTTTGTCATCATACAGTAATCAGGACCACCGTTTGACATTGGGCTCTTATCATCATGTGTAGCAAAAGAGCCTATCATGGATTTTCCTTTGTTGTGATTGTATGACATTTTTAGATTGTCTTTTACAAACTGATGAAAATCTTTTGCTTTCCAAATATTAAAAATGTGGTACTGTCCGTAGTATGAATCAAAACCTGCATCCAATGCTTCTTCAGGTCTGTCGGCAGGCATGTTTTTCATAGGAGAAGCATCTTCATAAGTATAGCATTCTGCTAAGAAAGCAAATTCAGGATCTTTGCTTCTTGCATAAGCAATCAATTCATCCCAAAATTCAGGTGGTTTTGCTCTGCCTACATCGGCTCTTATACCGTCAATACCTAAGTCAAGACACATATCAATAAACTTTTTATGATACTCCATCAAATCAGGATTGAGCACTCTTCTGTCGGCATCTTGCCATGGGTTAAACATTCTGATATCTTCCCATCCTTCAGGAGTCTTAGGTTTGCCCTCAGCGTCAGTAGCTCGAAGATCAGGTCTTGCATCATAAAGGTCAACAGACATACAGCTTGGTAAGTCCAACATGACCTTTATATCTCTTTTATGACATTCTTTAATAGCGTCTTGAGCTTCTTCAAATACAGACTTTGGATTACGCGGATCATCCAGTTTTGGATCTATAGACAAATAATCCAAAGGTGCGTATACAGAACCAGCACTGCCTTTAGCCGCAATTTTGCCTGGAGGATTTATCGGTAGCCAGTGAAGTGTGTTGATGCCGTATGTTTTCAATTCGTCCAAACGCTCAACCATATTTGTGAAATATCCGGGTTCTTCATTACCCTCGATAAGACCGTTTCCGTCAGTATCTTTTGCGTTAAATGTTCTTGGTATCATTGCGTAGATAACAGCCTGATTGTTTTGGAACATAGAACGTAAATTATTTTTATAACCCTCTAACGGTTGAGACTTAACAGTTTCTACCTTGGTAACAGATGTTGGTTGACTTATTACAGGTGCTGTTTGAGGTGCATTAACAGCAGCGTTTACTGCCCTTGTTGCTTGTGTTCTGTTCATTAGAACTGTCATAAGACTGTTTTGTCCGTACAAATTGTTGTACATTTGTGCTGTAGGCACAGCCACAGGAACCTGTGCAGCATTTAAAGGTAGATTTTGAATAACAGGTGAAGAAGCCGCAGGTATCGCCGCTGTTTGATTATTCTTAACAACACCGTTTGACATCTGAGCAAGCAATGATGCCTTAAAATTGTATGGCAACTTGCTTTTTAATGGAGATGTGTAGTTCTTATTGTTGTTTACCTGCATTATTTAACAGCTCCTTGTACCGATTCTTTTTTTTCGTAGATATCTTTGTTGAAATAATTCTTTTTACCCATCATTGTAATCACTGCACCTGACAATGCAACGGTACCGATTAACAATCCGTAGGCAAGTTTAGACCATTTGTTTCTTGAACGGGCATTTTCTGCAGCTCCGATGAAGAATTCCGTTACGTTCTTACCTGTCATTTCGGATATCGATTTGTTTGATGTGTCGAATGTTAACAAATCTTTGAAAATTTTTCTGATATTGTCATGACCAAACTCAGCCATCTTGCTTTCACGTAAAGCCTGTCTGGCTCTTTTAAGGTCGGAAATCTTATCCAAAGAAAGTTCGGATTTTCTTTCATCTATCAAAATGTCTAAAACATCTAAATACTTTTTATTGCCTGACAAAAGCTCTTCCGTAAACATTTTTAACGGGAATTCATCTAACATGTAATTCCTGTTTTCAGGAAGCGAAACAGTCAGCTTATTAATAAGTCTCAAGAATCTTGAACGCATAATTTCATTATTGGCATCACACTTATGAACAAATGTTTCTGCGGCTTTTCTTTGAGCGAATCTTTCTGCTTGTTTTGTCGCATCTTTTGCTGCATCTGCCTCTGAGATATTTACAAATGAATCAATGATAATGTTTTCTGTTTCAGGCTGCAATCTTCCGTTTACAAAACCGATAACTTTCTGTACCATACCCAAAGAATCTTTTATTCCGTTTTTACCTCCGGGGAGTACATGTTCGGCTTTTGTAGTCCAGTTATTGATATCATTCTTATCAAGAGCAATATCTTTAATGTATGCTTTCAGGGCTTTTTTAGCAGTCTCATAATCCATGCCTTTAAACATGTAATATTCAATGTTTGAAAGTTTGGCATTGTATTCATTTGCATTACCGCCGAGAATTTTGACTATTTCAGCATCAATATTCTTGAAAGTATCAAGAGCCTTGATAGGACGAACAAATGAGTCTACAGTGTTTCTCATTTTGTTTTGTAAATCAAAAATTTCTGCCCTATAGTGGTTTGTTAAAGGACCGCTCATAGTGTCTCCAAAGTTTGCACCACCCATTGCAGTCATCAAATCTTTAACTTTAGAAAGCGTACCTGGAGTTTCAACTGTTCCTATCAATTGAATTACAGCTTTTTCTTCCTTAGATATCGCTTCTTTTGCATATTTTGACATTGTAGAAAGTACTTTTTTGTACCTTTCCGGATCTGCAACAACTTCTTCCAATTTCTTGGCCAGAGCTTTAGAAGATACGGAAGAATCAGCAGCAGCAAGTTGAGCCAATTCTGCTTTGGAGAATCCTAATGCTTTAAGATATTTGTCAGGAACTTTATTCCAGTTATTTGCAGTAATTGCTTCAGAAATATTCATAATAGAAGTTTCTTCAAATTTTGCAAGTTTCTGCTTTAACTGATTGTTCAACTCAGCAAATCTAAACAACTGTGTAAGTTTTTCTTGAGGAAGAATATAATGTCTTTGTGAATCCATATATTCTATGACTTTTTTGTCAATAGCATCCGAAATCAACTCGATAACTTCTTCATCAACACCTTTTAGTTGTTTGAATCTGTTCATTGGGATTCTTTGTGCCATGTTTTGGAATGCACTGTGTGCAACCTGACCCATTTCTTGAGCACCATCATTATAAGAATGACTGATTATATCCCAATATTCCTGTTGAGAAATTCCTTTGTATTCGGTTATTTCTTTAGGTAAAGTAGCAACAAATTCTTTCTTTAATCCGCCGAGAACTTCTTTAACTGCATCAGAAGTAGCTTTCATTAAGCCGTCTCTCAAATTGTCGTTCAATCTGATTTTTGGCTCTGTTACTCTCATGTTCCAATGCATTACACAATCCATTGGTTCTTTAAGTCCTGTTCCAAAGAATCTGTTTTCTATGAATTTTTGAAGTTTATCAAAATCAGATTTAGATAATGTACCTGTTTCACCCATCAAAGACTTGAATTCTTTTTCTGATGATTCAGGAATTTTTATATCCAAAGCCTTAATAACTTCTTCAATATTAGTATTTACTCTTCTCTTGCCCAAATCAGGCTGATTTATATCAAGTAAAGAATCGAGTTTTTTATCTAATTCTTGAACTTCTTTTAATTGTTTATTATATCTGTATTTTTCAAGTCCGTTTTTCAAAGGTTCTTGTAAACTATCGGCAATGATTGAAGATACAACAGGTGTCATAACTCCGGCTGTCATCATCCATAAAGTTTTACCCTGAACAGCAACTTGACCCATTTTGTTCATGATAGCTTCATGTCTGTTTTTGATATCTCTTGGAATACCGAGTTTATCACCGACAGCATCAAGGTAAACATAATCTACATCATATTTTTTATAATATTCTTCTTCAGAAAGAGGTTTGCCGTTAAGGTCTACATGTCTGTACAAATCCATCGGACGGTATAAGTTATCTTCGTAAACAAACTTTCTTCTTCCGTAAGAATCAATATATTTTTGGTTAATATCAACACCCGTTTTAGCTTTTATCGGAGCACCAAGGACTTGAGGCCACAAAGCCATCGATGCAAACCAAGTACCGAGTCCGACAAATTCCATACCTTTAGCAAACGGGAAAAGTTTTGAAGTAGCAAGAACGGTTGCTATACCCAAAGAACCAGTCCTGATTGCAAGATCATTAATTTTACCGACAGAATAATCTGTTCCTTCACCTTTAAAAGCAGCTTTGTAGAAGTATTTTACATAATCCGCATAAGATTTAACGGTACTGCCCATTGACTGGAAGATATTTTCTTTAACAAGATGTCCGCTTGCGGCATGTGGCCTAACACCCTTTGGAGTAGTTCTTGCAGGGCTTAGAGGTTTAGCGGGAATATAAGAATATGTATTAACCTGAGGAAAAGGATTGCTGACGCTTGATGTCGGTAGCGGTTTTTGTACCGAAACAGACTGTTGAGGCTGTGTCATTTGTGTTTGAGGCTTATAAACAGGTATAGTATTAATCAAATTTGCCATTACTGTTTCACCTCATTATTCTGATTTTGTTTTGTCTGAATTTTGTGGAATCTGCCAGTCGTCTTACCAAGCAACAACATAACAGCTGTTAAGGTAGCAGCTCCTGTTGCAAGGATTACCGATTTACCGGCAATAGACGAAGCCTTGCTGTGTCCTTCCCAGAATTGCATAAAGCTCTTGCCAAACGGCTTAATCATATAATCATAAGTCGCAACTTTTGCCGCATGCAATCTTTCTCTAAGTCCCCAAAGTTTGGCAAATTCAACCGCAGTATTTGTTTTTGATGCATTAGCAGTCGCTTTTGCCTTTTCAAGAATATCTTTAACTTTACCACGGCTGCCAAAAATACCATGAGTAATTGTTTTCTTAAAGCCCTCAAGAGAACCTTTTTCCCACGCTTTTTGGTTAGCCATGCCGATACCGAGAGTTACATAAAATGCTGTCAGAGCATATTGCCAAGCTCTTGCCATAATAATAGTCTTTTTAATTAACGGTTTTACTGTAGAATCAACATCGTTAGCATCATCTTTAATTCCGTATTTTTTAGCTATTTTGGAATAAGTTTTGTTTATTTCTTTCGGGTCGTTTGCTTCTTTATTGTAAAGCAAATCCCATCTTGTAAAATCAGCACTTTCAAAAACTTTGTGATATTCAAAGTCTTTTTTAAATACTCCAGTTTGATTTGTAGAGGTAGGAATAACTTTCATATAAGGCTGATTTAAATCAATACCTCTTGAGGCTTTAACTGTGTTATTGATAATTGATTTGGCAACAGCAGCACCGAGGTAATATAACCCAACTCCAAGAGCCATGTGTTTTGCAACTTTTTTTGCTGAATTTGCGGCAGTAAAGTTGTCTTTTTTTACACCTGCATAGAACAATGCAGCAAGAATCGGACCACCTACATAATAGGGAAATTTAGCAGTTTGTAAAAATTCAAAAAATGTATAATCAGGTGCTCCACCTAAACCTCTGGGGAAATGAACCAATGGGATTGCAGTAGTTTTATCCCAATTGATTTTTATTCTGTTTTTTAAAGTATTATCAACCAAACAATCTTCTTTGGGACGTTCAAAATTTTTCTTTGAATCATCTGTATTTTTAGATTGAAAATTTTGATCAATATAAGTTTTTGCATTAGAAGCTATTGTCGAACCGTATGATACAGGTTTATTGACAAAATTGTTCATCATATTTGACACAGTAACCATCATTTCCCTTGAATCGCATGTAATTCCTAATTATTAAAGGATTATCAAAAAATTTTTTGCTAGTACAGATACAGTAATTTTTGACCTAGTCCCCATAAACTAGTCTATCACAGGATTTTAAATATAAAATTCTTTTTTACATTTTGTAATAATATTGCATCAAATCCTAAGACAAATTAGTTTGACTTTTCTATGTAAATAATTAAAACATAATCATACAAACAGATGTAGTAATCACAAGGGTAATCCTAAATAATTAGGTAGTGTAATAGTCAATAATAGTATCCCCATGCCTTTTCGTTACAGACTTCAAAAAATTCTGGATTTCAGAATCAGAAAAAAGGAAGAACAACTCCAAAATGTACGCAACGCACAGGCATTGGTACTAAAAATTGAAGGATTGATTGAAAGGAACAATCAGGAAATTGCATCAACAAGAGTAAACATGAGACAAGCGGATTTTTCCATGTATGAGGCCTATGACAACTATCTTAAGCACCTGTACGTAAAAGGAGAAAGTCTCGAACAAGACAGACAAAAAGCTCAAGAAGCTCTGGATGAAGAAAAAGATAAACTTCGTGAACTGGAAAAAGCCGTAAAAGTTCTTGAAAAACACAAAGAACACGCAAAAGAGGCCTATATTGAAGAAGAAAAAAAGGCAGAACTAAAACAACTATCAGAAGTAGCTATACAAAAATACTTCGCAAAAACAAAAGAAAAACAAGAAGAAGAACTCCTTGAACTGATGAAAGACCCTCGCTACAACGAAGACCTAATAAACATAGAGGGTGAAGGATAAAAATAAAATGAATATCACAGCAAACTCGACAACACAAATAGATTCAACTTCTCAGACACAAAACGTATCTGCGGAAAACAGTTCAAATAACAACGCAGAAAAAGTTTCTTCTGCCAATAAAACTCAAGAGAAAAAAGAAGAAACAAAAACAGAGCAAAAAAATGATTTTAAAAAAGTTATGGAAGAGCAACAATCAACGGATAAAATCAGCATTGAACAAGCTCAACAAAACAATCAAAATAACTTGCAAAATATTGATGAACAATACGTAAGCAAGTTTGGCTTTGATACTATTTCAGGTTTTAAAAATATAAAAAGCATGTACAACTTTGATACAGCAAAAATATCAAAAGACGATGCAAAGTTTTTTGTAGACCTTGTTGAAAATAAACAATATGCTCTGCAGCAAAACGGGGAGAATCAAAATCTTATAAAATTTGCCGACGAAATAGGTCCAACTTACAAAACCCAACAGACATCAAAAGTCCTGACAGACCTTTTAGCAAAAGCGTACAAAGAGGGACAACCCGTAAGATTGGATTTTGATAACAATTGCTCAGTGATTTTAAAAGTGGATTCCAAAGGTAAAATCTCTGCAGATTTCATCCCCGGAGACAAGGCTGTAGAGGCATATCTTAGAAACAATATAAATTCACTAAAACAAAGGTTTGATGACCAAAATCTGCCATACAACGATATTATGTACAGGCAATCAAACCAAAACAACAGAGAACGCAGACAAAATCAACAACAAAATAGAGGAGAGTAAGAATGAACGATTCATTTGTTAATGCTCTGAATACACAAAAATCCACAGCAGCGTGGATGGATGCAATTTCCGAAAACCTTATGAATATATACACTCCAGGTTATCGTGAGACACAAGCATCATTCAAAACTTTTTTGAACTCCGCAATAATAGACGGATTTAATAAAAACGTGGGTCAAGGTAAATCAACCCCCGGTACATCAAATGAGAACGTATTCCTCGAAGGTGAAGGATACTTTACACTGCGTCGTTACGACGGCCAAATAGTATATTCACGACTTGGTGAATTCACATTTGATAAAGAGGGAGTCTACAAAAATCCAAGCGGATATACTGTTCAAGGTTATATATTGAACGATAAAGGCGAAATTATGCAAGGCACAAAGCCTATAGATGCAGACATATATGCAGAAACAGGTATAAAAGGCGGTGCTGTTAATATTCCGACAACAAATATAAAACTCTGGATTGACCCAAACAACGGAAAATATCTGGGTAAGTATGATGAATTCGAATTCAAGGGTGATGGTATATTGTACGGAAAATCAGACGGCGGTAAAAATGTTACTCCGTTGTATAAACTTGCTATTATGAACTTCCACAATCCTGAAGGGTTATATGAAATAAAACAAGGAGAATTTATCGAAACCGAAGAATCAGGACGTCCTGTAATCGGTAGGGGTGAAGTCCGAGGCGGTTTGTTGGAAATGTCAAACTGTGATTTTAAGGCTAATATCTCGTATTATCAACAGGCCAAAATGCAGATGGACACAGCAAACAAACTGATTTCCACAAACAAACAACTATTACAAGAAGTACTTCAGCTTATCAGCTCGTAGCGCGAGTGAGCCGAGGCTGTAAGGGCTTGCGGCACTGAGCAAGACCTGAAATGCCGTTGATGGCGAACGAGTAAGAAGCGCGAGTGAGCCGAGGCTGTAAGGGCTTGCGGCACTGAGCAAGACCTGAAACAAATTCCTAATTTATTGATGCCTTTGCTTTTTAGACATACGCAGGGGCTTTTTATTTTTCTGTAAATACAGAACAAACATCCATAAAAAGATTTACAAGTTTATTTATCTTACCATCAGACGTTTTTAAAACAGTTGTCCCGTCTTTAGCTTTTTCATAAACATCAACGCCTGTATTTGTAAAATCTTTTAATCTATAGGGAATACCCTTAGCATCACAACAAACAACTTTTTTTCTGACAGGTAAACCCGGAAATTTGGATTCTATTACATGAACAATATTATTTCCTGATTTGTTTGTGTATGTTTTTAAAACGGTAAAACTATCTTTTTGTATGCTGTTAATAAGAGGCATATCCAATCCTTATTATTTAGTAACGTAATAGAATAAATACCGTAAAAAAATTTTTTGCGTAATTAAATGTCGAATGTTAAAAAACATTAATTCTGCAGTTTTTATCTTAATAAGCAAAAATGCAAATTAAGTTTTACAATCATAAGAAACTAAAACCTGATAAAAATCATCGGTTATCTCAACTATTGCCCAACGCAATAAATCATCTAAAGACAAACAATCATTATCAACAAGCAGTTTTTCAATAATTTTATTTTCGATATACTCACTTGTCAGATTTTGCGTTTTGTTAATTTGTAATTGTTGAGTTTTAATCATTATTCAACCGTAACGGATTTAGCAAGATTTCTTGGTTGGTCAACATCTTTACCCAAAAATTCTGCAATATAATAAGCCAATAATTGCAATGGTACAGATGCAATTACAGGAGATAAATATTCATCAACTGCAGGAACTTTCAAAATATATTCAAAGACATCTTTTAAATGTTCTTCCTCAGAAGATGTTAAAGCTATCATTCTTGCATTTCTTGCTTTGGCTTCTTCGGCATTAGAGAGAACTTTTTCGTAAACAATGCTACCCGGCATCAAAATTGCAAGTACAGGCATTGTTTCGTCTAACATTGCAATAGGCCCATGTTTAAGCTCTCCGGCAGGATAACCTGTTGCATTTATATAGCTGATTTCTTTTAATTTTAAAGCGCCCTCTAAAGCGGTGGGATAATTGATTCCTCTCGCTATATAAATAAAGTTTTTGTAAGATGCAAAAGCTCTTGCACACTTCATAACATCTTCTTTATGAGAGAGAATTGTTTCTATTTTTTGAGGCAGTAAAAGCATTTCGTGTTTTAATTGTTTAATTTTATCCGCATCAAAAGATTCTTTAATTTCGGCAATGTACATTGCAAACAAGTACAAAGCAATAAGCTGTGCATTAAATGATTTTGTAGCCGCAACACTAACCTCAATACCCGCATTAACAGGTATCAAACTGTGAGCTTCACGAGCCATGATGGAATCAGGTCTGTTTGTAATAATCAAAACATGCGAACCTACAGCCTTTGCTTGTCTTATTGCAGTAATCGTATCAGAAGTTTCTCCTGACTGAGAAATACCTATAACAAGTGTATTTGCATCAGTAACGGTTTGTCTGTAAATATATTCGCTTGATGCTTCAACATCTACAGGGATATTTGTAAATGCTTCCAGAATATATTTTGCAACCATTGCAGCGTGCAATGAAGTACCGCAGGCAATAATTTCAATTCTTTTCAGATTTTTGATTTCATCTTTTGTCAACTTAACTTCATCAAGAACAATAGGTTTTGAAATGTCAGGCAATTTTCCTGAAAGAACATTTCTTATAACATCAGGCTGTTCATGAATTTCCTTAAGCATAAAGTGTTTGTAACCGAGTTTGCTCATAGCTACAGGTTCCCAAGGAAGAATTTCTTCTTTTTTATCGATTTGTCTGCCGTCGATATCAGTTATAAGAACACTGGATGGAGTTAATACAGCAACCTGATCATCATCAAGATAAATTACCCTTTTTGTATATTGGATAATTGCAGGAGAATCACTCGCAAGATAATTTTCACCCTGTCCCAAAGCAACAATCAGTGGTGCATTTTTTCTTGTACCAACAAGAATATTCGGTTCGTCTTGATGCATAACACACAAAGCATAAGCACCTTTTAATTTTTTAGCAGCAGCCCTAACAGCCTTTGGTAAATCGTTTAATTTGCCATATTCTCTTGCAATTAAGTGAGCAACTGTTTCTGTATCTGTTTCAGACTTAAAAACACAGCCGTCTTTAATTAGCTCTTCTTTGAGCTCTTTGTAATTTTCCACAATTCCGTTATGAACAATTGCCAATTTACCGCAATTACAAGTATGAGGATGTGCATTGATAGTGTTTGGAAGACCGTGAGTAGCCCAACGGATATGACCTATACCGACAGAAGTGTTTTTAATTTCTGATTTATGAGACTCCAACAAATCTTTAAGATTTTGAAGTTTCCCCTCAGCCTTATAAATTTTTATTTTTCCCTCAGAATTTATAGCTACACCTGCAGAATCGTAACCTCTGTATTCCAATTTGCTTAAACCGTTAAGCAAAATATCAACAACAGATTTTGAACCTACATATCCAACTATTCCACACATACCTGTTTCCCTCGAGTTATCTAAAAACTATTTTTTGAAATTATTATAAGATTCTATTTCAAAAATTATAATTTGAGAAGTGAGTTTGTATTAATAATTTATAAAGATTTTTCTAGGGAAATAAAAAATTTTAACAGTATCTTTGTAAACTTATGTAAACAAACAACAAAAAATAATGATTAAAGACTAAAGTTCATTAAACTGTGAGCCGATATAAAGTGTGTGGAAAATAATTTGTAAAAACAGGAGAAGATAAATGTCAAATGAAATTAACAGAATTGGTATCAACACAGGTTCAGTAAATCCTTATGGAAACCAACCCAAAGGTAATGAAGCTAAAACAGAAGAAAATAAAGCAGAGACTCCAAAAGCAACACCACAAAACCCTCAAGTTGCACCAAATGATGTCTTGAGCTATATGGCACAACAAGCTGTTGTCGTAAACCCCAAAGTATCTACACCCAAAACTTATGACGTCAGCAAATATGTAACACCCGAACAAGCACAAAGAATAGCAGGTTTTGTAACAAGTTTTGAAGACAAAGTTGCAGAAGGATTGTTGGCAATTGATGCAGAGCTCGGAGCAAACAACCGTATTCCTGATGCAACAAAATATGAAATTGCAGCCAAAATGGTTAAATAAGTAAAGAAAAAGATTATTTAAAACTTCTCCAACGTTTATATTACCTGAAAACCTCTAATTATCAATTAGAGGTTTTTATTATATATAATACTCTTATGTACATAATTGAACTGCTTGCAAAATTTATAAAAAAAGAAAAAACACAAAAAAATAATACTCCTAAAGAAGAAATTGATTATACGGAAAAATGTTCGCATACATTTTTCCCTATTGATAGCACAGGAGAAATTTTGGCTTGCTCAAAATGCGGAAAATTGATTCACAGTAATGACACACAAAAAATAAAACCAAATAATCCTTTTGTAGAATAGATATTGAGCAATTTGTCTTTTTTAACAGATTTTACATTGTAAAGATATTTGTTTTTCGTGTTTTAATTACAATCAATTTAAAATATAATACTTATAAATTATATATATTCCCATGGTGAAAATTTTTAATAAATTCAAGAGGAAGGGTTACTTTGGCCAGCGTATTTAACGAACAGTTGCAAACAAAACTTCAAAATTTTTCCGTAGAAACAGTAAGAAATTTGTTAAAACTTGATAATAAAGGTATAGCAAAACTTTGTGCTCAAGTCTCTTTGATGCCAAAAAAAGATGCACAAGGAAGAACTTATTTCACCAAAGATGATGTGGAGATTTTAAGAAGAATAAAAACGATTAATGAATCGCAAGCAAAAACTATAAAACGTTCTGTTGCCAATTCTCTTCGTGCTGTTAGCAATGAATCATCTGAGCAAAATACAAAATCTTATGCAACAGTGCCTATGAAAAAAAATAACAGTGCTGTACAAAATCAAATGCAACAATATTCACAAGCTGTTTCAGCCGCAGCAATAGACAAAATATGCACATCGCTTTCTACAATAGAAAATAACATTACTGACAAAGTAGCTGAACTCATCGATAAAAAACTTGATGAAAAACTTGATGGAATGGATGAAGTTGTTGTCGAACTTGTTCGCTGCAAGACAGAAAATGAAACTCTTAGATACAAAATGAATGAGTTGAACAAAGAAGTTTATAATTTAAAAAACGAATTGAGCAAGTACAAATCTCTTGGTCTTGGATTTTATATCAAAAAGAATGGCGATTCTTCATTGATATAGAAAAATAAAAAATAAAGCAAATACTTGATTCAAATTTTTGTCAAAAGTAATAAGATACTCTTAGTTTACTATTACAAGTCAAAAGGAATTTTATATGAAATCTGCATTTACTCTTGCTGAAACTTTATTAACATTAATTATCATTGGCGTTATCGCAGCAATGACAATCCCCAGTGTACAAAATATTGCAAAGCAAAGAGAGCTTGATGTAAAACTTGCAAAAACTTATGCAACACTATCTCAGATAACAAATTTGATGATGGAAGAAAAAGGCCCAATGAAATATTGGGATAGAGGTTCTATTTACAATGAATATAAAAAACACCTTAATGTAGTAAAAACTTGCCCGCCAGATTCTGGCTGTATGTCAACAGATAAAGTAAAATGGCCAAGAGGGGGAACAGATGTTGCTTATGCCGATTCCGGTATACTTTTGGCAGATGGCACTGGTATAATGATGAGCCTTGGAACCGGAGCTGTTGACAATTATGGGCTTTCTGACAGTGACAAAAGCAATGCTGTTATGACAATGCAAGTCGACATGAATGGAACTTTACCTCCAAACAGATGGGGTTCTGACAGATGGTTATTGATTTTGGTTGATAAAAAAGGTTTGGTCCCATCAGGTTGGTATGATGAGAGTAAATGTAAAGACATGTATGGCTGTGCAGCAACAGTTATTAAAGGCGGTAAAAAATAAAACAAACTTATCCTTGATTGCTCTTGTTTGTTGTGCGACAATTTAATTACTATGAGCAATAATTATGTATATCTACTTGAGGGAAAAATTTATATAAATCTGACAAACCTTTGCACAAACGACTGTGTATTTTGTATTAGAACAATTAAAGACGATGTTGTCGGTGCAAATTTGTTTTTGGACAGTGAAAAACTTAACCTTGAAGAAGTAAAAAAACAACTTGATGATATAAAACCTAATGAATACAAAGAAATTGTGTTTTGCGGATATGGTGAACCTATATTAAAATTGGAAGAACTTAAAGAGACTGCAAGATACATTAAAGAAAAATATCCTCATTTAAAAACAAGAATTAACACAAACGGTCAAGGAAATTTAATTTATAAAAGGAATATAGTCCCTGAGTTAAAGGGATTGATTGACAGTGTTTCTGTAAGTTTTAACGGAGAAAATGAAGAAATATATAACAAAATTTCACTGCCAAAACTCGACAATGCTTATGAAAGTATGAAAGAGTTTATAAAAGAGTGTGTAAAAAACGAAATAGAAACAACTGCAACTATCGTTACAGGATATAAAAATTACGAAGTTGATTTAGAAAATTGCAAATCACAAATAGAAGCAATGGGAGCAAAATTTAGAGAACGCCCATGGCTTGATAACGGTTATTAATTGAACACTAGCAAAACAGAGATGAGAAATGATTATTGTAAATTCAACCGATAAAACTAACTTTAAGGGCAAAATATTTTTAAAATCGAAAGATATGGAGCCTCAAAAAGTAGAGGTAGTAAAAAGAATAGCCAAAACATTAAAAAGGTTTATAAAAGACGAAAAATTTGATTTGTTATTTTACTACAAAATAGGGAAAGGTACTGACGGATTGCACGTATCAGCACAAAAGGGTTGCAAACAAAACTTTTTTGTTAAGAGCATAGATATCGTAATGCCTGATTTAGAAAATCTCGATGACCAAGACTATATAGAAATGGCAAAAGGTGCTGCGACCAGATACAAAGAATTTTTCCCTAAAGAAGCAAACTCTGATAGAGTGAGTTTATTTAAACAGGTTAAAAATAAAGCACAAACTATTTTCAAAAAGGAAAAAGTTGGTTAATAAGTTTTTTTGTCAGATAATTAAATTGTGATAAAAAGTATTTAATCGTGAAAGCAAATAAAAACCAAAAGAAAGGTGAAAACATGCTAAAAGAACAATTAGACAAAATTATGCGTCCAAAAGCTATAGCAGTAGTCGGCGCATCTACAAAGGACCATACTATCGGTTCTGACATTATGAAAAGATTAAAAGAATACAAATTCACAGGAGATATTTATCCTGTTAACCCAAAAGGCGGAGTTATTGAAGGATTCCGTGCTTATACAAATGTAAAAGAAATTCCTGGTAATGTTGACCTTGCAATAATTGTAATTGCGCAAAAATTCGTACTTCAAGCTATTGATGATTGCCACGAAAAAGGTATCAAAGGTATTTGTATCATCTCTGCAGGCTTTAAAGAAGCAGGCGAAGAAGGTGCAAAAGCTGAAAAAGAACTCGTAGCAAAATTAAAAGAATACGGCATGAGATGCGTTGGTCCTAACTGCTTGGGTGTTGTAAACACAGCTCCTGACATCAGAATGGACGGTTGCTTTGCAGAATCTCTACCTGAAAGAGGAAACATCGGTTTTGTTTCTCAATCAGGTGCTTTAGGCGGCGGTATTTTGAATATTTTAAAAGACCTTAACCTCGGTTTTGCACAATTCATTTCTATCGGTAACCAAGCAGATGTTAACGCAGAAACTGCTATCGAATATTGGGAAAATGAAGACGATGTACAACAAATTTTGTTATACATGGAATCTATTCAAAACCCTGCAAACTTCAGAAAATTAGCAACAAGAATAACAAAGAAAAAACCCATTCTTGCTCTAAAAGCAGGTCGTTCTGCAGCCGGTGCTTCAGCAGCATCTTCTCACACAGGTTCATTAGCAGGTGCAGATAAAGCAGCTAATGCTTTATTAATGCAATCAGGTGTTATCAGAGAATACTCTTTGAAAAACTTGTTTGCTACAGCTAAAGTTTTTGCAACATCTCCAATTCCAAAAGGAGACAGAGTTGCTATTATTACTAACTCAGGTGGTCCCGGTATCATGGCTACAGATGCTGTTTGCGAATACGGTATGCAAATGGCAAAACTTTCTGATGCAACAAAAGAAAAATTAAGAAGTTTCTTACCTGCTGCAGCAAGTGTTAAAAACCCTGTAGATATGATTGCTTCAGCTCCTATCGAACACTACAAACAAACATTAGAAACAGTTATTGCTGATGAAAATGTTGATATGATAGGTGTTATTTACTTGCCATTCTTAGGATTGAAAGATATTGATGTTGCTCAAGCATTAATGGAAATCAAAGAAAAATATCCTGAAAAACCAATCATCGGTATTTTCATGACTAAGAGTGAATTCTTCACAAAACTTTCTAACATGAATGTAAATATGCCATTCTTTATGTATGCAGAAGAAGCTGCAGACGGATTCAACAGATTGAATCAACAAAGAAAATGGATGGAAAGACCTGAAGGTAAAATGCCTGTTTATGATGTAGATAAAGCTAAAGCTGAAAAAATCATCAAAGCAGCAGTAGCAGAAGGTCGTGCGCAATTAACTACATTAGAATCAATTGACGTGCTTGATGCTTACGGTATCAGAGCTTGCAAATACGGTCTTGCTACAAACGAAGAAGAAGTAGTAAATCTAGGTAACTCTATCGGATACCCTGTTGTTATGAAAATGACTTCAAAAACAACATCACACAAAACTGATGTTGGCGGTGTAAGAGTAAACATCCAATCAGAAGAACAATTAAGAGCAGAATACAAAGACTTAATTGCAAAACTTACTGAAAAAGGACTTATCGATGGTCTTGAAGGTGTAATCATTCAAGAAATGGTTAAAGGTAACCGCGAAATGGTTTGCGGTATCGCTACAGATCCACAATACGGACCTATGATGATGTTCGGTTTGGGTGGTGTATTCATCGAAACAATGAAAGATGTTACTTTCAGAATTGCTCCTTTAACAGATGTAGATGCTGATGAAATGATTAAATCAGTTAAAGCATACGAATTGTTAAAAGGTGCAAGAGGAACAAAACCGGCTAACATGGAACAAATTCAAGAAACTCTATTGAGATTGTCTCAAATGGTTAATGACTTCAAATTCATTGATGAATTGGATATCAACCCATTACTCATCTCTGAAAAAACTGGCGAAGGCATTGCTGTTGACGGACGTATCAAAGTTAGAGTTGAAGAAGTTAAAGAATACTTCGGATGCG
The DNA here is from genome assembly GCA_944326555.1 of Candidatus Gastranaerophilales bacterium. Classification (GTDB taxonomy): domain Bacteria; phylum Cyanobacteriota; class Vampirovibrionia; order Gastranaerophilales; family Gastranaerophilaceae; genus Limenecus. The sequence continues at coordinate 9,694 of CALVEK010000019.1, read as the reverse complement.
GCAAAGAATGCTGCTCTTGCAATGCATAGTTAGAAAATAGCTAATAATAAAGAGGTATGATTTATTTCATACCTCTTTTTTTATAAAAATCCTGTAAATAGTCGATAAAAAAATGTTTATAAATAATAGAAAATGGGAATACATGTATCAAAGGTCTCTTTAAAAGCACTAGGTATTATTGGTTTAAAAAGGAAAGTTTCTTTATGAATTTTGATTACCAAGAATTAATGTTTCCTGCATTATTAATTTTGATTGGTCTGTTTATATTTTCAATTATAAGACCTACTGAATCTTTAACCTATTTAAACAGTAAATACTTAGAAAAACTTGAAAAATGCCAACCATACACTGTAACGGGTAAATTACATTTTATGCTTGGTAATAAAAGTTCTACAAGCAGCATCATAGGCTACAAAAAAGGCAAATGCACAGTTCAAACAATAAATACTTTTATGATGGGTAAACCTGTAGCTTCAACATGCATACTGAATAAAGAGCAACTTGGCGAATTACACAGACTAAGAACCAGCAACACTTTTATAGTTTATGGTTTTGATGACGGATTATATGTGGATAAACTTAAAAAAGAAGGTGTTTGTAAAACATATAATTTAATAGATAATAAATGGGTTGAAAAAAAATAATTATAAAAAGTTTATTGATTGCCCGAAGCTGACATTTCTTGTAGAATTATACAAGACAGTTTTTATGGAGTAAGATTTGGCATTATTAACACTTAGAGCTACTGCTGTTGGTAGCTTACCTCACAAAAATGCAGAAACAGCTATAAATTTAATCTTTGAAAAATTCAAAGAAATACCATTTTGGCCGCAACTCGCTAAAGTTGATAAGCACGAAGACATGACGGTACAATATTTACAAGGTATTCCGGGCATAAAGTATGATGAAGAACACGGCAAATTCATATATGATGCTCAAAGTGATGAATTTTTCACTGAACTTGAAGAATTTTTTATGGACTATGAGTCTATAATTAATGAAAAAGATTTTACCAATCTTGATAAATATGCCATAACAAAACCTTATACAAGTGCTATACCCCTATATTTGGATAGATTGCAAAAAGGTAATTATCCGTTTGCCAAATGTCATATAATAGGTCCGTTTACATTGGGTACAAGCCTTTGTGATACAGAAAATGTCTGTGCATTTTATGACGAAACATATCGAGAAGTTTTGATTAAAGGTTTAACCCTAAAAGCAGTATGGCAAATTGAACAAATAAAAAAAGCATCAAAAGATTGTACACCTATAATGTTCATGGATGAGCCCGTAATGTCTCAGTTTGGGACATCTGCATTCATAACAGTTAAAAAGGAAGATATTATAGATGCAATTTCTGAAATCTCAAAAGTAATACAAGAATTTGGAGGTCTATCCGCCGTTCATTGTTGCGGTAAGTCTGATTGGTCTGTTTTAATAGATGCAGGTGTAAATATTATTAATTTTGATGCCTTTGCCTATGCAAAAAGTCTTGGGGCATATACAAAAGAACTTGAGTCTTTTTTGAAAAATAAAGGATACATTGCATGGGGATTAGTACCCACTTTGGACAAAGATGCTTTAGCTAAAACATCTCTTGAAGAATTAGAGGAAAAATTTGAGAAGGCAACAGATTATTTGGTAAAAAAATCAAATGGAGCAATCTCAAAAGATTTGTTAATAAAACAAAGTTTTTTCACTCCATCATGCGGAGCTGGAGGACTTTCATTGGAACTTGCACAAAAAGCAATGACTCTGGTTAATGATTTATCAGAAAAATTAAAGAAAAAATACGAGGTTTGTTAATAAATGACATTATCCATAGCAATAACAGGTAAAAGCGGAAGCGGGAAAACCACAATAACTAAAAATTTTGTCAAAGTTTTAAAGGAGACATATCCTGAAAAATCTATTTTGCTTTTTGATAATGATTTGTCAACAGAGCTTGCACACAGTTATGGAATGGATGTCAGAAACACAATTTATGGGATAAGAAGCGGTAAGCATGAATACAAAACAGGTATTCCTTCCAGAATGACAAAGCAGGAATACGTTGAATGGGCCTTGGAAGATATAATTGTAGAAGTCGAAGAAAATGTTGACCTAATTGTTTCTTGGCTAGTACCATCTAAAGATTGTCGTTGTCCGATTACAGGACTTATGAGTGATGCTGTTGCAAAACTTATAAATCAATATGATCTCATTGTCTTTGACTGTGAATTTGATTTAAAATATCTTCACCAGCTTGTAGACATACCAATGGATGTAACATTGATAATTGCAACAGCAACAGAAGAATCCATCTTTCTTGCTCAACGTATTGAAGAGTTCTCTGCAAAATATGCTGCAGGTGGACAAATGGCTCTTATTTTGAACAATGTAACAAATGAACAGTACAATAAAGTTCAAGACTATTTGAGCAAATATAGTTTGGAAGTACTTGGTGTAATTCCGCAAGATACTTTACTAAAAGAACATTCTATAGACAAAAATTCAAAAGTTGTAGAAGATGCAATTAAGTCTTTGTACTTTAGATTGAATCTTCCACAAGTAATGAATTAACAAGGATTAAACATGACAGAAATCATTGACGGAAAACTTGTATCAAAAAAAATATTGCAAGAGTTATCAGAAAAAATTGCTTTATTAGAAAAAAAACCTTCTCTAGCTGTAATAATAGTTGGGGAAGATCCTGCAAGTAAAATATACGTAAATCTAAAAAAGAAAAAAGCAGAAGAGCTTGGGATTGTATCCACTGTTATTGAAATGTCTCAAGATGTTTCCGAATCAGAGTTATTAAACAAAATTGATGAACTAAACAAAGATGAAAGTGTAAATGCAATACTTGTTCAAATGCCGTTGCCAAAACACATAGATGCAAATAAAGTTATAGAAAAAATCTCACCACAAAAAGATGTAGATTGTTTTCATGCTTATAACGTAGGCAAAATTGCAACAAATAACAAACCTTTTGTTTATCCTTGCACACCAAAAGGAATACTGGAATTGCTCAATTTTTATAACATAGAAATTTCAGGCAAACACGTAGTTGTGATAGGACGTTCTAATATTGTCGGCAGACCAATGGCACAAATGCTCCTCAATAAAAATGCAACAGTTACAATCTGCCACAGCAAGACCAACAACCTTGAAGAAATAACAAAACAAGCAGATATTTTAATCAGTGCAGTAGGCAAAGCCGGTTTGATTAAAAAAGAAATGGTAAAAGACAATGTTGTTGTAATAGATGTCGGGATGAATAGAGATGAAAACGGAAAACTCTGTGGTGATGTCGATTTTGAACAAGTAAAACAAAAAGCATCCTATATAACGCCTGTCCCAGGTGGTGTTGGTCCAATGACAATATGCTCTTTAATGGTTAATACTTTTGATTTGTTTAAAACATCTCAAGAAAAAATCTAAGAAAGTGTCAATTTTCTTTTGCTTTTGTAATTTAGCAGGAAAGAACTGAAGATATAAAATATGTAAAATGATACTTTGCAGATGCTATTAAAAAAGAATTGAATCAAATAAAAAACAAAATCTTTTGCGCGTAGTAAATCTTAAGATATCTCAAATCATGCTTGACTAAAGGTTTTGAAATGGTATTCTAAAGTAACGATAAATAATTTTATTGAGTTTACGCCACCAACTTAAACTTATTAAAATTAGAAAAAGGAACGAAAAATGGCAATAAATTTGAAAAAAGAAGAAAAAGCAGAAATCATTAAACAACATGGTAAAAGTGCAAAAGATTCAGGTTCAGCTGAAGTTCAAATTGCTCTTTTGACAAAAAAAATCTCTGAGTTAACTGAACATTTGAAAGTTAACAAAAAAGATTTTCAAGGCAGAAGAGGCTTGTTGATGATGGTTGGTCAAAGAAAAAGACTTCTTGCTTATGTAAAAAAACAAGATTTGCAAAAATACAGAGATTTAATCAAAACTCTTGGTATAAGAGGTTAGTTTCTGTAATAGTTTCTCAAATTTAATAAAAAACTCCGTTTGAATTTTCATTCGGAGTTTTTTATTTTAACTATGAACAAAACTTTAGTACTTTTTACATAAATTAATGAACTTATTCATGATGACTATGTTACAATTACAAAAGGGACTAGACATCAACTTAGTATTTCGGAATCATAAATTATCGGAAGTTATGAAAAACTATAAAAGCGATAAAGAAAAGTTTAAAGAATTTGATAATAAACTCATTTTTTGGCAGATAATCTGTATCTTTATAAGTTTTATCATATGCGCGTATTTGTTTTTAATAATGGTAGTTGATGTTAAAAACTATCGAGGACAGGCAAAAAGACAAAGAAGCGCAAAAAGTTTTGTTATGAGAGGAGCAATTCTCGACAGAAACGGCATCAAGCTCGCTTCTGACAAAACATCTTTTGATGTTTATGCTCACAAAGAATATTTTGACCATACGCCAAATGAATTGGCTGCAATATTGGCACCGATTTTGGGATTAAATAAAAACCAGCTGGCCAAAGAATTAGCAAAAGACCAAAAAATTATAGTACTTAAAAAAGATGTTTCGAGAACAACTGCTCAGACAATTCGTAAACTGGGGCTTAGAGAAATAAGCCTCGGGAAAAAAAATGAGCGTGTATACCCGCAGGGTACAATGGCCGCCCATATTCTCGGATATTATAATCCGGATGCTGATGTGGCTGCAGGAATCGAGCTTACCGCCAAAGATAAATTAGAAGAAGTAGAACAGGATGTAAATTTTGAAAAAACACCTGATGGCGATATCATTTATGAGGTAAATACTGACCCTGCTGCAACTGCAACACCTCTTCGCGGTAAATCAATTACTCTTACTATCGATTCCGCCATTCAACACGTTTGTGAAGTTGAATTGAATAGGGTTATACATGAAAAAGGAGCTGTAAGAGGAACTATCATTGTTATGAATCCTAAAAACGGCGAAATTTTAGGTTATGCAATTTATCCGTCTTATAACCCCAACAATTATAAAAAAGCGACCTTAACACAACTTACAAATTGGACTCTTAGCGACGTTTTTGAACCGGGGTCTACTTTTAAAGTATTGACTATTGCTTCTGCCATAGAAAACGGTCGACTGAATGAAAACTCCAAGATACTTGATACAGGTAAATTGGAAATAGATAAATGGACAATTAAAAATTATGACTATAATGTAAAACCGTTCCCCGGTAATATTGACTTGTACTACTTATTTGAACACTCAAGCAACGTTGCAAGTGCAAAAGCAGCTTTGATGATGACAAAGCAAGAGCATTATGATGTTTTAAAACGTTTTGGAATAGGCGAAAAAACAGGTATTGATTTACCCGGTGAATCAAGAGGGCTTATACCTCCCGTAAGCGATTGGCATAAATCCACACATGCTTCTGTAGGCTACGGTTACAGTATATCTGTAACTGCTATACAAATGGTATCTGCAATTTCTGCAATTGCAAATAATGGGGTCAGAGTTACTCCTCACGTTATAAAATATTCTCCGGAAGAGGCTGCGGAAAAAATTAAAGCTGTTCAGGTTATTAAACCCGAAACAGCTCACTCTGTAGCAAAGTTATTGGCAGGAAGTATAGGACGTTCAAAATCACCTGTTAATTTGGATGATTATCATGTAGCTGCAAAAACAGGTACTGCAAGAAAATCAATAACAGGCGCAAAAGGTTATACAAACAAATTGGTTACTTCAATAATAGGATTTTTGCCTGCAAATAACCCTCAAGTTGAGATTTATGTTGTAATTGACTCACCATCAAAAGGTGCATTATGGGGAAGTACTGTTGCGGCACCTGTTTTTAGAGAAGTTGCATTGCAAACTGCAAGGATTTTAAATATTCCTCCAGATAAAATTTCTCCAAAGAAAAAATTGTAAATATGTAAATGGGATTAATTAGTATGAAATTAAGTGAATTAATAAAAAAAGTTAAATATCAAAAAGTAGTTAATAATAAAGAAGTTGAAATAACAGGTGTTTCTTACAACTCTAAAACCGTACAAAAAGGAGATATTTTTGTATGTTTAAAGGGTGAATATTCTGACGGGCATGATTATGCAAAAATGGCTGTTGATAATGGAGCTTCTGCACTTTTGTGCGAAAGAGAAATTGATAATATATCAAGCGATATTCCTCAAATTATAGTAGAGTCGACACGTCATCAAATTGCCGATGTTGCATCTGCATTTTACGAGTATCCGTCAAAGAATATAAAACTTATAGGCGTAACCGGTACAAACGGAAAAACAACGGTTACTCATTTAATCCAAAGGATTGTGGAGGACGCACAACACAAATGCGCACTTATTGGTACTTTGGGTTATAAACTATCCGGACAAGATACTTATCACGATGCAAAGCACACTACACCGCAGGCTCCTGAACTTCAAAAGACTCTTAAAATGATTTGTGAAAAACAAATTGATTATGTTGCCATGGAGGTAAGTTCTCACGCCTTAGAACAAAACAGAGTAGGCGGTTGTGATTTTGATGGTGCTGTTTTTACAAACTTAACTCAAGACCATCTTGATTACCATATAACAATGAACAACTACTTTGAAGCAAAAGCAATATTGTTTAAGGGTTTAAAGTCAGGCGATTTTGCTGTTATCAATAATGATGATGAGTATGCCGAAAAATTCAAGTCGGTTGTACCTGATGGAGTAAGAATTTTTACTTACGGTATTAAAAAAGATGCTGATATAAAAGCACAGGATATTGATTTTTCAATCCATGGTGCAAAGTTTAAAATTACGGGACAAAAAGTAGAAGCACAAAGTAAAGAAGTTAATTTACAAATGAACGGAATGTTCAGTGTTTACAACGCACTTGCTGCATTGGCTGCAGGAGTTGCCATGGGTTTTGACATGGATATTTGTATAAAAGCTCTTGAAGAAACTAAAAGTGTAGATGGAAGATTTGAAATTGTATCAAAAAAACCGCTTGTAATTGTTGATTACGCACACACCCCTGACGGACTTGAAAATGTTCTAAAAGCGGCAAGAGAACTTACACCAAAAGACAGCAAACTTGTTTGTATGTTTGGATGCGGTGGAGACAGAGATGCAACAAAACGTCCTAAGATGGGTAAGATTGCTGATGAAAATGCTGATATCGTTGTTGTTACTTCAGATAACCCAAGAAGTGAAGACCCTCAATTAATCATCTCGGACATATTAGCAGGCATTAAATCTATAAATACGCAAAAAGTTTACGTTGAACCTGACAGAAGAACTGCTATTTCTATGCTAAAAAACATTGCCTCTGAAAATGACGTTGTTGTTCTCGCAGGCAAAGGGCACGAAGATTATCAGATTCTTAAAAACGAAACCATTCACTTTGATGATAGAGAAGAAGCTCGTAAAGTTTTTTGTTAGACTTTGTAATATTTAATGTGAAATGCGCAAAAAATATGCTTTGTGCGTTTTGTATTTGTACGTTAAAAAAAAGAAAGGTTTAATAATGTCGGGAATCAATGCTTTAAATGGTGCAAATGTATCTGCAGTTAATTTTAAAAAAAATGTTGATGAAATGCAAAATGTTTCAGATGAACATATCGTAGAAAATGGATTAAAAAAAGATACAGTTGATATTTCTGCAAAACCTCAAAAGCCTGAACCTCCTGAAATCTCAAATTGGCGTATATTCTTTGGTAATTTGACTGATGAACAAATTAAAGGAATTAACGAATCGGGTCGTTTGCCTGAAAATGCCAAGTTTGTTATGAATGGCTATGGTAGTTATACAATCTCTAACAACTTCTTTGGCTTTAGATCAGGCACAAGAGAACTCCCTGTAGGATTTGAAGTCAAAAAGAATGTATTAGGTTTTGCTTGCGTATTGCCAAAAGGCATGGAAGGCGCATTAATTAAGTAAATAATCAGTTAATTATTTATTCAAAAATTTCATAATTAAATAATTAAATAATCTAGGCTTGGATAAGTTTAACTACTTCGTCCAAGTCTATTTTTAAACATTTTAATTCGTCGCATGTTGTTTGGCGTTTGTCCCACAGGCACGGACGACATTCGGCTTTGTTTTTAATTGCAATATATTTTTCGTTGTTTGGTATAAGTTTTTTTTCGTCAGTCGGGCCAAAAAGGGCAAGTGTTTTTGTACCTACTCCAACCCCTATATGCATTGGTGCTGAGTCTGAACATATCAAAACTTCTGCTCGCTTTGTTAAACGAGCTAAATCCATGATATTTTTTGTTGTTCCGTATAGGTTTTCAAAATTATCAGGAGTTCCGATAATTTGCATAATTTTTTCTATGCACTCTTTGTCATCAGGGCCGCCTATGAGGTAAACTTTTTTGCCTGTAGCCAAAACTTTTTGTATCAATTCTGCCCAGATTTCAGGCTTCCAAGTTTTTACCATGTTTTTTACTACACTCATTTTGCTTACTCCGGGGTGAATAAGCACAGAGTTCGGTTCTTTTTCAATATCACCCGCATCTATTTGTGGAATGTCGGTTTTATGGTCAGTTACGGGAGTAACAAGCTCATGGTACATTAACGATGCGTATTGATTCTTTTTTAATTTTACGGCTTTTGTTAAAAGAACTTTGCTTAAAAATCCGCTTTCATAACCGTATCGATAAGTAATTCCCGTTAAAAACAAAAGCAATGGTATCAAAGAATTTGCACCTGAAGAAAAAACCATATCATATCTGCCCATGCGAGCTTTTAAAACAAATTTCAAAAGGGCGAGGTATTTGTGCTTGCCTTTAATATCAACGCACAAAACGTTATCCACAAGATTAGTTAAATCCTTAACAGACTTACTTCTCGGCTCTAAAGCAAGTGTTATTTTTGCCTCAGGGTATTCTTTTTTTAAGCTCGCCAAAGCAGGCAAGAATAGAATCTCATCACCAATCCCGCCAAAATTGACTGCTAGTATTTTTTTTGGTTTTTTCATATCTTCTTACATCAAATGAGCCTAAAAAGGCTTAGTTTGGCTTAATTTATTTCTTAATTCTCTAAATCTGGCAATATCTTCCTGTGCTTTTGATGATTCTTTAAACACAACTTGTGATGAAGGATGAACCATCAAAACGTAATCCATGTGGATTTCCAAGAAATTATATCTTCTCGGTGGTTGATTTGAGTTACGAGGATATATTTCAACATTAGTAACCGCAAGGAATCTTCTTTCCTTGTCGTTTAATAAATCAGTCAATTCACGATTCGTATTTGTATACTTAGATACGTGAACTGTACCCTTAATATCATGATCAACTGTTAGAATACACACTTCTATAGGAATTGTATCGTTATGTTTTGCCATTTTCTCACCTAAAATACTGTATATCTGAATTATATTATATTTTAACCTTTATAGCAATGATTAATAAATTGAGCAAGCAGACCTTTGTTGCCAAAAAGAAAGAAAAGTATCAAAGAAAAAACAATTCTATTTTGTTTTTTATACCTTCATTTCTTTTCTTTTGGATTGCGTAGGCAAAAGAAAAGAAACGAAGCAAAGAAAAGAAAACCGACGCAGGAGAAAAACTGCTTCTTGGATTACTGACGTTCGGGAAAAACGTGGTTTTCCCTCACAAGGACACTGGGTTCACTTCGTTCACTCGGCGTGTCCGTCAGAATCCGCCCCCCGTACCCCTGTTACTTTTAGAAAAAATTTCCTCGGGGTTCGGGGCGAAGCCCTGATGGCGTAGCATGGGTTAG
>CALVEK010000018.1 GCA_944326555.1 Candidatus Gastranaerophilales bacterium | reverse complement strand
TGTTTCTTTTAATAAGCGTCGGTTTTCTTTTCTTTGCTTCGTTTCTTTTCTTTTGGCTACACAATTCAAAAGAAAAGAAATGAAGATACAAAAAAGTAATCATTGTTTTCTTTAGCATAAAAAACAAAAGAATGACAAATTAGATTAAAGATTTTGTGAACCAAAATAACAATTGTATTTTTTTTCATAACCAATAGTTGTTTTTGCATCATGCCCCGGATAAACGGTTATTTCATCATCCAATTTGAATAATTTATTCATAATAGAATCGCTTATTTGAGCAAAACTGCCTCCCTCAAAATCAGTCCTGCCAACAGAAGTATAAAAAAGAGTATCTCCAGAAAATAAGTTTTTACCTATCAAAAAGCAAACGCTACCTGGGGTATGCCCTGGGGTATGCATAACTTTTATTTCGTTATCCCCCAATTTAAATATATCATTTTCAGTAAACGTTTTTATATTTTGTGGAGACTCCATATTCATTACAAAACCAAATTTTTCGAGTTGTTTGGGAAGATTTTCGACTAAATATTTATCTTCTTCATGAACCCAAACAGGTATATCGTAGATTTTTTGAGCATCTCTTTCTCCGAATATATGGTCAAAATGCCCATGGGTATTCAAAATAAACTTAAGCTCTGCGCCATAATTTTCAAGCTCTGACTTTATTGGAGAAATATCCCCGCCCAAGTCAATAATCAAGGCTTCTTTAGAAGCATCGTCAATCAAAAGATATGCATTAGTTCCTATTAAGCCCATAGGAAAAGTTTTTATAATCATGTTCTCTCCCAAAATACTTTACCCGCAAATTATACCACACAATTCAGCGATTTTTGGTTAGCCTCATATTCTGCCTGTTGAGCAGGAGTTCTTTTATCCTCAGGTATACTTTCCAGCTTTTGCATTCTTTTTTGCACAAGTTTTTGTCTCAGATTGTTAACCCATTTGCCCAAAAATGTTTTTGATGAATCATTTTGAACAACATTCGGCTGAGAATATCCCGAATCACAAACTTCACCTACTTTTACACTCGCAATAGCAGGAGTGTTTGGTTTTGTTTGCCAATTTTGTTCAGGAACAGGCACATTAGACAATAAACTTGCATAAACAGGCATATACATTCCTTTCACACTAAGAATAGATTTTTCGAAAAAATTCTTATTTTATTATAAAACGTGCAAATTCATTTTTTTGCTATTTAAGTCAGAAAATTTAAGTTTGGTAAAGAATTCGATAAATAAAAGTATATAAGCTATTATTTTAATTGGGAAAGAGTATAAAAAATAAAAAATCATGAACTTTGGTGCGTTAAGCAGCTTACTAAAAAATAACGACATAATCATGGCAATCGGTATTGTCATAATTGTTGCTATGATGATTATACCCTTACCCCCAATGCTGCTTGATATTTTGCTAACTCTTAATATATCTCTTTCCGTAATAATACTTTTGGTTTGTTTGTTTATAAAAGAGCCTTTGGAGTATAGCTCTTTCCCTATTATACTTCTTGTGGCGACAATTTTTCGTTTGGGTCTTAATGTAAGTTCAACAAGACTCATCTTACTAAACGGTGCTGCCGGTGAGGTTATCAACTCTTTTGGACAATTTGTAGTAGGAGGTAACTACATTGTCGGTTTCATTATCTTTATCTTGCTTGTTGTTATCAACTTTATGGTAATTACAGGCGGTGCAACCAGAGTTGCCGAAGTATCTGCAAGATTTACATTGGACAGTATGCCGGGTAAGCAATTATCTATAGATGCAGATCTCAACTCGGGATTAATCAACGAGGAACAAGCAAAAGCAAGAAGAAGAAAACTTGAAAGAGAGGCTGATTTTTACGGTACCATGGACGGTGCTTCTAAGTTTGTTAAAGGTGATGCCACTGCCGGTATTATTATCACAGTCGTAAACATTTTTGCGGGGATTGTAATAGGTCTTTGGCAACTAAAAATGGATATCATGACCGCACTTTCGACATTCACCATCCTAACAGTTGGTGATGGACTTGTATCACAATTGCCTGCACTTTTAATCTCTTTCTCAACAGGTTTAATTGTATCTCGTGCAAGCGGACAAGATGAATCATTAAGTGATGACATCAAAAAAGAAATGTTCTCAAACCCTATTGTACTTGCAATTGTATCAGTATTACTGTTCTTGCTTGGCATGGTCCCAGGGATGCCGACAATTCCATTTATAATGGTATCTTTAGCACTCGGTTGGCTTGCTTTCAGTAAAAACAAAGCAGAAAAAGCTAAAAAAGCAGAAGAAGTCAAAGCTGCAGAAGAAGCAAAAAAACAAGACGGCGGGCTTGGCAAAGTTGCAAAGAAAAAGAAAAAAGCTACAAGAGAAAGTGTAATGGAGCTTTTAAATGTAGAAACAATAGAAATGGAAATCGGATACAGATTAGTTCCATTACTTGATGTAGAACAAGGCGGAGACCTGCTTGAACGTATCGCACAGATAAGAAGGCAAACAGCTTTGGATTTGGGTATAGTTCTGCCATCAATCAGAGTACGTGATAATTTGCAGCTTCCACCAAACAGCTACCAAATTAAACTCAAAGGTGTACCTATAGAATCAGGTGAAGTTTATCCGGATAGAAGTCTTGCAATGAACTCGGGCGGCTCTGAAAATGACCTGAGTATCAACGGAATTAGTGCTATTGAGCCTGCTTTCGGCTTGCCCGCAATCTGGGTTGAAGAAAAAGACAAAGAAGTAGCAGAAACGTATGGTTATACTGTAGTTAGCCCATCTGCCGTAATCTCTACTCACCTTACAGAAGTGATAAAGAAAAATGCTGCAGAAATAGTCTCTCGAGCAGATATTCAACAATTAATAGATAATCTCAAAAAAGAAGTCTCAGAAGAATATGTTGCAGACTTAATGAAAGATTTGACAGTGGCAGAAGTGCAGCAAATACTTTATAACTTGCTAAAAGAACGAGTTTCCGTAAGAGACCTCAAGACAATACTGGAAGTTTTGAGCTTACAATCACGTGTCAGCAAAAACGCAGATTATCTGACAGAACAGGTAAGACAAGCACTTGCAAGGAGTATTTGCAAACAAAATCTTGCCGATACGGGTGAATTGCTTGCCGTTACACTTGCACCGGAAGTTGAAAACACCATTGCACAAGGTATTAGCCCTGATGGAACAAGCCTAACCTTGGATCCCGAATTTACAAGAAAACTTATGGATAATCTTAACAGCGAATTAGAAAGAGCCATAAGCACATCAGGTAATCAACCTGTACTTTTATGCTCATCTCCTATCAGGCTGCCATTTAGAAGACTCATCGAAAGAACGTATCCACAAATTGCGGTTATGTCGTATAATGAAATCAGCAACAACATAAAAGCCAAATCTATAGGTGTGGTAAGAGTTGTAACTAACAGAGTATAACAATTAAACGGAAGTAAAATATAATGAAAAAGTTACTAAAAAAGAATCAAAAAATATGGGTAGTTCCGGAAGATATTAAAGGTGCAACATCAAGCAATATTCAAAAAACTTCAGGCAATAAATTAGAAGTCTCAGTAAGTAAAGAGGACTTAAAATACTATTCCGTAAATAAAACAGTTGAAATGTTCACAATTGTTGATGAGGGGATGCTTTATTTTAAACCGAAAGTTACTGAAATTTTAGAAAATGAAAATATAATAAAAGTCCAATTTAATAAAGAAGAATATGACTTACTGCAAAGGAGAGAGTTTACAAGGATAGATTTTGAAAAAGAATTTACTCTAAAAGACGAAAACTCCGAATGTGTATGTCAAACAATCGATATCAGCGCAGGTGGAATGAAATTTGCCACGGATAAAATGCTTTCCGTAGAAAAAGATTATGTAATTGAATTTTCCTTGGAAAGCAATATTCCTATACAGTGCTTTTTTAAGCCTATCCGAGTTGATCAGATTGAAAAAACCAAAAAAAATATTGTATCCGGACGATTTATTGCATTAAAAAACATTGATAAAATAGCTATCGTCCAATTCTGTTTTAAAAAACAAATGGAGAACAAAAACAAATAAATGGCAGCAAAAGGAATAACTTATGCACAAAAATTTTGCGGAATGTCAGCAAGTCTGACCATATTTGTTTGCTCATCAATAATTTTTCTTAGAACAACAACTTCCATTGATATGAATACCCTGATACATGCCATTTGTATCGTAACTCCTGCAGCTTTTATAGTGGGGACTTTGGGATATTATATCGGGAAAATTTTTGACGGAACAAAAAAGAAGAAAAAACTCAATAAATTTATGAAATAAAAATCGGGTAAAGTAATATGCAAAATTCTATAAAAAAATTCAGAACAAAATTAAGTACACAATTTGCGGCATTTACAACAATGCTTATAGCAATAACAGTATTTTGTATCGCTTGGTACTCAATTGCTACAGTTAACAATTTGGCACAACAAATTACAGCCCAATCTAAAGAACTAAACGATTCTATATCAATAACAATATTTCAAACACTTGGAGAACATCTCCAACAAAAGGAATACAACAAATTGCAAGAAACCGCTCAAAAGATGGTTGATAGCAATATTGTTGCAACTGTAATGATAAAAGATTTGAAAACACAAAATACACTTTTTTCTACACACCCGAGTGTAAAATTAAGTGAGGTTTTCAAAGAAAATAAAATATCCGATAAATCAGTAAAAAAGAAAAAGTCTCTTGAAGATGCAATATACAAACTATCTGTATCAAAAGACGGAAAAATAATAGAACTTGGTTTTTATAATGAACCAATCACAAAAATTTATCTTGATATGCTTAGAGATAACATGCTTGCAATGGTGTTTATCTTTATATTTCTTGGCTTTTTCTTATCAAACCTTATAGCGGGAATATTAATTAAACCTATAAATATCCTTATAAAAAGTTTAGGCGATTTTGCAAAAGGTAATTTCTCACACAGGTTAGAAGAAACAAATTATCTGGAAATCAACAGATTAATCCGTTCATACAATGAAATGGCAGAATCACTGGAAAAACTATACCAATCATTAGAACAACAAGTAAAAGACAGAACAAAAGAATTGGAAGCAGCTTACTCAGAACTAAAAAGCACACAAGCAATGATGGTTCACTCAGAAAAAATGAAATCTTTAGGTGAACTGGTTGCAGGAATAACCCACGAAATCAACAACCCTGTCAATTTTATATACGGCAACTTAATTCACCTGAAAAACTATACATCTGATTTGATGTCGGTTATTGATTTGTATACAGAATTTAACGAAGACTTGTCAGAAGAACATAAACAAAAGATAAAAGAACTTAAAGAAGAAATCGATTTGGATTTCCTAAAAGATGATTTGCCTGAATTAATTCGAAGTTGCCAAGAGGGTACAGAAAGAACAAAAAATATTGTCTTAGACCTCAAAAATTTCTCACGACTGGAAGAAGCTGTTATCAATAACGTAGATTTACCAAAAGAAATAGACACAACTTTGAATATTCTTCATAATAAATTCAAAAACAAAATTACCGTTCATAAAGAATATCAAGAAAATCTTCCGCATGTTGAAGCATACGGAGGCCAGCTAAACCAAGTGTTTATGAACATCTTAGACAACGCAGCTTTTGCTATCCAAGAAAAAGGCGATGTTTGGATAAGACTAAAATCTGATGGAAAAAATGCTATAATAGAGTTCGAAGACAATGGATGCGGAATGGATGAAAATACTCGAAAAAAAGTTTTTGACCCGTTCTTTACAACAAAAGAAGTCGGACAAGGAACAGGCCTTGGTATGGCAATTAGTTACAAAGTAATTAAAAATCATAAGGGTAATATTGATCTTGTCTCCGAAAAAGGCAAAGGCAGCAAATTTACTATTACACTCCCGTTGAGAATGGAAACAAATCATGGATAAATACAACATCTTACTGGTAGACGATGAAGAAGATAACCTTGCGTTATTATACAGAACCTTGAGAGGTTCATATAATCTTGATAAAACAACATCTCCGTTGCAAGCTCTTGAAATGTTGAAACAAAAAGATTACGAACTTGTTATTTCTGACCACAAAATGCCGGAGATGGATGGCGTTGAATTTCTAAAACACGTCCAGGTTAACCATCCCCAAGTAATGAGAATTTTGCTCACAGCATATTCTGACGCAAACATTTTGATTGATGCTATTAACTACGCAAAAATATACAGATATGTAAAAAAACCTTTTAACCCTGATGAATTACAACTTATAGTTTCATCTGCTTTGGAATATTATCAACTTAAATACGACAATGACAAACTTATTAAAGATTTAAAAGAGTTATTCTCAGGAACTATAAAAGCCATCATGGAAGCGCTTGATGCAAAAGATTCATATACATCGGGAAGAAGTAAAAGAATTACATATTATTCTATACTTATTGCAAAAAAACTCGGAATGTCCACAATTGATGTAGGCAAAGTCGAGCTTGCAGGAATGCTTCACGATATCGGTATGATAGGGGTTTCCGATGATATTTTATACAAAATTGATTCCTTATCTCAGGAAGAATACGACGAAATAAAAAAACATATAACTTATAGCGTTAAAATTCTGGAAGACATAAAACAACTAAAAGATGTGGTAGAAATCATCAAATACCACCACGAAAAGTATGATGGTTCAGGATATCCCTATGGCATAAGCGGGGAAGATATTCCTATCGGTTCAAGAATCATCGCAGTTGCAGATGCATTTGACAGTATAATTTCAAATAGGATTTACAGAAATAAAGTTGACTATAACGATGCTCTACAAAAAATCAAACAATCATCAGGTACACAGTTTGATCCTGTCATCGTAAAAGCATTTGAAGACTGCTTTAATGACATAGTTATAACAATAGAAAAAGAGACAACAAATCCGGAATCATAAACGGTATTAACTTTGCAAATATAATAATAGCAACAAACCGGTTTATATTATAATTGCTCTTTTTGACAATGTTTTTGTTTTTGCTTCTGTATATTATAAAAACTAAGGAGAAGCAATGTATAAAGATATATTAAATATACCAAACAAAAATATAATACATGCCGAAAAATATGCATCAAAATACTTTAAAGACCTCCAAAAGCATCTAAACCTGACAGATGCTCAAATGATTAGAGTGTTAAAAAACTGTATGTCCAATCTAAAAAAAAGAAATTTTGAAAAAAAATGGTGGAAAATTTTTTAAAAAGTTATTATGATACCCAATATAATAAAATTGTGCTAAAATTTAATTATGAGCGAAGAAGAACAACAATCAAAAAAACGAACAATAGAAGTTGATGACGAATTTTTGGAGCAGCTTTATGGTTTGGTGGGAAAAATCCCTCCGGGAGCAAAAGGCATAAATGTTGACCTTTTAAAAGACTTGATTTTGGACATAAAAAGAAAAATGGACAGAATCAAAACAGAAACAATTGAAGAAATTAATGCTCCAAAAACAAGAAATCATAGTTCTGACAATATACAATCAAGTTCCGATATGGAATATGAAGAAGGAGAAAATCCAAAAAATGTCCTAATTGTTGATGACCTCGGGGTTATTACATATCAATTGGGGGTTATGTTCCGTAATCTTGGTTATGATGTTACTATCGCAAAAGAAATATACGATGCAATAACAAAATATAAAAAACGTCCTTACAAACTTGTAATTATGGACTTATTTATTCCAACAGACAGAGAGGGTTTTATTTTGTTGGATGAACTTGTTAAACTCTCAAAAATTAATGATGCAAATACTGTTGTTGGTGTTATGACAGCATCTTCAAAAAGAGAACATCGCCAACTTTGTATGAAAAAAGGTGCAGATTTTTATATCGAAAAAGTGGAAGATTGGCAAAACGAACTTATAGAATATTGCGAAAAGAACTAACAAAGTTTTCTAAATTTTGATAATAAAAAAACCGTTTGTTTTACACAAACGGTTTTTACTGTTTTACGAAAACAATACCCCTAAATAATATTTTCTTTAATAGCTTTAACTGCTGCCTGAACCCTATCATCAACGCATAACTTTTGAAGAATACTGCATACGTGTGCTTTTGCGGTATGAACACTTACAATCAATTCCTTAGCTATTTCTGTATTACTTTTCCCCTTAACCAGTAGCCTTAAAACTTCAAATTCTCTTTCTGTCAATTGTGCTCTAGCATCAGATATTTCTGCACTATTTTTGAGACTTGTATTTTCAGGTTTTGGGAACAGATTAAGAGCCACTTGAGCAATAGCAGAATCCAGCCAACAAGCTCCTTTTGCAACATTACGTATTACAGAAGAAAGGGTTTTGGGGTCAATATCTTTTAGACAATATGCCGAAGCTCCTGAACCTAAAGCTGCCAACACTTCTTCTTCTCTATCATGTGAAGTCAATATAATGACTTTTGTTTGAGGAGATATTTCTTTTACTTTTTGTGTAGCTTCAATACCGTTCATCTCAGGTAAACCAAGATCCATCAAGACGACCTGCGGTTTTTCTCTTTTGATAATTTCAAGACCGCTTGTTGCATCTTCGGCTTCACCGACTACCTTTACATTTTCAAACTCGTTGATAGTTGAACGTAACCCTACTCTTGTCAATTTGTAATCTTCAACAATAACTACTTTGATTAATTCGTTAGTTTCTTCTACAGTCGTCAACATGCCTGATAACCTTTTCCTTTCTTTATGGGGTAAATTGAAATTGGATTTCATGACATTATCGTTGACTAAATTTTCAGATGATATTATCCAACTCGGCAATATTTTGGAAAAATCCGTTATTTTTTCCGCTTTGCAATATACTGCCAATCATATAAAACGACCCTGAAACAATTATCAGAGATTCTTTATTTTCCGCAAGAAGATATTCTAACTCTTTCTGCTTAATAAAAAGTCCTTTAGAATACACCTTTTTTAAATCTTCGTAACTAACACTGTTTGGATAATCAAAGTTATAAAAATAGACTTCATCCTCCTCTTTAAAAAGAATTTTCATAACCTGAGCATAATCTTTTGTGGACAAAGAACCGTATACCCACACGCGCTTTGTGTCAGGAAAATAATAATCCAAACTTTCTCTCAATACTCTTGCTCCATCTGGATTGTGAGTTCCGTCAATAAGCAGATTGTACTTTGGAATATACTGCATTCTACATATCCAATTAACGTATTTCAATGCCTTTTCTACAGATTTTTGGTTAATATCATATCCTATGGAATTTAGGTATTCAATGCAGGCAAAAACCAATTTTAGATTTTGAGCTTGCCATAAACCAAGCATGTTAAACTCATATTTTTTATCTTCATATAGAGCATAATTTTTTTTATTTTCAAAAAACACATCTACAGAATGCTTAGGATTTACAATCTCACTATTATTCTTATTAGCAACTTCACAAACAGTTGAATAACCTCTATTATCTTTATCAATAAGAACAGGACAACCTTTTTTTATTATCCCTGCTTTCTCGTATGCAATTTTTTCTATGGTATCACCCAACCTGTCAACATGGTCGAGGCTTATTGATGTAATCACAGACAGAATATTCTTTTCAATAACATTTGTAGCATCAAACCTGCCGCCAAGACCTGTTTCTAAAATACATATATCTGTCTCTTTGTCGGCAAAATATTTGAATGCACACGCAGTTAAAAGTTCAAATTCCGTCAAGTAAACATCATTTCTTTTTGCAAGCTCAGAAATATCTTGTAAAATATTTGCAAAATCCTGCTGAGGGATGTTAATTTGATTAATTTTAATCCTCTCGTTGTATTCAAGTATATGAGGACTCGTATAAAGACCTGTCTTATATCCTGCACAGGTTAATATCTTGGATAAGATTGCACAAACAGACCCTTTCCCGTTCGTACCTGCTACGTGAATTATTTTGAGGTTATTTTGAGGATTCCCCATCAATTTAAGTATTTTAGAAATTCTATCTAAACCGAGACATATATGGAATTTTTCTCGAGATGTAATCATTTCGACAGCTTTTTCATAAGATAAGTTCATAACATCTATCCCCTCTATTTAATTTTACGCTATAATCATTGATATGGAAATAATGGATAAAATTAGTTTTTATACGGGACTATTTAGTGCAAAAACAGTTAACAAAGGATTACACCTTTTAAAAAGCTCGGGGACTTCTCTACCGGGAATGGTTGCACTAAAAATTTCAAAGAATTTTTTGTCGTTTTTATCAAAATATTGTGAAAAAAATATAATAACAATTACCGGAACAAACGGCAAAACAACAACAGCAGGGCTTGTCGCTCATATTCTAAAACAGTCTAATGACAAAGTATTGCACAATGAAAAAGGCGCAAATATGCTGACTGGAATTGCCAGTTCTCTTGCCGTAAACTACAAACCTTTTTCAAAATTTGATTATGCAGTGCTCGAATCAGATGAAGCATATCTGACAAAACTTTATGATTATATCAATGCAGATTATCTTCTTTTAACAAACCTTTTTAGAGACCAACTTGACAGATATGGAGAGCTGGATACAACCGCTAAAAAAATACAAAATGCAATAGAAAAAAACAAAAATTTGAAAGTTTTTGTCAATGCAGATGACCCAATGCTTTTTGAATTAGGAAAAGAAAATCACAGAATTTTCTACGGCTTTGACAATATAACATACAAGACACAAACAGTGTCCTCACAAGCTCCTGCAGAAGCTGTTTCTTGCACATGTAAATCAGATTTGACATATCAAAACAGATACTATGCACACATTGGAAACTACTACTGCCCAAATTGCGGCAGAAAACGTCCAAAACCCGATTATACAGGCTACGCTGTTATTTATGATGATTATTCGGAAATTTATCTTAAATACAAGCCTGACAAAAATACAGACGAAATAAAAGAATTGTATTTTAAAACCAATCTTGTCGGATTGTATAATGCATACAACGCACTTGCTGCCATAAGCATGGCCTTAGAGTTAAACATTAAACCCGAAATAATACAAGAAGGTCTTAGTACATACAAATCCGTTTTCGGACGAGCAGAAAAATTTTCTATAGGCAAAAAGAATGTACTTGTTCAATTAATAAAAAATCCCACCGGTGCATCTGAAGTTTTAAGGACAGTTAACCAAAATACAAGCAAAGCTCTGCTTATTATCATCAATGACAATTACGCTGACGGAAGAGATGTTTCTTGGTTGTGGGATACCGATTTTGAACTACTGAAAGATTATCCTCAAAATATAATTATAAGCGGAATAAGAGCCTATGACATGGCAGTAAGAATGAAGTATGCAGGATTTGACGAATCAAAAATTACAATAAAAAATGATATAAAAGAAGCGTTAAAGTTTTCATTAAATCAAATAAACGACAATGAACAACTCCTGATAATGCCAACATACACAGCTCTTTTAGAAATGCAAAAAATTCTAAAAAACAAAAAAAATTAATCCTGTATATTATGGACTGCCGCTTTGTGTAACTTTATCAATTTGCATACACATAGATTTTTTCAAAAGTTTTATAATTAAAACAGCCGATTTACAAAAAATCGCAATATGCCTATGATTAAAAAAAATAGTTTTGAAGGAGCGCAAAATGACTAAAGATATAAACACACTAAGAAAAGAAAATGAACTTATTGACTTATTCTGTACACTGGCAGAAATCCCGTCTCCATCAGGAGAAGAAGATAAGGTAGCTCAAAAAATAGTTGAAATTTTAAAAAGCAACGGAATAGAAGCAAAACTTGATGACTTTGGAAACGTCAGGGCAAAAATCCCTGCCACCAACCCCAATAAAAAATCTCTCGCTCTTTCGGCACACATGGATGTTGTGGGCGATGCCTCGGCTGTAAATATACGTATATCAGACAACGGACAGTTTATCGAAACAGATAAAAAAAGACCACTGGGTTCTGATGACAAAGTAGGCGTATCTGCAGCTATGTATCTTGCGATTTCTCTTGCCAAGAATCCTGACATGCTCAAAGACGGACATGGTGGAATTGAATTAATTTTCACCAAAGATGAAGAACAAAACATGACAGGTATTCACAATATCAAATTTGATGAAATCGACTCCGAATACGTACTTGTTCTTGATGCAGATAAACTTGGGCAAATACAAATATCAGGAGCCAGCTACACAAACGGCACACTGACTGTAGAATCCCTAAAAGGAGGACACTCCGGCATTGATATAGGAGACAAAACAAGACTAAATGCCGTAAAACTGATTGGTGAATTGATTAACGAAATCCCTCAAGGTGAATACAAAAGAGATGAATATGGCACGGTTACTTCCATAAATATAGGCTGCGTAATAGGTGGCGGAGTAGAACCAACCATCCAAAAGATTGTTCAAAAACAGCAAGAACAAGATAGCTACATAGAATACGTAGCCAACAATTGTCTTACAAATATAATAAACACAAAGGCGATGGCTAAATATTCAATAAGAAGTTCTGAAGAAGAAAACGAAAATCAACTTATCTCAGATATTAAAAAAATCACAGAAAAATTTAATGAAAAATATGCAGGCTTAGCAAAAGCCGATTTTACGGCAAAATCTAAAATGAAAGCATTTGAAAAATCTGATGATGAAACTATACAAAAAATTTGTACAAAAGCATGCCAAAACATAGGTATAAAAGGAGATGTATCATCATTCCATGCCGGTGCAGAAACACACATCTACGCACACGAAAAAAACAAAAACGGCATAACATTAAAACCCTACCTCTTAGGACTTGCAGACATATACAACATGCATTCCTCTGACGAAATGGTAAACATCGAATCTTTCTTGAAAGGTTATGAATTTTTAAAAGAGAGTTTTATTATCTTTAATAATCAATAATAAGGCAGCATCTAATCAGATATTATCTATAGAAACAATATTACAACAAGACAGCAAAGTTAACTTTGCTGTCTTTAATTTCCTATTTAAATTTCCAATTTAATATACAATTTGTAAACAAATGTAAACATGCAAAACAAAAACCTAAAGAAAAATTCAATTCTCCCGATAAAAAAAATATAAAGAAAGTCTTATACAGATTCAAGGGGTGCAATTGATGATAAAAAAATCAGAAACAGCTATAAGCAATATAAATGACGGAGTAGCTTTTATTCTAAGAGGCGCAAGAAAAAGAAGATCAATGGCTATAGCCAGCGCTAAAATGATTAATTCAGACATTGGTCTAAGCGCAAAACTTGTTGCATTAAAGTAATAGTTTACAAAGTGTGTTTTTAATACTTGTTAAAGAGCTGAAAAGCAAGAACGACGTAGGGTTTTTACTTACGCGTCGAAACATTTTAACAAAGTAGCTCTCGCGATATGAGTCAAATGATCGGAGAGCTTTCTTTTTTCCATTTTTTAAACAAATACCTCTAAAAATCAAAAACGAAGTTACTTGTTCTTTTTGTTTACCTTCTTTTTACTTTTGTTATCACTAACAACAGGCTGCTGCTTATTGATTATAACAAGGACTTCATCTTTGCCTGCCATTTTCAAATTATTTCTTGCAATAGCCTCAAGGCTTTTCATAGAACTAAAATCTTCAAGTTCTTCTTTTAGTCTTTGGTTTTCCATATAAGCCTGCTGATTTAGAGCTTTCATCTTTTTGATTTTGCCATGATAACTTATGCTCTTAGTAATATTATTGAAAGCACTTACCCCTATTTGAACAAGACAAACCAACAAAACTATAGTCAAAAAAGAATAACCAAACCTAATTTTATTCTTACGTTTGTTATTTTTTTCTTGAGTCTTTTTTATTAAATCAGGCCTATTTTCAGACGTATTCATAGTAATAACCCCTATCCGTCAAACATTCCTTTTAGAATCAGCAAGTCTGATAGGAACATTATAGCCAAAACATAAACTACTGACAAATTTTGGACATACATTTGACTAAAATAATAACAAAATTATAAAATCTAAATAGTATAAAATCAGGAAGGAAATAAATTTTATGATAAAAAAACTTGGTTTTACTCTTGCAGAAACTCTAATGACACTGGCAATTATTGGAGTAATATTTACACTAACTATCCCCACACTTAACTCTGCAATGAGAAAAAGAGAAAATATACTCGCACTGGAAAAAGCATGGGCAACAATATCCAACGTAACAGGAGAACTTGAACAAGAATACGGACCAATCAGATTTTGGCGAATGACAACAGGTACATTAATGGACGAAATGTACATACCAAGATTAAACGTAATAAGAAATTGTAGAAATGGCGGTCGCTGTTTTGCTGACGGATATAAAACAAGAAGTCTCAATGGTGGAGACAATAATCAATTTGAAACCGACACAGGTTGGTACACATTTGTTACCGCAGACGGATTATACTGGGCCATTGGAGGATTATCTGAAGATTGCTCATACAAAGAAGGAACATATATAAAAAACGGATGTATGCACTTTGAAGTAGACGTCAACGGTCCCAAAAAGCCAAATACAATGGGCATTGACATTTTTGGCTTCACATTGACAAGAAACGGAATTTTCCCATTTGGCGGCTGTCCAGGTTGTGATACTAGCAGCTGTGATAAAACAAGTGGAAACGGATGGGGATGCAGTGCTAAATTATTAAGAGAAAAGAAATATACTTGGTAAAAAACAAATTGCTAATATAAAAAAAGACCGACGTTATATGTCGGTCTTTTTCGGTAAAAATATAATATTATTTTGCTGATGCCTTTATTTGTTTAACAATATTCTGAGTCGCATCATATTTTACAAGCTTTTTGGCATTATTTTGGAGTTCTATCATCTTTTGAGTGTCATTAATCAGTATTTCCAATTGTTCCATAAAGGCCTCAGGTGTACATTTAGAATCATCAAGATACAAAGAAGCACCCAATTCTTCCATCTCTTTAGCATTTTTTCTTTGATGATCAGCAGCCGCATAAGGATAAGGTATGAGCAATGAAGCAAGGCCTGATACACATATCTCTGAAATACTCAAAGAACCGGCTCTTGAAACCGCAATATCAGAAGCCAGCATTGGCAAATACATTTTCTTAAAATACGGACGGATAATGTATTGAGAATTCTCAGTATAATTGGGGTAAACTTTTTTCAGCTCTTTTACTGTTTCATCATAATTTTTCAAACCTGTCTGATGAATAATTTGAATATCATATTTTTTAAATAGTTTCTTTAAACATTGAACAAGAACAGAGTTAATCTTTTTCGCACCCTGAGAACCGCCCATAACCATAATAGTTAGCTTATCTTTCAAGTTCCAGACTTCTCTGGCTTGTTGTCTTCCCATACTCAAAAATTCTTCTCTGATTGGATTCCCGTTTACGTTAATTTCTTTCGCATTAAGACCATCTTTTGATGATTCAAAAGCGACAGACACTGATTTTGCATAAGGAGCAAGAAGTTTTGATACTTTACCTGCAACAGCATCGCACTCATGTATAACAATCGGTGTTGATGTTAAAACAGCAGCAAAAAGAATAGGAGCACTAACATACCCGCCTGTACCAAATACAAGAGACGGTTTATATTTAAAAATATAACCTATTGATTTTACCGTTGCTAAAAAGAGTTTAAAAGCCCATTTTACTAAATCAAAAGAAATACCTCTCGGCATTGCAGTAATATCGACATCCAAAAAATCAAAAACTTTATCTTCAGCAATTTTTTTCTCCAAATTATTTGGATTACCGACATAAAAAACTTTTTGAGTATCTTCTTCTTTTTGCAATGCAACACCAACAGCCACAGCAGGATAAATATGTCCGCCTGTACCACCGCCTGTTACAAAATATGTATATTTTTTTTCTGTTTTATTAGTATCCTCTGTCATAATTTCTTATCCTCTTTATTCTCTTTTTAGAAATATTCAAAAGCACTCCAACCATACACAAAGATACAACCAAAGATGTTCCGCCATAACTGATAAACGGCAGCGGTACACCTGTTGCCGGTATAAGAGAGCTCGATACACTCATATTTATAAAAGCCTGTAAGCCGATAGAAAGAGTTATACCAACGGCCATGAGCTTTCCAAACATATCATTTGCACGTGAAGATATAATAATACCTCTATGAATAAATGTCCAAAAGAGTCCTATAACAAAGAAACAGCCTAAAAAGCCCAATTCCTCGGCTATAACGGCAAAAATAAAATCCGTATGTCCCTCAGGGAGCCAAGCTAATTTTTGTTTAGAGTTTCCATATCCGACACCCCAAAACCCGCCTGCGGCAAAAGCTAACAAAGACTGAATTATGTTATAGCCTGCTCCGTAAGGATCAGAATTTGGATTCAACCAGATCTGTATACGTTGCATTTGATAACCATGCAAAAGTTTTTGACCGAATAACATAAATGTACCAAATGCTGCGGCTATACCACTAAGCCCCAAAGTAATCATATACTTTATCGACCCCGAAACGCTTAAATACATTACCATTGATGTCAACAATAGCAATATTACCATCGAAAGGTTAGGCTGCTTGTATACAAGAAATATCATCACAAGAATCGGGAAAAAATAATTCACAATCTTGTGAGAGCTGAATAAATTGCTATCTCTGTAAAAAGCATTTGATAACAAAAGAATTACTGCAATCTTTGTCATCTCGGAAGGCTGAAATTGAATAGGACCAAGCATAATCCAACGTCTTGCACCGTTTACCACAACACCAAGAGGTGTAAAATCAACCAAAGCAAGCATTGTAACAACAAACCATGCAAAAGGTACTGCCCAATTTTTGAGTTTTTTATAATCAGTTTTTGAAAAATAATTTAATCCAAAAACACCAAAAATAAGATATATAAATTGCTTAAAAGCAAAAGAAGCAGGATTTTCACCCATTTCCATGGATTTTGGAGCACCTGCGGAAAATATTGCCATCAAGCCTATAACAACAAGAAAAGCAACAACTACCATCAAAGTAGTATCAGGCGGAGAAAGAACTACATCACTCACCTGTCCGTGAGAATGTCCTCCATCATTATGATATTTATGAGTATGTCTATTTCTTTGATAAGGCATAGTCTTTAAACACTCTTCCTCGCTCTTCATATCCTGAGAACATATCATAACTTGAACATGCCGGAGACAAAAGGATTACTTCGCTGTCTGTTTCAAAAGCCTTGTCCACACCATCCGTAAAAGAATCAGCTATGATTATGTTTTCATATCCGTTTTTACGTAATTCCGATTCAAACCTGTCTTTTGCAAGTCCTAAAAGAACTACATTTTTTACATATTTTTTAACCGTTTCACAAAATTCTGTTAAATCAGTATTTTTATCTGTTCCTCCTGCAATAAGGGTTAACGTTTTGCCCTCAAATGATTTTAGAGCAAATATTGCTGCCTCAGGGTTTGTTGCCTTAGAATCATTGTAGACAGCCTTACCTTGAATATTGTCAACAAACTCGCATCTGTGTTCGGGAGCTTTGAATTCTTTTATAGCTTCAATAATCTTTTCATTGCTTACACCAACTATTTTTGCACAAATCAAAGAAGCCATAACATTTTGATAATTGTGATTACCAACAAGAGGAATATCTTTTAAATCGATAATTTTTTCCTCACTACCGGCAGCTCTTTTAAAATATATTGCACCATTTTGGCCGTTTTCATCATATTTTATATAGGAGCAATTTTCGTCCAATTCTTTGCCAAAAAAGAATTTTTCACCGCAATAATTTTTACCGAACTCAAAAACTTTTTCATCTTCTGCACAAAAAACAGCAAACCCCGGCTTTTTATCACTGGCAAAAAGAGAAGCCTTTGCTTCAAAATAATTGTCCAATCCCCCATGCCAATCAATATGGTCAGGTGTAAAGTTCATCCAAACAGCAATTTGAGGCCTAAAACTCGGGCTGTAATTAAGTTGGAAAGAACTTAATTCACAAACATAAAAATCAGTATCCTCATCAAATCCCGACTTTATTAAAGAACAAGGCGGAATTCCAATATTACCGCATTTTTGTGCTTTGAACTCTTTGTTGATAATAAAATTCGTAAGCTCTGTTGTAGTAGTTTTGCCATTTGTACCTGTAATAGCTACAAAAGGTACTTGAGTTTCCAAATATGCAAGTTCTACTTCACTTATTACTTTAATATTTTTTTCTTTCAGTTTTTGCATAATCTCACTTGCAGGAGGAATCCCCGGACTTGTAACCGCAACATAAACATCCTCCATAAACTCGTCTGAATGATTTTCAAATTCCGTTTTGATACCCAGCGCATTCAGTTCTTTGACAAGTTCGGCATCCTTTTCTGACATTGGCTTCTTTTCTGTAATGTAACAATCAGCGCCTTTTTCATTTAAATACTTGGCTGCCGCAACACCACTTTTGGATAATCCCAAAATCAAAACTTTTTTATCAAACCATTTTCTAATCATAATATTTGCTTTCTATACAAATTTATCTGTTTAAATACCAAAACAAACCTACTGCACCTGATGAACACAAAAAAGTAATCAAAGCAAAGACTTTTACTATTTTTGTTTCGTTCCATCCGCACAACTCAAAATGATGATGGATAGGACTCATCTTAAAAACTCTTTTACCTGTCAATTTAAAACTTGTAACCTGAATCATTACAGACAAAGTTTCTACAAGATAAATAATACCAATCGGTATAAGCCACAACTCAAATTTTCCCATGACGGCGAGAGTACCCAAAACTCCGCCTAAAGCCAAAGAACCTGTATCGCCCATAAAAACTTTTGCAGGATGTCTGTTAAAATACAAAAATCCCAAACAAGCACCTGCAACAGAAGCACAAATGATTGCCAAATCAACATTTCCCATTATCAAATTAATAATAGTTAAAGCAGATAAAGAAATAACCAAATTGGAAGCAGCCAAGCCATCCAAACCATCAGTCAAATTAACCGCATTTGATACACCTGTAATAAGAAATATGCCGAATATCGGATAAAAATAACCGAGATTAAAAGTATAATGCCCGAAAGTTAAAAAAGTTCTACCGCCAATGGTAACAAACATAACAGGCAAACAAGCAATAGCTATCTGCAAAATTAGCTTTCCTCTTGCACTCAGACCTTTATTGGCATGATGTTCGAATTTTTGAGCATCGTCTTGAAAACCCGCAAACATATAAAAAATAAATGTTATCAAAAGCAAAAATGCACCTGTTGAGGTTTTTTCCGCCATAAACAAAGAAACAATAGCCGCAATCACCGATGCTATAACAAGAAATACACCACCGGTAGTGGGCGTTCCGCCTTTTTTAGCATGAGACTCCGGAGCTTCCTCTCTAATGTACTGTCCCAGCATTCTCTTTTTCAAAAATTCTATATATGGCACTCCAAGCAAAAGACACAATACAAAAGCGATTAGTGCCGCTACTATAGCTAATATCATCCTCTATCAAGCTCCTTGATTATTTCTTCAAACTTCATCGAACGCGACGCCTTAAACAACATTGTAGTACCAGCAGGAATATTTTCCAATATATATTTTGCAGCCTCAATGTTTGTATCAAAACTGTTTATCTTATATTCTTTGTCTGACTTTGAACTAAGCCCCTTTGCTATATATTTTGATAATGAACCAACTGTTATCAATTCAAAATCATCATAATTTTGCAAAAATTCCCCAATCTCTTTGTGATAATTTTCTTCGTTCTTACCAAGCTCACCCATGTCCCCAAGAACCAAAACTCTGGGCGATTTTTGTGTGGATAAAAACGTTGAAACAGCCGCTTTCAAAGACTCAGGATTAGAGTTGTAACTGTCATTTATAATTTTGTATCCTGAAACTTCATTTACTTCCCATCTTTTTTCAATCGGTTTATACTTTTCTAAACCTTTTGCAATATTTTGAGGAGTCATTCCCAACTTTAAAGCCGCAGTTATAACAAAAAGAGAATTTTGAATATTGTGTAATCCCTCGACATTCAATTTATATTTGTTATTTTTATACACAAACTCACTTGAATGCTCCTTAAGCACTACATCTTTAAGTTCAGGAGAATTCAATCCAACATATACAGTTTGACCCGAATACTTATTAACACTCTTTATTAAGTCAGTATCATGCGCAATCAACAACCCTTCAGGATGGAGATAATCGGCAATTTCACATTTTGCTTTTGCAATATTTTTTTCACTGCCTAATCGTCCGATATGGGCAGACCCTGTGTTGGCAATGACTGCTATATCAGGCTTAGCATACTTAGAGAGTAGTGAAATTTCACCCAAACCTCTCATTCCCATCTCTACAACCAAAATTTCAGTATCTTTCGGCATCGAAAGCATTGTCTGACAAAGTCCGATTTCGTTATTATGATTTAGTATAGACTTGTGCACTCTGTAACTTTCGGACAATACAGCAGCCATCATTTCCTTTGTAGTAGTTTTGCCTGAGCTACCCGTAACAGCAACCGTAATCGGATTAATCCTTTCTTTATAAAAAGCAGCCAATTTTAAATATGCAATCAAAGTATCTTCAACATACAGTATAAATTTTGCCTCAGGAAACACTATATTTTTATCAGAGGTAAAATAACCTCTTACACCCTTTTCTACAGACATAGAGATAAAATCGTGTCCGTCAAATCTTTCACCTTTTAAAGGAAGATAGACATTGGAGCAACTTATATTTCTGGAATCAGTAGAAATCTCGAACATTCCTGACTGATTAGCGCATAACAGAACCTCTGCATTAGTTGCTTTAACAAGCTCATCAAAAGTAAACTTCATAACTTCCACGCCGTAATTGTACATTAACCTCTAAAATTTTACTAAAAAAGCATGTCTTCTTCAAACAAAATATATAAGATGAATGATAATTTCTTCAGCTATAGATTACCAATCAATATCAAAAAACAAAATATCGCTTTAAATAAAGAAAATCAGGCAACTAGGCCTGATAATTTACTGCATCTATTCAAATTAAAATTGTGTAACGGGGGAAATGTTATAATGTTTTGGCTAACAATATATTATATTTTGTATAATATACTGTGGTTAGAATCGTAGCTGTCCAAAACTTCCTGAAGTTCTTTAGCCTTTCTTGTAGTTTCAGAAGAGAAAAGAACATCTCTTAAGAAAGAAATTTTGCTAACTAAAGGATTTTTGCTGTTTTTTTGGTCATCAGCAGATTCAATAAACTGATCTACAATAGCTCTTTGAGTAAAACTAGCCATGTCTTGTTTAAAAACAGGTCTTGTAGCATATTGTTTGTTATTATTTATATTTGAATAGTTAAATGTGTTAATTCCATTTACTTTCATTTTTGTTGTCCTTATTTTGTGATTTGAATTAAGTGTTTCAACTACACTATTTAGTACATTTTTATTATGTACTATAAAGGATTTATTGTCAACCCCTCTTAAAGAAATCTTAATAAGCTCCGAAAAGCATTGATTTTACTGGGTTATTGATAAAGTGCATTTTGTACACTTATTCATTTGTTTTTATTATTTTTTTATTCCATTCTCAAAAATTTTCTTTATTTTTTACAAATACCCATTCGGGTAATTGTTCAAATCTTCATTTTACTATTATATATTATTAAATCTTTTTCATACTTCCAACTATTCTTAATTCCAGACAGCTAGGGCTTTTTATCCACTTAAGCCCTATTTTTTTATTCAAAAAACATCAGGTTTTTCATCGATATAAAGTGTACAATTAACAATTATAATTTACTGCTGCCCTGAGCATGCTCCATTACATCCGCCATTGCAGCCTTTTTGGTCCATCAACATATCATAGCTGAACAAAACATTCTCAATTACACTATTCAAAACAAACGGCACCAATTTACAGGCAACATTTTTCATTTCTTTTTGAAAATCTTCAAACGATGTCATTATGTCTAAAAACACAGGATATTGTGCAATTATACGCCCATTAGTCCCATCCTCGTTTAAATAATTAATAGTAACTCCGGATACTTTTACTCCATAATCAAATGCAGCTTTAGCAGGGTTATCGCAATCAAAAGACGGCAACAAAGATTCATGCAGCTTCAAAAAGCAACCGCACTGTATAATTGCAGAATTCAAACTACCTTTATACCCGTCCAAAAGACACAAATCAGCATCAGCGGCTTCCAGTATACTTGTTGTTTCAAAGACTTCAATATCTTTGTCTTTAAAATAGTCTCTTATTGCATCAAACACTACACTTTTATTTTCTGTTAAAACCGCAATAGATTTTTTCATAATACAGTCCTGTAAGATTTCATATTCAATTACACAGTTAATACAACAATGCCTGTATAGACTCTTTTAAATTACTCTTTGTTAACAATCAAAGAAACAGCTTCATCGTACTTTCCTGTTGATTTAAGAATAAAATCGCACAATTCTCTCACTGCACCTCTGCCACCGTTTTTTGATGAAACAAACAGCGCATGCTTTTGTACCTCATCCACTGCATCTAAAGGGCAACAAGGCAAACCTACGGTTTTTAGTACACATATATCAGGCAAATCATCACCCATGTACGCTATTTGTTCAGGCTTTATATCAAATTCTGACATCAATTCTTTTAGAGATGCTATTTTGTTTTTGCTGCCTTCAAAAAGTTTTGTCATACCAAGATTATTAAACCTATGACGAACTGTACCGTTTTTTCTTGCAGTAATAATAGCAGTAATAAACCCTGCCTTATTCAGCATCACTATTCCCTGACCGTCTTTTGCATTAAACGTTTTATACTCAACACCGTTCTCATCAAAAGTCAAAGAACCGTCTGTCAAAACTCCATCCACATCGAGCACAAGGGCTTTTATCTTACTCGCTTTCTCTTCCAATTCAATATTCTTTTCATTTGTCATCTAAGCAACCCCCGCTTTTAACAAATCATGGATATGTATAAGACCTACAGGTTTTCCGTCATCATCACAAACAGCAAGAGATGTGATTGAGTGTTTTTCCATAATATGCAGGGCTTTTGCGGCAAGATCATTCATAAGAATAACTTTCGGATTATGCGTCATAACGTCTTTTGCCAAGAGGTTTGAAGTATTGTCGTATTTTAGCAATGTTCTTCTTATATCACCATCTGTCAAAATACCTGTCATAACACCGCTGTTATTAATAATGACTGCACAGCCGAGTTTCTTGGCGGAAATAAGCTGTATTGTATCGTGGAAGCTATTGTTTTCGTTAACAACAGGTACACTATCACCTGTAATCATCAAATCGGAAACGTGATATAAAACACCACGGCCCAAAGCACCTGACGGGTGGAACATAAGAAAATCTTCTTCGGTAAAACCGCGTTTTTTCAACAAACAAATTGCAACCGCATCACCCATTGCAAGAGTGGCAGTTGTACTTGCTGTAGGTGCTTTACCAAGAGGGCATGCTTCTTTTTCTACGGAAATATCCAAAACGACATCTGCTTTTTTACCAAGTGTAGACTCTTTTTTACCCGTCATTGCAATCATTTTTACACCAAAACGTTCAATAAGCGGAAGTAAGTTCATAAGCTCTGCAGTCTCACCACTGTTAGAAATCGCAATAACAGTGTCATCTCTTGTAATAAGACCGGAATCGCCATGGGTACTTTCTGCAGGGTGTAGAAAATAAGACGGTGTCCCCGTAGAAGAAAGTGTCGCTGCAATCTTTCTGCCGATATGCCCTGATTTACCCATACCCGTAACAATAACACGCCCCTTGCAGTTGTACAGGATATCAATAGCCTGTTCAAAATCTTCATTAATTCTGTCTTTAAGATTAAGAACAGAATCTGCTTCAATTTGCAAAACTTCTTTTGCAAGTTCACATATCGAATTAATTTTATTCAAAGTTTGCAGCATACAACCTCACCATATATATTCTTAAATTCCCTACTTGTACCATTATAAGCTAAAACAGAGGTTTTTACTAATTAAATTTAATTTTGTACAAGAGAAATAATCACTTGTGCATAAGATTCAAACCGTTAAATATGGCTTTCACGTTTGCTTTTATGGTACTTTCATCCTTACCTCTTGCAAGGATTATATTTCCGTCTAAATCCTGAAAATGAATAACAGTCATTGCAACGGCACCAGAACCGAAAATTTCACCATCCAGAGCATATTGTTCATAATCCACAAGCTTTTGCGGGAATCCTGCCTGTTTTAGAGCAGAAAGACATGCATCCATAGGACCGTTACCTTGAGCATTCATATCAAAAAATTCGTTTTTGTGGAAGAATTTCAGATTAAAGAAGTTTTCGGCAAGTTTTTCAAAAGCTACCAATCTGAAATCGCCTTTTATGTTAAAGACTTCATTAAAGTAGATATCAATAATGTTTCTTGTCGGCAATTCACCTGCTTTTTGAGCAGCTTCTTTAACGATTGGAGTGATTCTGACAGCTTCTTGTATCGTAATCGGATACCCTGCATCGGAAATAATCTCGAATACCGCAGTCTTGCCGGATTGACTGGTAAATCCGATTTTTTCGTCATCTTTACGACCAATAAGTGTCGGATGAATAGGCCTATAAGCACCTTTTTCCATATCTTTAGTTTTAACAGCACCGTCTTGATGTATACCGCTTCTGTGCGCCAAAGCCTCAGGCCCTATCAATGGTGCTTTTTCAGGTATTTCCACCTTTGACATATCAGATACAACAAGTGCTGTTTCATAGATTTCACCGAGGTTCAAAGGAACATCCACTCCGCTATTATGCAAAACAACCGCAACCTCATAAAGATTCGTATTACCTGCACGTTCACCAAGACCGTTAAGACAACACTCAAGCTGTGTTGCGCCTGCAAAATAGCTTTCTACCGTTGCAGCCGTTGCCATCCCCAAATCATTATGACAATGTACAGCTATCATTATGTCTTTGGGTAGGGATTCATAGACCTTTTCTACCATATCAACAAAAGTTTTTACTCTTGTTCTTTCTACAGTATTGGGGAGGTTAATAACATTCGCACCTGCATTAACTACATCTTTTAGGGTCTCTATAACGTAGTCTAAATTCTCCTGACAATCACCGAAATGTTCTACGGAAAATTGGACCTCTCCATCTTTACGACCCGTTTTTAGTATAAGATTTTTTGCAAAACTTACTGCTTCTATAGCCGTTTTTCTGACATCTTGAGGATTTTTATTCAAAACATACTTCATATTAAAAGGGCTCATTGCAATAAATGTGTGCAACCTTGGTTTAACACAAGGCTTGATGGCATCAACAGCTATGGATATATCATGTTCTACAGCCCTTGCAAGTCCGCTTATAACGAGGTTTTGTGGGGCAATTTCCGCAAGCCTTTTTGTTGCTTCAAAATCCATTTCCGAAGCAGCAGGGAAACCCGCCTCTACAGCTTGAACCCCCAAATTCAATAATTTAGAAAAAATCAGTTCTTTTTCTTTTAAATTCCAAGGTTTTTTTAACGACTGGTTTCCGTCCCTAAGGGTTATATCATAGAAAAAAGGCTGTCTTGTCATACCATAAAATCCTCTTTGAATCGGGTATCAATTCTCTTAATTATAGGATATTTTGCTTAATAATTACAACATATTGACTAAAACTAAAACAAATGGGGTATAATATACATGTTGAAACAGTTCATAATCACGGGAGTTTATATTGGACAAATACAATTTTTTAAAACCATCTAACAAACTTGAGATTATTGTAGATAACAAAAGTTATTTTTGCACTATATACTATGTAGAAAATGATAAATTAACGGTATTTTTTGACAAACAAACAGATTTACCCGAGAAAGAAATAGAAATAAATATTTACTCTGAAGATGGAATCTATAACGCAACAAGTAGAATACTTTCAAGCAATTATCTTAACGAAACAACATTTTATATGCTTTCATTCCCGTCCAATATAAAACACTCTCAACGCCGAGAATATCTTAGAGCAAATATAGAGACAGATTTTGCATTACGTATAAATTTTGAGGGAACACAGGTAGAAAAAATCATTTCCACAACAAAAAACATCTGCGCAAAAGGTCTTGCTTTTGTTGCAGACCACCAGATGAGTGCTTACACATCACTTGATGTTCAGCTTTTCCTCGCAGGTAAAGAAATAAATACTAAAGCAGAGCTTGTATATTCTACCCCTATAAGAGTAGACAACACTTTTAAATTCCTCACTGCGGTAACATTTACAACTATAAGCAAAGAAGAAATGAATTTTATAACACTTCAATGTATGAAATTTAAAGGCTAGGGGTAATCACATTTTATATAGTCGCAAAGTTTGCCGTTGCTGACTATCTCTTTTAAATTTGTATATCCGCCTATGTACTTACCGTTAATAGTTATCTGTGGTACAGTAACATATCCGCTTATGTTAAATTTTTTACCCAGTTCTTCTCGTTCCTTTTCTTCATCGTGAGAAATATCATACTCTTTGTATTCAAGATAATTATCCTCGAGCAAGGCTTTTGCCTTTTTACAAAAAGGACACGTTGGTATTGTATAAATTTCTATATCATTTTTCATAAGAGCATTATGCAAGGTTACCCACAAAAAATCATGCCCCGAAAGTTTAATTATTTAAAAATTATTTATAAAACACCTGATAAATTAACTGTTTTTTATTACTTCAATACACTTGTACTCATTGAGATAAGGCAAATGAGCTTCGGTAATTAATTCACCCGGAAGCAATATAGAAATTCCCGGAGGGCATTCTGCTATAACCTCAGCAGAAATACGTCCGATTGCCTTTTCTTTTTCAACAGTTTCTTTTTCACTGTAATATGCCTCTCTCGGATTCATCACAATCTGAGGAGTCAACATAGGCATGTGCTTTCTTTTTTCGATGTAATAAATATCAGAATAATTAGACTGTGCTATTTTTTCGATAGAATTAACAAGATACTGAATTTCCTGCTTTGTATTTCCAATATTTATTAATAGTAAAACTCCCACATCACTGGCGGATTCTACCTCTATATCAAAATCAATTTCGAGAATACTTTCTAAACGTTTGCCGGATAATCCGTCAACAGAAATAAAAATCTTTGTAATATCACGATCAAAATGAGCGCCTGCCTCTAAAACATTAACGCCATCAATTTTAGACAATTTTTTACGTACATAACTAGCATACTGTATGGCACGACTCAATTGACGTCTGCCATGTTTTGACTCAAGATTTGCACGTGCAGCATCAAGACTTGCCATCAACAACATAGACGGGCTTGTTGTTTGCAATAGCTGAAGAGTTCTCTCTATGTCATCTGCATTAAATTTAGAATTTTTTGTTATATGTAACATAGAACTCTGAGACATGCTACCGCCCGTTTTGTGCAAAGAATGAACAACTGCATCAGCACCAAGGTGCAGAGAAGACGGAGGCAAGTTTTTGTTAAAGTTCCACAAACAACCATGAGCCTCATCAACAATTAAAGGCACATCGTACTTTTTACAAATATCAGCAATTGATTTTATATCAGAGACAACGCCCTCATAGGTAGGGTTTGTAATCCAAACCATTGCGACGTCGTCATTTTCTTGAAGAGCTTTTTCTATAACTTTAGGTTCAATTTCACCCCACAAAGACCATTCATCCAATTTTTCAGGCAAAATCCATACAGGCTCGGCGCCTGAAATAATCATGCCTGTCAAAATAGAACGATGGCAATTACGGTTAACAATAACCTTTTTGCCCTTTTGTGATTGGCACATTGCAAGGGTCAAATTACCAAGAGTGGAACCGCCAAGCAAAAAGAATGTACGCTGTGCATCAAATGCTTTTGCAGCGAGTTCCAAAGCCTCTTTAATAGGGCCTGTAGCGGGATGTAATGTACCCAAATTATCAAATTCATCAGTTGTATCAAGAAGCAAAGCTCTGTTTCCGACAAGTTTTTTAAACGGTTGATAAGCAGCATGGCCACCTGTATGCCCCGGAATATGGAACTGCATCATCGGATTTTTGTAAAATTTCTCTAACGCTTCCACCAAAGGCGCTTTTACATCTGTCTGTATATCTTCCGTTACACGACGGAACTTATGTATTTTTGTCTTTGCTTTCAACATTTAGCATAAAGTCTCCACTAAACTTGATACACACAATTTGGCGATACGCCAACCTGACTCATCCGTTTAATCTTAAAAAGATATCAGGTAATCTACATACTACTACAAAAATAATTTTTGTAGTACCATCATATATATTAAAAAGATTAATAATATTTCGGCAAGATTATTAAAACATAAAAAAAAATAAAATTGCCAATACAAAAACATTAATAACAAAAGGACAAAACGAATGCTTATAATTATGAATCCCAGTGCTACAGATGAACAAATTCAAAATGTAGTGAGCTTTATTAAAAGAAAAAACTTTGATGCACACATCTCAAAAGGCGAAGTCCAAACGGTAATCGGTGCCGTAGGCGGTAAAATTATTGACCCCAGAGATATTGAGCTGCTTGATGGAGTAAAAGAAGTTATAAGAATTACATCAAGTTACAAACTTGCAGGCAGACAATTTAAGCCCGAAGATACAATAATCGAAGTAAACGGTGTAAAATTCGGAGGCGACAATATAGGTCTAATAGCAGGCCCATGCACTGTCGAAAGCTATGAGCAAATGGATGAAACCGCCAAAAAATTGAGTAAAATGGGCGTAAGAATACTCAGAGGTGGAGCTTTTAAACCGAGAACATCACCCTACGCATTCCAAGGTATGGGAGAAGAAGGACTCAAAATCATAAGAGATGTTGCAGATAAATACAATATGGCTGTTACATCCGAGGTAATGGAAATCTCTCAAATCCCAATGTGCCTTAAATATGTTGATATTCTTCAAGTTGGCGCAAGAAACATGCAAAATTTCAATCTTTTAAGAGAACTTGGTTATATCAACAAACCCGTAATGGTTAAAAGAGGTATGGCCAACACGATTGAAGAACTTCTTATGGCGGCAGAATACGTTATGGCAGGAGGAAACAGAGAAGTTATACTTTGTGAGCGAGGAATAAGAACTTTTGAAAGAATAACAAGAAATACTCTTGACTTAAGCGCTATACCGGTAGTCAAAAAACTAAGCCATCTGCCGATTATTATTGACCCATCTCACGGCACAGGCCTAAGAGACAAGGTAGCCCCAATGTCGAGAGCCGCAGTCGCTGCAGGTTGTGATGGATTAATCATCGAAGTACACTATGACCCCGATACAGCCCTTTGCGATGGAGCTCAATCACTTTATCCGGAACAATTTGAATCACTTAAAAATGACATAGAAAAAATTGCTCCGATTATCGGAAAAAAAATAAGTGAACCCGTAACAAAATAAAAACAAAAAAATTAATCATAAAAAACACCAAAAACATTATATTTGGTGTTTTTTTGTTTATAAAACAACATCCAACACTGCAATACTGTCTTGATTATCTAAGTTCTCAAAAAATTACAAAAGAAATATAATCACAAATGCTCCAAAAATAAGAGCAGGCCCGTAAGGTATAACAGAAAGTTTATTGCCGACCTTGATTGATTTAACCAACAACTGGCAACAATACAGCCCTATACTTGCAACAAGTATATAAGCAAACCAGTGGAACAAATTTGACGTAAAAATATCAAAATATTCACCTGCAGCAAACAAAACAGCCGCAACTATAAAAAGAATTATTGCACTGAATATTTTATAATTTTTATCCTTGTACCACTTGTACAAAAATACAGGAACAGCTAAACCACCCCATATAAAGATACTCAATATCAAGATTAAAATTGCATTTGCAATGCCAAAAAATGCCCCCAAAGCCGCAAGTATATATGCATCACCCTCACCAAAGCAATCTCTTTTTGTTATCAGCTTTGATACACCGGCAATAGCTGCCATTACAACAAACCCAGCAATCAAACCCAAAATTGAATATATAAATGCCTGATATATTGTAATTTTTAAACCCAAAAGCCAAAATGTAATTTTTGTAGTATTTTCAGCACCGATATTAAAAAAGTTATAAACAATACCCAATACAGCAAGTATATATGCATGCCCGTCTAAAATAACTTTCTCTTTAATATCCGTAACCGCCAAAACAATACACAATGCAGAAGCAGCCATCAAAAAGAACATATTCAAATTAAATCCGTATTTGTAAAAAATACCTGCAAATACAATGGCAGTAAAAAGTTCAACCAATGAGTATTGAATACTTATTTTTTCTTGGCAATATCGACATTTTCCACGCAAAAAAAGATACGAAATCAAAGGAATGTTATCATACCAAGCTAATTTATGATTACACTTTGTACAATGAGACGGAGGCAAAACAACGGATTCCCCCGACAGTCCTCTAAGAACAACAACATTCAAAAAACTGCCGATACAAAGACCTATAACAAATGCATATATCGTCCAAAAAACAGTCATAACTATACATCCGCATACTTTTCTTTAATTATATTATGCAAAAGATTCAACGCTTTTTTAAGTTTTCTTGAAACCTGCATCTGGGATATTCCAAGTTCATTGGCAATTTCTAATTGACTCATATCTTTAAAATAAGTATATTCAACAATTTTTTTCAAAATAGGAGCAATATTTTCTAAAGACTCGGTCAACATAATCCTGTCTTCCGTAAGACTTTGCATATTCTCATAGCTGACATCTGCAATCTTGTCGCCCCAATTACAAAATTCGTCATCGTCTTGAAATGTTAACTGATCAAGAGATACTATTGTTTTTCTTCTATCTGCTGCAATAGCTTCTTGAATCTGATCAACAGGAACAGCCATTTTTGACGCAATTTCTTTATCCGTAGGATATTCACCTTGTTCTTCGACCATTTCAAGAGTCAGCTTATGCACACGATAAGCAAGTTCTTGTATTGCTCTCGGTGGTCTAATCATAGAAGCCTTATCTCTCAAATAGTGTCTGATTTCTCCTGTAATAAGATATGTTGAATAGGATTTAAAATTCTTGCTGATTTCAGGATTATACGACTTAATCGCCTTTATAAGCCCCAAACTTCCTACTTGAATTATATCTTCAACAGGGTCAGTACTTCTTCTTGCAAGAGTGTGAGCAATTCTTCTAACAAGCGGCATGCAAGTCATCGCTATAAGATTCTGTAAGTGATCTTTATTCCTTTGAGAATCTATAGAACGGTATTCATCCAACCACAAAGTAACTTGTTCAAAGTCTATTGCGTTTGGTACTTGGACAGATAAAACTTTAGTGCCTAATTCAGACAATTGTACTTCCTCTCTTCTACAATTCCGATTATATCATTTTAATAAAAAATTTGGTAGAATAAAAATCATGAACATAAATGAATTAGCGTATTCAAGAAAAGAAATTATAAAATACGGAAAATTACTTGGAGAAAAAAACATGTCTCCTGCGACTTCCGGTAACATAAGCGTGAGATTTGACGATAACACTTTAATCTCAGCTTCAGGCACATGCCTGTACGATTTAACGGAAGAAGACATCGTCCTTATAGACAAAGAAGCTAAAGTAATTGACGGAACAAAAAAGCCATCCTCCGAAAAGAATCTTCATAACGCAATTTACGCATTAAGGCCTGATATAAATGCAATTGTACATTGTCATTCGCCTTATGTATCATCCTTTGCGGTTTGTCATATACCATTATCCAAACCGATAATTTCAGAAAACGTGTTTTATTTTGGTGAAATTCCCATAGCAGATTATGCACTTCCGGGTTCAGAACAACTTGTAGAGAATACTGTAAAATACTTTGAAAAACACGATGCTGTTTTACTTGCAAATCACGGAATAATAATAGGAGCAAACAACCTCAAAAATGCTTATTACCTTATGGAAACAGCAGAAACATTTGCACAAATATACATAAATTCTATTATCTTAGGCGGAGCAAAAGAGCTCTCTCAAAAGGATATAGAAGAAATTTATAAACTGAAAGAATCCGTAAAATCGGCAGGTAAGTAGAATGCAAATTACAGGCGGTTTTTTAAAATCAAGAAAAATTGATTCTCCAAAAACAAACAATGTCAGACCAACATTATCGCAAATCAGAGAAAGCATCTTTAGCACATTGTTTTCAATGACTGATTTTGAAGAATTATCATTCTTGGATTTATTTGCAGGCTCAGGGATAATGGGTTTTGAAGCGATATCAAGAGGATTTTCGAAAGCTGATTTTATAGAAAAAGATAAAAAAACATTCTACCTAATCAAAAGTAACTCCGAAAAACTCGGATTAAAAAATAATCAGGTTGATTTTTATCTCGGAGACAGCCTAAAAGTTTTAAAAAAACTGCAAAAAACTTATGACATAATATACGTAGACCCACCATATATGGGCGGTCTTTATGATGATGTATTAGACACAATTTTTTCCAACAAACTTCTAAATACAAACGGCATAATAATATTAGAACACCCAAAATCACTTGATATCAAAACAGAAAACTACAATTTAATAAAACAAAAAGTCTATGCTGATAAAGTTTTAACATTTTTATGTTTGAGATAATATAATTGTATTATGAAAGATATGCTAGATAAAATTCTTCAAATAGAAGAAAAATACACGGAATTAGGTACAATACTCTCTGACCCTGCGGTAATAGCAGATTATGAAAAGTTCAGAGATTTGTCAAAACAAAGAAAAGCAATGGAAGAAACCGTTGAGGTTTATCGTCAGTGGAAAAACAACGAGGACGCCATTAAAGATGCAAAAGAAATGCTCAAATCAGAATCTGATAGTGAGATGAAACAGTTTTTGCATGCAGAAATAGAAACTAATGAAGCAAAAAATGCAGAACTCGAAGAAAGAATGAAAGTCTTGCTCTTGCCAAGAGACCCGATGGATGACAAAGACATTATGCTAGAAATCAGAGGCGGTGCCGGCGGAGACGAAGCAAACATTTTTGCAGGCGACCTTATGAGAATGTATCTCAGATATGCAGACAAACAAGGCTGGCAATCTCAAATACTGAGCAAAACTGATTGCGAAGCAGGCGGAGTGTCTGAAGTCATTATCTCTATCAAGGGCGACAGTATTTATTCAAAATTAAAATACGAATCAGGTGTACACAGAGTACAACGTGTTCCTCAAACCGAATCTCAAGGTCGTGTTCACACTTCTACTGCAACAGTTGCGGTTATGCCTGAGGTTGATGATGTTGAAGTAGAACTAAACCCAAATGATTTGGAAATTTCAACAGCACGTTCAGGTGGTGCAGGCGGTCAAAACGTTAACAAAGTTGAAACTGCTGTTAGAGTTTTCCACAAACCTACAGGTATTATGATTTTTTGTACTGAAGAACGTTCTCAATTACAAAACAAAGAACGTGCTTTGCAAATCTTAAAAGCAAAACTTTATGATATGGAAGTACAAAAACAAATGCAAGAAATAACTGATTTGCGCCGTTCACAAGTCGGAACAGGCGACAGATCCGAAAGAATAAGAACATACAACTTCCCTCAAGGTCGTCTGACTGACCACAGGATTAACCAAAACCTTAATGTTTGGACGGTAATTGATGGTGAATTGGATGAACTTATCAACTTGCTTATGGAACATGACCAAAAACTTAAGTTAGAAAAATTGGCAGAAATATAATGCATATAGAACATCAACACATAATAGCATTTGTCCTAACATTATTTGCAGGACTGGCAACAATTGTCGGCGGCTCGGTTTCTTTCTTTGTTAAAAGAAGCAACCTCAAGATGCTTGCTACAGGACTTGGTTTTTCCGCAGGTGTTATGATTTATATGTCGCTTACGGAAATTCTAAAAGAATCCAAAGAATATACAGCACAGTATTTTAATACAACTGCAGGCTGGATTACTTTTGCGGGATTTTTTACAGGAATTATCATTGCAGGACTTATTGACTACTTTTTACCTGCTCACTTTGGAGATGAACTGATTGATAAAGACCCTCACAACATCTCGGAAGAAGATGAAAAAATCAAAAAAGCAGGTCTTTTAACAGCCATTGCAATATCTTTGCACAGATTTCCCGAAGGGTTAACAATGTTTCTTGTTGCAAGTACGAATGTAAAACTTGGCATTCCTCTTGCTATAGCAATTGCTATACACAACTTGCCTGAGGGAATTGCAATAGGGTTGCCAATGTATCATGCAACAGGCAAAAAACGTTATGCTATGTTATTCTCGGCAATTGCAGGCATATCAGGGCCTATAGGTGCATTAATCGGATATGGAATAATTCAAATATTTATGCCGCAAATGGCTATAGGAATACTCTTTGCAATTGTTGCAGGAATCATGGTTTACATATCATTAGACACACTTTTGCCTACAGCCAGAGAATACGGTGATAACCACGATGTTATGGCAGGTATCTTGGCAGGAATGTTCTTTATAGGAATAGGCTTGTTGCTTGTTTAACTCAATCAAACTCCTATAATTTATTATCTTGGTCTGCTATTGTCAGAGAATCTAGTTAAAAAATTCCTTTAACTTGTCAATTTTATCTTTAGAATCTGATTCAAAGTAGATTCTCAAAAGTGGTTCAGTACCGCTTGGTCGAATCAAAACCCATGTCCTTTCATCATCAAGGTAATATTTTACACCATCTTTTGTATCTTTTCCCAAAATTCCAAAAGAAGATATACTTTCAAGCTCAGAATATTTTTTCATCAAAATTTCGAGCTGCTGATTATCTTGCAACTTTACATCAATTCTTTCATTGATAAAAGAACAACCTGCTTTTTGTTTAAGCTCCTCTTGCAATTCCCATAGAGGTTTATCTTCATAAGCTAACATCTCAAGAACAAGCAAATCAGCAATTATACCGTCTTTTTCGGGGATATGACCTTTAATACTCAAACCGCCTGATTCTTCTCCGCCGAT
The DNA here is from genome assembly GCA_944326555.1 of Candidatus Gastranaerophilales bacterium. Taxonomy (GTDB): domain Bacteria; phylum Cyanobacteriota; class Vampirovibrionia; order Gastranaerophilales; family Gastranaerophilaceae; genus Limenecus. The sequence goes on along the minus strand of CALVEK010000018.1, from coordinate 6,372 downwards.
AATGGTGTCATATTCTCTCATTGCAGCGCCCACCCATTTGAATCCGACAGGAGTTTCTACAACATCAATATCATACTGTTTTGCAATTATATCAAGCATCTGGCTTGCACCGACAGTCTTAACCAATTTGCCGTCATATTTTTTGTTTTTTATCAAATGTCCCAACAAAAGAGCAATTATTTCGTTTGGTGTAACGTATTCTGCCTTTTCGTTAATTACACCAAATCTGTCTCCGTCTCCGTCATTACTCAAGCCTATTGCACTTGTTCTTCTGGCAATAAGATGAATCAACTCCTGCATATATTTTGCCTTTGGCTCAGGCATACCCCCGCCAAAATTTGTATCGTGATACATATGCAATGACTCAAAACTTATATTATTACGCTTTAAAAGCTCATCAAAATAGCCTATGCTAGCGCTGTAAAGACCGTCATAGATTATTTCCCCATCATCATCTTCTCTGGTAAAATATTCTCGAATTTTATCAAAATTTATTATAGATTCGATATGTTCAAAATATTTTTCTTTAAAAGAAACTCTTTCAACATCAAAGATTTTTTCTGGCTTAAATTCTATTGAATCAATTTTCTTTATATTTTCAACAATTGCATTAGTTATCTCTGTAGTTGCAGGCCCTGCATAATCAGGGATAAATTTTATTCCAAGATACTCGGGAGGATTGTGAGAAGCCGTAAACATCAAAGCATTCGCATCAAGAATTTTTGCATTATACGCCAATACAGGTGTAGGAATAACAGCCTCAGACAAACTCACTTTAAATCCTGCATCAGATAATAATTTTGCAGAAAACTCCGCAAATTCTTTCGCCATATTTCTCGGGTCATAACCAATAATAATTCTTTTATCTATGCCATCTTTATCAATAACATATTGAGCAATTGCCTTGGTAACAATTTCAACATTTTCAAAATTAAAATCTTTACCAACAACGGCTCTCCAACCGTCTGTACCAAACTTTATGCCCGATGCACTATTTGTCATATTCCTCACCTTTTTGTACAATAATTAATAAGATAAATTTATATTACTGTATTTTACCAGAGAAACGGTTAGCTGCAAAATGATTGAGATAAATGAAGATATTAAAGAACTATTGTTTTTAGGGCCAAAAGGCACGTATTGCGAAATTGCTAAAAATCAATTTTTAAGCATATTTTCACAAAAAAATATACAACAAATACCTTTTTCTACGGTAAAAAGCATAATTGAATATACAGACAAAAATCCAAATACAGTGGCCGTAATCCCAATAGAAAACTCTATTGAAGGGGTCGTCAGGGAAACAATGGATAATTTGTTGAATGTGAAAGATAATAATCTTAAAATTACAGCAGAGACAGTAATACCTGTTAATCATTGCCTTGTATCAAAATCAAAAGACATAAAAAAAATAAAAAAAATTATCTCACACCCACAAGCACTGGCACAATGTCAAAACTTTATCGCAAAATCATTCGGTTCAAATATAGAACAAATAGAAAAAGCCTCAACAGGCAAAGCGGCTTCTGAATTAAATGAACTTGATGAAACCTATGCTGCAATAGCAAACCAACACACAGCAGAACTTTTTGGACTTAATATTTTAGCCAAAAATATTAACGACGAAAAAGACAACAAAACGCGTTTTGTCATGATTTCAAGATTCAAAACAACCTCAAGCGACAATGACAAAACAAGTATCGCTTTTACAACAAAAAATCAACCGGGAGCATTGGTTAAAGTTTTAAACGTTTTTGACAGTCTTAATATAAATCTGCTCTATATTGATTCACGCCCCTCTAAAAAGAATCTTGGAGAATACGTATTTTTTGTAGATTTTGAAGGTCATGTCTCAGACAATGCAGCTCAAAAAGTTCTCGATTTAATTAAACTAAATACCAACTATATTAAATTAATCGGCTCTTACAGAAAATTTTAATAGCAAATTATTTTTTTAGCGGCTTTCATACAACTATGAAAATCCCGTTTTTAACTCCAAATAAAATCTCACAAAAAACTCTTGCACATATTCAATGGAAAAATGTTGCATATAACGATGAACGCAAAATTTTTGAAACTTTTAGCGTGAATAAGGACTCAATCGGAGACGTTTTCGTTAATATATCAAAACACTTTCATGGTGAAGAAAACCTCATGATAGAGGTAAAAAACAGGTTAGGTAAATTACTTGGACATGAACTCATGTCATTGGAAAAAGATAAAAACAAAAAAATATTTGGTTTTATTATGGAGGTAGAAGAAGATTATAGAAGAAAAAAATCCTTCCGCATTGGAGAACTGCTAAGACTTGCCAGTATCATGGAAATGGTAGAAAATAAAAGCCCTCATATAAGAATCTACTCAAAAGAGACCGCCGTATATTTCCATACCAAATACAAATTTGAACCAAATATAACTGCCTTTACGGAACGCGATTTGGCATTACAAACAATAATGAAAGACCAAACCCCGCAATTTAAAGACTTGAGCGAAAAAGCTGAAATACTTTTTGACGAAGCTATTGACACAATTGGTAATGGTGAAAAACAAAGAGATTTATGTAAAAAAACAAATGTTCTTTTAAAAGAATACTTGGAACGTGCAGTTAAAGATAAACAACCGGACAAAAACCATCCGTTTTTTTACGGTTTTGACATGATTTTGAAAAAAGAAACAATAGAAAAGTACAAAGAATTTTTCAATAAACTATTCGAACAACAAGGAATAGATTATAAAATATGATACATAAGATAATTTCATTTAAACAACTACAGTTCAAAAAACAAGACAATTTTAAAATTGCACAAGATTATAAACTCCCTGTCCAAAACGATTCTGATGTATTTGTAAGGATTGAACCTGATTACGAAAAAAATCATTATGAAACCGTAATAGATAACAGAAATTATCACAATCTTGCCCGCAATCAATTTGCATTTGATGAAAAAACAAAAACTATAAAAAACGGTGGAATGGATGTTTGGAGTAAAAATCAAAGAGGCAAAGGTTTGGGCGTAGTCTTGCATCTTAACAACATAATGGAATTACTAGAAAATGATTTAGATAAAATTGAGCTCTACTCTATGGGGAAAGCCGTATTATTCCACGGAAAATGCAAATTCGAACCTGTATTTACAAACAAAGATGATATAGAGAACGCACTTTATGTAATATCATTAAAAGACTACGAAAAATTCCCACAAATAAAAGAATCTGTTGAAAAAGCAACAGAATATTTAAACGAAATAGTCTATACAGGCGGGTTTTACTGCTTAAGCCCTAAAAATTTAAAAAAAGCATCAGACATAGTTACAGAATATATTGAAAAGGTTAATACAAAAAAACTTTCACAAGAAGAAAGAGAAGAATACGGTTTCCCCAGCGGATTTGATATGGTTTTAACCAGAGAAAAAATTCTTGAAAACAAGGACTTTTTCAATACTTTATTTAAAAAATACAAAGTAGATTACCAAATAAAAGACCCTCAATAAAAGAGGGTCTTAACACTTGCATTAATCCGCTTCTTGGATTAATGGCGTTCGGCAAAAGCGTGGTTTCGCCTCACAGGACGTGCTGGGTTACTCCGTAACACGGCGCACTTCCATTAATCCGCTTCTTGGATTAATGGCGTTCGGCAAAAGCGTGGTTTCGCCTCACAGGACGTGCTGGGTTACTTCGTAACACGGCGCACTTCCATTAATCCGCTACACTGTGCCGGAATTCCAACTGTGTAAGTATTCTTCTTGTTCAGGAGTCAATGTGTCAATCTCAATGCCCATAGAATCTAATTTAATCTTAGCAATCTCAACATCAACTTCATGAGGTAGAGTATACATTTTATTTTCGAGTTTACCTTTATTTTTTACAATATACTCAATACCCAAAGCCTGATTTGCAAAACTCATATCCATTACAGAAGCAGGATGTCCCTCAGCTGCAACAAGGTTAACAAGTCTACCCTCTGCCAATACATAGATAGATTTACCGTTTTTGAGTTTATATTCTTCTAATGATGGTCTGATTTGTCTTATTTCCACAGTTTCTTTTTTAAGACCTTTAACGTTAACTTCGACATCAAAATGTCCTGCATTACATACAAAAGAACCGTCTTTCATAGTCAACATGTGATGAACATCAACAACATTTTTGTCTCCTGTAATAGAAAGGAAAATATCGCCTACTTTTGCTGCTTCAGCAATAGGCATAACGCTATAACCTTCCATAGCTGCTTCAAGAGCCTTAAGCGGGTCAACTTCGGTAACAATAACATTTGCACCAAGACCTTTTGCTCTCATTGCAGCACCTTTACCACACCATCCGTATCCGCAAACAACGAATGTTTTACCTGCAAGCAAGATGTTTGTTGCACGAATTATACCATCAATTGCACTTTGACCTGTGCCGTATCTGTTATCATAGAGATGTTTTGTAAGGCTGTTATTTACACCAACAGTCGGGAATTTAAGGCTTCCGTCTGCTTCCATAGCCTGCAAACGAATAATACCGGTAGTAGTTTCTTCTGTTGTACCTATAATATTAGGAATTAAATCTTGTCTTTTTGAGTGGATAGTAGCAACCAAGTCTGCGCCATCATCGATAACTACATGTGGCTTGTGATTTAAAACTTCTTCTACGTGTTTTGCATAAGTTTCAGAAGACTCACCTGCATAACCAAAAACAGGAATTCCCCAATATTTTACCAAAGCAGCAGCAACATCATCTTGAGTAGACAAAGGATTTGAAGCTGCCAAAACAGCATCCGCACCGCCCTCTTTCATTGCAATACAAAGAGCTGCTGTTTCTTTTGTTACATGAACACAAGCAGTCAATCTCAAACCTGCAAATGGTTGTTCCTTTCTAAATCTTTCTTTAATTCTCTCCAAAACAGGCATATCTTTCATTGCCCATTCAATATTATTTTTACCTTGTTCTGCAAGAGCCATATCTTTTACATCGCATCTTATTTCGGCCGTAATTGTCATTTAATATCTCCTTATGTTTAGACATTGTTATCTTACAAAATTGTATCACGGATATAATTCAAAGTAGAATTTATAATACTTTAAGGCAATTGTTCTTAATAATTCTTACAAAATTACAAAAAAACAATTAATCTTGTAATTTAATCACAAATAACGCTATAATTAATACAATTGAAACAGACTAAACGAGGATATGATATGAAACTTACGGTTTTGGGAGCTGGTTGCTGGGGATTAACTCTTACTTGGCTTTTGACTGATAACTTTGAAGAAGTATGTGTGTGGGGAAGACATGTTGATATATCAGAGGAATTACGCACCCAAAAACGTGTGTCAAAACCGCTTCAAATCCAACTAAAAGACAAAGTACAGGTAACGTCAGACTTGGAAGAAGCAGTAAAAGATGCAGATATAATTCTTTTGGTTGTAGCAACATCAGGTATAAGAGAAGTATGTAAAAACCTTGCAAAACTAAATGACGGTAAAGGATTAAAAGATAATCAGATACTCGTAAATACATCCAAAGGCTTAGAACTTCCATCACTTATGAGAATGAGTGAAGTAATGAAAGAAGAACTTCCAAACGCCAATATTGCTATTCTATCAGGCCCTACTCTTGCAAAAGAAGTTTTGATGGGATGTCCTACTGCCGCATCTGTAGCTTGCGAAAACAAACCCGAAATATCAAAATTCTTGCAAGAAAAATTGACAGTACCGTCAAAGTTTCGTTTGTACACCAATGATGATGTAATCGGGTTAGAACTTGGCGGAAGTTTAAAAAACGTAATTGCGATTGCCTCAGGATTTGCAGATGCAATGAAATTAGGAGATAACTGCAGAGGAGCATTGCTTACCAGAGGAATGGCTGAAATAACAAGAGTCTCCGTAGCATTAGGGGCAAAACCAACAACACTCTACGGTTTGTCTGGAATGGGGGATTTAATCGCAACCTGCTCAAGCCCCATGTCCAGAAACTTTACGGTAGGTTCTATGCTTGGACACGGCAAAAAGATTGATGACATTCTAAAAGAACTGGGATCTGTTGCAGAGGGTGTTAAAACATCCAAAGCGGTGTGTGAACTTGCAAAAAAACTTGAAATAGAGGTGCCAATTTCCTCTGCAATATACGAAGCAGTATACACAGATATCACACCAAAAGAACTTTTAGATAAACTAATGAACAGAAAACTCAAACAGGAATGAGGATTTTGGCTAGTGCGCCGTGTTACGAAGTAACCCAGCACGTCAGGTGAGGCGAAACCACGCTTTTGCCGAACCGCCAATAATCCGAAAAAAGGATTTTGGCTAGTGCACCGTGTTACGAAGTAACCCAGCACGTCAGGTGAGGAAAAACCACGCTTTTGCCGAACCGCCAATAATCCGAAAAAAG
>CALVEK010000017.1 GCA_944326555.1 Candidatus Gastranaerophilales bacterium | reverse complement strand
ACATAAACTTATTTAAACAACAATAAGTTCCATTTGTTTGAGGACAGGGTAATTATATCAATCACTTTATTCTTTGTGCTTTAGCAATTTTAACTGTCCGAGTTGCGCGAGTGAGCAGAGGCAGAAAGGCAAAACCACGCTTTTGCCGGTGCCGTTTATCGCGAACGAGTAAGACAAAGTACACTTTGTGAGAACGAAACAACCGGTCGGAGTTTTCTTGGGCTCCACCCGTTCTTTACGCTAAAGAATGGGTGGAAAGTATTTTGCTTATTATTTTTTCTTTCACAAAAAAGAAAGAAAAGTATCAAAGAAAAAACAATTCTATTCTATTTTTTTATATCTTCATTTCTTTTCTTTTGGGTTGCGTAGGCAAAAGAAAAGAAACGAAGCAAAGAAAAGAAAACCGACGCAAGGATTACAACAGGGGCTTACAGCCCCCGTACCCCCTGTTTAATATCAATCATATTTAAAATTATTTCATCTTTATTATTTCTGTTTTTACATAATAAATATTATCAAACAAGCAGTTGCAACAACCTTTCAGTATCTTTATCACCACGTCCTGATAAATTCACTACAACAATATCATCAGCATTCGTAGACGGCATTAATTTTTCTAAATAAGCTACAGCATGCGCCGATTCTATTGCAGGAATAATACCTTCCAAACGAGAAAGTCTGGCAAAGGCTTGCACCGCTTCGTCATCTGTAATCGGTTCATATTTTGCAAGCCCAGTGTCGTGTAAATAACAATGTTCAGGCCCACACCCTGGGTAATCAAGCCCAGCAGAAATTGAATAAGACTCACCAACATTTCCATTTTTATCACAAAGCACATACTGTCGTTTACCGTGCAAAATCATCTTTTTGCCCTTAGCCAAACTTGCTGCAGTTTTTTCTGTATCTACACCCTCACCAGCTGCCTCAAGCCCGATAAGTTGCACTTCAGGGTTGTCCATAAAGGCGTGGAAAGCGCCTATTGCATTACTTCCCCCACCTATACAAGCTAACACATAACTAGGAAGTCTGCCTTCTTTTTCAAGACATTGATGTTTAATTTCATTACCTATCACAGATTGGAAAAATCTCACAATTTTGGGATAAGGGTGAGGACCGACAGCAGAACCTAGAATATAAAAAACTTCATCGCTGTGTCTTATCCAATAATCTATCGCAGCATCACAAGCATCAGAAAGTGTTTTTGTTCCTGTATCAACGGAATGGACTTTTGCACCGAGAAGTTTCATTCTTTCAACATTAAGATGCTGACGAATTATATCTTTTTCACCCATAAAAACATCACACTCAAGCCCTAGAAGTGTCGCTGCTGTCGCAGAGGCAACTCCATGTTGACCTGCCCCAGTTTCAGCTATAACTTTTTTTGCCCCCATTCTTTTGGCAAGCAATGCCTGTCCGATTACATTATTAATTTTGTGAGCACCGGTATGATTCAGGTCTTCTCTCTTTAAGTAAATTTTTCCTTTACCGTAATACTTAGTTAAATTCCTTGCAAAATACAAAGGAGTCGGACGTCCTGAATAATCTTTTAACAATGAGTAGACTTCATCTAGAAATTTTTCATCATTAATTGCTCTTTCAAACTCATCATTGAGTCTTGCTAAAACTTTTTTAAAATCGTCAGGAACAAAAGCCCCTCCAAATTCTCCAAAAAAGCCATCTTTGTCAGGCAAATTGTATTTTAGATTTTTTACAAACATATTAATTGCTCCTGTTATATTTATCTAATTTTAACAGAAACTAAAAGATAGATAAAAAAGTAAAAACTCACAAAAATTTCAGATTATTTTCTTATAGAAAAAGAGCAGATATAAAATCTGCTCTTTTATCAAACTATTTTAAGTTAAAACTAGTTAGAAGAATCTTCTGTAAGTCTAACTTTTGTTCTAGCACCTTTACCAGAAAGGTCTGCTTTACCTTCGTGAGACAACCAGCCAATACCCATGTTTACGAAATTTTCGCTCAAGTCTAATTCCTTTTGAATTTTAGAAATTGTAGCTTCGTTATTTTTTTGATCTGCTAAAAATTCATAAACTTTTCCAGCTGCTTCGCCAATGTAATAATTCATTCTTAAATCTCCTTCTTCTTGTATCGTAAAACAGATAATTTATAGTATTATTTATAGTATAAATTTTAGTATTTGTAAATGGAGTTAACAAATGAATACACCACTTGTAGGAAATTGTTGGAAATTTGATGACAATGTAGATACTGATGTTATAATACCGGCTCGATATTTAAACACAAGCGAAGAAAGTGAGCTTGCAAAACACTGTATGGAAGATATAGACACAACTTTTGCAACAAATGTAAAAAGTGGAGATATAATAATTGCCGGAGAAAATTTTGGCTGCGGCAGTTCAAGAGAACATGCACCTATTGCAATAAAAGCGAGTGGTATTTCTGTCGTAATTGCAAAGTCATTTGCAAGAATATTTTTCCGAAATGCAATTAATATTGGTTTACCGATTTTAGAAAATAGAGAAATTTTTGAGGAAAGTGAAAAAGGCGACAAAATTTCTGTAGACTTAAAAAACGGAATAATAAAAAATATAACAAAAAATAAAACATATAATTGTGAGAGTTTCCCTGTTGAAATACAAGAACTAATACAGCAAGGCGGGCTTGTTAACTATACTAAAAAGAAATTAGGAGTTTAAATAATGAATTATAAAATAGCAATACTTGCAGGTGATGGAATAGGCCCTGCTGTAATAAGTGAAGGATTGAAAGCATTAAATGCAATCGAAAAAAAATTCGGATACAGATTTGAATATGAAAAAGCGCTAATTGGCGGTTGTGCGTACGATGATTGCGGAAAGCCACTTCCTGAGTCGACAATATCAATTGCAAAAGATGCAGATGCAGTATACCTTGGTGCAGTAGGTGATTGGAAATACGATGCACTACCTGCAGAAGTCAGACCCGAAAGAGCTCTTCTTGGAATAAGAAAAGCACTCAACCTTTTTGCAAATCTAAGACCGGCTATAGTATTTGACGAACTTATCGAAGCATCAACACTAAAACATGACATCATCCAAGGCGTAGACATTATGATGGTCAGAGAATTAACAGGAGATGTTTACTTTGGACAACCTAAAGGTATCGAAATAATCAACGGAGAACGTGCCGGATTTAACAACATGATTTACTTCGAAAAAGAAGTAGAAAGAATAGCCCATGTTGCATTTCAAACAGCAATGAAAAGAAATAAAAAAGTTTGTTCTGTTGATAAGGCAAATGTTCTTGACGCATCAAGATTGTGGAGAGAAATTGTTACAACAGTGTCCACAAATTATCCGGAAGTTGAACTTTCTCACATGTATGTTGATAACGCAGCAATGCAGCTTATCAGAAACCCTAAACAATTTGATGTAGTCGTTACAGGCAACATTTTTGGAGATATTTTATCTGACGAAGCATCAATGCTTACAGGCTCATTGGGCATGCTTCCAAGTGCAAGTCTGTCTAATAACGAAAAAGGCATGTATGAACCAATACATGGTTCGGCACCTGATTTGAAAGGCAAAAATATTGTTAACCCTATAGCAACAATACTTTCTGCAGCAATGATGATGAGATATAGTTTTGGAAAAAATGAAGCAGCAGAATCAATAGAAAATGCTGTAAAAGCTGTGCTAAAAGAAGGATACCGAACTCAAGACATATATTACGGAAATAAAGATTCTATCCGACTTGTAGGTACAACACAAATGGGAGACCTTATTTCAAATAAAATTTTAAATTCTTAAAAAATATTCTTCTAGGGTGTTTAAAAATTTTTCAAAGTGGGTATTATATACATGCGGGTCAGTTGACATCCAGGCACTTTTTTCGGGGTTGCGATAAAAAAAGTTTAAGGCTTGGTCTAAAAGTTTTCTGACCTGCTTCTTTTTATATTAACTCCACTTATTAACATACGTACAATTACAAGATTTTGCACAAATGCTACATCTTTCTGTTTCTAAGTAAGTTTTCTTACTATAATCTTTTAAAGATGCTCCGCAACGTCCTCTATAGTCATTTAACAATTGAGGACAACTGTAGACCCCTGATTTTGACAGGGTTCTTGAATGCATACAATCATAATCAGCTTTAACTATATTTATTTTGCCTTGTAAATCGCTGTTTTGATTTCCTACTTTTTCATCAGGAACAAACGAAAAATTTATATCATCAGTTTCAAATTTAAATTTTTTCCCTAACTCAATAAATCCTTGCATTAAATCATTATAGTTAGAGTTATTTGTTTTAATTGTCAAAATAGGGTTAAATCCATATTTATTTAATGAAGTTATAGCATGCAATGCTTTTCTAAATGAGCCTCTACCAGCGATTTCATCATTTGTCTTTTCGTCAAAGTGATTAATGAATATTTTAAAGATAATTTCATTGCTGCCTTCATCCTCAACTCTTTTTAGAAATCTTGATTTTTTATCATTAATACAACTACCGTCGGAAAAAATAGTAACAGAACTATAATTGAGACATAATCTTAGAATATGGTTAAACTCAGGATGAGACATTGAATTTTCACCAATCAAATATATGTAACGAAGAACATTTTTATCAATTGAAGACAGAGCATCTCTTATCTCATCTATTTGCAAATACTTTTTATTTTTTTGATTAAAACATCTGCTTCTATAAACATTAAAAGTTTTATCTTGTTGTTTTGTATAAGACAAATCTATAAAAAGATGGTTTAACTCATCTAGATTAACACACTGTGCCTGAACGATAGAATTATACATAAAGCCTCCTTAAATCTTTTTCAAAATTCTAATTGCAAAAATAAAGATAAAAAATAGCACATGTGTATAAATTGAGATTATACTTCTCGACACAATACAAAAAAATTATTTATAACACTTTTTATTAATTAGATTTCAAATTTAAAAAATGTTTTCTAAACCTAAACAATGATATTTCTAAAGGCAAAAGGATATATTCCGATAAATTATCTGAAAAAAGAGGAGTAAATAAATGGCTGTAATTGTAGAAAACTTACATGGAAGAAGATTAATTCGCCTATCAACAGATGATGTTATTTCTGTTGTAAAAGAATATCAAAACTGTGCTTGCGAATCAAAATCATACCTTGAAATACGAGAAAAACTGAACCAAAAAGATTTATACTTGCCTGAAGACTTTTAAATATATAACTAATAAACAGTTGATAAGATTCGATAAAATGATATAATTCTTACATAAAAAAAGGAGGGTTATTAATATGAAAAAATTATCAACTGTTTTGTTAGCATTGGCATTTATTGTTAGTGCGGGAGCATCATTTGCAGCAAGCAACTCTAATTTTCTAAAAGACTACCAAGCAAAAAGAGATGCTGCGATTAAAAAACAAGATGCAAAAATAAATGAATACCAGAAAAAACAAGAAGAAGCGCAAAAGAAAAGAGAAGCTGACAAAGCAGCATTGCAAAAAAAACAAGAGGAATATAAAAAACAACAACAAGCTAAAAAAGAAGAAATGCAAAAGAGACAGCAACAAAGAAAAGATGCTGTAAAAAGTCTAAAAGATTCTTTTAAATATTAATCAATAAGAGAAGCGGGCATTTACAATGTCCGCTTCTTATTGTGTAACAGTTTACTAATAGCTACAAATATGATAATCTGTTTTAAATAAAGAGTATTACACTAAGAAGAGAGAAAAATTAATGAAAAAATTATTAACACTCATTGCACTATTGTCTTTGACCGCACCTGTTTTTGCAGCAGATAAATACGCATCTGTTGATTTAGAAAAAGTGCTAAAAGGATATAAAAAGACAGCGGTAATTAACCAAACATTCCAAAAGAGAGAAGCTGACATTAGAGTATTCATCGTTGATGCACAAAAAAGTGTTGTAGCTGCAACAACAGATGCAGAAAGAAAAAAACTTGAAGAAAAATATGCTAAAGAATTAAAGTCAAAAATGGATAAACTCCAAAAAGATAAAATTGCAGCACTTCAAGGCTTAGAAAAAGATGTAAAAAAAGCAATTGATGAAGAAGGTAAAAAAGGCACATACGCTTTAATTTTGACAAGCAACAATACATTGTATGGTGCTGTTGATATATCTGACAGCATAATCAAAAACCTTAATGCAACACCTGCAAAATAAGTCTTTAAATAAGAAAATACAAAAAACACCTCCTTATCTTGGAGGTGTTTTTTATTTTGAATATGTTAAGAGTATAACTATAAACCTAATTCTTTTAACACGCCATCCAAAGCAATTTTCACATGGGCATAATTTAATCCGCCTTGCATATAAACAGCATAAGGTTCTCTCATAGGACCATCAGCAGAAAGCTCTATTGTTGAGCCTTCGATAAAACTACCTCCAGCCATTACTAATTTGTCGTCATACCCAGGGACTTCGTCAGGAACAGGTGTTAAATATGATTCTATCGGAGAATTGTGTTGCAAAGCCTTACAAAAAGCCAATAACGGTTCTGGTTTACCAAATTCTATTGTCTGTATAAGGTCAGTTCTAACAACATTAGGCTTTGGTGTAGAGACAAAACCTATATCTTCAAAAACCTGAGAGGCAAGAATAGCACCTTTTATTGCTTCTGAGACAACAGACGGTGCCATAAAAAGGCCTTGAAAAATCAATCTTGACTGATTAAGCATAGCCCCACCATCAGGTCCTATACCCGGAGCAGTCAATCTGTATGCAGCTTGTTCAACAAACTCCTGTTTGCCTGCGATATAACCGCCTGTCTCAACAATACCACCGCCCGGATTTTTAATTAAAGAACCTGCAACAATATCTGCACCAATTTCCAATGGTTCTTCTTTTTCAACAAATTCGCAATAACAATTATCAACAAAGCAGATACAATCAGGATTTTTTGACTTAACTATATCTATAACTTTTTTTGTTGTAGCAATATCCAAAGATTTTCTCGTCGAATAACCTCTTGAGCGTTGAATGGTTACCATATTAACTGATTTATCAATAACTTTTTCAAGTTTATCAAAATCGACATCCTGATTATTGACAAGAGGGATTTCTTCATATTTTACGCCATGTCCCATTAAAGAAGCTCTGTAGTTACCTCTTGTTCCAATAACTTCTTCCATTGTGTCGTAAGGAGTACCTACAACAGAAACAAGTTTCTCCCCATATCTCAAGTTACCAAATAACGCGCAAGCAATAGCATGAGTACCTGAAACAAAATGATTTCTGACAATCGCAGCCTCAGTTTTAAAAACATCAGCAAAAACTTTGTCCAATGCTTCACGCCCCATGTCATCATGTCCGTATCCGCTCACCGTTGAAAAATGTTCAAGTCCGATTTTATGCTTTCTAAAAGCAGACAACACTTTTTCCTGATTATATTCTTTAACTTTATCAACATGTTTAAAATGCTGTTGTACTTTTTCTTCGGCCAGTTCAATAATCTTATGCATACAATTTCTTTCTTCAACTTACGAGCTAATCATAACAAAAAAGGGATTGGAAATAAAATCCAATCCCTTTTATATTAAAGAATTTTAAAAAATTCTTACTTTTCGTCCAAAGCTGCAACGCCTGGAAGAACTTTACCTTCGATAAATTCCAAAGAAGCACCTCCGCCTGTTGAAACGTGAGTGAAGTCTTCAGCCTTGCAGAACTGTTTAGCGGCTGAAACAGAATCTCCACCACCAATAACAGAAACAGCACCATTTTTAGTAGCTTCAACAATAGCGTTCAAAACAGCCTTTGTACCTTCTGCAAATGCAGGATTTTCAAAAGCACCAACAGGTCCGTTCATAAGAATTGTTTTTGAATTTTTGATAACTTCAGCAAATGCTTTTTGAGTATCAGGACCTGCATCAACACCTTCAAATCCATCAGGAATGGCATCAACAGGAACAATCTTGTTTGTACCTTTGCCTGAAAAATCATCAGTTGCCAATACATCTGTTGCCATTACAATTTTAACGCCTTTATCAGCAGCTTTCTTTTCGATAGCTTTTGCAACATCCATTTGATCATCTTCGCAAATAGAGTTACCAATTTTTCCGCCATTTGCTTTAACAAATGTATAAGCCATACCACCACCGATAATTAGGTTATCTACTTTATCGATTAGGTTTTCTAAAACACCTATTTTAGAAGAAACTTTTGCACCACCAACTACAGCAGTAAAAGGTCTTACAGGATTATCAAGAGCTTGAGATAAGCATCTGATTTCTTTTTCCATCAACAAACCTGCAACAGCCGGTTTCAAAACTTTAGCAAGTTTTGAAGTAGATGTGTGGTTTCTGTGAGCAGCACCAAAAGCATCATTTACATAGAAATCACCAAGTTTAGCCAATTCATTTGCAAAAGTCATATCATCGTCTTTTGCTTCTTCAGCTTTGTAGAATCTGATATTTTCCAACAATGCAACCTGACCGTCTTTCAATGCTTCAAGTTCTTTATCTGCACCTTCACCTACAGGAGATTTTACAAATAATACATCTTCGCCAAGAACTTTTGACAAATATTTTGCAACAGGTTCCAAAGAAAATTCTGCAACCTTCCATTCTCCTTTTGGTCTGCCAAGGTGAGCCATCAAAATAATTTTTGCACCTTTTTCTTTCAAAGCCTTAACAGTAGGAATAATAGCTTGAATTCTTGTGTCATCTGTTACATTTTTATTTTCATCCATTGGAACATTGACATCAACACGAATCAAAGCTCTTTTACCCTTGATATCGCCTAAATCAAGAATAGATTTTTTCATAATACACCTCATATCTATATTAGTCCGTACAAACATATTGTCATAAAAACATAAGAAATAGTAAAGCAATTAAAAATCAAAAAAATACCTGCAAGACTTATTGACAAAAAAATATTCAGCAATTTATAATCAGTAACGGTAAATGTTATTACCGATTTTTACTGCATTATTACTTATTTAAATTTTGTTTGCATAGAGGGGACTATGCCTGCAAAAGTAATGTATTGCGCAAAATATTTCGCGATAAAATTCTGCAATTTTTGTGTGTAATGAAAAGAGGATATAAAAATGTGTGCAATTAAGAAAATTTCATTCGGAACAGAAAACTTTCCAACAAAGGGATTTAATTTTAATTTGGTTCCACCACAGCAAAATGGACAAAATTTGCAGAGCAACAATCAGGTACTTGAAAACACAGACGGCAAACAGCTAAAAAAACTGACTTATGTCAGCTCAGCGGTTGCGCTGGCATCACTTGGCGTTGCTGGAGTAGCGTTGCACAAGAATTTTAAATCAACAAAACAGCTTAAACAACTGATTGGCAATACAAACAAACAATTCGAAACACTTACAAATACAATAGAAAATCTCAAAAACGGTATAGAAAAGAACGTCTCCAACATTTCACAAAAAACAGATGATGTAGCGAACTCTCTTAACTACAGAATCGACAGTATACCCAAACCAAACTTTGATGTTCCTGGAATATACCAAACGAGAAAAGTTAATGTGTTCGGGGTAGAAATGAATCTTGGTACTATTGTAAGCGAGATAACAGGTAAAGTTGAAGAAGAAATGAGAAAAGTTCTTAGAACAGAACCGACAAAGAGAATATTTGGACTGACACAAAGAACAAATACCCCACCAAGATATTCAATAGTAAGAATGCCAACCTCAGAACTTGTACCATTCAACAAAGCAGGCGGAATGGCAGTTGTACCTAAAGATATAGCATCAAACCTTGCAGCAGTCCTAAACGGCAAACAAAAAGGTGCAATGATATTGGATACCCCTCTTTATACAGGACAGGTTGCGCAAAATCAATTCTATTCTAAAGTTGCCAAAATCTCTCCTGAAACAGGCAAATTTGAGGGACAATACGAATATGTAAGAACAATAATAGAAAAAGATACAACGAGAAAAGATACCCTTGCAACGCTTAACAAAGTACAGGAAATGATTGTTCCTATACATACAGAAAAGGGTATTCAACAAGAAAAAGTCAACGTATATATTACAGACATGATGGAAGCACCCGTTGACTACAAAACACTAAAACCGAGATTTTCAAAAGAAATACGCTCAGAAATCGCTAAAGCACTAAAAAATGGAGAAACTTACGAAACAGATTTTGTAAAAATATTCCAAAACAAACAAACTAAAGAGATAGAAGCATACGGAAAATACAGAACAGTATTCTATGATTCTAAAAAATTCGACCTTTCTGCTCGTAAACTGAACGAAGGTGAAAAATTCAATCTTTATAGAAACGACTCACTGGCTTCAGGCGAAACAGAAAGAATGACTTACTTCTCAAAATTCTTCACAGAGCAGCTTTATAGAGCAGACGAAAGCGAATTTGTACTCAATGCTCTTGATAAAGTAGACAAAGCGGGTAATGTAATAATTAACCCAAAAACAAATAAGCCGGAAAAAGAATATTTTAAACTCGGAGCTGATGCAATCATAGGTAACGACTGGCATACAGGACCAATTTCTGCAATTTTAAGACAACTTACTACCATCAAAAAATACTATGGCATGGATCCGCAAAAAGCAGACAAACTGCAAAACATACCTATCATGACAATACTCCATAATGTTGAATATAAAGGCTGCGTGGGCTACAGCCAAGAAAGAATGTTCAATATAATGTTTGGAGAACACGCCGCAAAAATTGTAGAAAACGCATTCATGCCCGATGTTGCAGTTGTAAAAGATAAGGCAGGATTACCACAGCATCTTTGGAATGCAATGATGACAGGAAAAGATGTCAACCCGCAGATGATGGCAGCTAGCTATTCTGACATATTAATACCTGTGTCCGAACAATACGGAAAAGATATCTCGACACACAGCGGTTTTGGCGGAACTGTTCACGATATCTTCAAAATGAGAGCAAGACTATTTGAATATGCAAACGAAGACTACGTAAAAAGCATAGCATTGAAAAACGAACAAGATACAAACCTTGTTAAAAATACAAAAACGCTTATTGGTATAAACAATGGCTGCGACACTTCAAATAATATTCTTTCAGAAAAAGTAGCAAGAACAATGGAAAAAGATTTGAATTTGCCAGAAAATTCAATAATTCCATACAACAAATATGCAAATATTTTGGATTGGCACAACCATAACAAAGAAGTTTATCTTGTTAACAAAATTGTTAAAGAAGTGGAAACAGCCAAAAATTCCGCAGGCAAAGACAATCCTCTCAAAATGTACATGCCTGAGCTTACAGACTTAACAGGAGTAACTGTTGAGACACCTGTATTTACACTGGCAGGAAGAATTGAAGACCAAAAGGGTGTTAACATATACGCTCAAGGAATTTTGGAATTCTACAAAAACTACAAAGGCACGAACTATCCTGTCTTTTATATCCAAGGTATAGGAGCAGACCCAAGATACATGAACTTCTTCCTTGATGCAAAAAAAGAACTTGCAAAGACAAATCCGCAAGCTGCAAAACGAATGGTTGCAACCAGCTTGTTCTCCGAACCCGGAAGATACAACGGATGTAAAATGATGGCAGACTTTACACCAATGCCCAGCTGGTTTGAACCTTTTGGACTTGTTCATAAAGAAAATGCTAAATTTAACGGTTCTATACCTATCACAAATGAAGTCGGAGGATTAACTGCAAATCTCACAGACGGACTCAACGCATTGTTTGTGAAATACCAACACAGATTTGATCCTAATATAGATGCCGTTAAAATTAACGGAGAAAACCTGGGTAAGGTCTTTGAAAAGGCTGTTAATATCTTTGAAGACAAAGAAAAATTCGGAAAGATGCTAAAAAGTTCACTGGAAACAGACCATGGCTGGTTAGTAAAAGATGGACCCATTGACCAGTATCTAAAAATACTTGCTGATATGAAAGTAATAAATGAACCGCAAAAAGTTACGGCATAATTGGATGAGAATCAAATAAACAAAAGGCACCTGTTTTATAGGTGCCTTTTATTTTTTATATAAATGTTTTCACATATTACATATCATCAAGAATACTCTTTTGCTCAACTGATGAATCTTGTTCTCCACCGGCAACAGCACCGTCAGAAGTTGTTTCTGTTTCATCAGTATCAGGGTCTACAATTTTATTAATTGTACATACAGAATCACCATCCATTAGGTTCTGTATCTTGACACCTGTTGCAGGTCTACCCTGACGTGATATACAATCTGCTTTTATTCTTGAAACTACACCGTTTTGTGTAACAACCATGATTTCATTGTCTTCTTCAACAATTGTCAAAGCTACCAGTCTGGATGAGGAAGTTTTGAATTTAGTAGCAATCAAACCGATACCTCCTCTGTTTTGAGGTCTGAACTCGGATAATTTAGATCTCTTACCAAATCCGTCAGATGTTACAACCAACAAATCAGCATCGTAATCACGAGGGACAATATCACAACCTATAAGTTTATCACCGGCTCTTAACTTCATTGAGTTAACACCTCTTGCACTTCTTCCTAAAGGTCTTAAATCACTAATTGGGAATCTTATTGCCATACCGCAAGAAGTACCGATGATTACCTCATCATTATCTTGAGCCTGTTTTACCCAACATAATGTATCACCATCTTCCAAGCCAATTGCAATTATGCCGCTTTTTCTAATGTTTTCGAAGTTATCAAGTGAAATTCTCTTGATATAACCTTTTTGTGTAAGCATGATGAGATTTGATGCGGACTTAAAGTCGCTAACAGGAACAACTGCCGTAATTTGCTCATCTTGTTCAAGCGGCAAAACATTGATAATAGGCAGACCTTTTGCCTGTCTTCCACCCTCAGGGAACTCGTATACGTTAAGACTATATACCGTACCTTTAGAAGAGAAGAACAATACCTTGTCATGCATCATAGCTGTAAAGAATTGATCTACATCATCATCTTCTTTGGTCTTTATGCCACCTTTGCCTCTTGTAGCACGATTTTGTCTTTCAAAAGTGTCTAAAGAAATACGTTTCAAATATCCTTGACGAGTGATAAACACAGCCATAGGAACATTTGGTGTCAAATCTTCTATAGTCATTTCGTCAGCTTCAGGAACGATTTGAGTTCTTCTGTCATCGCCGTATTTTTCTTTATCTTCTAAAAGTTCATCTTTGATGATGTTTAAAACTTTCTGTCTGTCAGCAAGAATAGCTTCGTATTCAGCAATTTTCTTTTTCAAATCATCGTATTCAGCTTTGATTTTATCTTGTTCCAAACCTGTCAAACGACGTAATTGCATTTCTAAAATAGCATTTGCCTGATCAGCATCTAAGCCAAATCGACTCATCAAACCGGTTCTTGCTTCATCAGTAGTTTTTGATTTTTTGATAAGTTCAATAACTTCATCCAAACTACCAAGAGCTATAATCAAACCTTCTAAGATGTGTGCTCTTATTTTTGCTTTCTTTAAGAAGAAGATAGTTCTTCTTGTTACAACTTCAACTCTGTGTTCAACAAACTCATTTAAAACTTCGTAAAGATTCATGAGTCTCGGCTGTTTTCCGACAAGAGCAACCATATTAACACCAAAAGTAGTGCTTAATTGTGTATATTTAAACAAATTGTTTTTAACAACTTCAGGTTTTGCATCACGTTTAAGCTCTATAACAATTCTCATACCCTCACGGTCTGATTCATCACGCAAATCTGAGATACCGTCAATCTTCTTATCACGAACAAGTTCAGCAATTTTTTCTATTAACATAGCTTTGTTAACCTGATAAGGAATTTCGGTAACAATAATTGCAGTTCTAGCTTGTCTGCCAGCCCCTCCAGGAATTTCTTCAAACTGAGCAACAGCTCTCATCTTAATAGAGCCGCGACCTGTCATGTAGGCCTGTCTGATATCCTGCAAACCGACAATTGTCGCAGCAGTCGGAAAATCGGGTCCTTTAATATGTTCCATTAATCCTTCAATCGTAATCTCGGGATTATCAATCAAAGCAACAGTACCATCAACAATTTCACAGAGGTTATGCGGCGGAATATTTGTAGCCATACCAACAGCAATCCCTGATACACCGTTTAGCAAAAGCATTGGCAATCTTACAGGCAAAACAGCAGGCTCTTGCAAAGAACCGTCAAAGTTTGGTGTAAAATCAACAGTTTCACAATCTATATCTGCTAACATTGATTGCGTAATTTTGTGCATTCTGGCTTCTGTATAACGCATAGCAGCGGCAGAGTCGCCATCTACAGAACCGAAGTTGCCATGTCCGTCAATTGTTTGGTATCTTGTTGAAAAATCTTGAGCCATACGTACCAAAGACTCATAAACCGCAGAATCACCATGCGGGTGATATTTACCTAAAACTTCACCGACGATTCTGGCACTTTTTTTAAACGGTTTATCAGGAGTCATTCCCAATTCGTTCATTGCAAAAAGAATACGTCTGTGTACAGGTTTCAGACCATCTCTAACATCAGGCAATGCACGTCCCACAATAACAGACATCGCATAATCGATGTAAGAACGTTTCATCTCATCTCTTATATTAACCGGTACAATTTTACCGTCCTCAAATAAATTCTGCTGGCTCAATTCTCCACCCCTAATTATATTAAATCTATCTATACCAAAATTTTAGCATAAACAAAGGGTGGTGCAAATTCTTTAAAGTTTGGAACAAGAAATTTAAAATATTTGAAACAAACGTGAAAATAAAAGAAAAGCCACACGACTATATAATTATTTCTTAAACAATTTATCTAAAAATCCGAGCAAATTACCTGATTCAATATTTTTACAGTCAGTGTAATCATTCATGCTTTGTAAAACATCTGCCTCGGCATCATAATTATCGCTATATATACTTGTGGATTTTGTCTCATAAAGAGAAGTATCAATATTCTTCAATAACGGTTCAGAGTCTTTTGGAATATAGACACCTCTTGTCTTACTTACATAATTATATTTGGCAAACGGATTGTAATAGTTTGCGGGATTTATCATATTCATATTACTCATATTTTCTATATAAGAATAATTTTTTATACGTCAACAAGTCATTTGTAAATTAAAGAAATGTTTACAAAACTTAAAACAAATAATATAATTTTCCTATGGAAGAATTAAACTTAAAATGTTACGCGCATCTTGGAGATGCCGTATATGAGGTTTTTATAAGAGAAAAAATTATCCTTATAACCTCAAATTTGTCAAAAATGCACAAAATAAATACCAAATTGGTAAGAGCTTCTTTTCAATGTGAATTGCTTGATATGTTAGAACCTCATCTTACAGAAAAAGAAAGCGACCTTATTCGAAGAGGAAGAAACATTCAAATTTCTTCTGCAAGAAAAATAAATCAATCTCTGCACAGATTAGCTACAGGCTTTGAGGTTTTAATAGGTTATCTTCATTTGCACGACAGAGAAAGATTGCTAAAAATATTCAAAATAATATCTGATTACATAGATTCCAAAGACCATCTCGTAAATGAATAGGCTGTTTGATTAACAAAACAGCCTATAGTTTAATTTGAATTATTTTTTTGATTCTCTAAGCTATATAGTTCGTCCCGAATCTTGTTGCTCCAAGGAAAACGCACTCTCTAAGCATTGTTTCCATTGATCTGTACATTTTTCTGTGAGGTTTCTTCTGAGCATCTTCTATGCCTTGTTTTGTATCTTGATATTGCGCAGCAATTGATAATGTGTAATTTGCAAACGGATTTGTTGAAACTGTCATGATTTTTCTCTCTCTTAGTCTAGTAGTGCCCTGATTAGTTTTATAAAAAATATTGTAAAGTTATTAGTTTGTGTTTATTTTATAGTCTTTTGAATTATTGTCCGTATTTGAATGTATTTGTAACGTTTTTGTCGATACATTTTTCCCAGCTTTCTTGCTGTGAAGAATACATTTTTTGTTTTGTTTCAAGTTGTTGTTTTTGAACGTTTAATGTCAATTCTTTTGCTTGGATTGCTTTCAATTGAGCTTCAAATTTAGCATTGAAAGCTGAGCTGTTTACATATTCAATAGCACTTGTATCGATAACACCTTCTTCATCAGTGTGTTCTGCCATATATGCTTGACCGATAGCGCTTTGTGATTCAACAATTGATTGTGATTGTCTAGCTAATGCAGTCAATTGGTTTGTAATTAAAGTCAATTGATATTCGCAATCTGATTTTACATCTTGTGTCATCATTGTTGTTAATTGTGAAATTGCAAAGCCCATTTTTTTATCCTCTTACTTATTTACTCATCTCTTGTATATATATAAAGTAAAAAAGTATATAAAAATTGCCTTTTTAGTATATACTTTGCTTAACATTTCTTAATACTTCAAACACAATAGGACGCAACTTCAATTATAGCTTGATTTTTCAAAACAGAAACAAGTATATACTCTTAAAAAACATGTTTTGTTTATAATTTAATTGGGTTGACTTTGAAATAAAGCAAATTTACAGCAAATATAAAGTGATAAAGGGGTATAAAATGGACAATACAGTCGTAATAGGTGCTCAATGGGGAGATGAAGGCAAAGCCAAGATAACAGATATTTTGGCAGAGAATGCAGATATCATAATACGTTATCAAGGCGGATGTAATGCAGGGCACACTGTTGTTGCAGACGGAAAAACATTCAAATTTCATCTAATACCATCGGGTATACTTTATAAAGATAAACTATGCTTTATTGGCGCAGGAACAGTTATATACCCTGAAGTTTTGGCACAAGAAATTGAAGACCTGAAAAAAGATAATATCAATCTTTCAGGACTAAAAATATCGCCATTGGCATCTATAACAATGCCATACCATATAGATATTGACGGATACTCTGAAGACAATGCGAAAGGGTCTGCAAAAATAGGGACAACAAAAAAAGGAATAGGCCCAACTTACACGGATAAAATTTCACGCCACGGAATAAAAGTTCAAGATCTTTTTGATGAAGACGGATTGTCAAAAAAATTAGATAATATATTACCATTGAAAAACAAAGAATTAACAATGGTTTATGGGCTTAAAGAATATACAAAAGAAGAAATTATGAATTTGTGCAAAAAATATGCAGAAATTATAAAGTCCTATGTTTGCAATGATTGGCAAAAAATATTTCACGAAGCGATTAAAAATAAAAAATCCATACTTTTTGAGGGAGCCCAAGGCGTAATGCTCGATGTGGACTGGGGAACATACCCTTATGTAACAAGTTCAAACCCAGTTGCAGGAGGAGCTTGTACAGGAAGCGGATT
This sequence comes from Candidatus Gastranaerophilales bacterium, assembly GCA_944326555.1. Taxonomy (GTDB): domain Bacteria; phylum Cyanobacteriota; class Vampirovibrionia; order Gastranaerophilales; family Gastranaerophilaceae; genus Limenecus. The sequence continues at coordinate 27,000 of CALVEK010000017.1, read as the reverse complement.
TGGTCCAAACGTAATGAAAGAAATCATTGGTGTTTCTAAAGCATACATAACAAGAGTTGGAGAAGGACCTTTCGCAACCGAATTAAATGATGAAGTCGGAGAAAAAATAAGAAATATAGGGCACGAATTTGGAACAACAACAGGAAGACCGAGAAGAACAGGCTGGTTTGATGCAGTTGTTGCAAAATACGGAGTACTTGTTAGCGGCTTAACCTCAATGGCACTTACAAAACTCGATGTTTTTGACACATTTGACGAAATAAAAGTTTGTACAGCATATAAAGACACAAGAAATGGAGATGTTTACGAATACTATCCGACTAACGTAAATATCCATGAATATCTTGAACCAATATACGAAACACATGCCGGATGGAAAACAGATATTTCAAAAATCAGAAAATATGAAGACTTACCGGAAAATGCAAAGAAATACATCTCTCGTTTAGAAGAATTAATGGGAGTAAAAATATCTATTGTTAGCGTTGGTCCGGATAGAGATCAAACAATTTTCAGATAAAAATAAAAAAACTGTTGACGAGAAATTTTGTTCTTGATACATTAAAAAAGCGGTCAGGAAATAAAGATTTTAGCCGTTAATAACAAGAAATTGAAAATTTAATAAAAAAAAATGCGTCTGTAGCTCAGCAGGTAGAGCACTCCCCTTTTAAGGGATAGGTCGTGCGTTCGAATCGCACCAGACGCATTTTTTCATGCAAAAATTAATTAACATAACTATTTGAAACTCTTTGTTAGCATATACTTAATTGTTATGTATAAAATCAAACACAAATATATAGAGCACATTACTTACTAATAGCAAATAAAAATCAACGATCATAAGATTTGAGTAAATAATATCAAAATAGAAACAAATACTTTATGTATACCTAGAGCATTTGTTTTAAATATTGCCCCGTATAGGATTCTTTGCATTTAATAATTTCTTCCGGAGTACCTTCAAATATAACATGACCTCCTGCATTTCCACCCTCAGGTCCAAGGTCTATTATGTGGTCTGCTATTTTTATTAAGTCCATGTTGTGCTCAATAATAAGTATTGTATTACCGTTATCCGCGAGTTTATTTATAATTTTAATCAGCTTATCAAGATCATACCAATGAAGCCCGACTGAAGGTTCGTCAAGAAGATACAGTGTCCTACCTGTTGCTTTCTTGTTTAATTCAGAAGCCAATTTGATTCTCTGAGCTTCACCACCGGAGAGAGTTGTAGCACTCTGTCCGAGCTTGATGTATCCCAAGCCTACATCATAAAGAGTTTTTAAACGGCTTTTAATTTTGGGAATATTTTCAAAAAACACATAAGCCTCTGCAACAGTCATGTTCAATACATCAGAGATAGTTGCCCCTTTGTATTTTACTTCAAGAGTTTCTCTGTTATATCTTTTACCCTTACAAACATCACATTTTACATAGACATCAGAAAGGAAGTTCATTTCTATTTTAATAAGTCCATCACCTTTGCACGCTTCACAACGTCCGCCCTTAACGTTAAAACTAAACCTACCCGGTTTATACCCCCTGACTTTTGCTTCATTTGTCATAGAGAAGAGTTCTCTTATGTATGTAAACACATCAGTATATGTGGCAGGATTAGACCTTGGTGTTCGCCCGATAGGAGACTGGTCTATATCTATTATTTTGTCTATATTTTCAAAGCCAAGTATCTCGTCAACACCTTGTGGTTTTGGCTTATTTCCTCTTAGCTTATGAATAGCATATTCATGGATTAAATCCTGCATCAAAGTAGATTTCCCCGAGCCTGATACTCCCGTTAAAGCCACTATTTTACCAAGAGGTATATCAAGGTTGATATTTTTTAAGTTATTAAGATGAGCATTTTTGACACTCAAAAACTTACCGTTTCCTTCTCGTCTTTTTTCAGGTATTTGTATTTTTTTAGCTCCACTGAGATACTGTCCAGTAATAGATTCTTTAACTGACTTAATCTCCTCGAGATTACCTTTAGCAACAATTTTACCGCCATGCACACCTGCTCTGGGGCCTATATCAACAATATAATCAGCATTCTTCATTGTGTCTTCATCGTGTTCAACTACGATTAAAGTATTTCCTAAATTACGCAAACGAAGCAATGTTTTTATTAACATATCATTGTCTCTTTGGTGTAATCCGATAGACGGTTCATCCAAGACATAGAGAACGCCGGTAAGTCCGCTTCCTATCTGAGTTGCCAATCTGATACGCTGAGCTTCTCCGCCTGATAGAGTTAATGACATACGGCTAAGATTAAGGTATCCGAGTCCTACATCAAGCAAAAATTTTAAACGAGAGCGAATTTCTTCCAATACCTGTTTTGCAATTTTCATCTGATAATCAGACAATGTAAGGAACAAGTCAGAGAAAAACTCAAAACATTCTGTTATAGGCATTTCACAAACTTCATGAATATTCTTGCCGTTAACGGTAACAGCGAGGATATAAGGCTTTAACCTTGCACCTTTACAATCACGACAAGGCGTCATTTTCATGTATTTTTGAATTTCTTCACGCCAATACTCTCCGCCCGCTTCGTTGTAGCGTTTTTCCAGAAACGGAATAACTCCCCAAAACTTCATCTTTTGATTTTCATAGCGTTGAGTACCAAAATGTTTTACTCTTATATTGATAACATCCTTACCACCGTAAAGTATTATATCCTGCTCTTCTTTAGACAACTCACCAAACGGCTTTGCTAAATCAATATTGTAGTATGAGGCAACAGAATTCAGAACATCCGAATAATAAGACGTGGAGGTTTTACTCCAAGGATAAATTGCTCCGTCTTTAATCGATTTTGTCTTGTCTGGCACAACCAAATCAGGGTCTATAACAAAATCGTAGCCGAGACCTGAACAAGTGGGACAAGCTCCGTAAGGATTGTTAAAACTGAAACTTCTTGGAGAAAGTTCTTCAAAGCTCAACCCACACTTTGGACAAGCCAGTTTTTCAGAAAAAATAAGTTCGCTACCGCCGATAACATCAACAACCATCAAACCGTTTGCTTTTTTAAGAGCGATTTGTGCACTATCGGCTAATCTTGATTTAGCAGATTCTTTCACAACTATTCTATCGACGACAACATCAATATCGTGTTTTTTTGTTTTAGCAAGTTTTATATCATTAAGCTCATCTTCATCAAGATTGTAAATTTCTCCATCTATTCTTACTCTGATAAATCCATCCTGTTTCAATTCATTAATCAGCGAAGAAAATTCACCTTTTTTGCCACGGACAATAGGGGCAATAATTTGGATTTTAGTCCCTTCGGGCAGTTTAAAAATTTTATCAACTATCTCATCAATACTTTGAGGTTTAATCTCATCGCCACACTCAGGACAATGGGGCACTCCTATTCTTGCAAAGAGTAGCCTCAAATAGTCATAAATTTCAGTAACCGTACCGACAGTAGAACGTGGATTATTTGAAGTAGATTTTTGGTCAATAGAAATAGCAGGAGACAATCCCTCGATACTTTCCACATCAGGTTTATCCATCTGACCCAAAAACTGACGAGCGTATGTAGAAAGGCTTTCTACGTATCGTCTTTGACCTTCTGCAAAAATTGTATCAAAAGCCAAGGAACTTTTTCCTGAGCCAGAAACCCCGGTAAAAACAATTAATTCATTTTTTGGAAGTTCTAAATCTACATTTTTTAAATTATGTTGATTTGCTCCCTTTATAACTATTTTGTCATTCATATCAAATAACGCCCTGTAAGTGGAATTTACAAGGACATTATTTCACAATAACATTTGTGATTCAATTTTTTAATCAGGCTCTTCTTATCAGTCTTGCAAATGCGGTTGCTATATAATTTTTAGGAGAATGTTCTTCAATTAACTCACCGTTTTTAATAAAAGGAACACTAATCCCTTGCAAATTCAAGCTGGGATAGGGCGATTTTTTGTCAAACTTATAATATTTTGATGCAGAATACTCTTTTATATTTTTGTTATACTTACTATCGTGTAAATCACTAATAGTGATTTCGATAACATCTCTATCTGTACCAATTTTAGAGCCTATTTCTTCAAAATACTCTCTATCCGCTTGAGACAAAAGTGATTCAGGTGCAGTAATTGTAGTCATCGCCTTAAAATTTACGGATCTCAAAGGTTGAGAAGCGTTGAGGTTTTGTATTCTCATAATCTCTTCTCCTTATTTTGGGGTTTTAATATTATAACGCTTATTAAGATGCAATTCAGTATTTCAGAGTATATATTTTACAATTTTAACATTTATTTGTAAATACCATGCTTGTTTTTTATTTTTCTGGTAAAATAACGTTTGAGGTAAATATGCAAATAGAATTTTTATATTCAAAAATACACAGAGCCACAGTAACAGATGCAAATTTAGAATACGTCGGATCTATCACTATAGATGAAGAGCTTATGGAAGCAGCTAACCTCTTAGAAGGTATGAAAGTTGATATCCTCGATGTTAACAATGGCGAAAGATTCCAGACATACGTTATAAAAGGTAAACGTGGCAATAGAGATATATGTTTAAACGGAGCAGCTGCAAGAAAGGTTGCTGTAGGAGACAAGGTAATCATCGTTTCTTATGCAATGATGACTTTGGAAGAAAAGAAATCATTCAGCCCGACAGTTATCATGGTCGACGAAAAAAATAATATTGTTAAGAAAATATAAAAAACCGACAAAAATTATTTTGTTCGGTTTTTATTTTAGCAAAATAATGTTAGACTAAGAAAAATAAAAAAATAGGAATTCAAAATTGCAAAATACAATAACAAGAGAATTCATATCAGCCAAAAGCAATAAACAATCAAACCCCATTTCTGTTAAAAGCGGAAACTCTGTTCTTCTTCAATTGGTAGAACAAAGACTTAACAAAATTTTCTTTGATGAAATCAATTCTAAAAATTCTATATTCAAAAAAGTTAGCAATAATGCCATCCGTAAGATGGCTTTGTTTATATCAGGACATATAACAAGAGCTTGTTCTATAGGTATTGCAGGAGAAACGGCAAGCGGAAAATCCACAATTGCTTATGACATAATCAATACAATACAGTCATTTGCCGATGAATATTGCATTGATAATGTAATAACAAGACTCAACACAGATGACTATTATTATGATCGTTCCGATATGGTTAAAAAAGCAGGAAGTTTTGCTGAATTTGCCAAAAATTACGATTTGGATGTACCGGAAGCTCTTGAATTAGAATTAATGAAAAAACACATAAAACAGCTATTGTTTGGAGATACAGTATATCTTCCCAAATATGATATGTCTGGAACAGCAATAAGAAAAGATAATGTAACAAAAGCAGAACCATCAAAAATCATTATTTCAGAAGGTCTGTTTACTCTAACAGAAAAAGTTGTTGATGCATTTGATTTCAAAATATATGTAGATGTATCTCATCAAGTTCAAAAAGAAAGATTTTACAGACGTGCAGAAGAAAGAGGTCTTGGAGATTCTGCCGATGAGGTATACAATAATGCTTCATCAAAAGCAAAAATTCATATACATCCGACAGCTGCAAAAGCCGACATAATTCTGTCAGGAGAAGCCGACCGCAGTGCATACAAAAAATTTATTAACCAAATTCTCTGTCTTGTACAAGAAATACATTCTTCACAAAACAGCAATAAAGGAATAAAACTTCCAAGGTAAATGAAGAAATGAAATTATGCTTGTTTCAAGGAACCTTTAACCCCATACACAATGCACACCTAAAGATTTGCGAATATGCAAAAAAGAATTATGATTTCGACAAGATAATTCTAATCCCAGCAGCAAGACCTCCTCACAAAGAATTTGATGAGAATTTTTCTTTGCACAGGCTAAATATGGCAGAAATAGCGGCGAAAGAAGCTGACTATATAGAAGTTAGCGACATCGAATACAATCGAGATGGTCTTTCTTACACAGTTCCAACAGTTGAAGAAATATACGAAAAATACCCTGTAGAGGGAATGATTAACTTTATAATAGGTACAGATGCTTTTAAAAACATTGAAAGCTGGTATCAAACAGAAAAACTCAAAAACCTCGTTGATTTTGTACTTTTTGTTAGAGAAGATGAACAACAACTAAAACAAGATGAAACATATTTGCAAAAGCTCAAACAAAAAGGCTATAATTACAAAATGATGAAGATGCCTTTTATTGATATATCTTCTACACAAATACGAAAAAATATACATAATAGTGTACCGATAAAAGCAATGGTACCAGATGGAGTTGCAAAATACATTGATAAACATGACTTATACAGATAATAAGATTGCAGAAATACAAAACTGGTTAAAAGAAAACCTGTACGAAGAAAGATACATACATTCACTCGGTGTTATGGAAGCAGCCGTTGAACTGGCAGAAATGTTTAATCTTGATGTAGAAAAAGCCAGAATAACAGGACTTTTGCATGATGCCGCAAAATGTTTTTCAAACGAAAAGTTGCTTGAAATTATACATAGCAACATACCGGATGTTCAAGATTGTGAGCTGTTAAACTACAAAACTCTTCATGCACCGGTTAGTGCATATCTTGCAAAAGAAAAGTTTGGCATAAACGATAAAGAAATACTTGATGCAATAAGATGGCATACACTTGGCAGATGTCAAATGACAGACTTTGAAAAAATAATATTTCTCGCTGACAAAATCGAAGCAAGAACAAGAGATGCTGAGTTTAGACAGCAGTGTCTCGACGTATTAAAGGAAGAAAAAGGTCTGGATAAAGCATTATTCAAATGCTTTGAAGCAACAATAAAGAGTCTTGTTGACAGAAGACTTGCTATTTGTCATATAACAATAGATGTATATAACGAATTATTGGATATTGTTACTGAATAAAAAGGATAAAGAATGATACTACCGAGCATAGATTTAATGAACGGTAAAGCAGTAAGGCTCCTGCAAGGCGAAGAACAGATTATTGAGAGAGATAACGTAATAGAACTTGCAAAATATTATGGTAGATTTGGTGAGATTGTCATAACAGATATTGATGCAGCAAAAGGTACAGGAAACAACGAATCAATAATAAAAGAAATATGTAAAATTACTAATTGCATCGTTGGCGGCGGCATAAGAGATATTGAAAAAGCACAAAGATTATTAGCTTATGGTGCAAAAAAATTGATTATTTCCCCTGCTGCAGATGATACATTCATAAACAAACTCCCTAAAAACAGAATATATATAGCAATAGATGTAAAAGACGGAAAAGTTTTATCACTAGGAAGATCAAGATTTGTTGATAGTACACCTATTGATATAATAAAAAGACTAACTCCGTATTGCCTTGGTTTTATCTATTCTTTAGTAGATAGAGAGGGAACGCTAAAAGGCACAGATATAGAGCAACTAAAAGAAATAAGAAATGCAACCACAAAAGAACTTATTGCGGCAGGAGGAATACATAGCCTGCAAGAAATAATAACACTACAGGGTATGAATATTTCTTCCCTTCTTGGCACTTGTATTTATAAGGGGCAAGTAGAACTTGAGGAAGCATTTTGCAAATGTATTGATTTTGAAAAACGTTGCGGCTACATACCGACAATAGTCCAAGACTACGATACAAAACAAGTCCTAAGTCTTGCGTATTCCACACCCGAATCTTTAAAACAGGCTCTAAAAGAGGGAAAAGGGATATATTTCAGCCGTTCAAAGAAAAAAATATGGATAAAAGGCGAAACATCAGGCAATATCCAAGAGCTTGTTACTGCGAGATTCAACTGCAGTCTTGACGCTGTTTTATTTTTAGTAAAGCAAAAAGGAAACTCCTGTCATCTTGGCAGATACTCATGTTTTGGCGACAAAGAGTTTACAATAGATGAACTATACAGGCTCTTTCAGGAGAGAAATAAACTCATGCCTGACAACTCATACACAACAAAACTATTTCAAGATAAATTCTTGCTAAAACAAAAAATAATGGAACATGCATTTAAAATGTTGTATCAAGAAAACAACAATGACTTTTCAAATGAGGCAGCAAATCTTATATATCACATACTGACATATATGGTAGAAAAAAATGTTAGTCCGCAAGATATATTAAATAGTCTTTCTTGCAAAACAGAATAAAAAAAAAGACCCTATTAAGGGTCATAAAATTTTAAATAAGAAGAGAGAGCTTTCATATTTATATAAAGTCTCTCTCTTCTTTTTAATTGCTTTTAATCTAAAAAATTTATTTACAAACTTAATAAATCTATTCTTTATTTTTACTTGCAAAAAAGCTCAACAAAAGCATAATGACAGAAATCAATATTGCATACATAAAGAACTTTAAAGATGCTCCCACAATAAAGCTCGCAATTGCACCTGAGATAACAGCAATTGATGAAAGAATCAAAACAGTCTGATTCTGAGAAAAACCTCTGTGCAACAATTTGTGATGCAAATGTTCCGCATCAGGTGTAAAAGGAGAAACCCCTTTTGCGATTCTTCTAAGAGAAGAGAAAGTAATGTCTATTATTGGAACAGACAATATAAAAAACGGAACAAACATTGTCAAAGCAGCTGATTTCATAACTCCGGTAATAGACAATGATGCCAAAAGGAATCCTGCAAAAAGAGCCCCGGAATCGCCCATAAAGATTTTTGCCGGATGGAAATTGTAAGTCAAAAAGGCTAGCATAGAACCGGCAAGGATAAACGCAATCAAAGCACTTATTGCATTTGTCGGAGTCATAGCAACAGCAATCAATCCTAAAGTTACAGAACTGATAGTAACAATAGAACCGGCAAGCCCATCGACTCCGTCAATAAAGTTCAACGCATTTGAAATACCAACAATCCACAACACAGTAACAATGTAAGATAATACAACTCCGAGCTGTATAGGATTACCAAACGGATTGTAAACGGTATCAACGCTTACCCCAAGTAAAAAGACAATCGATGCTATAGCAATCTGAATCATCAACTTAAACTTTGCACCAAGTCCGTATATATCGTCAATTAACCCAAGCAAAAACATCAAGGAGCTACCTAGAAGAATCCCTGAAAGTAATTTTCCATAGGGATAATAACTTAAAATAACCAGCAACAAAAAAGACAACATTGCACTAGACCATATTGCAATACCTCCAAGTCTGGCGATAGGACCATGGTGAATTTTTCTGGCATTTGGTTTATCAACCAGATTATTCTTTTTTGCAAACCATATTACATAAGGCATGATAAAAAAGCCCAACAAATAAGCCATTATCATTCCTAACACATGTGCATCCGATAATTTTAATGAAATCATTTACAGCCTCTACATTCCTTGGTATAAAGGATATTTCTTACATAACTTAAGTGAGCGTTCTCTAAGATTTTGAAGAGCGACTTCATTGTCAGAAGCAATAACCGCACCGGCAATAATCTTAGCAACTTCAACCATATCTTCTTCTTTAAAACCTCTTGTAGTCATAGCAGCAGCACCAAGACGCACACCACTTGTTACAAAAGGACTCTGAGGATCGTTTGGAACAGTATTTTTGTTAGCTGTTATTCCAACCTTTTCAAGAACATTGGCAATATCTTTACCGGTTTTATTGAATTTTCTTAAATCCAAAGTCATTAAATGGTTTTCCGTACAACCGCCAACAATATCCATACCCTCATCAATCAAGCCGTTAGCCAATGCTTTTGCATTTTTAATAATTTGAGCTGCGTACTCTTTAAAGGATGGTTCCAATGCTTCCTTAAGAGCAATAGCCTTACCAGCAATAATATGTTCCAAAGGACCGCCTTGCATGCCGGGAAATACTGCTTTATCAATACCGGCAGCATGCTCGGCATCACACATAATAATACCGCCTCTTGGTCCACGTAAAGTTTTGTGTGTAGTTGTTGTTATAAAATGTGCATAACCAGCTGGAGAGGGATGAACCCCACCTGCAACCAATGCAGCAATGTGAGCAATATCTGCCATTAAGTATGCACCGACCATATCAGCAATTTCTCTAAAACGTTTAAAATCTATGATTTTTGAATAATTGCTGGCACCAGCTATAATCATCTTTGGTTTATGTTCTTTGGCCAGTCTTTCAACTTCATCATAATCAATGCATCCGTTATCATCTACACCATAGCTTACGATATTGTAATTGATACCGGAAAAATTAACCGGTGAACCGTGAGACAAGTGTCCGCCATTTGACAAATCCATACCCAAAACAGTATCACCAATTTTTAGAGCATACAAAAATACTGCCATATTAGCCTGAGCACCGCTATGGGGCTGCACATTGGCATGTTCAACACCAAAAAGTTTTTTACATCTTTCTTGTGCTAACTCCTCTATGACATCAACGTTTTCACAGCCGTTATAAAATCTTTTGTGCGGTTTTCCCTCAGCATATTTGTTGGTCAAAACAGAACCGCAAGCTGCCATTACAGCAGGAGATGTAAAATTTTCACTCGCAATAAGTTCTATTGTATTTTGCTGTCTTTCCAACTCTTTTTGTATAGCCAAAGCTACTTCAGGATCTTCCTGTCTTATAATATCTAATTCCATCAAATTTCTCCCTAAGTCTAATCCTTACTCCATTTTACAACACGAAAAAAAACATGTGAAATATGTAACACCAATGCCATTTATAATCCGTAATGATAAAATACTAAATGAGAGTATAGAAATAACAAATACCACAAAATGCTAATACAAGGTTCCGCAAAATCCAAAAGAACAGAAATTTTAATCAACAAATACGTAGAACTGCTTGATAATAATATCGAAGCCAAGAACATCCTCGTACTTGTTCAAAATGCATTCAAAAAAGAAGAATTTATAAATGCAGTAAGATTAAAACTTAAAACGAATCATTTTGAAGAACCTCAAATATATTCTTTCTACGGATTAGCCTACAACAGCATTTTAAACAACTGGCCAATTATCGAAAATACAATACAAAACGGTGAACCTGTAATTTTACCAAATCTTACAGGACTTGAAATTTCCCAATTTTTCTTTAAACAGGCAATAAAAGAAGTCGGATTTAAAGATTACAATTCAAAAATAAACCTAATACATCAGCTGTTTAGAAGAAACTCTCTTATTGTAAATAACAACCTGACAGATAAAGATATAGAAAAACGCTCAAAAATACTAAACGAAGTTTTTGCAAAAGATGCAAAAAAAGCAATCGATATATTCAAAAAGAAGACTATAGAATACAGAGCTTTTGACTATATCAGACAAGTAAATATTTTTAATTACATATACCAAAATACGGATTATTTCAAAAACATCAAATACCTTATTGTTGATGATGCTGATGAAATCACAACAGTAGAATTTGATTTTATAAAACATATTAAGCCACAGCTAAAAGAGGTACTTATAGGATATGACAGAAACGGCTCTACAAGACTTGGTTTTTTAAATACAGATATAGAAACAGTAAACAGAATTGAAACATTTTTTGCGGAAGAAGAAATAACAGAACTCGATAATATAAAAGAGATTAAACAACCACAGGCAAACTTCTCCTATACAAGAAGACTGGAAATGATTGAACAAGCACTACTACAGTGCAAAGAATTAATAAATAAAGGTGTATCCCCCTCAGAAATCTGTATTGTAACCCCAATAACCGATACTTCTTTAAAATTTGCCATCTCAGAAATATTTGATTCATCAGAAATTAAATACCAATATTTTACAGGCAGCGACAAACTTATAGACAACTCTATCATAGCGAATATAACAGCTATTTTAAAAATATCAATTGATGACAAAGAAACAGCACCCGATTCAATTGAAGTAAGAAAAATTATAAGTAATTTGTTAAATATACCGATAAAATATTGCCTACCAATAGTCCAAAACTACAAGGAAAATTGCAACATTGAATTTTGCGACCTGCAAAATGAAATCTACAATAAACGACTCCAAAACTTTGTAGAAGTATTGCAAGAAATTACAAATAACCAATATACTCTTAGCGAAAAAATTGAAATAATATACAACAAAATAATTCAAGAAGAAAAAGACGTATTACTGAACGAAAATAAATTTGATGCCACAAAATATATGTTCTTTTTAAAACAGATTACAGACTTTGAAAAAGTTTTTAAAAAGCTAACAACAAACAGATATTTTCAAAAAGCAGTAATTTCTCAACTCGAAAAATCAATTATATCGGAAAATCCTTCCAAAGCGCCGGAAATGGAAGATAATGCCGTAATTATATCTACAGCACAAAAAATTATTGATTTTTCTATACAAAAAAAATATCATATTTGGCTTGATACAAGCTCACAAGAGTGGATTAAAGATGATTTTGGAACACTATACAATGCTTGGGTATTTCAAAGCTCTTGGACAAAAAACACATTTACTCACGAAGATAACATTAAACTGGCAACGTTAAAGGCACAGAAAATATTGAGAAAACTCTCAATTTTAGCAGACAAAATTTACACATATTCAAGTACCTTTGACGCAACAGGAGCAGAAAACTTTGACGGAATAGATACGTTACTAAAACCCCAAAATAAAGACGAAAAAATATCAGCAAAAATCAATTTTAACTTCACACCGAGAGAAGACCAAAAACCCGTACTTGAATATAAAGATGGAAAAATGGCAATTTCAGCAGTTCCCGGGGCAGGCAAAACAACTATTCTCTTAGCTCTTATTGTAAAATTGATACAAAATAATATAAAAAGCGAAAATATTTTTGTATTAACCTACATGGATTCTGCAGCAAGGAACTTTAAGGAAAGAATAAAAAAAATCTGCCCGACCTTAGACAAATTGCCAAACATATCGACAATTCACGGACTTGCATTAAGAATATTAAAAGAAAACTCCAACTTTGTAAAAGTCGGTCTTGATGACAATATTGAAGTATGTGATGACATAACACGACAAAGAATAATAAGAGAAATAATCTCAAGACTCAGCCTTAATCAAGATGACTATGACAAATACGAAAAAGCAATATCTTCTCTAAAATTATCAGAAGCAAAACCAAATGATTCGATAAAAGATATAGAACTAAAAAAATTTTTAAAATTGTTCAATACCTACAACATTTACCTAAAAAGTAAAAATACAATAGACTACGATGATATGTTGTCTTACTGCGTAAAACTACTTGAAAATAACAAAGACATAGCAGAATACTATCAAAATCTTTGCATGTATATTATCGAAGACGAAGCACAAGATTCATCGTACATACAGCAAAAATTAATTAATATTTTGGCTGCCAAACATAGAAATATAATAAGATGCGGGGATATAAATCAAGCAATAACAACAACATTTACAAACACGGATATAGAAGGATTCAAGAACTTCATAAAGACATCTAATAACGTATCAATGTGCTGTTCGCAAAGATGTGCAAAAGACATATTCACTCTGGCTAACAACCTTGTTGACTTTGCACAAAAAAATCAAGACTACAAAAATGCATTTTTGGATATGAAAATGCAAGAAGTAACAGGAAAAAACCCGCAAAGCAAAAACGCCTTGTATTTTAATGTATTTGAGAACTTTAAGGATGAAAACAACTTCTTACTGGAAGAAACAAGAAAACTGTTTGCAACAAATCCTCAAGCAACAATTGGTTTTCTTGTAAGAAACAACTATCAGGTAAAAGAGTATACTGACTTCTTTGCAAAGTACGGATTTAACATCATAACAAGGAATGATTCGCTAAGCAGCCAGCCTATTTTTACTCTCATATTTGCAATAATAAAATTCTGTGCACACCCTTGGCAAAACGGAAATATTATAAACACTGCGCAAATTCTTAAAAAACAACAACTACTCAACCTCACACAAAACGAGATTAACTTTTTACAAGAGCTAAAAACTCCCTTTATCTTGCAAAGCCCCGATGATATGCCATCGGAAAACTTGTCCAAATTACTTTGGGACTTAAATTTTTGGCTAGAAAATTCAAATAACAGCACAGAAAACTTGTCTGTAAAAATCGGCAATTACTACTTTAAATCAGAGATAGAAAAATCAAATGTATACATAGTATCAATGTTTCTAAAAATGTTTGCATTGCAATATTCAAATACAGACTCATTTATTAACAAAATAGAAGAAATAAAAGATAAACCGACAAAATCAAAATACCAATTTTTTGAATCAGATAAAAATGAAGAAAAAAAAGAAACAATGGGTACTATACAAATAATGACATACCATAAATCGAAAGGTGATGAATTTGACTATGTATTTATCCCCTCATTAACAGAAGAACTTCTTCAATTAGACAAAAATGAGATAAAAATTAAATCAAAAGAACGGTTTATTGAAAGTGTTAAAGCGCTAAACTCTAAATATAAGAAAAAAGATGAAAATGAACAAAAATTATTTCAAATAGAAGAAAACTTAAGACTCTTTTATGTAGCAATCACAAGAGCAAAAAAGAAATTGTATATTACAGCATCAAACAAATACAAAAAATACTCAAAAATAAAAGATACAAAACCCTCAATTCTATTTGATACGATTTTAAAGAGTGCTGGAGCCTGTAAAAATGTTAAATAATGAACAACAATCGGTATATACACTAGCAAAACTACAAATGTTTGACGAGTGCCCACAAAAATACAAATTGTGCTACCTTGATAAAGTTCACATAGTAGAAAGCCTGCAAAAGCAACAAGCATCACAAACAGGTAATAACTTACACAATATCATAAACTTCTACCTTAAAGGCATGGATGTTACAAATCAAGTTCAGTCATTAACCCAACACGAAAAAATACTATGGCATAACTTTAAAAATAGTGATATAAAAAATTACAATGTTGCGGCGAGCGAATATACTTTTAACCTGCGTTTGGATAGCTATTGGTTAACAGGTAGAATTGATGCGTTATTTGAATACGACGGCAATTATATAATTTTTGACTGGAAAACAGGTGAAAATTTTAAAGCTGAAAATGTTAAGTTTCAAACAACGTTTTATTTGTTATGCATGTATGAAATTTTGAAATCTAAAAAATACATAAAAAAACCGGAAGAACTCTCACTTCACTATATGAATCTGTCAGCAAACAGTATTGTAAAAATAAAATTTGATGAAGACTTGTATTCAAACTACAAAAACAAAATTCTCGATACAATAAACAAAATAAATACAACGACAACATTTTTCTGTAATAAGACAGATAATTGTAAATACTGTAAATATTACAGAGCATGCCCATATTATTAAACAATAAAAAAGAGCCTCAAAATGAGGCTCTTAAAAAGTTCTATTTATTTAATCCAAATAGAATGCAGTAATTACCTTATGAGATTCTTCTGCATAGTCAATAGCTTTGTGCAAAGTATTTGACGTATGAGACAAGAAACAAATTAATTGCTGACAATCGTCAATAATTTCTCTGTTACAAATACGACTTGCATCAGCAAGAGTCATCATAGCTCTATCAGCATGCTCAATAATATTTGGAACTCCAATTAACTGATCCTGAACATCGGAAGGCTGCTGCCCGATAGTTTGCGGCAATATGACTTTTAATTTTTCAGGATTAGCTTTCATCGCACCACGAATTGTAGCCGCGTTAGTACCTGAAGAACCACCTGATGTAATAATAGTATTACCTTGAGAAACAAGTGCATAAGAGAGTGTTTCTATAATTTGCTGATGAGTAATCGGTAAATTACGACTACCAATAATAGCAATGCGTTTTTCTGATTGTTGAATAGTAGCCAACTCCATGGCTAACTGATCTACTGTATTAGCATCATCTTCCGAAACTTTATCCAAATCATCAATCGGAACCATTATAGATGACTGCTCTTGATTTTCTTTGTTTTCTTCTGACATAACGTATCCTGAACTAAATATCTAACTGGTATTTTACTAAAAAATTTTTTTTGATTATCATAATAATATCATAAATTGACAAAAATAAAAGGGTTTTAACAAAAAACTTGCTGAAATTTAGGGATTAGGGGAATTGGAAGAATTATTAAAAACGTTAAATGAACAGCAAAAAGAAGCTGTTGTAGAAAAAGAGGGAGCATTGCTGGTACTTGCGGGAGCAGGTAGCGGAAAAACAAAAGTTTTAACAACACGTATTGTTAATTTGGTAAAATCAGGCGTTAATCCATACAAAATTCTTGCTGTAACTTTTACAAATAAAGCAGCCAAAGAAATGCGTGAACGTTTGTCCAAGATGATTGGCGAAGACACTGTAAAAAAAATGTGGGTCGGTACATTTCACAATATCTGTGGAAGAATACTCAGATTTGATATAGAAAACTACAAAAGCCCTGATGGAAAAAAATGGGATAAGAATTACGTTATTTACGATGAATCAGATACAAATACAATAATAAAAAATGCAATAAAAAAACTTAATCTTGACGAAAAAACATTTGCACCAAAACTCATCAAAGCAGCCATAAGCAATGCAAAGAGTAAAATGCAAGATGCCTACACTTTTTCAACAAGAGCAAGAGATTACAGAACCCAAAAGATTTCGGAAGTATATGAAGAATACGAAAAGCAATTACTCGCAAATAATGCTATTGATTTTGATGATATGCTTCTTTTGACAGTAAATCTCTTATCAACAAACGAAGAGGTAAGAAACAAATACCACGAAAGATTTACGCATATACTAGTGGATGAGTTCCAAGACACAAACATAAGCCAATATATGCTGATAAGACATCTGTACTCAAACGGAAAAACAGATGAAGAACTCAAAGGAAGAAGCCTTTGCGTAGTAGGAGATGTTGACCAATCCATTTATAGCTGGAGAGGCGCAGATTACAAGATTATCCTAAATTTCCAAACAGACTACAGAAATGCAAAATTAATAAAACTGGAACAAAACTATCGTTCTGTTGCAACAATACTTGATGCAGCCAATGCAATCATTGTAAACAATACTGAAAGAGTAAGTAAAAATCTATACTCGACAAAAGGCCAAGGTGAAAAAATTGAGATATATGAATCGCAAGACGAAGCAAACGAGGCCTACTACATAGCAAATAAAATAAGAAACTATACAGGCAGTCTGAATGATTGTGCTGTCTTATACAGAACAAACTCACAATCAAGAGCCATAGAAGAAGCTCTCATTTCAAGGGGAATATCCTACAAAATGGTCGGTGGGCTAAAGTTCTATGACAGAAAAGAAGTTAAAGATATCATCGCATACCTGAAATTGTTATACAACAGACATGATTCACAAAGTTTAAAAAGAATTATTAATGTTCCAAAACGTGCAATTGGAGATACAACTGTTAAAAAAATCCAAGAAATTGCGGATTCAATGGACTACTCCATGTATCAAATCATAGAAAACATTGACGAATACGATGAATTTTCTGCAGGAGTGAAAAGCAAACTCAAAAATTTTGCAGAACTCCTCGATAAAATTGATAAAAATAAAAACTCTATGTCTCTTCCTGAATATATTGCATACATAATCGAAGAAACAGGATACTTGGCAGAGCTAAAACAAGAAGACACAGAAGAATCTCAAACAAGAATAGAAAACTTACAAGAGCTTGTTAACGTAGCAAGAGATTTTACTCCGGATGAAGAAGACAATATTCTTGGAGAGTTTCTTGCACAGGTAGCATTAGTAAGCGACCTTGACGAAACGCCCGAAGAAGATAATGCAGTAACTCTTATGACACTGCATGCTGCAAAGGGGTTGGAATTTGACACAGTTTTTCTTGCAGGATTGGAAGAAGGTATATTCCCACACAGCCGTTCTCTAAATAACAACACAGAAATGGAAGAAGAACGACGTCTAATGTATGTAGGTGTAACAAGAGCAAAACAAAAACTATATATTACATACGCAAAAAGACGACAAATGTGGGGTGATACAAAATATTTTCCTCCAAGCCGTTTTCTGGTTGAAATACCTGAAAATTTGACAGAAAGACACCTGAGTGAAGATTCTCAGTTATCAAGCCCGAGAAAATCAACATTTAATCAAGCGGTAAATAAAATAAAATCTGACCGTTCAGGATATGTAGAAAAAACAAACTCCTTTGGCTCAAATTTTGTAGCACCAATTGCAGGACAAAACACACAAAGTATAAGCAGAGTTGTAAAACCAAAACCTACATACAACGGCTACAATAACTCTAATTCCATACAACAAAAACAATCTGTTAACTTTACAAAAAGAGAGGCTTTTGTCGTTAAAAATGAGCAAAATAAAGCCAAAGATGAAGAAAAAATAAAAAAAATACTCGAAGACAACCCAATAAAAAGAATGCTCGAAGAAAAAAAGAAAAAAGAAGCTGCACTTTCTTCACAAAATAATGAAACAGAAACAAAACAAACATTCTCACAAGGAGACAGAGTCTTCCACGAAAAATTCGGCATTGGGCATATAGAAGAAATAAAAGAAATTGGCTCCTCAAAAATGTACGTTATAGATTTTGGGAAAATGGGTAAAAAAGCAGTCGACTCGCTATACACAAACCTCAAGAAATTTTAAGAAGAACAAAATCAATAGAAATAAGAGCAAGACTAAGTAGCCTGCAAAAGAACAACGCATAAAACAGCAAATGCTTTTATAGAAAAATGAAACTATGAGAAGAAATGACCTCTTTTAGAATCCAATGTAATCTTGTCAAAAGAGTACAATCTTGCAGGTCTTTTAGAACCTGACTTTGTATATTCATCCAACTCTTTCAATATAGCAAGTGATAAAAATTTCTTTCTAAAATTACGTTTATCTAGCTTCTTCATCAAAATAAGCTCGTAAGCCTTTTGTAGCTCAGTAAGCGTAAACTTTTGAGGCAACAATTGGAAAGCAATAGGACAGAATTCCAAACGTTCTCTTGTTCTCTTCAACGAATATTCAATAATCTCTTTGTGGTCAAACGCCAGAGCAGGTAGGCTGTTGACAGGATGCCATTTTACTTCTGTAATTTCTGTATTCTCTTCAAAAGAAAGAACTATGTCATCCGAACGAATCAATGCAAAATAAGCACAAGTAATAACACGGCTGTTAGGGTGTCTTAAAGGATCACCAAAAGTGTACAACTGTTCAAGATAGATATTTTGAACGTTAGTTTTTTCTTTCAATATACGCAAAGCCGCATCATCAAGAGTTTCAGATATACGAACATACCCCCCGGGAAGTGCCCACTTGCTCTTAAACGGTTCATGCGCACGCTTAACCAAAAGAACTTTGAGTTTATCATCTTTAATCGTTAAAATAACTACGTCAGTGGTAACCTCATGGGTTTTCGTCTCTTTAAACATACATCCTCGGCTCGTTTTAACTATAATTATATTTTAGGATAAAAAAAAGTATTTTGTAATTTTTTGATAAAACTTTACAAAATACTTTTTTCAAACTTTTACAAAAAGAATTATATAGTACCAAGTAAAGATACAAAAGGTAAGCTACCGCTCATATCAGAGTTATTTGATCTAAGTACATTATTATCAGTGTCTATAGTCAAAGACTTAGAAGAAACAGCTCCACCTTGATTTCTGTATTTTATAATAGCAGGATCAGGGTTTGCTTTCTGAGAATAATACTCATTCATAATACCTCTGACGAATCTTTTGGTTTCTGCAAAAGGAGGAACTCCTTTGTACTTACTTACATTACCCGGACCGGCATTGTAAGCTGCCAAAGCCAGCTCAACAGAACCGAATTTTTGGTACATCATTTTGTAATACATTAGACCACCTCTAATATTATCGCTGAGATAATATGGGTTGTAGCCCAATCTTCTGGCTGTAGAAGGCATTAATTGAAAAACGCCGACAGCACCGTAAGAACTTCTTTTCTCGTGAACAAAACCTGACTCCATTTTTGCAATGCTTAATCCAAGCGCAGGATCAATACCCATCTCCAAAGAATGCTTAACAATGTAATCTTTGACTGTGGCTTTTGAAGTTGCTGCTTGTGTTTGGTTCGGATTTGCAAAAAAGCAAAGAATGAGTAGTAAGGTTAGTGTTAGTAACTTTCTAATCAATGTTAATCCTCTGTTTTGTAAATTGAAACGGGGATAAAGTAATAACTTTAGGCTCATATCCACAATACAAAAGTATCAATCGGAATATTTCTTACCTCAATTTCTGCAAAAACGCTTACTTTCTCGATAACGGGAGCCCCCCGGAATTCGACCTCTCAGCTGACATGCTTTGACATTCACACTCAAACTTTAAAATCGAGTTCTTGTTTATATTACTTCATAAAGACAAAAAGTCAAGTCCATAGACTCTTTTCACCCCTGCTTGCCTTTTATAGTGTCATTTTTAGGACATTTTTATTCTTTAACAAATACCAAAATTTTTAAATTAGTAAAAAGTATATGCGTTTGTGTTAATATAAAGTGGGGGAAGATTATAAATGCCTAGAAAAAAATGTATAGAAATTGTTCTGGATGTAGAAACAACAGGACTTGATTACAAAAAAGAAAGAATTATTGAGTTTGCAGCAGTAAGGCTGGAAAACGGGGTTATAAAAGATAAATATGAAACACTGATTAACCCGCAGCAACATATTAGAAAATCCAGCATGGCTGTACACGGTATAACGGAAGAAATGGTCGCAGATCAACCGACAGAAGATGTTGTTATGCCTAAAATACTTGAATTTATAGGCAACTATCCTATAGTTGCCCATAACGCAATCTTTGACTACAACTTTATTAACGAAGCATCAAAAAGACTCTATGGTAAACCTATAGAAAACCAAAGAATTGACTCTCAATTTCTCTTCAAAGAAGTTTATCCTGAGTTCGAATCACATGGTCTAGAAAATCTAATGAATAAGTTTGGTGTTGAGTTTGATACAAGACACAGGGCTATGGCTGATACAATCGGCTTGGCACAGGCTTACCCTAAGCTAAAAAAGCTATATGAAAAGAAATACGATTGGCAAATGAAACAAATAGATAACATTGAATATCTTTTTGAACGTTATTTGCGTATTCAACAAGCCGTACAGACCATGCAATCAGAAATTCAAGACTTAAAGTCTATTTTTAAACTGTATTTTGATGAAGGCGGCAAACCTGTAGAAGCAACAACAGGAGAAACACTGGTTTATCAATCAAAACAATCTTACTCTTATGATTTTGTCCAAATAAAAGATATTCTGGATGACATTGGAGCTTTACCAAAAGCTGTCAAACTAAATAATGGCTTTGTTGACAGATTAGTGAACGGACACAGCCTTGATGAAGAAACAAGAGAAAAAATTAAAGCGGCAAGATATGATTTTTCGGAAACCAGAAATATTCAAATTCTAAAACCCGATAAACATTCAAGTAATAACTAATAAAAAAACCTGACCTCTGTCAGGTTTTTAAGTAAATAAGTCTAGTTGCCGAATTCCTCAATTTTTCTCTTTTTGAATAATAAAGTTTAGTTATTATGCGATAAAATTATTTCCGAATCTTGTTGCACCGATGAAAACACATTCTTCGAGCATTGAATCAAGGCTTCTGTAAATTTTTCTTGCAGGTTTTTTTTCTGCTTCTTCAATACCGTGTTTTGTTTCATTATATTGTGCTGCGATTGCTAATGTATAGTTTGCAAATGGATTAGTAGCGTTCATCATATCTCTCTGACCTCTTTTATTCATTTCTCTTACATATATATAAAGTCAGAAAGTATATAAAAATTGCCTTTTTAGTATATACTTTTGTTAACATTTCTTAACAAATGGCCTAGAAGGTAATTAAATTGCCCTCAAAATTCATTGCACTAATATTTTTATCACTATCCCAATAAATTTGTGCATCAATCGGATTAACAAAATCAATATTAGATGAAGCCATCCTAACGGCAATCGACAAATCCAAAATGTCTTCTTTAACCAAAAGACGTATAATATCACTAACAAATGTTGTACTACCAGCCATAGTGCCATTTTTATCGACAGCCTTACCGTCTTTCAAAAAGACTTTCTTGGAACAAAAATCCATAGAATCTAAAGAACTGTGCGTGATGGGTAAAGCATCACTAATCAAAATTATCTTTCTCAACGGTTTTGTTCTAAAAGTAAATTTCAAAACGTCCTTTTGAACGTGTTTTAAATCAGCTATAAGCTCGGTAGAAATATCATCATTGGACAATGCAGATACAACCGTAGTTTTTTCCCTGTGAGAAAAAGCACCCATCGCATTATACAAATGAGTAACCTGATCAACTGCTGATAAATCAGAACCAAGACAGTGTCCTGCTGAAACTCTTACACCGTTTGATTTAAGGTAGTTACACAATTCAAACCCCTCATCCAACTCAGGAGCCAGCGTAACGATTTTTATTATTTCGTCCTCTAACAACTTATAATTAGCTATTGTCGGTTTTAAAAACAACGATTCATTGTGAATACCTTTTTTAAGGGGATTTAAAAAGCAGGCTTCGAGATGAACACCCAAAATCTTTGCCGCCGGCTCATCCAAGGTGTTTTGGTACTGCTGCGCTTTCTTAATTTCAAAAATTTGCCTTCTTAAAGCATCGACACTATCAGTAGCAAGTGTGGGAAAAAAACCACAGACGCCGTATCTTAAAATCTTTTTAGAAAAATCAATGAAATCATCAGCCCTACAAAGAGAGAAATCTATACCAAAGCCCCCATGCAAATGCTGCTCAATGAGGGCTTCAGTTTCAATTAAATTATCTACTGATTGTAAAGAATCATCAAACATTAATTTATATTATATAAGTTTTTCCAATTCTTTCAAGAGTTTTTCATGTTTTTTAGCGAAATCTGTACCTCTTGCATTAATTGCCATTTTCAAAATCAAAGGCAAGTTAAGAGCAAGACCATCCTCACTGATATTATTCAGATAAACTTCTTCAAAGTTATTCGGTAATCTCAAAGACCAGTTGGCATCACCAGATGTTCCTGGTTTATTGTATGTATCTTTAATACCAAAGAAATCAGTAAAGAATACCTGTATATTTTCTGCTTTTGACGCAAAGATTTCAGCAAGTTTAACATTCATCAATGCTTTTGCATCGGTTGTCAGCTTAACAATTAAGTCATCTCTGTCTTTGCCATCAAGTTCAGCGTACATATCATCTACGAGATTAACAACATTCAAGTAACCAACATGAGTATTAATCATTTCGTCAGCCCACATAGAAATAGGCTCATTATCGTGAGTACCAACCATTGCCCAGCTTCTTGGAACAATATTGCAGCATCTGTATGGATGTTCTGGTTTATCGTGTTTAACAAACTGAGTTAATCTCATACCCTGCAAATCATATTCTTTCATTACAGATTCTACAGGGAAAGTAAGTGTACCAAGGTCTTCACATACAATTGAGTCTTTGTTCAAACCTTCTTCTTTCGCTGCAGCAATAACAATTTTTTCTATCATTGCGCCATATTTTTTAATCTGTTCTTTAGAAAGTTTCTTAACTCTTTTTTCTTTATCAGAACCCAATTCCAAATTCAAGTCATCCATTGTAGCGATAGCATATTTGGAAAGTTCAGGGTGTTCGGGAGAAGAGTATAAACGACCTGCACCTTGTTCCGGCATAGGTTTTTTACCTGCTTTATAAACCCAAGGGTCAATAAGTCCAACAATGTGGTCAATTCTGACTCCACCAGGATTTTCCTTGAACATTTTTTTATACAAGTTCTTAAGAAGAATACCAGCTTCACCCAAAGAACCGTCTTCATTGAACATTTTTTCAGGATTAACAACAGGAAATCCCCAAGCCTGACCATCTTTTGAAAAATAATCAGGAGGACAACCAAGCATCCATCCATCCAAGAATAAGGACTGATATGCCCAACTATCTCTATCAGAGAATGCAACCTGTCTGTCTGCAATTAATTTTAAATCATGTTTTAAAGCATATTTTTTTGTTTGTTCGCTTTGCTTTGATGCAACAAACTGAACAAATGCATAATAATTAATTTCATCAGCATATTTTAATCTGATTTCTTTTTCTCTCAAGAAAACAGCTTTCTTTTCTTCTTCAGATTTGGGATTGAACAAGTTTCTATCAATTTTACTATCCCAAAGAGGCCAATAATCATTGTTATTTTCTATAGAAAGAGCTTCGTAAAGAGCATCTTTATCCAACCAAAAAGAATTTTCTTCTTTAAATTTATCAAACTCTTTGTTTAGCTTTTTATTGTTCCATTGTTTGAAATTAACATAAGCCTCTTGAAGAGCCTCATCTTGTGCCTTAAAGATATAAGAATAAGCTGTCTTGTTAATATCTTTATTAGGATTTGCATCGCAAACTCTTTTATAAGTATTTTCAGAAAGGATGTTACCCCACTCTTTAGATGTTAACTGTTCTAAGTCAATGAATAGTGGATTAACGGAAAAGATAGTTCCTGTATACGGTGAAGAATCACAAGCCTTTGTTTTACCCTGAGGTCCGAGTTGGATAGCATTAAAAAGGCCTGACGCAAAATTCATCAAATTTTTACCCGCATTAGAATTAGGGGTACCAAAACCTGTATTTTTACCTTGTTCTGCCGGGAAACTATTTCCGTGAACAATAAGCGCAAAGTTCTTTTTGCCAAGTTCTTTAAGAGCTTTGTGGCAAACTTTTTTGAACTTTTTCATATCTTTCTTTTGTGCTTTGTTTTCACAACAAATCATAAACTTACACCCCTTCTTAACTAATAAATTTTAATTATCCAAAATAATCCTATCATTTAGTATATTATTTTTATATAGCCTTGGTGCATAATTTATAACTGTTTTTACATTTCTTTACTTTTTTGAAGAAAATTCGTCTTTTTATTAAAACTTTATAAAAATTCTTGCCAAAGCACTAAAAAATCGCCATAATAGTAAAAAATAAAATCTAAATGGTCGCAGCCGAAAAGGAGAGCAAGATGACAAAAGAATATGTTTATTTAGACGGAGAATTTGTAGATGCAAAAACCGCATCAATCCCTGTAAGAAATCACGCTTTTTTATATGGTACCTCTGTATTTGAAGGAATTAGAGCATATTACAATAAAGAAGAAGACCAACTCTACGCATTCAGAATGAAAGAACACTTTGAAAGATTACTTCACAGTTGCAAAATTATGCATATGGACCCAAAATTCACCGTAGAAGAATTTTGCTCTCTAACAAAAGAATTACTGAAGAAAAACGGTTACAGAACAGATGCATACATAAGACCTCAGGTTTACAAAAATGCTCTCAAAATCGGCCCCGGGTTAATCGACAATCCTGATGCAGTTTTAATATTCTCATTTGCAATGGGAGATTACATTGATTTAACAAAAGGACTAAAGGTTTGCGTTTCTAACTGGAGACGAAATGATGACAATGCTATTCCTCCAAGAGCAAAAGTGGCTGGTTCTTATGCAAATACAGCACTGATAATTACTGATGCAAAACTGGCAGGGTTTGATGATGCTATTGTTTTAGACCAAGCAGGGAAAGTTACGGAAGGTTCTGCAATGAACTTGTTCCTCGTAGAAGGAGATACTTTAGTTACAACGCAAACAACTGATAATATTCTTGTAGGTGTAACAAGAAATACAATACTTGAACTCGGTAAAAATGTGCTCGGACTTAAGGTTTGTGAAAGAGAAATATCAAGAACAGAGCTATATGTCGCTGATGAAGCATTCTATTGCGGAACAGGTGCACAAGTAAGTCCTATTACATCTATTGATAACAGACCTGTAGGAACAGGCGTTGTTGGCGAACATACAAAAGAGCTTCAAAAACTATACTTTGACGTTGTAAAAGGAAAAGTTGAAAAGTATAAAAAATGGTGCACACCGATTTATGACTAAATTTTAAATTCGGATAAATCAAAATGATTTCATTTTTAGGACTTTGCGTAAAAAACTTAATACGTACAATGAAATATATCATTGACAGGCGCACAAAATTTAGTTCTGTGATATCGCAAGCTGCAATGATTAGTTATGATTCATTATCAATATCTTTAATAATCGTTTTCATTGCGGCTGCTGTAATATCACTACAAATCTCAAAACAATTTTTGATGAGCGGAGCAGAAAGCTATGTTGGCGGATTCATTGCAGTAGCTCTGGTTAGAGAAATAGCTCCGGGTTTTGCAGCGCTTGCAATAGGGGCAAGAGCAGGAACTGCAATTTGTGCAGAAGTTGCTAACATGCGTGTAACAGAACAAGTTGATGCAATGAAAACACTCGGTGTTGATCCTGTCGGGTATTATTTTGCACCAAGATTAATTGCCTCGGCTATAACTGTTCCCATGGTTGTAGTTCTTGCTGAATTTATTGGAATAGTCGGTGGTATGATGGTTGCATTTTTTGCAATCGGTCTACATCCGAACAGATTTATGAACACTGTATGGCTTTTACTACAGGCAAAAGATATTTATATAAGCATCTTTAAGGCATTTATTTTCGGGATTTTGATAACACTTGTCTGTGCAACTCAAGGATACAAAACTACAGGCGGAGCAAAAGATGTTGGTATATCAACAACACAATCAGCAATAAAAGCAACATTCTATCTTCTTGTTGCCGATTTTATTATAAACCTTTTGTTCTACGTCAATGTTGGGCTGTAAAACTTATCTGTATCTATCATAAAAAGATGCTTCGGGACGAGCAGAATTTGAGAGAACAATTTCTCTATACTCATTTTTATCTATATCTACGCCCATATTTTTTATTTTAATTTCCGGAACTTTTTTCTTTTTGATTATGTTATTTTTATTATCCATAAGATAATTTTATTACAAAAATTATCCACAAACGATAATATTTATTATGTAAAAACAGAAAATAATAAAAATAAAATAATTTTAATTTTATATTAATACTAAACAGGGGTTACAGGGGGCGGATTCTGACGGACACGCCGAGTGAACGAAGTGAACCCAGTGTCCTTATGAGGGAAAACCACGCTTTTCCCGAACGTCAGTAATCCAAGAAGCATTGTTTCTCCTGCGTCGGTTTTCTTTTCTTTGCTTCGTTTCTTTTCTTTTGCCTACGCAATTCAAAAGAAAAGAAATGAAGATATAAAAAATTAATGTAATCTTGTTTTTATTGATACTTTTCTTTCTTTTT
>CALVEK010000016.1 GCA_944326555.1 Candidatus Gastranaerophilales bacterium | reverse complement strand
GTAGCTCAGCTGGATAGAGCAACCGCCTTCTAAGCGGTAGGTCATTGGTTCGAATCCAATCCAGGGTATTTTTTATTGCATTCTATTCTGCTCTTTTTATTTTTTATTTGTACAATTTTCATTGCGCATGTATTGTGGATTAATTTTTTGACAATAAGGCTAATTTACAAATTGTATTTAGTTTTTATTTAATTGCCGACAAACAGAACTAAAACTTATATTTTTTTAGAACAATAGGATAAAGAAAAGTAATATAGAGAGCTGTCAAAAATGCTATTATTGCTGAGGCAATGTGTTTGGGAACAAGCATTATAAGAAATTTGTTCATATAAAAAGTCAAAATATATAAAACCAAAATACCAAGTATTATAGAAACCCATTTTGCAATAGTTGCATCTTTTTTTATTTCAAAATTCACAAAATTTTTCTCCAACAACCACCCTGAAAATATGCCAAACATAAATGCTATTTTTGCATAAACACCATGTTTCATTTCAATTGGGTTAACAAGATCATTAGCACTATCATAAGTTTGCATCTGTAAACAACACTTTATATGAATATAAATGCACAAGAGAACTGTTAGAACCAGTAATACTAAATAAAAAATAAAATCTCTACCTTTTTGTGCTTCAATCCATTTTAAAAGTCTATCTATGCCAAACATTAAGCATATGCCTATAAATATTGAAACTATTACATCTTGCGGAGTATGAACACCTACATAGTTTCTTGAAAAAGCTACGAGACAAACTACTGTTATCATAAGATATCTTATGAATTTTTTATTCCACCAAAAATAGGCAGAAGATCCCCATACCGCAGTTGCACCGGCTGTATGTCCACTAGGAAACGAATATCCGTCTGCTGCCGGCAAGGCCTCTTTTAATGGAGTTATACGAGAGTCTATAAGCCATGGCCTTTTTATACAAGCAGTCATTTTAAGAAATACATTGACATACAATGTAAGACCAAAATTAAATAACAAAAATGTACCGGCTTTTTTGTTGATTCCCCAATATACTATACAAATGATGCTTAAAGGAATAATTGTTTCACCAAGCCAAGTTGCACACATAAAAAATCCGTCAAATATGCCATGTGTAACTTCTCTAAAATTTTGTAGTAATAGTAAATATTGTATTTGTAAACCCATTGTTTCAAACATAATATAATTGTAGAAAAAATATATTTTAAGAGCAATTTAAAATAAAATTTTTTGTGTATGTATGTAGTATTTTGGGTAGCAAAAGAAATTTTTTAGTGTTTTATATTTATTATGAGAGTAAGTTGTATAAAAAATTTTTCGCTACAAGGTTTAAATAAGAGTGTTGTCAAAAAGGATAATGCTTCTATTCAATCTGACAAAACGGAGCATGGTACAGTATCGGATAGTAAGTATAAAAGTAATAAAGTTGTACCTTATATAATTGGAGCTTCTGCATTAATAGCTTCTGCAGTTTTTGTAGGAAAACTTTGTAAAAGCGGTTCTGTTAGAATAAATGATATACCAATTGTACAAGATATTCGCTCTGTTAGTGAAGAAATTAAGCCAAAATTTTTGTATCACATGACTTCAATGGAAAATTATGAATCAATTTGTGCAGATGGCTTTGTAAAAAAATCTGTATTAGGAGATGGTGTATTTCTTTCCGATAAATTTACAATTAAAAATAAATATGATGATAATACACTTATGCGTATGATAAATTGGTATGGCGGTTATATGCAGAATTTTGGCGGCCCTGCATCACAATCTCACAAAGTTGTTATATTAAAATTTCCTGTAAATCAATCAGAAGAAAATTTGTTTAAGTGGCGTCCTATAAAATTAGTTGGCGCTGACAACAACCAATTGTCAGATGAGTGGTTGAATTTTGCGGATATAGGAAAAGAAGAGTTGATGTCATCCTGGCAAAGACCAGTAGAATTTCTGTACAAAAACCAGATACCTGCTGATAAGTTGGAAAAAATTGCAGAAATAGATTTGTCTCAATTACCTAAACAAGATTTTATTTCAAGTTTTAAAGAACTTTCTAATATATAATTTGATATTTGAATTCTTACCATTATTTTTTTAGAAAGTCTTTAGTTTTTACTTTCATAAAGTACCCACCATATATGAAAGTCTTTTCATCTTTATTAAAACCAAGAGATTCATATTTGTTTCTTAGTGCTGTATCGTTTATCGCTGAAAATAGTGTCATTTCTTCTGCTTTTTTCTTTTGTGCAATATCTTTCATATCTTTATAGATATGTTTCATTGAGTCTTTGCTCTCAGGCTTTTTTAAATTTCTTACAAGTGCGTCTATGTACATGCTTTTTTGTCCAAGTCTGTTTTTTCTTAGTCTGTATGTATACGCTGCAATAATATTGCCGAATTCATCTTTTATTAATCTCATTTTGCAGTTGTTTAACATTGTATCAATACTGTTTAAAATTGCTCGGATGTATGGGAATATCTCTTTTCTCTCTTGAGAGTACATTTTCATCATTTTATATAAGGCAATAGGATTTCTTGTACTCTTAAGTTGTCTGTTTATATTTTTATTTCTTATTATATTGTTGTTAAATAATATTTTCATATTGTATTAAGATACAAACAACAATTAATTTGTTATTAATTTTTAAATTTTTTAAGGCATAAATCCTTGCATAGTATTATTTTTATTGATTCACCTGCTTTAGCGTGATATTTCAGCCCGGGTGTTACTAATCCTGTGATTAGCCCTACCGTACAACCTACAGGTATGCCGATAGCAAACCCTGTTGCGAGTTTAGCAGGATTGGGTATAAATGCAAAGCCTACCCCTGCACCTGCGCCAACAGCACCGAGGCCTACTGTAGATGCAGCAAGTTTTCCTGTCGTCATCCAGGGGCCCTCTTTTAATGTACCGTCTTTTGTTGCAGGTTTTGCGTTCATTGCTATACCTGTTCCGTCAGGAAATACCAGACATTCGAATTTTAGGTATACTCTTGCATTTTTGTTAAACCATTTTGGCTTTTCTATTTTTATAACAGTTGCAACAATTTTTGAGTTTGCAGGGATAAGTAAAGTTCCTTCTTGTGTATAGATTGCTTCCGGTGCTAAAAAGTTAACTCTATTCCCTGCTTTTACGTTTTCTGACCAAAATTTGCACTGGAATATTATTTTTAGTACGTTACCTTTTGTTATTATGTTATATTGTGGCGTAATTAGCACTATATCCGATGTAGCTTTTTTTTCTTTGAACATATGCTCTTGGCATAATATTTTATAATTCTGCATATCTGTTGCTAATGTCTGTGTGCCTATTAGAACTAAAAACGATATTGCTATTATTTTATTTAATAATTTGCTGTTAAAAATCATAGTACCCCCCTGATTTCTTGTAATTATAGATATTACAAGAAATTGAGAGTGTTTTAATTACCTGACTGGCTTAGACTTATGTATAGTTTATTGTGTTATTGATAGTTTAAGGCAATTGTTAGTTTTGTCATCAAAGTATTTGTAGGCTTCTTCTATTTTATCCAGCGTATAAGATTTTGTGATAAGAATATCTGTAGAAATTTTTTTATCTTTGATTAAGTCAAGCAACTTTGAACAATGAATTGCATCTACTCCCCCTGTTTTGAATATTAGATTTTTACCATACATTCCAGGAAGTGGCAGTATTTGATTTTCTTCATACATTGCAACTATTGCAACTATTCCGTTTGGTCTGGCTATTTGCCAAGCCATTTCAAATGTATTAACTCCCCCAGCAGCTTCAATAACTGCATCAGCCCCCCTGCCTGCTGTTTCATTTTTAATTATTTCTGATATATTATCGTTGTTTGGATTGAGGATTATATCCGCATATTTGTTTTTTAATGCTATATCAAGCCTGTATTGATTAATATCTATGCCAATGACTTTTGATGCACCTAACACCTTTGCGCATTGCATTGCACATATCCCGACTGGGCCGCAACCTATTACTGCTATTGTGTCATTTTGTTTTATTTCACAAAGTTCTGCACCAAAATAACCGCTTGATAATATATCTCCAACAAATAACGCATCTTTATATGACAATGCTTCAGGTATTTTGGTTAATCCTGTATCAGCGAATGGTACTCTAACGTATTCTGATTGGCAGCCGTCAATTTGGCATCCGAGTTTCCATCCGCCTTTTGTGCAGTTATTTATATAACCTCTCTTACAAAACCAGCACTCACCACAGAATGTCTCGCAATTTGCACTTACTCTGTCTCCAATAGTCAAGTTATTTATTTCAGTACCAATTTCTACGATTTCTCCTACAAATTCATGTCCTAACGTAACACCTTTTTGAGCTTGTGTTACTGCGCCGTTTATTATATGATAATCACTTGTACAAATAGAAGATAGCGTTACTTTAACTATGGCGTCCCTTGGATGTACTATTTGGGGAAGTGGCTTTTCTATTAATTTTATTTTTCCTATGTCTTCAAAAATTAGTGATTTCATGATTTTTTATTACTTTTTAAATAATTATATAAAATTTTTTTATTGTAGTAAAATATTTATATAGAAATTAGCTTTTTATTACTATGCCCCGGTAGCTCAGTTGGATAGAGCGATAGCGTCCTAAGCTGTGCGTCGTTGGTTCGAGTCCAATCCGGGGTATTTTTTATCACTATATTTTTTGTTTTGAATTTCAGAATTTATTGACCGAGACAATGATAACAAATTTATAAGAGAATTTTCTTAACTATTTATTTCTTCATTGTTATAATCCTTAAATTGTTATCGCCAATAATTGTCTTCTGGAGTTTGCGGAAACGTATACTCAATTGATAAATGATTTTTTTATTTTTGAATTAATTTATCCTAATTAATTTTAGATTGCAATTTTCTTAAACTTTTTTGCATTCTTATTCGAATAAAAAATATTTTAAAATATTCCAGACGTAATAACCGACGTTACCTTATTTTTACGTAAAAGAACTTATATTTTTAATCAACACAAAATGATAGAATTCTTAATAAACAAATGAAATATCGATATGTATTGCTTTTAAAGTTAAAAATATCCACCCAAAATATATAATTTGGAAAACAATGTCTTGTTTCTTTTCTTATTTGATATACGATGATGTAAGGAGATTTTTTGCCTCATTCTTAACAATCTATCAAAAAGAAGAGAATTATACTTAAGAGTGGTTATAATCGAGGTTATGAGATAGGTGAATATACAGAATACAAAAGAAAAAGTTTATGCAATCCATGGTGACTATAACGAAATAGAAAGATTTATGGAATTTCATAGAGATATTGCAAGAGAGTTACAGGAATATATTTGTCCTATCTTATCTAACACATATTTTTCAACAATGTTAAGACTTTATGAAAAGTACGCAGAAATATTTATCGATGAATTTTTTCAAAAATCCAAAGAATTATATGATGAGAGGGTTTTAGAAGAATATTTCTTTACTTTTAAATCAGGAAATTTACATTTATTATGAATTGATTCTATTTAAAAAGGATGGCTAATGAGTTATAACAATACAAACAACAGAATTGCAATTTTTGCTCATTTTGATTCTCATAATGTAATTGAAGATTATGTGATTTATTATCTTTCCGAACTTAAAAAGGTTGTAGATAAAATTATTTTTGTTTCAGATTCGAATTTAGAACAACATGAATTAGAAAAAGTAAATAATTATGTAATTCATTCAATTGTTGGACATCATGGAGAATACGATTTTGGTTCATATAAGCGTGGTTATATTTATGCAAAAGAGCAAGGCTTATTAAATGATATAGAAGAATTTATATTGTTAAATGATAGTTGTTATGCTCCTTTGTTTCCATTTGATGAAATGTTTAATCAGATGTCCTCACAGGAATTAGATTTTTGGGGTGTTACGTCAAATCCAGCAGGTATTAGTATTATTGATAATAGGCCTGTTGAAACAGATCTTAAACATATTCAATCATATTTTATAACTTTTAAACCACAAGTATTTTTATCAAATGGATTTGATTCTTTTATGAAAAATATTACTCATCAAGAAACTAAAGAAGCTGTTATAGCTCACTATGAATGTGGATTAACTGATTATTTGGTTAAGCTGGGTTTTAAATATGATGTATATTGCAAATTAGGTTCACAGATACGTGGAGCACATATACATAATTATGTATTTTTAATCAAAAAAGAACGAAGTCCATTTTTAAAAAGAAGTATTGCATTAAATAAATATCCTAAAGTTGCATATCCTTTTTTCCTCAAAAATTTAATAACAAAATATACTACTTATGATTTTAATATTATAGATAGTGATATAAAGAACAATTCTGAAAAAATACCAATATTAAAAAAAATATTTTTACATTCAATCTTTATAAGAAGACAAATAATAAGAATAAATTTTAAACATTGTAAAATATGTTTATTTGGCCATTGGTTCTACTTAAAAAGGAGGGCTAATGAATTATAAACTTATTGACATGAAGGTCTTTGGTGATGATAGAGGGAAATTAGTTTCACTAGAAGGTGGGATGAATTGTCCTTTTGATATCAAGCGAGTTTATTATATTTTTGATACTTTACCAGATCAAGAACGAGGCAAACATGCACACAAAGAATTAGAGCAAATAATTGTTGCAATGGATGGTGCTTGTCAGTTTGTTTTGGATGATGGAAATACTAGAGAAGAAGTATGGTTGAATCGTCCTGATGTTGGATTATATATCGGAAAAAACATGTGGCGAGAAATGCGACATTTTTCTTATGGATGTAAACTAATGGTATTAGCAAGTACACATTATGACGAAAAAGAATACATAAGAGATTATAACGAATTCTTGAAAGAGGTAAATAAATAATGCTAGCAAATAACAGAGATATTGCTCAATACACAAAAGACTATTTAAACCACGATTTTGAAAATACGATGGTTGAATATAGAAGAAAAAAAGTTTTAGAAATACTAAACAAATATCGACCTCAAAACATTTTAGAAGTAGGGTGTGGTATTCAATCTATATTTGATTTTTATTCTAATTATCAAACATTTACCGTTGTAGAACCATCTAAACAATTTTGCGAAATGATAAAAAAATCAGAGAAATATAATCAAAATATTTCTA
This sequence comes from Candidatus Gastranaerophilales bacterium, assembly GCA_944326555.1. Lineage (GTDB taxonomy): Bacteria > Cyanobacteriota > Vampirovibrionia > Gastranaerophilales > Gastranaerophilaceae > Limenecus. Next base: position 40,255 of record CALVEK010000016.1, on the reverse strand, counting down.
TAGTTGGTGATTTTTTAGAAAATAAAATAGAACAGTTAAAGCACAATAAGTATGACTTTATAATTGTTAGTTGCCTATTACATGAAGTAATGGCACCTCAGAAATTATTAGAATCGGTAAAACTACTTTGCACAGAAGAAACAATAGTACATATTAACGTACCAAACGCAAAGAGTTTTCATCTGTTGTGGGCTTACAAAAGCGGATTAATAGATACTTTAGGAAATCTAACTGAAACAGCAAAGAAACTTCAGCAAAATACTACATTTGACCTTGATAAACTTATTTCTATTGCAAATCAAGTAAATTTAGATGTAATTGATAAAGGCTCATACTTTATAAAACCATTTAATCATTCAAAAATGCAGAAATGTATGGCTTTAGGTATTATAGATGAACAATTATTAAATGGGTTATATAAATTAACAAATTATATTCCGGATATGGGTGCAGAAATATTTATTAATTGTAGGCTAAAATGATTTACATAAAAAAATACAAAGAAGAACAAAAAAATATTTGGAATGACTTCATAAATAATTCTAAAAATGGGATATTTATGTTTAATAGAAATTTTATGGATTATCATTCCGACAGATTCAATGACTTTTCTTTAATGTTTTACGATGAAAAAGATAAATTAATCGCACTACTGCCTGCAAATATCAATAATAATACATTGTACTCACATCAAGGCCTTACGTATGGCGGCTTCATAGTAAAAAATGAAATGAAGCAACATAAAATGCTAGAATGTTTTGAATGTTTAGTTCAGTATATGAAAAAAAATAAAATAAATAATTTTGTCTATAAAACAATCCCCCATATTTACCATTCATTGCCCTCCGAAGAAGATTTATATGGTTTATTTCGAAACAATGCAAAACTACTAAAAATTGAACCCTCAACAACAATTTTATTATCTAATCCTTGTAAAATGCCAAAAGGAAGAAAAGCTCAAATATCGAGAGCCAAAAGAGAAGGTGTAACAATAGAAGAATCAAACAATTTTATTGACTTCATAGAATTAGAAAATAAAGTATTAAAAGATAACCATAATGCAAAAGCCGTGCATACTGGTGAAGAACTAATATTACTAAATTCCAGATTCCCGGAAAATATAAAATTATATATTGCAAAATACAATGATGAAATGATAGCTGGAACAGTAGTGTTCATATACGAAAATGTTGTTCATACACAGTATATGGCAGCAAATGAAAAAGCAAGAGAAATAGGCGCATTAGATTTAGTAATAAGTGAATTGATTAACTACTATAAAGGTAAAAAACAATATTTTGATTTTGGAATTTCTACCGAACAAAACGGAAAATACTTAAATGAAGGTTTAATATCTCAAAAAGAGGGTTTTGGTGGTAGAACAATTTGTAACCTAGTTTGGGAGATAAAGTAAATGGATATCAAGCAAATAATAATACAAGCAGGAGGTAAAGGAACGAGATTAGAGGGGTTAACAAGAAACAAACCTAAGTGTTTGGTTCCTGTTAATAATCTACCTATTATTTTCTATGCCTTTCAAAAATATCCACAAGCAGAATTTACTATTATTGCAGATTATAAAACTGATGTTTTAGAAAAATATCTTGCTGCGTTTGGTAATAAGTATAATTATCGTGTAATCAAAGCTACTAAAAAAGGAACCATTTCTGGGATAAAAGAAGCTATTTCTTCATTTGATTCTAATGAACCATTTATGATTATGTGGTGTGATTTGATATTATCAGAAGGATTTAAAATTCCAGTTGGTCTAAATAATGAAATTAAATCGAATTATATAGGTATTTCTAAAGATTTTGAGTGTCGTTGGTCATACATTGATGGCAAATTTGTTAAAGAACCTTCCAAAGAAAATGGAGTTGCTGGTTTATTTATATTTGAAAACAAATCATATTTAGAAAAGATACCTGAGGAAGGAGCATTTGTAGGTTGGTTATCTCAACAAGATATCAAATTTAATAGATTAGCTTTATATGGTTCAAAAGAGATTGGAACATTATTGTCTTATTCTGATAACAATGATTCAACCCCTCGTTGTAGACCATTTAATAGTATGGAGTTTGACGGCGATATTATTATTAAACGTGGGATTAATGAACAAGGTAAAAAAATTGCTGTTGATGAAATTAATTGGTATAAAAATATTAAAGAACTTGGTTATGAATTCATTCCAGAGATTTATGAATACGAACCCTTAAAAATGAAACGTGTTCAAGGTAAGAATATTTATGAATATGATTGTTTAACAAAGAGCCAAAAAGAAGACATCCTAAAAAATATCATTGTAGCATTAGAAAAATTACATAATTTATTACCTGCACAACCAGTTAATAAAGAAGATTGTATTGAAAATTATATTACCAAAACATTTGATAGATTATCTAAAATTGAACACCTTGTTCCTTTTGCAGATAAAGAATTCATCAAAATCAATGGTCAATATTATAAAAATATTTTCTTTGATAAAGAAAAGTTTACTGAAATCTTAACAGGAATGATTCCTAATGAGTTTAGATTAATTCATGGAGATTGTACTTTTTCTAATTTAATGTTTGATACATTTAATATGAAAACTATTCTTATTGATCCAAGAGGATATTTTGGAAAAACAAAATTATTTGGTGATGTAGATTATGATTGGGCAAAACTTTATTATTCAATAAAAGGAAATTATGACCAATTTAATCGTAAGAAATTTACACTTGATATCAAAGAAAACGAAGTAGAACTTGCAATCAAACCTAATAATTGGGAAGATATGGAAGAATTTTTCTTTGATAATGTTCCAGGGGTGGATAAGAATAAAATCAAAGCTTTGCATGCTGTAATTTGGCTAAGTTTAACAACTTACGCTTGGGAAGATTATGACAGTATATGTGGTGCATTCTATAACGGAGTAATCCAAGCTGGGGAGGTAATGTAGATGAAATTATCAACACTTGCAAAAACTTGGATACTTGATGTAGACGGAACATTGGTAAAACATAACGGTTACAAGATTGATGGTTATGACACTTTACTTGATGGAGTAAAAGAATTTTACTCCAAAATATCTCCTGAGGATAAAGTTGTACTTATGACTGCAAGAAAAGAAGAATATCTTGAAGATTTAAAAAAATTCTTGGCAGAAAATGAATTGAGATATGACTATTTGCTAACAGATATGCCAATGGGCGAAAGGATTTTAGTTAATGATGATAAACCATCAGGACTAAAATGTGCTTATGCAATATGTAAAGAACGTGATAGTAATTTAAAGTTGGATTTTTTTATTGAAGAAAGTTTGTAAAATGAAAAAAATGTTAAATAAAATTAAAGATTATTTTTATTTAAAAAAATATCAATTAAATAAATATGAAATAATTTATCCACCACAAGGCTTGGGAGATATATTAATATTATTGGTGGGATTACAATATTTAAAAAAATTAAATCCAAAGAAAAAATTTGCGGTAATTGTTACAAAAATACATTTTAAAGATTTATGTGAAATTTTTAATAAATCTTATGATGAGCTACTTTTTTTACCAAATATAAAAAAAATCCCATCATTTGTAAATAATATAGTGGAAAAAATTTATTCAGAAAATTCATCTTTTGAAAAATTTGAAATAGCAATTTGGAATTCGATTGGAATAAAACAAGATCTTAATTTTAACGATATTCCTCAAATTAATTCAAATAAAAAAATAGATGAATTGTTTTCTAAAGGAATATATAAAAAGGGAAAAACAGTTCTTATATGTCCTGAAGCAACAACTAGCAAAAATTGCTTTCCTAAAAATTTTTGGATTGACTGTGCTGATAAATTAAGAGCAATAGGATATACACCTGTTTTTAACTCTTGTAAAAAATATGGAAATTACCCAAGTATTTTATACGATTTAACATCAACAATAAACTTTTTGAATAATGCCGGACATTTATTAGGTTTCCGGTCAGGTTTATTAGATGTATTAGGATGTTTTTCAAATGCACATCAAGTAATCATTTATCCTAATAACTGGGAAAAAGGAGATATGCCATATTTAGTTGGTTTTGATGATGCACCAAATGAAAAATATATGGAAGATGGTTCATTAAATAGATTATTCCCCAATAAACATTTTGATGAATTTATTTATGATGAAAAAATTAATCTTATGGAATATTTTGAGGAGATCTTATGAAAATTTTAATCAAGGGAGAAAACTTATGTTTACAGAACAAGTACTTCATTATTATAGAGTCAATGAATTTTCTATATGCAATTCAACATCAATTAAATATTTAGATATTTTTAATGTTTTACACGACTTTGATGACTATTTTATTCAAAATGAAAATATTTTTAATATGTGTAAGATAAATTATGATAAATATAAATTTTTTATATTAAATTTATCTTACAATAATACTCCCTTTGAATACAAACCTAAATTTTTAAAAATGTCGAAATCGTATCTTGGTAGAGAAGAATTCAAAAGATTTCTTATACCAAAACAAAATCAAAAACAAATTAATGCGTATATCAAAAATACGTGAAAATGGAATGAAATATATCGGTATTAGCCTATTTAATAAAAATATTAAAATTCGTTATCTTATAAATTATAAAATTAAATAAATTAAAGGAGATATTAAAAAATTATGAAAATTATAAAAGTAAAAAAAGATGAAAATTCTAAAAGAATATATTTCTGTGGGATTGAAATATATAAACAAAAAACTTGTAATTTCAAAACAAAACACTATTTTTTAGGGGTTAAATATTCTGAATCTTATGAAATAAATCCTATCATAAAAGAGCTAGAAGATATAAAATATAACTTGCCTATTCAAGTTCAAGCTCCAATTGTTCATGCGTACTTGCAAAAATACAGAAACTGCAATCAAGATAAAGATGTTGTTATAGTTGCATGTGGTCCGACTGTAAACTATTATAATCCTATATCAAATGCTAAACATTTATCTATCAATAGGGCTGTGGTTTTTGACAAAATAGAATTTGATTATGCCTTTTTGACCGATAATTTTTCTACAAATGATACAAATATATTGGTTGATAATTATATCGGGAATGATTGTGAAAAATTTTATTGCTTAATTCCTGAAAGGAGATTTAAGCAAATAAAACATTTGACTAATTGTGCTCAAATTCCTATGTATAATTACCTTAATTCTCAAGCGAACATTTTATTGTTAGAGGATGTAGTATCTCATAAATGGGCAAGAGAGTTGTCTTTTGAACCATTGGGTGATTTTGAGGGCACTGTCTTTTCTGCTTTGCAGTTTTTGCTATATACTCATCCGAGAAAAATCTACCTTGTTGGATGTGATGAAACTCAAGGGTATTTCTACGACAATGATAAACAAGAGGTAAAAGTAAACGATTATTCTTTAAATATCTGGAAAAGCTTTAAGAAGTTTGCTGATTATGAGTACCCTGATGTTGAAATTGTTTCGCTAAATCCTATAGGCCTCAAAGGTCTTTTTAATGATATGTACACTGAAGCATATATTAATGAATATCCTGAACTTTCTGGCGAGAATACTTTGAAGGAATTGCGTGATTGATGTGTAAGGTTTCATTTGTAGTTGCCTCATATAATAAAGAAAAGTGTATCAAAAAGTGTTTACAAAGTAATTACGAGGTTAGATAGCAATGACTGTTGCATATGCTATATTTATAGATTTTGACGGGGTACTATGTGATAGTGTTAAAGAGGCATATTTGCTGAGCCGATATGCCTATTATGGTACTGATGTTCATTCGCCATTAGATAATTTGTACGAGATTTTTAGACAATATAGGTATTTAATTACAAATAGCTGGCAATATTATTTTTTGTTAAAATCTTGCGAGATAGCTGATTCGGTTTCGATTGAAAAAACATTTGATATGCTAATCTCTGGCGGACAGAATGTTCAATCAAGTAATTTTAATAATAAATTTTTAAGAAAAAGAGCAGAGCTCATAAATGCGGAATTTGATTTTTGGAATCAACTTGAATCTCCAACATCTTTTCTAACAAAGATTAGAGATAGATTTCTAGAGGAAAATTATGCGATTTTATCAACAAAAACCAAAACAGCTATAATTGCTAAATTAAAATATTGGCAAGTGTCTTTTGATGAGGATTTAATTTTTGGCAAAGAGGATATTGTTGGATTTACAAAAGGTGAATTTATAAACAATTATATGTTGAAAAAAAATGTAAAAAAGGCTATTCTTATCGATGACAGCTATGAAAATATCGTAAGCTGTAATAATAAAAATATAATGACATTACTTACCGATTGGGGTTATGTTAATCCTAAGAAAAACGGTCATAGTGAAAAAAGTATACTGGACATATTGCTTAAGGAGAGTGTGAAATGAAAATTGTCGGGGTTATACCTGCAAGATATGAATCTACAAGATTTCCGGGTAAGCCATTAGCTGATATTTGCGGCAAGCCAATGATTTGGTGGGTATACAATCAAGTAAAAAATGTGAGAGAGTTAAGTGAAATTTTTGTCGCTACTGATGATATTAGAATTAAAAATGAATGTGATAAATATGGGGTAAGTGTCCTAATGACAAGAAATAATCATCCTAATCATATTTCGCGCGTACAGGAAGTTTCAGATAAAATAAAAGCGGATATATATGTATGTATTAACGGCGATGAGCCTTTGATTGATGTAGATTCAATTGTAAAAGTTATTTTGGCTGCTTCAACAGAAAGAAATTTTTTTACAGGCGCATATAGAGTATTGACTAATCCTGCCGAGACTATTGATATTGGTAATATAAAAATAGTAACTAATGCTTCGGGTAAGGCGTTATATTTATCAAGACAGCCGATACCTGCACCAAAGAACTCTTTGTTTTTTGAGTATAAAAAGTATGTGGGCATTGAATGTTTTACAAAAGAGTCATTAGACTTCTTTGTAAACACAAGCATGGGTGTGCTTGAAAATGTTGAGGATATTGACCATCTACGTTTTCTTGAAAATAATAAAGAGCTAAAATTTGTTGAGGTTTCTTCAGAGTCTATTTCTGTTGATACCAAAAAAGATTTAGAAAAAGTTAGAGAAATCATAAAAGGACAATATGAAAAATATTAAAATACTAGATTGCACGTTAAGAGATGGTGGATATGTAAATAGTTGGAAATTCACTCAAAAGGTGATTTCTGATATTTATTGCAATTTGAATGAAGCAAACATTGATTACATTGAATGTGGCTTTTTAAAGGATACTGAGTTTAATTCTAATAAAACTTTATATAACAATATCAAAGACTTAAATAAAATTTATCGTCCTAAAAATTCTAATATGGTTGCGATGATTATATATGGACAATTTTCTCAAAATAAAATAATCAAAAAAACAAAAACTATTTTATTAGATTCTATAAGAGTCACATTTAAAAAAAATGAAATAGAAGAAGCTTTTAAATACTTTGAAAAAATAAAACAAGCGGGCTATAAGGTTTTTGTTAATCCAACAAATATTGATACTTATACAGATGCAGAATTATTATCTTTAATTGGAAAGATAAATAAATTAAAACCTTATGGGTTTTCAATTGTTGATACAAAGGGTATATTAAAAGAAAAAGACTTATTGAGATTATATTATTTAATAGATTATAATCTAAATAAAGATATTGCTCTATGTTTTCATTCACACAATAATTTACAGCTTTCTTTTTCTAATGCTCAATGCCTGATGAAAGTTTGTAGAGATAGAGAGCTGATAATAGACTCTACCGTATTTGGAATGGGAAGGGGTGCAGGAAACCTATGTACTGAACTTCTTACCCAATATATTAATGATAATTATAATGGTGATTATGATATTATTCCTATTTTAAAAATCATTGACGAACAAATCAATCCGATTTTTGCTAAAACACCTTGGGGGTATTCTGTTCCATATTATTTGGCTGCAATTAATCATTGCCACCCTAATTATGCAAAATTCTTGGTTGACAAACAAACCGTCCCGGTTGAAATAATTAATAAATTATTGCAAGTTATTCCAAATGATAAAAAATCGTCTTATGATACCGATTTAATTAAACAAATATATTTGGATAATTTTTCTGACTCTATTGATGATTCTAAAACATTAAAATATCTAAAGAATTTATTATTAAATAAAAAAATATTAATTTTAGCTCCAGGAAAATCTTTAACAAATGAAAGGGACAAGATAAATGGGTTTATACAAAAAGAAAATCCGTTTATAATTTCCTTAAACTTTATACCCAAAGATTATAATGAAGATTTAGTTTTTATAACTAATATGAAAAGATTTGAATCTTTGACAGATTATTCTATGCCATTAGTTGTTTCGTCAAATATAGAAAATATCCCTGAACAAGCAAAAATTATCAATTATTCATCATATTTAAATAATTCTAAAATGTTTGATAATGTTGCATTAATGTTGTTTAAACTATTCATACAGATAGGAATAAAAAATATAAATATTGCAGGATTGGATGGCTTTTCTAATGTTCCAACTGAGAACTATGTTACTGATGACTTAATTAATAATGCCAAAATCAATGAATTTGATGAAAGAAATGAAATTATGACAAATGAGCTAAATGACATGCAAGATAAAATTAATATTAACTTTATTACTAAAACAATATACAAAATTGCAAGGATTAATCATGATTAAATTTTTAGATTTAGAAAAAATAAATAACCGTTTTAGAGATGAGATTGATTTAAGGATTAAAACGATTCTTGATAAAGGTTGGTATCTGCAAGGTGAAGAAAATGAAATTTTTTGCAAAAACTTTGCTCAATACTGTGGCACAAAACATTGTATTGGAGTTGCAAACGGACTTGATGCCCTTAACCTTATTATTAAAGCAATGGGATTTGGTATTGGCGATGAAATAATTGTACCTGCTAATACCTACATTGCCTCAATTCTAGCCATATCGCAAAACGGATGCACGCCGATCCTTATTGAACCTCATATTAACACTTACAATATAAATCCTGATTTAATAGAAGAAAAAATAACACCAAAAACAAAAGCAATAATGGTAGTTCATTTATATGGTCAAGCCGTACAAATGGATAAAATTTGGGATTTGGCTAAGAAATACAATCTAAAAGTTATAGAAGACTCTGCCCAAGCCCACGGCGCATATTACAAAGATAAAAGAACAGGCAATCTATCCGATGCATCAGCCTTTTCTTTTTACCCAGGTAAAAATCTGGGTTGTATGGGAGATGGTGGAGCTGTTACAACTAATGATGATGAATTAGCTCAAAAAATTAAAGCTATTGCAAACTACGGTAGTGATAGAAAATATCATCACATTTATAAAGGAGTAAATTCTCGTCTTGATGAAATCCAAGCTGCTGTATTGGATGTCAAACTCAAATATATAGATAAAGATAACCAAAGACGTAGAGAAATTTCTAAATATTATAGAGAAAATATCAAAAATGAAAAAATAATATTACCTACAGCATACAATGAAGATTCTCATGTTTGGCATATATTTGCCGTCAGGACAAAAGAAAGAGATAAATTTCAAAAATACTTGGTAGAAAATGAAATCCAAACAATAATTCATTATCCAACTCCGCCACATAAACAAAATGCGTACAAAGAGTGGGCTAATTTGTCTTATCCGATAACAGAAGAAATACACAGAACAATAATAAGTCTTCCGATGTCTCCTGTAATAACGGATGTAGAAGTCCAAAAAGTTGTGGAGGTTGTAAATAATTATGAATAAAGGTTTAATGTCTTTTTGTTGCCTATCATATAATCATGCAAATTATATAGAAGAATGTATAAAAAGTATTTGGGAACAAGATTATAAAAATATTGAAATAATTGCATTAGATGATGGTTCAACAGATGAATCTGTTACTATTTTAAAGAAGTTAAAAGAAATTTCTCCTTGTCCTATTACTGTTATATCTCAAGATAATTCTGGTTGTATAGGAGAAAATTTTAATAAATTAATTCAATTAGCAAAAGGAGAATATATTACATTTATCGCATGTGATGACAACTATATAAAAAATACTATCAAGAAAAAAGTTAATTATTTACTAAAAGATATAAATCTAGCATTTATATGTGATTCTAAAATACATTGTATAAATGATAAAGGTGAATCTATTAATGATTATACTAAAATGCCACTTGATAAAATGATATTTCCTAAATCGAAAGATTTATTAAAATTAGATTATGAAGATATACATTCTTATTATGTACAAGGAGCTATCTATAGAAAGGAAATCATTGATGCTATTGGTGGTTTTGATGATGATATGATTTGTGATGATTTAATATTAAGAACAAAAGTTTCTAGATATTTATTAGAACATCCTAATTTAAAATTTAAAGTTTTACATAAAGAAAGTGTAAATTATAGACGTCATTCAGCAAATATTTCATCTAATTCTTTAAGACAAGTTAAGGGAGTTATTCAATATATAAAAAAATATCATAAAAAACCACCTGAAAAACTTTTAATATGGATAGATGATTGTATTAATAGTAATAATGCATATAAAACTGAAATAATTAAATGGATTAATGAATTAAATGTTATGGAAGATTATAATGAATTCTTTAAAAATGGGATTTGTTATAAAAAACGAGGAATTCCTTTTATTTTTGAAATACTAACTTATAGAAAAAAACAAGAAAAAATTAAAATAATAAAATTATTCAATGTAAAAATTATGAGCTACGTAAAGAATAAAACCCAAAATACTAAATAACAGATTGGGTAGATTGTTTCGCTTTGCTAGTAATGATAGAGTATTTATAGAAGTCATTATTACTATGAAAAAAGTTTTTTGTTTTGAAGTAATCTTATAAACTTTAGAGTGTGTACTGAGATAGCAAACTATGTGTCTTGTACATCTGTTTTTATAAATATGTTTTACTATTTGTAGCTTTTTTCAAATTTGTATTTTTTAATACGTATTCTTAAAATTCTCAAGTTTTTTCATTATATATATAGTATTAAATTTTTCTGTACCTTATTTTCCTTGATTTATTCCCGTAGCATACTTATGAATTTAAATCTATAATTTCATTGTTACCAATGCACAGGGCATAATCTGAATTTTGTTATAAAAAACAAGTATTTTCACTGGACTATTTAGTATTCTCAAAATGCATTGATTTTCTACTGTCGTATTTGTGAATTCTCTTGCTTATGTTTTTTAGTTTTACCTCAAGATAGTTCGATTCTGTATGTCGTCCCATGTCCTCATATATTTTTTTTGCTTGTTGAAGTAATCTTATGCTTTGTTTTGGATTTTCTCTTAATGTTATTTCCGCAATGTCGTTGTATGCATAAGCTAGTTGTATTTGTATGCCTTGGTAATCTGTAGCCGGTCGTGAAATTGATTTATAGTTTTTTACGTATAATTCGTAGTCTTTTAGAATTATTTCAGCTGTTTTTATTTTTTCTTTTAGTATTTTAATCAATTTGTCTTGTCTGTTTGAATCTTTATACAAAAATTCCAAATCTGTTAATCTTGCAAACACATGTATTTCATCATTAAACAGTTTGCTTATTGTCAATGATTTATTGATTGTTGTTTCGGCTTCGCTTATTTTTCCTAGTCTTAAATATATTTTGCCTAGTTCTCCAAGTAGCACATTTGCAAGTTTAAGTCTTCCGTTTTTAAGCAGATGCACGCATAGTTTGTTTGTATTGTTGTAAAACTCATCACTCATTCCATTTTTATAGAAAGTTTTACTCACTTGCAAAAAGTTTGACTTAATTGTATTTGGTGCTTCAGCTCCAGACAGACAAGATTTAGTAAAGGATTTATATATATTCCTTACCATGGCTTGTTGTATTGGATTTGTGCTTTTTATGACCATATATCTTTTAGTATTATGAATATTTTAAATTGCCTATTTTTTATTAATCTTTAAGTTATTTTACGTTTTTGCTTTATTAAGACATAAAATAACGCCAAGAAGTTAGGGAGGTCCTGATTTTCTTGGCTGTTAAATTCTTATATAAGAAATTTGTTTGGAAATTAGAGTGAGGTTACAATTTTGTTCCTGTTGCTTTGTATAGACCAATATAGTCTATGTTGCAGTCAATTTTGTTTGAAACAACCTGTTTGTTTAATGAAAGCAGATTTTCTTTTCTTTGAAGCAAATCCAAATATGAAATTAATCCTGCATCATATTTATTTTCACTGAACTTGTAATCTTTTTGTTCCAGTTTGTATACGTTTAGGTTTGTTTTGTATTTTTTGTCATCCTGTCTTAAAGCCACAAGTGAGTCATTAACCTCTTGTATAGCTTTTAAGTTTGTATTGTAGTAATTATGAAGAACTTGTTCATAGGCATTCTTTTTTAGCTTGAGGTTTGCAATTTTTTTACCGCCTGTAAATAAATCTAACATCGCACTACCACCTAGCACGCCAAATACGTTTGCCCAGCTGAAAGCATTGCTAAATGATGATGCCCCAAATGCCATCAGACCTATAAGGTTTAATCTTGGAAGAAATTCTTTTTTAGCAATCCTAACGTCTAAGCCTGCTTTTTCCACCATTTTTTCTGCTGCAAGGTAGTCTGGTCTTTGGTCAATTATTTCTGATGGTATTGATTCAGGAATCTTTACAAGGTAGGACTCATCGTAATCTTTGCGTTTGAGTTCCCCTATGTTTGCAGGACTTTCTCCAATTAGTACTGCAAGATTATTTAGTAAAGTCGTTCTTGATTTTTCAAGATCTGTCAAATCTGCCGTTGCTGCAATATATGCTTTGTTTGCTCTTACTAAATCAGCAGTTGAAGTTAGTCCGACTTTATTTCTCTCTGACATAAGCTCATATATTTGTTTTCTGTCATTGATAATTTCTTTTTGCAGTTCAATGAGCTTGTCGGCTCTGATAATATTAAAATATGTTGAACCAACTGCAGAGGAAATTGCTATATAAGAGGCTCTTTCTTCAAATTTGGATTTTTCCCATTCTTTTTTGGCAGATTTTGTTTTGTCTCTATTCTTTAAAAACAAATCAAGCTCATAGTTAACCATTATAGGAAAAGCCCAAATACCGCTTGTGCTTGTTGAGCCCGGTAGCTTAAGACCTGTTGGAGAAAATCCACCCGAAACTTGCGGAAGCTCACTTGCAAATTGTAATTTTGTCATCTGATGGTACTGTTCAACTCTAAGTGTTGCGATTTTTAGGTCGTGGTTATTTTCTATTGCTCTGATTATATAATCATTAAGGTATTCGTCATCAAACCCTTTCCACCAGTCAGTGTTTACATAATCGAATCTGTATTCGGATACTTGTGATTTTATTAACTTGCTATTTTGCTTTTCTTTTTGTCTGTCTTGTTTTGTTTTGGCTGTGCATGCTGCAGGCATTATTATATTGGTTAACATACTTGCTAATATAAATGCTGCAGCTACTCTTTTATACTTCATTCCATTCTCCTCGAAGAATTATTGTTATCATAATAACATAATGTTATCATAATAACAATATTTTTTCTAAATATACTCTATATAAATTATGAACTTGTTGTTTGTGTTAAGCAAATCAATATATGTTTTTGCATACATCTACCCATTTTGTAGAGTCTGATATTTTATAAAGCTCATCACAGCTTAATTCAATTGCTGAATTCGGTGTTCCACAGGCAGGAAACACCGTTTTAAATCTTTTTAGTGATAAATCACAGAATATTTTTACTTTGTTGCTATCGGTAGCAAAAGGGCAAACACCACCTATGGGATGTCCTGTATATTCTAACAATTCTTCTTTAGTAAGCATTTTGGCTTTGATGCCAAATTCTGTTTTAAATTTTTTGTTGTCTATTTTCATATCTCCTGCTGTTACAATCAATATGCAGTGATTGTTTTCTTTGAATGACAAAGTTTTTGCAATTCTTCCTTCTTCTGTATTGAGAGCTTTTGCTGCCAGCTCTACAGTTGCTGTTGAATCGTTTAAAATAATTATGTTTTTATCTTTTCCAAATTCTTTTAGATATTCTCTTACTTTTTCTATTGTCATTTTTCTCTTTCTTTTTTATTGGTTATTTTATTACAATTTGTATTAATTCTATATGTCTTTAGCAACTTTTTTTGTTGTCATGTTTTATACTTTTTGTAGGAGTAGTGATGAATCCAATTAGTTATAATTATACACCGTATAGTTCTTATTCGTATCCATACTATAGTGGTCGTGGATTGGATGTTCAAAATTCTTATTATGAACAACCAAAAGAGTCTGATAGTACTAGTGAACAGGCAGCGAAAACTATTGGTCTCGCTGGTCTGCTTCAGTTGCTTTCTGTAGCTCTGCAAAAGGGTTCATCTATATTGTCTTCTAAACTTGCAGCAGGCAAGGAGTTTACTACTCCTGAAAATGTTCAAAGAGTTGCTGATGATATGGTTAGCAAAAACAGATTGAATGTTCATATAGGATATATTGATGAGTTAAATAAGGCAGAATATGCTTCTCGTTATGGACTTGGTAAATCTTTAGATCCTGTCGCAAAAGGTCAAAATGCATTTTTTGCCGATAAGTTAAGGTTGGCTGTTGCGCCAAAGTCAAAACCATCATTGATATTGCATGAGTTAGGACATGCTATAAATGCAAAGGGTAAATTCACAAAACTTTTGCAAAATTCAAGGAGATATGCCGGTTATGCTCCTATGGCTCTTTTATTTGCAAATGGAATTCTGTCTAACAAAAATGACGGTAAAAAGACTTTCATTGAACGAAATGCCGGCATCTTAGGCTTCTGTGCATTTTTACCAACTATAATAGAGGAGGGATTGGCTTCTTTCCGCGGTGTTAAAGCTGCAAAGAAAGTTTTAAATAACCCTGCAGGTCTAAAAATATTAAAGAAAAATTATGCACTTGCATTAGGTACATATATTTTGGCCGGAATAGGTCTGGGTGTAGCTTCAAAACAAACTGTACTTCTTGACGGTAAGAACTAATATGTGTAGAATCCTCTTAGGGGGAATATTCTATGAAAATATTAGTTTCTTTGTTTACTTGTTTATTTGTATTGTTAAACTCCATAAACTTTGCTTTTGCCGGAGGAATCGGTTCAAATGTTACTAAAGTAAAGACAACAGGAGTGAGAATAGGTGCTTATAATACTCCATCTCATATTTCCGTTATTGAGTATGATACTTATGGTTCTGAAACAGGGTATTACATTGACGACAGTGATGGTTGGACAATCAAATATGATAAAAACGGGAACATGCTTTCTAAATATAAAGCCGGTCAAGCTGGTAAGACCTATTTGTATGACAAATATAACCATATAGTTGGTTACTTTCAAGCTACTTCAAAATTTAGAACGATGATTTATGATAAAGATGGTACAGCACTTGGATATTTTACAACAGGCAAAGACGGACTAATTCGTAAATATGATATGGATGGTGTTCACCTAAATACCTATAAAAGACGTTAGTCTATATTTTACTTATTCCAAGGCTAAGTAAAGAGAAGACAATGGAACCAAACAGTGCACTTAAAAAACTTTCTATTTCAACTCCGGGTGTAATCCATCCCGCGAGCATTAAAAGCAGAGCGTTGATTATCAGGCTGAATAGTCCGATAGTCAAGATGTTTATAGGTAAAGTAATAAGTTGAATAAAAGGTTTTATAAAAGTGTTTATCAATGCTATTACTATGCAAGCAAGCATTGCACTCATAAAGTTGTTAATCTCTATACCCGGTATCAGCCAAGCTGTAAAGATCAATGCCAGCGAAAAGCATATCCATCTTATTAATATCATAATATTCACCTCTGAGATTATTTTACAATATTTTTGTGATTATGTTATTAACAGGTTCATTGAATATTTGAATAATCATTCCTGCAAGTATACTTACAAATAAAAGCAGAGATATAATTTTAATTGTGTCTTTATTTGATTCATTTTTTTTGATAAGTACAAGTAAGCCCAAACCTGCACTTGAGCTTAGTCCTGAAATTACTGCACCAAAACCAATTGCTCCCTTCAAATACATAAGAGTCAATGCTATTGATACAGCGCAGTTTGGGATTAGGCCTAAAATAGCGGTTATGACAGGTTGAAAAAGAGAATTGTTAAGGAAGTATTTGCCAATGTTTTCTTCACCTCCTGCCGCATTTACTAAATAGTTAAGCCCAATAGTAACAAGGAGTATAAAAATAAAAACATTAAATGTGTGTTCCAGTGGGTGGTATATCAAGTCTCTTCTTCTTGGTTTATTTATGTGATGATTGCAACAGCCCTCTTGTGTAGTATCATCGTATTGCGTGTTACTTGAGGTTTGAACTGTTTCTGATTTTTCCATCAGAATATCTATGGTGTATCCTGCTATTATGGCAATTATTATTTTTGTCAGTAATAGAGGAATGATTAATCCTATTTTTTCGGGATTAGAAAGAATAACTGGTATAGCTTCGTCTGATGTTGATAAATATACAGCAAGAAGCGTACCTTTGGTAATCATTTTTTTTGTATAGAGAGTACTTGCAATAACAGAAAAGCCGCACTGAGGTAATGATGCAGCAATGCTGCCAACTAGCGGGCCTCCTTTTTTTGAATATTTTGACAATTTGTTCATATTATTGCCGTAAAAATATTCTATTAATTCTATTATTACGAATATAAAAAACAAAAACGGTAACATGTGCAAACTGTCTTTTATTGCGTCAGTCAGCCATTCCGTACAAGGAAGTTTATCGACAATCCTGTCTAATGGAAGAAACAGGTACTCATTAGCTTGATTTATCTTTGCTATTAATGTTATCAGATTTTTAATCATATTAGTAATCTTTCATCATATATTTCCAAATATTGATTACGTTCTTTGGATATCTGAAAAATCTTAATATCAATTTTGACATGAAGAAAAATTGTTCAAAGCTAATTTTTTTGAATTTTAGTCGCTTTTTGTAAAATAAAAATTGTCCGATTATTGATAAATCCTTACGAATATTTCGCTCTTTCGACGATGAACCACTTGTTAGGTGAATGATTTGTGATTTGGGATATATCCAAATTTCATAGCCAACATCCCTTATTCGGCTTTGCAGTTCGGTCTCTTCGTAATAGAAAAAAAAGTCTTCATCAAAGTATCCTGCTTTATCAAGGGCTTCTTTTCGAAGCATCATATCTGCTCCGATTATATAGTCAACTTGCTTTACTTCGTCTTTTGTATTGTTACGATCTAACTTAACTTTTCTCTGGTTCAGCAATTTATCCAATTTATATGTTCTGTAAACAAGCTCTTTAAATGTTTCAATTTGACCGAATGACTCGTTGTGGTCCCCATTTTTTTTGTATAAATTTCCTCCACAAATGCCAATTTGTGGGTTTGCTTCCATGTAATCGTATAAAATTTTGGGTGCATTATTAATAAGTAGAGTATCGGTATTAAGGCAAAAAATGTATTTTGCATTAATTTCTTTAAAAGCAAGATTATTTCCTCTTCCGAATCCGAGGTTTTCTTTACTTTCAATCAAATTTACCTGCGGAAATTCATTTTTAATCATTTCACAGCTGTTATCTTTTGATGCATTATCTACAACCCATACATCAAAATTTATATCTTGTGTTTTCTCAAAAATTGAAGCTAAGCAGTCTCTTGTCATATCACAAGTATTGTAGTTTACAAGTACAATTGATACATCTTTCATTATTGCTCGACAATCCTTTTTATGTAGTTAAAATACTCGTTATTTTTAAATAGCTCTGCTTGCTCTCGTATAAATTCTTTCGAAACAAATCCCATCCTATAAGCAACTTCTTCAAGGCAAGCTATTTTTATACCCTGATTTTCTTCAATCGTTTGGACATATTGGCTTGCTTGTAAAAGTGAATGATGAGTGCCTGTATCAAGCCAAGCAAAGCCTCTACCAAGAAGCTCTACACTTAGGTTATTATTTTCTAAATAAATTCTATTTAAGTCAGTGATTTCAAGTTCACCTCTTGCTGACGGTTTAAGATTTTTAGCATATTTTACTACAGAGTTATCATAAAAATACAAACCTGTTACTGCGTAATTGGATTTTGGCTTTTGTGGTTTTTCTTCAATGGTTATTGCTTTACCGTTTTTGTCAAAAGATACGACACCAAATCGTTCAGGGTCTTTAACCTGATAACCAAATACTGTAGCTCCGCCTTGTTCTTGCGTTCTTTTTACTACTTTTCGCAATGTTCCGGAAAACCCTGGGCCGTAGAATATGTTATCCCCAAGTATTAATGCTGCTGAGTCATTACCTATAAATTCTTCACCAAGAATGAACGCTTGTGCGAGTCCATCTGGTGAAGGTTGCTCTTTATAGCTAAAATTAACACCAAATCTCGAACCATCTCCCAATAATTTTTTAAAATTAGGTAAATCTTGAGGTGTTGAAATAATTAAAATATCCCTTATTCCTGCTAGCATGAGTACAGAAATCGGGTGGTAAATCATTGGTTTATCATAAATAGGCAAAAGTTGCTTTGATACCACCATTGTGCTTGGATAGAGCCTTGTTCCGGCACCTCCTGCAAGAACTATTCCTTTCATTATTCAACCCTCAATTCTATATATTCTTTTAGTGCTAGTTTCCAATCTCTTAGTAGATTGCTATTGTCCATTATGCTGTATTTAGGACGATTGGCCGGTCTTGGAAATTCATCTGTAGTACAAGGTTTTAGATTTACATTTTTGTTAGCAACTGCAAATATCTCTTTTGCAAATTCGTACCAGCTTGTATTACCACCTCCGCAAGTATGGTATATTCCGTAAGGTAAGTCTTCTTCTATTATATTGATTATTGCATCAGATAAATCTACTGTCCAAGTCGGGCATCCAACTTGATCATCAACCACTTTAAGTTCGGGTTTATCTGACAGAGATAGCATTGTCTCAACAAAATTCTTTCCGTGATGACCATATAGCCAGCTTGTTCTTGTTATATAATACTTTTCGCAGTTATTTTGAACTGCTTTTTCTCCGTTTAGCTTTGTAAGTCCGTAATTGTTTATCGGATTAGTCTTATCGTCTGGCATGTATGGTGTGTTTTTTGTTCCGTCAAACACATAATCTGTTGATATATATATTAAACAAGCTCCACTTTTATTACATGCTTTTGCAATGTTTTCAGTTCCTTTTGAGTTTATAAGTTCAGCAGTTTTTAAATCTTCTTCTGCTTTATCAACATTGGTGTAAGCTGCGCAGTGTATTACGTAATCAGGATTTGTTTCAGATATTACTTTGATTGTTTGGATTTCATTTGTAATATCCAAATTATCAATATCTGTTTCTATTACTTCGTATCCTGCATCTTCAAGCATTGGACACAAGTCTCTGCCAAGCATACCTTTGGCTCCTGTTACAAGAACCTTGCCATATTCGGAATTGTTATCACACATTACTTGAGACCTGCTTTCTTTGCTTCAATAGACTTTATCCACTCTTGATTGTTGAGATACCAGTCAATTGTAAGTTTAATTCCTTCTTCAAAAGTTAATGACGGTTCCCAGCCTAATTCAGTTTGTATTTTGTGGTTATCTATTGCATATCGTCTGTCATGGCCCAACCTATCTTCGACAAACCTTATAGAACTTTCGTCCTTTCCCATGGCTTCTAAAATTATTTTTGTAATTTCCATGTTTGTTTTTTCATTATGTCCGCCGATATTGTAGATTTCTCCAACTTTGCCTTTATGCAAAACAGTATCTATTGCACTGCAATGATCATATACATATAACCAATCTCTAACGTTTAATCCATCACCATATACGGGAACTTTTTCTCCTTTTAAAAGTTGTGAGATAAAAAACGGAATTAACTTTTCAGGATACTGGTATGGACCGTAGTTATTTGAACATCTTGTGTTTAGAACAGGCATCTTATATGTTTCATAATATGCTCTTACAAGTAAATCTGCACTTGCTTTAGACGCTGAATAAGGTGAGTTAGGAGCTAGTGGCGTTGTTTCGTAGAAATAACCATCCTTGCCCAGTGTGCCGTATACTTCATCTGTTGAAACCTGTAAAAATCTTTCAATGTTTGCTTCTTTAGATGCCTGTAATAAATTCAATGTACCTTGAACATTAGTTTCAATAAAGATTTCAGGACCTGTAATTGAACGGTCTACATGGCTTTCTGCAGCAAAGTTTATTACTGCATCAACTTTTTCTCCATTAATTAGCTCTCTTACCAGTTTTTTGTCACAAATATTGCCGTGTACAAACTTATAGTTAGAGTTGTCTTTAACGTCATCCAGATTTTCTATGTTTCCTGCATACGTAAGCGCATCCAAATTTATAACTTTGTAATCGTTATATTTATTCAGAATATGTCTTACAAAACAGCTTCCAATAAAACCTGCACCGCCTGTAACCAGTAGTTTCAAAATAAGTCCTCCTTGCTAATGTCTTTAAGAAACGGTTGTTTTGAATCCTTTTCGCTAATTGTTGGATTTGTCAAATCTATACCCCAGTTAACATTTATATCAGGGTCATTCCATCTTATTCCTCTGTCATTTTCGGGTGAATATTCATTTGATGCTTTGTACAATAGTTCAGCTTCATCACTTAGTACAACAAAACCATGAGCAAACCCTGCCGGTATATATAACATATTTTTGTTGTCCTCAGAGAGAATTTCTCCTACCCACTTCCCAAACGTCGGGGATTCTTTTCTTATATCGACAGCTACATCAAAAATTTTTCCTTTAGAGCATCTTACTAATTTTGCTTGTGCTTTAGGTGCTTTTTGATAATGAAGACCTCTTAGCACACCTTTTATAGATTTTGAATGGTTATCTTGTACAAATTCGTCTTTTATACCATTTTCTTGAAATGAGGATTTTTGGTATGATTCCATAAAAAAGCCTCGTTCATCTCCAAAAACTCTTGGCGTAACCAGTATAACGTCTTTTATCTCTAAACTCTTAAACTCAAACGGCATAATTTATCCTCTACACAAATTTTACTATTTTATTATTATCATTCTTGTGGTACCTTTATATGATGATGCAAACAGCCGAAAATTTAAAGAATTATAAAAAATATTTTACAGAAATTATAAATTTGTCTATTCCGTTAATTGTTGGAAATCTTGGACAAGTTCTGATTGGTGCTACGGATGTTTTTATAGCAGCTAAACATTCGACTGATACTCTTGCTGCAATTAGTATTGCAAATTCAATAATATTCTGTATTTTAGTTGTTGGTATAGGGTTAATGTCTGCTATATCTATAGTTTTATCAAATTACAGAGGCAACAGAAAACCTACAAAAAAATTCTTGATAACAATACTAAATTATTCAATGATTTTGGCTGTTATATTTTGTGGAATTTGTCTTTTGATGGTACCTCTTATCCCTGTTATGGGTTTTGATTCGTCTTTGGTACCAATGATACAGGAATATGTTTTTATATGCGCTTTTTCGTTGTTTGGCATGTATTTGTATCAGTGTTTAAAAGAGTTTTTGCTGGCGTACGAGATTGTAAATTTCCCAAATCTTATCCTCATATTAGCTTTAGTTCTTAATGCTGTCTTGGCTTATTCATTAGTATTCGGTTTAGGTCCTATTCCTGGGTTAGGTGTTATTGGTCTTGCCTTGGCAGCTTTTATCGTAAGAACAGTTATGGGGGTTATTTTGTTGGGCTATTGTTTGGGTATGATCAGGCTTAGAAATCCTTTTGATAAAAGCCTTATAAAACAACTCTTGAAAGTCGGATATCCTATAGGAATAGCAATGTTGTTGGAATTTTTGGGTTTTAATTTAATAACAATACTAGTTGGGCGTGAGGCCGGTATATTGGCTGCAACACACAATATTGCAGTAACAATTACTTCAAGTGCGTACATGATTCCTATGTCAATATCAGCTGCGATTGCAATAAAAGTAGGTTATTACAATGGTGCAAAAATATTATCAGAAATCAAAAGATATTCATTCTCAGGAACGCTTATGGCTGTCGTATTTATGGCGTTTTGTTCAGTTCTGTTAACATTTTTGCCAAGACAAATTTTTGAGATTTTTACTAATAACAAAGAGATGCTTGCTTTAGGTATCCCTATTTTGCATATTGCAGCATACTATCTAATGTTTGATGGCTTGCAAGTTAGCTTGAGCGGTATATTAAAAGGTCTAAAGATGACAAAAATTGCATCTGTAACCTTGATTGCCGGATATTGGCTCTTTGGTTTACCTTTTGGGTATTTGCTTGCTTATCACTACAAAATGTCTTTAAACGGTTTTTGGATAGGGTTGGCTGTATCTTTTTGGGTAATGTGCTCGCTCTTCCTATTTGTAATATTTAGGAAGTTTAGAGAGCTTAAAGGCAGATATAAAGAATTAAATTAACAATTTATTCTAATTCTTTCAATTTGTTTTTTATAGATTCCAAATCTTTTTTCATAAGCCAGCGAGGGCTGCCTTGTTCCAGAGAATGATTACGCAAAAGATATGATGGGTGAAAAATAGCCATAACATCAATATCATCAAAAATGTTAAGCCATTTGCCTCTAATTTGTGAAATTTTGAACTCTTGTTCTATAAAAGTATTTGCAGCAGTTGCTCCGCATAGTAATATAATTTTAGGTTTTACAATGGAGATTTGCCCCATCAAATATGCTTGGCAGGATAACTTTTCTTCATTTGTAGGAACTCTGTTTTGAGGTGGTCTGCATTTTATTGTATTGCAAATATAAAAGTCTTTTTTTCTGTCTAAGCCTGCTTCTTCCAAAAAAGTATTAAGAAGCTGTCCTGCTCTGCCGACGAAAGGTACTCCCGAAGCATCTTCATCTGCGCCGGGTGCTTCTCCAATTAGCATAATTTTGGCATTTGGACTCCCATCAGAAAATACTACTGATGTTCTTGTTTTTGATAACTCACATGCTTTACACTGATTGCAAATATTCTTCAGCTCATTCAGTGTTTTAAGTTTAATTTCATCTGTATCACACGATATTTTAGTAAGCAAGTGATTCATCAAATTTCTTCCGATAGCTACCTATGTATAATTATTATACCATAGCTCCGCAACATTTTTTATATTTTTTGCCACTTCCGCAAGGACATGGGTCGTTTCTTCCTACAGTTGCACCTTTTGTTGTTTGAATTTCCTTTGCTTTGACTTCTTCTTCACTTGGGATAAAGCCCATCAAATCGCCAAATGCTTTTGAGGAGTATAGTACACTTGTAGGTGAATAAATTTTATTTTTCAGGTAATCTATCTTATATTTTGCTAAATACTCATCTAATGTCATATTTTCATTGTACAAATCATTGAGTATATCAGTGAATTTATTATATTTTTCAGCCAATCTTTTTACTAAAGATGCCGGAATTTTGTCATTCTCCATAAATGATTTTATACATTCATCCCAGCCTTCTATTGACTTATAATCAGTAGATTCAAGTATATGGCAAATTGTTCCGTAAAAAGGAACGATAAACATGCCTAGTTCTCTATCAAAAATTACACCAACGTCATATTTTTTGCTGTGGCTTGAAAAACCTGCCATTGAAGACTCAATATAATTATCGTAGCTGCTATTAAATTCAGGTACTTTAAAATACCCGTATCTTTCGATTGGTTTTATAAGCGATTTAATATCTTCCTTACTTTTTGAGCCTGTACCGAAGTAATAATCATTGAAATCACTTATTAATTCATCAACAAATTCGTTTGTTGTAACAATTTCATCTGTATCAAAACATTCAATAAATTTTTCTGTAAATTTTGCAATTTCTGATTCAATTTCATTTAGTTTATCTTTGTTATCTTTATATAGATTTTCAGGTTGTTCGATTATTTTGGCAACAGCATATTTAAGAACTTTGTCCTTATCAAGTGATGAGAATGTTTCTCTGATTTCTATGATGAAGTACTCATTTTCGAAAGGAAATATTCTTGCAAGTATATATGAACCTTTGTATATCCCTCTAAAATGGCTCATTTTTACAAGGGGCATTGCAAAATATTTTTTTTCATTTACCAAATTATTCAGGTCAAATCCGTTTTTTTGAACTGATTTAACTTCAAAAAGTGCATCTATCGAATTTTGAAATGCTTCTATAAGTTTTTTTGTTTGGCTGTCAGTATTTGTATTCTCTTTTAAGTACATAGAGAAAACCGTGTCTGTACCTTTATGAAAAACTCTTTCAAAAACATATGTTACCAAAACTGAATTGATTTGCGATGGCTGTGCATTATACATGCCAATTGTTTTTAGATACTCATCAAAATCTTCTTTTATTTCTGTATTTTCCAGTGCAAAATTGAACACTACTGATAGTGTATCACTGATTGAAGATAGTTTATCTATAACTGACATGTAAATTACTCCCCTATTTATTTAGTAGTTTTAAAATGGCACTGTGTCTTGCCGTTTGTCCATTTTCTTTTCTGTATGAAAAGAATACATCAACCGAATCATAAGTACAATAATCACACTTGTCAATTCTCGATACGCCTAGTTCTTCAAGCTGATGTTTGTTAACTGTCTTTAGGTCAACATAGTATTTTAAGTTTGTTTTATCTGTTGTAAACCAATCAGAATACTCACAATCAAGAGTTGCTTTGAGCTCATCAAATACATTTTGGTCTACTTGGTAATTTTTTATTGATATTGCAGGGCCTATAACTACTGTAGTGTTTTGTGGATTTGTTGAGTATCGTTCTTGCATTAGCTTTAATGTCTTTTTTACAATTGATGACGCTGTACCTCTCCAGCCTGCGTGGGAAATTGCTCCTACATTGTTTTTATTGTCGTATAGAATTACAGGTGTGCAGTCGGCAAAGTTTAAAAGTATAGCTATGTCTGTATCTTCTAAAATAAGTGCATCTGTATCAGGGTAGTTTTGCCCTGCTTTTGCGACCTTTACGTTGTCAGAGTGTGTCTGTGTAGGAATAATTATTTTGTCAGGATCTATTTCTAAATATTTTGATATATCCATAATATTTTGTTTGCACAAATTATTTAGCGAAGTTAGCTCTTTGGGTGTAACTACAGTTTCACGCGTTGTAAAAAAGTGCTTTACCGTTTTATCTGACAAGTAGTCTGATTTTAAAATTTTTTTATCATTTATTTTTTCAAATTTGAACATGTTTACTTCTCAAATGTGTTGAATAGTCTGTCTCCTGCATCGCCAAGCCCCGGTATGATGTAGCCTCTTGAGTTTAGTCCTTCATCAATTTTTGCTGTAATAATTTTCAAATCAGGAAAATCTCTCGTCAAAAGTTCTATTCCGTTTGGTGCACTTAGTATTGATATAAATACCAGGTTTTCAATTAATATACCTTTTTTTAGAAATAACGATACTGCAGCATGGGCGGAGTTGCCTGTTGCGAGCATTGGGTCGAGTATAAATACTTTTATGTGCTCGGGATTGTCATATCTAACAGGTGTTTTATCGTAGTACCATACTGGTTCAAGTGTTGTTTCATCTCTATACATTCCAACGTGCTGTACGCTTGCATCAGGTATGATTTCACTTGCTACATCAGATATTGCAAGACCTGCTCTTAAAATCGGGGCAAATATAATTTTATACTCATCACTCAGTTTATTTACATCACATTCTGTTATCGGGGTAGTAATTTTATATGTTTTTAGAGGTAGCTCTTTTGTAGCCTCAAGTACAAGTATAGTTGCAAGACGTTTCATTGAGTTTTTAAATCCGTCTGAGTTTATGTTTTTATCTCTGATGACACTTAGGTTGTGTTCACAGAGTGGGTGATTGACAACTGTTACATTATTTTTCATGGCTGTTTTCATTTTTTCTCCATTTTATTAAGTATTTCAGTCTCTTTATTCTGTATTTTATTTAGTGAGTCATTCGCATTTTTGAATATGTTAGGGTCTTTGATGAATTTCTTTATGTACTCTGTATTGTTATTGTTGAGTATATTCATAAAATCTCTTGACATAGTTACAATATTTTGCGCTATTTGATTTTGGTATATGTAAAAATCATTTATTCTTCTTGGTTCAACGATAGTGATGTAGTTTTTGTTTTTTGCATTACTTTCCGGCTTGAATAACTCCAGTGATTTTGAACCTCCCATGCCTGTAAATGCGACTGTTGCTGCAATATTATCAGTAAGTTTTATTGATTTGTCTGTGATGATAAATGTTACAAATACATCGTCGTTTATAATAGAGATATTAGAAACATATCCTACCTGATAGCCATGAATTTTAACAGGAGATCCTTTAATTAATCCGTCTACATCGTTAAAAAATGCGTAGTATGTATAGTTTTCTCTTATATTTTTATTGTAAATATAAGCTGATACAAAAATAATTGAGAATAGTACAATTCCCCAAATTATTAATTCAATTAACCATAAGATATACTTTTTCATAAACAAATTATACATTATTTGTCAAAATTATAGGAGTTTATTAAAAGTATTAAAAAAATTTGTTTATAAAATCTGCAAGTTTCCCGTATTTGTTATTTGATAGTTGTTTGCAAAAAATATTATATGTATATGGAGCTATTTCAGTTACCTTTTGGGTATCAATAAATAATGCTTCCATAAACCTTGCAAACAGTTCCGTTGGCCTTTTATAGTAGTTATTAAGGCGATTTATTCTTGCTGCAATCCTTTTTAGCAATCTTTGTTTGGATTTTATCACTATATAATTCTTTATTGAATTGCTAAATTGTGGGAAATCATTGTCAATTGTTGATATTGAGTATTCTTTGACTTTGTTCCAAATAAGACCTTTTACTTGAACTCTGTCATATTTAAGAAGATATTTTGCGTCAGTTTTTTTTATTTCCTTTTCAATCTTTTTATGAGGGTACGAACGCTTAAAATCAGGATATTCTTCCTTAATAAGTTTAGCAAGTTTTTTTATCTCATTGATTGTTTCGTTTCGTTTATCTTCCAGTATTTTATATGCTTTGTTTTGGTCCACAAGTTTTGTTACTTTTAAAAGTTCATTTTCTATTATTTCTAAATTAGAGTTTGGAAATAACAAAGAAAGTGAGCCATTGCTCTTTCCTACGGTACTATCAATTTGAGAGTGTATATAGTGAGTAAACTCATGTATTAGTACCTCTATTTTTCTTTTATAAGGTATTTGCGATGAAATATCTATTCTGTTTTTTAAGAAAAAACCCTGATGACCTCTTGCTTTAGTTTTTGTGTTTACTATCAATCCCAGAGACAAGAGAAAATCAACCATTGCTTTGAATGTTATTTCATAGTCTTTTTCAATAGTTGCATTTTCTATCATAGTGTTGCTTTTTGAATCCAGTTTTGATATTCTTCGCTTCCTTTTATAATTGGTACGGAGATGATTTCGGGTAGGTTATATTCGTGTAAACTTTTAATTTTAGATTCTATTTCTTCAAATTTTTCTTCTCTTGTTTTTATTACCAACAGCAATTCATTATCATTTTGTACGATGCCCTCCCATTTGTATACAGAAGTTACTGATGGAAGAATATTAACACAAGCTGCGAGGTTTTCTTCAACAAGCGTAGTCGCAATAAGATTTGCATTAAATTCATTAGGGACTGTGCAATATATTATGCAATTATTCACAAAAATCTCCTTGTATTCTTATATCTTGTTTATAACATTTTTTCCGGATTTAGTATATAGTTTGGATCGAATACTTTCTTTATTTGGCTCATTAATTGTAGTGTTGCTTTATCTAAAGCTATAGGCAGAAAATTTGCTTTTTGGCATCCTATACCATGCTCACCGGAAAGTGTTCCGCCAAGTTTTACAGCGAGTTCAAATAACTCTTTTTTGGCACTTTCAAAATTGTGTTTTTGTTTTTCATCCCTTAAATCAAGAGCAAAGTTCGGATGTATATTTCCGTCTCCTATATGTCCCATTATCATAGTAATTAAATTATATTTTTCACTTATATGGATAATCCCTTTTGCCAGAGCCGCAATTTGAGAGCGAGGAACAACAACATCCTCTGTTATAACGTTGGGAGCAAGTTTTGCACAAGCCGCAAAGGAAGAACGTCTGGCTGTCCAAATTTTAAGCCTATGTTCTTCATTTCTTGCACAGTCAACAAATGTTGAGCCATTTTTTTTACATATATCACTTATTTTATTTTGTTGATTTTCTACAGAAACGATGTCCCCATCAGTTTCAATAAGCAATACAGCTTCTTTATCGGTTTGTAAGCCAACGGGATAAAAGTCTTCGATTGTTTGTAGTGTTTTTTTGTCAAGTAAATCAACTACTGATGGTGTCATGTGATTATTAATAATTGCACTTACTGCGTTTACCGCAGATTCTATGCTCTCAAAATATGCAAGCATTACATTTGTATATTCTGGTGATGGAATTAATTTTAAAACAGCTTCCGTAACTATTCCAAGAGTGCCTTCTGAACCTGTAATAAGTTGCGTTAGATTATATCCTGTTACATTTTTTGCAGTTTGAGCACCTGTTCTTATTATTGTTCCATCTGCCATAACAACTTCCAAATCAATGACATAGTCTTTAAAAGTGCCGTATTTAAACGCTCTTGGTCCGCCTGAACTGAGTGCTATCCCTCCTCCTATTGTTGAAACTGCCAAGTTTGATGGGTCAGGTGGGAAAAATAATCCAATTTTTTGTACTTCTTTTTGAAGTTCTCCTACAACAACTCCTGGTTGAACTCTGCAGGTAAGGTTCTCATTATTGATTTCAAAGATTTTATTCATTTTTGAAAAATGGAGAATGATTCCTCCTTTAACAGGTGCGCAACCCCCTGCGTGATTTGAACCTGCACCTCTTGGAATTATTGGGATAAGATATCTGTTTGCAAGTTTTGCAATTTCACTTACTTGCATTGTGTTTTCAGGAAACACAACTATTTTAGGATATTTCTTTGAAAATGGGATATGCGCACAATCAAACGAATACGCGTAAATTCCTTCTATATCTGTTATTACATTGTCTTTACCAACTATTTGAATAATATCTCGTGTTAGCTTTTCATCAAATGTTGCATATTCCTGTTTTGTTAGTATTTGCATATTCATTCCCTCTATACGCATTATAAAACATAAATTTTAAATAGAAAAATTTTTGATTTGTTGTATAAAAATTTGATATTATTTTAAGTAAAAATTTAATTAGTATATTTGTTTTCTATATCTGTATAAATTTTTATATTATTTGAAGTCATAATGCACTCATCAAATAAACATAAATAAGAGGAGTGATTTTATGCGCAGATTTATTGTAACTATACTTTTAGGTGTAGTGATGTTTTCATCTGTTTCACAACAAGCGTTTTGTGGGATTCTAAGTAGTAATGAATATGATGAAGACACAACAATATCAAGAATATATGAAAAAATGACTCCTGCAATTGTACTCATTGAGGCAGATGTAAAAGACGGTTTATCAAGCGGTACTGGTTGCATAATTGATTCTAAAGGTATTATCTTAACCAGTTCTCATGTTGTAAGCGGTGCTCCATCCATACAGGTAACAATATCTACCGGTGAGGTTTTTAAGGGAAAGATTCTTTCTGTAATGGGTAAAGATAACGATTTGGCTCTGTTAAAAATCGATGCAAAGAAAGAATTACCAACAATCCAACTTGGTGATTCAGAAAAAGTTAAAGTCGGCCAAAAAGTTCTGGCAATAGGGAACCCGTTCGGTTTCAATGGAACTCTTACTACAGGTATTGTATCAAGAATAGATTATTCAAAAAATAAAATTCAAACTGATGCAGCAATAAATCCCGGGAATTCAGGTGGTCCTATCATTAACATTCATGGCGAAGTAATTGGCATAAGCGAATCAATTTATAACCCTGATAATAACATTTCCAATATTGGCATAGGTTTTGCAGTGCCAATCAATGAAGCAAAGAACTTCATAAAACTATCACTGTCTAATCAAAAATTATCAAATAATGATGCTAATTAAACTTGTAGTTAGTATTTAAATGAACGCTCGATATTCTTTTGCAGAAGCTGTTCGCAAGATGAGTATTCAGTATCAATCATCTTGAGCTTATTCTGATATTGCTGCATTTGCATATCGAGTTTTTTCTCCATAATGTTCAAACGCTCTTTACGCGCTTCCAGTTTTTTGACCATAGGATCGTCAGCATCCAAATCTGTTCCGACATTAAGCAAATCGGTACAAGTCTTTGACAGATTCATCTTTGCTTCTGTAATGAGCTGTATTTTATACTCAAGGTCAAGCCTGTAAGCATTTAAATACATTAGTCTCAGTTGTGATGTTGCCATTCCCATAGCGGGTCCACCCTTATCTAGTTCTTATCTTTGAAGGTTGAGCCTGTTTCCCCTTAAGAAAACGTGCTCATTGTTTTCGGCAATCAACTGCTCCATTTGGTTAAGTTTGTACATCTGATAATTGACTCTGTATTTGGCCATTTTGAGTTTTCTGTTCATAGTCAAATAGTCTTTTATCATAGCCAAAATCTGATTTGCAAATGTTTGCAGCGGATTATGCCTGATAAAATAGGAACGTAAGTATCCAAAGAAGTTCACTATCTTCTGCAAGTTAGTTTGTAATGCATCTAAAAACAATGTTGACTCCTTGTCCACTTGGACCTACATAACTATAAAAACAGAACACTCTATATAATTGACTTATATCAAAGTAAATTTAATATTTCTTAATATATGTAATTTATATTCCTGTCGTTTGCAATCTTTAAGAATGCCAGACTGTTTTTGTGTTCTATATTATTTGTCGACACTTTTTTAGAATTCTTGAATATATTGGGGTGGAAAATAAAGGTATTGTAATAAAAAGTTACAATTTTCCTAAACAGAGAAAAAATAATAAACCTGTCGAATACAATATTATTTACTGTTCTTAAGTAAGTTATGCGGCTCATTTGACTCCTACTACATATTTTGTACTTGTTTACTATCGCCCTCAATTGAATCTTTTAACATTTTTTTGACAATATCACCTTGTGTATCCAACATTTTTACAACAGTCTCAATGTTTCTAACTTTGTTGGACAATACTGTGTCTGCATTAGATAAGATGCTGCCAGAAATATTTTGATATGCAGCTAATCCTGCTGAGGTTGTTCCTTGCAGTAAGTTGCCTAAAACAGTCGCACCAAGCCCAAAGCCACCCATATAAGGGGCCATTGCTTGAACAACACCTGCAAAACCTGAAACTACTCCGGCCGCAGGCAGTAACCAACTTGTTCCAGGTACACCAAATCCGGTTGCTATTCCTGCACCATACGCAGCAGCATTGAGTCCAACTGATCCTCCTATACTGCTTGTGCTGTATAAACTAGATGCACCACCTGTAATAGTACCGCCACTGTAGCTTGTGTCCATACCAAATCCCCAAGCAACAGGAGCTGCGCCGCTGGGAAATCCAGGATAATTTCCTAGGCCTGTTATACCGAAAGCAGCAGAACCGCTATCCAAAATTGAGTTACCACCACTTATTGGCGACCAATATGACGTACCTGGTATATTCATTGTCGTATTTCCACCCAAAACCGGCATAAAAGCACTCGGCGAAATTAATCTTGCTATCTGCCACAAAAAACTTCCTGCTGTGCCAAATCCAGCGCCGTCAAGAGATGAACCGCTTACCGTTATATCTCTTAATCTGTCATAAGTTTCAAACAACTGAGCTTTTGCATCAGAACTTGCTTTACCAAATTTATTTGCTATTACCAGATAACCATCATTTTTATAAGACATTGTGTCCTCACATATTTTTCTACTACTATCTTAATTATTGAAATGTCTTAAATACATTTTCAATGTTTTTATCAATAACTTTCTTAACTGAATCTAACTCTGTTTGTAGAGCTTCTTGTTCTGTATCAAGTTGTTTAAGTCTTAGTTCAAGAGTTCGGTCTGTTTCTTGTAACTTTTGAGTTTTAGCATTGATGTCCGCAATTTCCTTTTCATATACTTGCTTATCGTAGTTGTATTGAGACATTGCATCATTGTAGCCTTGTTCATCGTACTCTTGTGATTGTGTTAGCGTATATGAGTAGTATGAACCATCTTCATCTGTCCAAGATATTGAATTGTACAAGCCGGATGAAGCAGTGCCTAGTGTTGCATTGTTTATTGTTTTGTGAACTTCTTGCTCTACTGGTATTACACTGAAAGTGTCAACATTTTGTGTACCTGTGTTAGTAGGATCAAATCCACTTTTTGTTGCATTTATATAGAATGTTGCATTTGAGCCTGATACAGTATATTTGTAATATGTATCAGATGGGTCGTTGTAAGTTACTCCACCAGCTTCATTGAACTCTTTTGCCATGTCTTCTGATATTCCTGCAATTGGTCCTGACAGTGTGTAGTGATTACCATTTTTTAAGTATATTTCGTATCCTGATGTAGAGCCTGATGCTGGAACAACAGAAACTTCTTGATCTTTGTTTGAGTCATACTGTGGTATTTGTTCTTTACTAACAAGTTCTACAGTGTATGTTTTGGGGTCAGAGCCTGCATTTTCTGTAATACTGGAGACTGTAACTTTTCCATCAGAACTTGATGCATCATTATATGTGTATTCATCTGTATAATAATCAGATTGAGTCGGTGCGGTAGGAACTTCCAATTCGAGCAATCGTCTGAATAGTCCTGCACTTTCGTTTGCTAAAGCTGTTCTTTGTTGGTTTACTTGTTGACCTTCAAATTCCACATTTGTTTTTCTAGCCGTTAAACCTAGATAACGGGCTTGTGAAGCTGCCATACCCATATATGTTGTCTCCGTTCTTATTTTTTTAACTATCTAACCATCTAAAATTTAATTATTATTTTCCTATTGTCATATTTTTTCTATTTTTTTATTAAGTTTTATTACTCTCATTATAAAGGCTTAGAGACTATGTTTTAAAGCCTTCTTCTTTAAAAATCATACGTTTAATGTATACTCTTCTTTTAAAATAAATACCGGCTTTGTGGCTTTCACAAAAGCCGGTGTAAAAATCGGAGTATTATGCAAATGTCTTAAATGTTTCTTCTATATTCTTATCTATAACTTTCTTTACTGCATCCATTTCTGTTTGTATTGCTTGTTGTTCTGTATCTAGTTGGTCTAAGTGTAATTCAAGAGTTTTATCCTGTTGTTGAATGATAGTTGTTTTGGCATCAATGTCAGCTACGGTTTTTTCGTAGATTGCCTTTTTTGCAGTATATGTTTCCATAGCAGCATCAAATGCAGCATCATCTTGGACAGTTTGTTGTGTCAATTTGCAAGTAATTCTTTTTGCGTCATCTTTTAATGTACCGTCAGCATTGTATTGATCTTCAGGGTAAAATGCAATGTAGTCATATCTGCCTGTACCATCAGATGCAGTTGTGAGTATTGCATCATCAATATGGAAGAATTCATCTTTTGTATAGCTTTGTGCTGAATAAGTTTTTAATCCACCATCATTGTTACCTTGTGCTATCAATTGTTCAACAGTCATATCAGGGCCTGTTGCAGGTATGTAGTATTCAACTTGTGTTGATGGGTTTGTGTATTTAAAATAATAATCACCTGCTTGCGGATAAGTTGATGCGTCAGTATTTCCTGCTGCTTTTTCTGCATCTGAAAAATATGGTGCTAAAGCATCAAAAGTGCTTGGGCCATATATTGTCATTGCAGTTCCGCCATTTACACTAATTTGATATGTTGTATTATCATCTTTTAAAGAGATATTGTATCTGTTTGAACCATCACCTGTTGGTACAATATTGTTAATATTTGATAATACAGATGAAACTTTTCTTGAACCTGAAACTGTGTAAGTATCTTGAGTTTGACCAGGTTGTGTAGGGTTTTTGTAAATACTGTCTAAGCTAATGTTTTCAGATGTTGCTGTATTTACAAATGTATATTCTGTTTTAGAATAATCAGTTGCTAAAGGAGGTGTTGGTACTTCCAAAGACAACATCTGGTTAAACAAGCCTGCGCTTTGATTTGCAAGAGCAGTTCTTTGTTGGTTTACTTGTTGACCTTCATATTCTGTATTTGTCTTTCTTGCTGTTAAGCTCAAGTATCTGGCTTGTGATGCTGCCATTCCCATTGCTAATACTCCTTTAGTTTTTTTTGACTTTGCATATCTGTTTTTATATTCGACATCCTTTTAAAATAACTTTAGTAATTTGCTTTTAAATGTTACGAATTTTTTACAAATGCAAACTAACCTGTTTTTTATTTAACGATTTTTGTTGATAAATCAACAAAAAAGAGCTGCAATATAATTGCAGCTCTTTTTTAGTGTGCTCTTGATTAATTTTTAGCTCTATCTATAATTTTATCGCTATCTTTCCAAGCAAATCTTGAGCGGAGTTCTCTTCCGACAACTTCTATCTGATGTTCTTCACCTTGTTTTTCAAGTTCTTTGAATTTCTTCATGCCAGAGTTATATTCATTTAACCATTCTGTTGCAAATTTTCCGTCTTGGATTTCTTTGAGTACTTTTTTCATTTCATCTTTTACAGCAGGTGTAATAATTCTCGGTCCAATTGTTAAATCTCCCCATTCAGCAGTATTTGAAATAGAGTATCTCATATCAGAAATACCGCCCTGGTTAACAAGATCAACGATAAGTTTCATTTCATGCAAGCACTCGAAATATGCCATATATGGAGAATATCCAGCTTCAACGAGAACTTCGAACCCTGCGGTAATTAATGCGGAAAGTCCGCCACAAAGTACAGCTTGTTCCCCGAACAGGTCAGTTTCAGTTTCTTCTTTAAATGTTGTTTCATATATACCTGCTCTGCCAGCTCCAATTGCTGATGCATAAGCCAAAGCAACTTCTTTTGAATCTCCTGACGGATCTTGGTACACAGCAATTAATGATGGTACACCTTTGCCTGCGACATATTCGCTTCTTACAGTGTGTCCCGGTCCTTTAGGTGCAACCATTAAGACATTTACATCTGCCGGAGGTACTATTTTTTTGAAATGAATATTAAACCCGTGAGCAAACATCAAATATTGTCCTGCTCTTAGATTTGGTTTTATTTGTTCTTCATATACTTTTGCTTGTACTTCATCTGGTATAAGAATTTGTATAAGATCAGCCCATTTTACGGCATCTTCTATGCTCATAACTTTTAGGCCTTCTGCTTCAGCTTTTTTTGCTGATGCACCACCAATTCTTGCACCAATTACTACATCTACACCACTGTCTTTAAGATTTGTAGATTGACCATAGCCTTGAGATCCATAACCGATTACTGCAACCTTTTTATTTAATATGTTGCTTTTATCTATGTCTGCATCCATCAATACTTTCAATTCGTGTGTCATTTTTTTCTCCTCTATAACGATGCCACCTTATTTGTGTATTCTACCACAATTTTAAATTTTTGATTTATTTTATAATTTTCTTCTACTTTTGTAATAAAAGACTAGACATTTTATTTTTTTTGTGTAAACATATGGTGTACAGATTACAATTCTGTAGTTGTCAGAGATTATAAGGCAATAAAATGAGAATTAGAAAGTATCAAAAGCGACAATTCTATACGAATTAGAAGTCTTTACAAAAACTTGAAAAGATTGCAGTTTTTGCTGCATGAGCATAGAACAGAATTTGTAAAGTCTTCTGATAAATTCGGAAGGCTTTTTTGTCTGTTATTTTTCAAAACTTTTATTGTTACAAAATATAAAAAAATCTTTTATATTTAGCACGAAACAACTTTCAGAAACATTAATTTAAAAAACAATTTCAAGGAGAATAGTAAATGTTTAATAATCGACGATATACACAATCAAGAGTAAATTCGAAAAAGGTATTAGTTATGAACTTGGTATGGGGTCTATAATATACAGCCCCGTGTGTATAAAGGAAATTTAAATGTTAATTAATAAAATCACATCTACATTTGGCGATCACTCTAATTTAATCCCCTTATTTACAAAGGACGTTGTAAACAGTACAGGTATGACTGCATTCTCTTATGATGCAGGCGGAAAAATCGAAGCAAAAGACAGATTTATTGATGAATTTGGTACACAAGCGATATGGATGGGCGGTTTGCCTTTCTTTAAGTGGGCTTTTGACAAAACCGTTTATAAGTTGGCAAAAATTAATCCTGACATAGATGTCAGATTGTTAAAAGACAAAGAGCAATTAGCTGTTGCACAAAATTATGCTCAAAAACTTACTTCTAAACCGCATGTTTCTGAGTCTTTGGAGCACGCAGTTCAAAATTTAGCTAAGACAAAAGGTCTTTTCTTAGGTAAATTTGCTACTGCAACGGCTTTAACATTGGCTTCTTTCTTTACTCTGGTTAAAGTAAAACAACACTATACAAGAAAAGAAATTGAAAAACAGTTCTGGGCAAAAAAATCAGAACAAACATTCTATAGTGATCATGTTGCAAAAAGTCCTGCTTTTAAAGCATTTTCTACAGAAAATAATCAAATGAAACCGGAAACTGTAAAATCAAAAAATGTTTCATTTAAAGGACTTGGCTCAGCCTTAGGTGAATTTATGTTTGATCCTGTAAAGAACTTATTTATTGTTGATGCAGGTATTACAGGTGAAAGACTTTTTAACTCAAGAACAAAGACTGAGTTCGCTGAAACAGCAATAAAAGAAGGCAGTTTATTATTCTTCCTTTATGTTGCAGGCAGATACGTACAACAAGGCATTGAAAAGGCGAGTGAACACTTCTTTAAAAAGCCTATTGATTTGCATGCTGAGGTTTTATCTTCTAATTACATGAAAGAAGCTATAAAATCAGGAAAAGTTAATGAGGATATCAAGGCGATAAAAGACCTTATGAATAATAAAAAAGCCTTATATGAATTTATTTATGATACCAATAACGCTAACAATACAGTAATTAAGGCTGCAAAACAGTCAGGTGTTATCAAAACTATAGTTGAGGGTACTTGGCTTGAAAAATTGATGGGTAAAGCTAAAAATACGCATATTATTGATCCACATCAATATATTAAAGCATGTGATGTTAATGCAATTGCTGATAATATCACTAAACTAGTAAAACAAGCTCCGAAAGACGAAGCAGCACTTGAAAAGTTCCTCAAAGGGTGCAGAAACATGAAAATAGGTTCTGTCGCTGCTAATATGGGAATCACTTGCTTGTTCTTGGGCTTAATTGTTCCTTATTCAATGATGAAATACAGAGAAAAACAACAAAACGGCAATAAAGAGTTCCATGTTCAGTCTGAAATAGAAAAACAACTGGAAAAGAATTTTAAAGGAAGAATTGCATAGACTTTATAAAAAAGCCCTTTGAAAAGGGCTTTTTTTATTCATTAATATCGATAGGTCTATAGGCTTGCGGATAGTAGTAATCTTCTTTAAATCCAAGACGTCTGTACATTTTTATTGCAGGATAGTTATCAGTTTCTGTACTTGCATTTACTTCTGTAAGAGTTGTTGAATAATTTGCGAGCAATTTCTTCATTGTGGAATGCAAAAGTGCTGAACCAAGACCTTTTAAACAGTGCTCTTTTGTCATTCCTATAAGTGGAATGTTTGCAATTCGACCTGCTGTAATATTAGCAAAACAAATTCCAACAGGTTTTTTGTTAAACAATAACACACTGGTTGCTTCCGGTAAAAACCTACCGTAGACGCCTGTAACTATTTTATTCAAAATATCAGTAGAACCTTCAATTGATGCAAAACGCGGGTCAAAAAGAGCATCTGATGTATCCTTAAATGCTGTGTTGATAACATTTATCATTTCATCACAATATTTTGCATCCCATTGAGTAATTTTGTACCCCTCAGGTAGTGGCAACGGCTTAAATTTTTTAAATAATTCCACCGATGCTTTCTCAGAAAACAAAAATCTATCAACAGCAAGACCAATTAATTTGAAACCATAATTTGTAATCTCAGGAGTAAATTCATCTTGTGTACCAAGCATTGGGTAGGTAACAACTTTTTCTTTCAATATTTCGCTGTTAACTTCCATAAACTTATCCATTAATTGTTTTCTTTTTTCATTGAGATTTTCATCTCCAATGCAATGTATAATGTTTAATTCCAGAGATTCACTAATTTCGGTAGTATAGACCATAAAAGCTGTAGGGATAGAATCCTCAAACAAGATAAGACATTGTATGAGACCTGCATTCACACTTGCTGTAAAATCTTCATAATCAAGCGGTTCAAGCTCAAATTTATAGTTTGAGTATGCTTTTGTTTTGAAATCATTATAAACACCCATAAAGATGTTTTTGATATCATCAGAATATGCCTGAACTTTGTACTGCAATGCCTGCGTCATTATTCCTGCTCCAATTCATTTATGTCTAACATGTGATGCATTTTATTAGCTTTTGTACAAAGATATTTGTAATTATATTTTGTACATTCTGAATCAACATGAACTCTTTCTTCAATTTCAAGGCCATAACCCTCAAGACCAACTATTTTTTGAGGATTATTTGTAATCAACTTAAATTTTTTAAAACCTAAGTCCAAAAGTATCTGTGCACCATCACCATAATCTCTTAAATCAGAATTAAAACCGAGAGATAAGTTTGCTTGAACGGTATCCTCACCTTTATCCTGTAGGGCGTATGCTTTAATTTTGTTAACTATGCCGATACCTCTACCCTCATGATTCATCAGATAAACAACAGCACCTTTTCCATAGTTATCAATCATTTTCATAGAATTTTGAAGTTGACTGTTGCAATCACATCTTAGACTGTGGAAAGTATCACCTGTTAAGCATATGCTATGCATTCTAACAAGAGGCGTTTTGTCTGAGCCATCATCTTTAACAAGAGCCACGTGTTCCTGCCCCGTAAGTGCGTGTCGATAACCTACAAGTTTGAATGTTCCAAACGCTGTTGGAAGCATAACTTCTGCTTCTCTTATCATCAATTTTTCATTTTTAAGACGGTAAGCAATAAGCTGAGCTACTGTTATGAATTTTATATTATTTTTGTCAGCAAATTTTCTTAAGTCATCACGTCTTGCCATAGTACCGTCAGGGTTGACTATTTCACAACAAACAGCAGCGTCTTTAAGGCCTGCGAGTTTGCACAAATCAACAGATGCTTCAGTGTGTCCTACTCGTTCAAGAACCCCACCCTCTTTAGCTATGAGAGGAAATATATGCCCGGGTTGTCTTAAATCTGATGGTTTTGTTTGGTCATTTGCTATCAGTTTTAGGGTAACAGACCTGTCAATTGCCGACACACCTGTTGTTACACCATATTTGGGATCTGCATCAACGCTTTGTGTAAATGCTGTGCCTTTTACATCTGTATTGTTTTTAACCATATAATCAAGCCCAAGTTTTCTTGCTCTAGATACACTTATGGGTGCACACAATACGCCTTTGGCTTCTGTAATCATAAAGTTGACCATTTCTGGTGTGGCAAATTCTGCTGCGCAAATCAAATCTCCCTCATTTTCTCTTGATTCATCATCAGCTACTATAACCATTCCGCCTTTTTTGATTACATCAATAGCGTCTTCAACACTGTCAAATCTGAATTTATTTTGATTATTTTCATCCAAAATTTCTGTTTTTCTTTCCAGCAATGACATTATAAAAATCCGTTTCTTTCTAACATATTCATATCTATATTGCTATTATTATGGTTCGAGGACAAATATTTTTCAACATACTTTGCAAGAATATCTGTTTCAATATTGACATAATCTCCAATTTTTAGCGTATTTAAGTTTGTTGATTGATAAGTAATAGGTATTACAGTAACTCTAAACTTATCATAGCTCACATCAGATACAGTTAAGCTAATACCATCAATGGTTATTGAACCTTTTTTGACAATTTGTTTTGTATATTTTTGAGGGATTTTAAAAATAAAATCTTTAGCTTCGCCATTTTGTTTGATGTCTGAGATTTGAGCTGTAGTATCAACGTGTCCGCTTACTATATGGCCGTCAAGTCTGTCATTCAGACGCAATGTTCTTTCCAGATTAACTTTTGTTCCGATTTTAAAGTTCTCAAAAGTTGTTACAGAAAGTGTTTCAGGTGAAGCAAAAACTTCAAATTGAGTATCATCAAAAGCAGTAACGGTTTGACAAGCTCCATTTATTGCTACACTATCACCAATATTTATGCCTCTTACAATTTTATTTGCAGATATTGTAAGATAGAGAGAATTATTCTGTTTTTTAAGTCCTGTAATTGTCCCTATCTCTTCAATTAAACCGGTAAACATAACTATAATTTAACATAAATAGTTTTAGTTTCAAATGAATATTAAAAAACGACCCTCACCCTAACCCTCTCCCGAGGAGAGGGAACAAGTATCAAACAAAATCTGATATTAATTTTTACGACCC